>JBIKLV010000162.1:0-4969 GCA_044359585.1 Sulfuritalea sp. | reverse complement strand
AAGGGGGGGATGCCAGTGCCATCGGGGAAGCTGGGGCAGAAAGGCGCCAGAGGGCGGTTTGACTGCGGACACAGCGGATCCGTGCCCGCGGTAAACGGATTGCTGCGCGGTATGCACAAGGGGAAGCCCGTGCTGGCGGTGATCGTCGGATTATCGGTGTCGGGTGTGAAACGGGGATCGTAGCCCGGCTGCTCCACGCAATCCGCGGCGCCGGCGCAACGGCCGGTGGCCGCATGTTTCTTGCCGAAGCGGCCGACCGTATCGTTGATTCGAACCCGCGCTACGCCTGCCGGCGCAGGGTCCGGACAGGCGGCGGTCGCGCTCGGGTCCACCGGAACGCCGCCGATCTGGAGTTCCCCAATGGCATAGTTGACGCAGCTGATCACGCCCTGCGAGCTATTGAGCGACTGCTGCGAGATGAACACCAGCCCTGCCACGTAGCTGCCAGCCACCACATTGCCCACGACCCGGATCTCGAACGACGGCAAGGGACCGCTGTATCGCGTCTGCAGGGTCGCCGAGGTTTCCGATCGGCTGGCCATGCTCAGCAAACCCGCTGTGGTCAAAGATATGCTGGCCCCGGAAACCGACCCGATCCGATCGCCCAGCGCCAGGCCGGTCTGCCCGAGCGGGGCAATGCTTGCCGGCGCAAGCCCGGTTGCGGAGTTGAACAGGTCTGCCCACGACAGGGTGAAGGCCGGCATCTGCACCACCGTGTTGCAGGGAATGGTGATCTTCTGACCGTTGAGAACCACGGTTCCGCCCGCCAGACGGGGATGAGTTGGATTGCAGATCGCGCCGGTGGTATCCAGGGTCGCCTGCTGGATGAAACCGGTGATGTCGAAGCCGGCCGGAACGCGCGGCGCCGGGGGAATCACCGGAACCGCATAGGTTCGGGCCTGCGCCAGCGCCCCGCCCGAGCCGCCGGCAGCCACCAGGGCCAGCGCCATTGCGGCGAGCCGGAACAACCGGAAAAACGGGCGACTCTCGGCAGGACAGGTTCGAAACATTTGGCTCTCCAAGTTCGCGCGGCACCACGCCGAAGCGCGAGGCCCATGCGCTGCATCTTAGAAAGCTGGTCGTTTCAGGTCTATCGCGACTTTGTCAGATGAATGTAACAGCGGGTATCACGGGCGCAAAAAGTGCGCTAGCGCTGATCACAGCGGCAAGCAGGTGTTCCGGCTCCGGGTGGAGCGATCACCGCGGATTGCGGCTGCCGTATCGCGGATGCCAGTACGCCCTGTCGACCGCGCACTCGGCGCACTGGGTAGACACCATGGCCTCGGCCACTTCGCGAACGGCACCCAGGCTCTGCGGCGGGAACAGACTCGCAATCCATGCCGGGTCACGCGCCATGGCGCGCACCTTCGCTTCCGGCACGCCTTTCTCGCGGAGATCCTTCATGGCGTCAGCAAGCTGCTCCTGGAGTTCGCCGGGATTGTCTTTGCAGACGTGCCTGCAGCCGCGCATCTCGTTTTTGGTCATGATTTGTCTCGTTCGGGATTGATCTCGTGCCTCGCGCATGGATAGCCGGGCATTGCACCGCCGCGACTCATCGACCCGCCTCCGTGAATCCGATTACGGTGCCCGCCTGGGCCACCGGCACCGCGCCCTCCGCGACAAATTTCCAGTCGGCGTAACTACGGGCTTGCCGAAACGCCGCGTACTCGGTAGGAAACCCGTCCTTGCGCAAGGGCTCACGGCCTGAATTGGAATGCACGCCGATGATCTGTCCGTTGTTATCGTGGATCAACACCCAGTCGCCGCTCATCGGCTGGAATCCAAACCCGCCCGGCTCATGCATCGGATCGTGATAAATCTTTCGCAGGTAACGCTGCACCGTGGCCTGATTGGAATCGCGCAACAGGGATTCAAGTCGCTTCGGAAAGGGCTCCGGACTGCCCTGGTTCTTCAGGTGATACTGTCCGATGGCACGGCGGATGGCGTCTCCGGCGAACATCAGCTCGCGTTCCTTGTCGCGGCGGACCTCGTTGCCCAGCAGGGTGGCTCCGGCCGAGAGGGTTAATGACGCCACGGTGATAGCGAGCAACAAGCCGAAATAGGTGTAGCCGGCCTGGGCTGCTGCGCTACCAGTCCTCATAGCGTGTCCCGTCGCGTGGCGTACCCTGGGCGCCGCTGCGGATATCGCGTATGCCGGCAATCGTCGTCGCCGTCTGCTTCACGGGGGCCCACGAATTGGCGTCGCCCGCCACCGGATCCACCGGAACCTCCCTCAGATATCGGTTCTTCACCAGGTCTTCCAGCGATGCCGGCCACTTGCCGGTGTCCTGGTAGAACTGGTCGATGGCTTCACGCATTGCCTTGAGGTTGGCGCGCAGCGCCACCTCGCGGGAATTCTCCAGGCTGCTGAAGTAGCGCGGCGCGGCAATCGACGCCAGGGTGGCAATGATCGCCATCACCACCAGCAGCTCGATCAGGGTGAAGCCGCCAGAACGTTTTTTACCATTCACGGTAAGGCACCCCGTTCAGCCCACGCCCGCTTGCCAGCGAATACACGTCGAATACGTCACGCCCCTCGCGCGGTTCGTCAGGGCCGCTCGCGTAGCTGCGCTTGCCCCAAGTCTGCGCCGCCGGCAGGCCGGGATCGGAATGCATCGGGTCGCGTGGCACGCGGCGCAGAAAGTAGATCTTCTGCCGCTCCGCGTTGCTGATGTCCTCGACACCGCCGGCAAGCTCGTCGATGCTGGTGGGAAAGCCGCTGTCGCCGACACTGTGCTTTACCTTCCCCTCGTCAATCGCACGCTTGTAGGCGTCAAGCGCACCGCGGATTTCGCGCAAGGCGTTGCGCAGATCCCGCTCGTTTCCGCGCTTGACCACGATCTCCTTGAGCGGCACAGCCATTCCCGCCAGGATCCCGACGATGGCGACCGTGATCACCAGCTCGATCAACGTGAATCCACCTGTCTTGCGCATCACTGCTTCCCTGCGTTGCCAACCAGCAGTTGCAGGGGGCCGCCGCCCCTCACCGGCAAGCTGCCGCCACCCGCCACAGCCGGAACAGCGGAAGCCACATGCACCTGCGTCGGGCCTTCCTTGCCTATGGCCTTGAAGGTGACTGCCAGCAGTGATCCGCTGCCACTCGCGCCGTTGGCTGCGGCACGCTTCACCCCGGCATAGACGCGCCCGGTTGAGGCATCCGAGCGATGGGTGAAGTTGGTCTGGGCGCTGTCGTTGCGCAGCAGGTCGCCTTCAGTGATGCTGACTACGGCCAATGCCGAAGGGTCGAACAGAAGTTGCAGCTCGGCTCCCGCCAGTGCCACCGTGCTGCTGGCTTCGACGCTCACGGTGAATTCCTCGCCCGGTTTGACCTGCGCCGGGGACTTCCATGAGAGTTGCAGTGCCTCGGCGGGCGCCGTGTCGCCGGTCCGCGGTGGCGCGGAAGCCGCCTGAGTAGCCGCCGCCACGGTAGCGACCGCGGGGGTACCGACCGCGATTGCCGTGCGGTTGGAAGCCACCTTCACCGGCACCGGCGCGTCGGGCAAGTTCAGTACCGGCCGGGCGACGCGAAATGCCGCCTCGGTACCTGACCAGACTGCCGCCATATCCATGGGCGGACGGGGAATGTTGCGCACAATTCTGGGGGTGATCGAAAGCACGATTTCAGTCTTTTGGCCGTCGGTACGGGTGTTTGAGAACAAGCGGCCGAGTACCGGAATGTCACCGAGGCCGGGCAGGCGAGCGGCCTTTTCGATCTCGTCGTCCTGGATCAGGCCCATCAGGGTCTGGGTTTCGCCGTCCTTCAGCTGCAGCACGGTCGATGCATTACGAGTACCGACCCGGAAGGCGATCGTGCCGTTCTTGCTGGTCACCTGGTCACCCAGCGTGCTTACCTCAAGATTCATCTTGATCATCACGCCGCCGTCGAGATGGATGTTCGGCTCGATCTCCAGTTTGAGGCCGACGTCGAGGTACTGGATGGTGTCCGTGATCACCGGCGTCGTCGAGCTGGGTGTGACTACCGACGAGATGACGGGGATGCGGTTGCCGATCAGGACTTTCGCTTTTTCTCGGTTGCGCACCCGGATGCGCGGGTTCGACAGCAGGTTGCTGGTGCCGACTTCGCGTTTCAGGTTCAGCGATCCCGGGTAGGGACCGCCGGTGATGCCGCGTGAATTCATGGCGAACTGATCCGGAAACTGCAGGCCGAGCTGCGAGAGTTGGGAGCGCAGTATCTCCATCACCTCCACTTCCAGCATCACTTCAGGTTCGGCGTGGTCCTGCACCGAGATCAGGTTCTCGGCCAGGCGAATCACATCCGGCGTATCGCGAATCACCAGCAGGTTCAGCTTCTCGTCGATGAAGGTATCCTTGGTCTTGAGCATGGCCTTGATCATGTTCTGCGTCTGCTTGACGTCGGCGTTCTCCAGGTAGAAGGAACGGATCACCAGGTCCTGGTATTCGCGAATCTTCGGTGCGGTGGCCGGGTAGATCATCAGCGTGTTGTCATTGAGCACCTTGCCGGCCAGCTGGTTAGGCTCGAGCAGCAGGGCGATCGCGTTTTCGATCAACACATCGCGCACCGAAATGCTGACGCGGATATCCGGTCGGACTTCCTTGTCGAAGATGAAATTCAAGCCGCTACCCTTGGCCAGAGCATCGAAGACCTGGCGCAGGCCGGTCTCGCGAAACTCCAGGCTGATCGGCTGTGTGTAGCGCGACTTCAGCTGGGGCGCAGAAATGATCTGGCGGAAGCGCTTGGACTGGATCTCGCGTCGCGCTTCGCGCGCCCCCAGCATTTCGGGGTTTTCTGCCAGCACCTTGTAGAGCAGGTCCAGCGCCAACTCGGCCTGGCCCTTGCTATCGGCCTCGATTGCCCGGCTGACCTCTGCACGATGCCGCCTGGCGCGAGCAACCGCCTCAAGCCCGGCCTGGGCGCGCGGATTTTCCGGATGCATCGCCAGAACCCGCTGGAAGGTCTCCTCCGCCGTGGCGGTTCGGCCGGCTGTCA
>JBIKLV010000161.1:0-4999 GCA_044359585.1 Sulfuritalea sp. | reverse complement strand
CCGATGCGCTGACTGCGCCGCCAGCCTTCAAGGTCGGCGCGCCCCTGGAAGAAGCTCACGCTCTGTCCCGACGAATAGCCGGAGCAGGTGATGCTGACCGAATGCAGGGCACCGCTGTCGATGGCGTGCGCAATGCGGCTGAAGTCGAGGCTTTCGCCAAGCAAGCGCCGCAGCGGCGAATTGTCGAGCAAGGAGCGCGGCGCGCGGCGCGTCAGCCAGCCCAGCGCCAGCGTCGACAGCCAGCGCGCACCGGCGACGCCGATGCCGGCCGGATCGGCGCGATAGACCTGATGGGCGCTAAAGTTTTCCCAGACCTGCAACAGGTTGTCCACCCCGGCGCCAAAATCCTCGGCCCAAACCGCCATCGACGCCGCGTTGAGCGCGCCGGCCGAGGTGCCGCAGAGGATGGGAAACGGGTTGCGGCGCGGTTGCGGAAGCAGTTCGCGAACGGCCTTCAGTACGCCGACCTGGTAGCCGGCACGCGCACCGCCGCCGGTGAGGATCAGGGCGGTGCGCGTTTGCGTCATTTAACCTGAAGCAACCGTTGCGAAGTCTATGGAAACTATCGAGCGTAGCGAGCCGAGTGGTAGCCCCGCCCTGGGAAGGGGGCGCAGGCGGGGTTTCGCGAAGCACTGCTTCGCGCCGCCGGAGCCGGCCGGCCATGCAGGGCCGGCCGTGGATCGGGGGTGGGGGGCCTTCAATTTGCCTTTCGCGTGTTTCATCTCAGCGGGTGGCTCTTGGTGCCATGAGCGTTAGCATCAAGCGCCGCCCTTCGCGTGCTGCTGGGCCTCCACCGAGAGCAGCGCGGTGACATTGACGATGCGCCGCACCGTCGCCGTCGGCGTCAGCACATGCACCGGACGCGCCGCGCCGAGCAGCATCGGACCGACCGTCAGGCCGTCGCCGGCGGAGGTCTTGAGCAGGTTGAAGGCGATGTTGGCGGCATCCAGCGTCGGCATGATCAGCAGGTTGGCCTGGCCGGTAAGCGTCGAGTTCGGGAACACATTGCGCCGGATGTCGTCCGACAGGGCCGTGTCGCCGTGCATCTCGCCGTCGACTTCGAGGTCCGGCGCCGTCTTGCGCAGGATTTCCAGCGCGCGCCGCATCTTGATCGCCGTCGGCGTGTCCTCGGCGCCGAAGTTCGAATGTGACAGCAGCGCAGCGCGCGGCGTCAGGCCGAAGCGACGAACTTCCTCGGCGCCCAGGCGGGTCAGTTCGGCCAGTTGCTCCGCCGTCGGGTCGTAGTTGATGTAGGTGTCGCCGATGAACAGCGTCCGCTTGGGCAGCACCAGCATGTTCATGGCATAGAAATGCTCGATTCCCGGCTTGCGGCCGATTACCTCGGAAACGTAGCGCAGGTGCTGGGAATGCTTGCCGAAGGTGCCGCACAGCATGCCCTCGGCGTAGTTGTGGCGCACCAGCATGGCGCCGATCAGCGTGGTGCGGCGGCGCATCTCGCGCTTGGCGTACTCGATGCCGACGCCCTTGCGGCAGGTGAGGTCGTAGTAGTCCTGCCAAAGCTCCTTGTAGCGCGGATCGGAATCCGGATTGACCAGTTCGAAGTGGTCGCCGGCGCGAATCCGCAGGCCATAGCGCGCGATGCGCTGTTCGACCACCTCGGGGCGACCGATCAGGACGGGCCGCGCCAACCCTTCGTCGCACACGGTTTGCGCGGCGCGCAGGATGCGCTCGTCCTCGCCCTCGCAGAACACGATGCGCGCCGGCGCCTTCTTCGCCGCGGCGAACACCGGGCGCATCAGCAGGCCGGTGTGGTAGACGAAGTCGTTGAGCTTGTCGCGGTAGCGCTCCATGTCCTCGATCGGGCGCGTGGCGACGCCGGAATCCATCGCCGCCTGGGCGACGGCCGGCGCCACCTTGAGGATAAGGCGTGGATCGAAGGGTTTCGGAATCAGGTATTCCGGACCGAAGGCCAGATCCTCCGTGCCATAGGCGGCGGTGACGACTTCCGACTGCTCCGCATGTGCCAGCTCCGCGATGGCGCGCACGGCGGCGACCTTCATTGCCTCGTTAATGGTGGTGGCGCCGACATCCAGCGCGCCACGGAACATGAACGGGAAGCACAGCACGTTGTTGACCTGGTTCGGATAGTCCGAACGACCGGTACCGATGATCGCATCGGGACGAACCGCCTTGGCATGCTCGGGCAGGATCTCCGGATCGGGATTGGCCATGGCGAGGATGATCGGGTCGCGCGCCATGGTCTTGACCATGTCGGGTTTCAGCACGTCGGCGGTCGAAAGGCCCAGGAATACGTCTGCGCCCGGCATGGCATCACCCAGGCTGCGGGCATCGGTCTTCTGCGCGTAACGCGCCTTCGACGGATCGAGGTTCTCGCGCCCGGTGTGGATCACGCCCTTGCTATCGACGGCATAGACGTTCTTCGGATCGAGGCCCAGGCTCACCAGCAGGTCGAGGCAGGCGATCGCCGCGGCGCCGGCACCGGAGCAGACCAGCTTGATCCTGGCGATGTCCTTGTTCACCACGCGCAAGCCATTCAGCACTGCGGCACTGGCGATGATGGCCGTGCCGTGCTGGTCATCGTGGAAGACCGGGATCTTCATGCGCTCGCGCAGCTTGGCTTCGACGTAGAAGCATTCAGGGGCCTTGATGTCTTCCAGGTTGATGCCGCCGAAGGTCGGCTCCAGCGAGGCGATGATGTCGACCAGCTTGTCGGGGTCGTTCTCGGCGACTTCGATGTCGAACACGTCGATCCCGGCGAACTTCTTGAACAGTACGCCCTTGCCTTCCATCACCGGCTTGCCGGCCAGCGGCCCGATGTTGCCAAGGCCGAGCACCGCGGTGCCGTTGCTGATTACGGCCACGAGATTGCCGCGCGAGGTGTAGAGCGCCGCGGTTGCCGGATCGCGCACGATCTCTTCGCAGGCGGCGGCCACGCCCGGCGAATAGGCCAGCGACAGGTCGGATTGATTGGTCAGCGCCTTGGTCGGCGTGACCGCGATCTTGCCGGGCTGGGGATAGAGGTGATATTCCAGCGCCGCGGCGCGGAGACGTTCGTCCATGCTTGCTCCTGATGGTCATCTGAATGTGGGCCAATTCTAGCGCCGTGTCGCCAGCGCCGACTCTTTGGCAAATGGCCGCTTTCACGGCGCAATTCGTTCCAGTGGCCTGCCGCCGAGCGGCAACTACGCTTGGGCCACACAGCTTGAACGCAGGCGACGACTGCCATGGCGTCACGTGCCGCTTTCGATTGTGGGATAATTTACCTTTATGTTTGCTCCGCCACCCGGGCCACCCCGCCCTCCGTTGCGGACTGCCGGAAGCCCCGCCGATCCCCACCCCCCGATCGCCCGGCCGGCCGGCGCGAGTTCAATTCAGAATGGAGAAGATCGCGTCATGAACCAGCCCAAAACATATCCGGCCCCCGCCTACGTCAAGCACGCCAAGCTGGCGGCCTGGGTGGCCGAAGTCGCCGCCCTCACCGAACCCGACGACATCGCCTGGTGCGACGGCTCGCAGGAAGAATCCGACCGGCTTTGCGAAGTGATGATCGCCGGCGGCAGCATGGTCCGCCTCAATCCCGCCAAGCGCAAGAACTCCTACCTGGTCGTGTCCGATCCGTCCGACGTCGCCCGCGTCGAGGACCGTACATACGTCTGCACCTCGGACCCGGAAGATGCCGGCCCCAACAACAACTGGGAACACCCGGACAAGATGAAGGAAACCCTGCGCGGCCTGTTCAAGGGCTCCATGCGCGGGCGCACCATGTACGTCGTGCCGTTCTCGATGGGTCCGATCGGTTCGCCGATCGCCCACATCGGCATCGAACTCTCGGACAGCCCCTACGTGGTGGTCAACATGCGCGTCATGACGCGCATGGGCCGCGCCGTGCTCGACCAACTCGGCAGCGACGGCGTCTTCGTGCCCTGCCTGCACAGCGTCGGACACCCGCTGCAGCCCGGTCAGGCCGACGTCAAGTGGCCGTGCAACAAGACCAAGTACATCAGCCATTTCCCGGAAACCCGCGAGATCTGGTCCTTCGGTTCCGGCTATGGCGGCAACGCGCTGCTGGGCAAGAAATGCTTCGCGCTGCGCATCGCCTCGACCATGGCACGCGATGAAGGCTGGCTGGCCGAACACATGCTGATCCTCGGCGTCGAATCGCCGGAAGGCGTGAAGTCCTACGTCGCCGCCGCCTTCCCCTCGGCCTGCGGCAAGACCAACTTCGCCATGCTGATCCCGCCGGAAAGCCTCGGCGGCTGGAAGGTGACCACGGTCGGCGACGACATTGCCTGGATCAAGCCGGGCAAGGATGGCCGGCTGTATGCGATCAACCCGGAAGCGGGCTTTTTCGGCGTCGCCCCCGGCACCAGCGAGAAGACCAACTTCAACGCCATGGCGACCCTGAAGGAAAACATCATCTTCACCAACGTCGCGCTGACCGACGACGGCGATGTCTGGTGGGAAGGCATGACCAAGGAAGCGCCGGCACACCTGATCGACTGGCAGGGCAACGACTGGACGCCGGCCGACGGCAAGGCCGGACGCAAGGCCGCACATCCGAACTCGCGCTTTACCGCCCCGGCCAGCCAGTGCCCGTCGATCGACCCCGCCTGGGAAGATCCCGCCGGCGTGCCGATCTCGGCGTTCATTTTCGGTGGCCGTCGCTCGACCACGGTGCCGCTGGTGTTCGAAGCCTTCAACTGGAACTACGGCGTTTACATGGCCGCCACGCTGGGCTCCGAAACCACGGCCGCCGCGGCCGGCGCGCAAGGCATCGTGCGCCGCGACCCGTTCGCCATGCTGCCGTTCTGCGGCTACCACATGGGCGACTACTTCAACCACTGGCTGCGCATCGGCCACCAGGTCGAACACGCGCCGCGCATCTTCACCGTCAACTGGTTCCGCCAGGACGCCGACGGCAATTTCATGTGGCCCGGCTTCGGCGAGAACATGCGGGTGCTCAAGTGGGTGGTCGGTCGCTGCTCTGGCCGGGCCGATGCGCGGCAGACCGCGCTGG
>JBIKLV010000016.1:0-57475 GCA_044359585.1 Sulfuritalea sp. | reverse complement strand
TAGTGCTTCTTCAGCAACTGGAAGGCGCAGTTCGGATCCTGCAGGGTCGGATCGACCTTGACCCAGGACTCGCCGGTCTTCTTGTCCGCCTCGGTCATCTGGTAGCCCCAGGTGGCCTTGTCATAGTTGCGCTTTTCCGCGTTGTAGCCGGAGAAGATGCCGTCCTCGAACTTGTAGTCGGGATTGATCAGGAAGCCGGCATTGGTGTAGTTCTTGACGTAGTCGTGATGGATCTTGTCGTTGGTCAGCAGGTAGTTGACCACGCCACCAAGGAAGGCGATGTCGGCGCCGGCACGAACCGGGGCATAGTAGTCGGCTACCGCAGCGGAACGCGTGAAGCGTGGGTCAACGACGACCAGCTTGGCCTTGCGCTCCTTCTTCGCTTCGATGACCCATTTAAAGCCGCAGGGATGCGCTTCGGCGGCATTGCCACCCATGATCAGCACCAGGTCGGCATTCTTGATGTCGACCCAGTGGTTGGTCATTGCGCCACGCCCAAATGTCGGACCCAGACTGGATACCGTGGGGGCGTGTCAAATGCGTGCTTGCGTATCGAAGGCGACGGCGCCGAGGCTGCGCAGTACCTTGTGAGTGATATATCCCGTTTCGTTGTTGGCGGCGGATGAGGCGAGGAAACCGAAGGTGGACCAGCGATTCACCGTGACGCCGTCCTTGTTCTTCTCGATGAAGTTGGCGTCGCGGTCGGCCTTCATGTGCTTGGCGATGCGCGTCAGGGCGTCATCCCAGGAAATGCGCTTCCATTCGTTGGTGCCGGGCTCGCGCACTTCGGGGAACTTGACCCGGTTGGGGCTCTTGACCATGTCGAGCAGGCCGGCGCCCTTGGGACACAGCGTGCCGCGATTCACGGGATTATCCGGATCGCCCTCGATGTGGATGATGTCCGCTTTCGCATTCTTGGACTTGTCACCCGTGGTGTAGATCAGGACCCCGCAGCTCACCGAGCAGTAGGGACACATGTTGCGGGTTTCCGTGGCGTGGGCCAGCTTGTAGCTGCGCACCTCCGCCAGGGCCGATGTTGGCGAGAACCCCATCAGTGCGATGGATGACCCGCTCATACCGGCGCCGCAGATCTTGAAGAACTGCCGCCGTGACACTTGCATGTTTGCCTCCTCCTTGTTTGATTTCCGGTCCTTTGAGAGCAACGGACCAGTGAGTCATTAACGCAACTTCTGCGCCAATAAGCAAGATATAGACTGGTCAATTACTTACCGCAGCGCAGCATTCCGGACTGGACAAAATGTCCATGCCACTTCGACCCAGGTGGGACAATTTGTCCTGCACGTCCGTGCCAATTGCCAAGCTCCACCGAAATGACCATCATGGCAAACCAACAAGAAATCCAGCAAGGAGGAGACGTGGGTTCCGTTCCAGCGGTCGCAACGGCCGAGCTTTCGCCATGGCAGCACCAGTCGGTGCTGGTGGTCGATGACGAGCCGGGCATGGTCAGTTTCCTGCACCGCTCGCTGGCGCTGCGCTGCGGTTGGGTGGCGACCGCCGGCAGCGTCGAGGACGCCGCCGAACTGCTGAACCGGCGCCACTTCGACCTGATCGTGCTCGACATCGCCCTGCCCGGCCGTTCCGGCGTGGAGTGGCTGCACCAGTTGCGCGAGCAGGGTTTTGCCGGCGACGTGGTGCTGATGACGGCGTATGCCGATCTGGAAACTGCGATCGACGCGCTGCGTGCCGGCGCCTCCGATTTCCTGCTCAAGCCCTTCTCCGTGGCACAGATGCTGAACGCGGTGAAGCGCTGCTTCGAACGCTCCTCGCTGCGGCGCGAAAATTTCGTGCTGCGCCGCGAACTCGACCAGCGCGATGGCAGCGTGGAAGGCATGATCGGCAACTCGGCGCTGATCCGCGAAGCTTGCGCGCGCATCAAGCGCATCGCGCCGATGCCGTCGACGGTGCTGATCCATGGCGAATCCGGCACCGGCAAGGAACTCGCGGCACGCGCGCTGCATCGCATGAGCCCGCGCGGCAGTGGCAAAGATGCGGGGCCCTTCGTGCCGATCAACTGCGCCGCGATCGCCGAGGACCTGATCGAGTCCGAACTGTTCGGGCACGTCAAGGGCGCCTTCACCGGCGCCGGCAGCGGGCGCGAGGGCCTGTTCTACTACGCCCACGGCGGCACGCTTTTCCTCGACGAGATATCCGAATTGCCGCTGCCGATGCAGGCCAAGTTGTTGCGCGTGCTGGAAGAACGCAAGCTGCGTCCGGTGGGATCGGAACAGGAAGTTCAGGTCGACGTGCGCGTGGTCGCCGCCACCAACCGCGACCTGGTCGCCGAGGTCGCCGCCGGACGTTTCCGCCCCGACCTCTATTACCGCCTGCAGGTGGTCGAAGTCGTCATGCCGCCCTTGCGCGACCGGATCGAGGACCTGCCCGACCTGGTGCATTACTTCATCGGCCAGTTGTCGGCGCGCCTTGGGGTTTCCGAGTTCGCCTGTGACGAGGCGGCTCTGATGCGCCTGTCGCGCTACACATGGCCCGGCAATGTGCGCGAACTGAAGAACCTGGTCGAACGGTCGCTGATACTGGGCTACTGCGCCGACGATTTCGCACCGGACGACGAAATCGCCGTGTCGCCAGCGCCGACTCTTGAATCCGGCGACGACGAATCGCTCGCGGCGGTCGAGCGGCGCCACATCCTCGGCGTGCTGGAATCCTGCAAGGGCAACAAGTCCGAGGCGGCGCGACGCCTCGGCGTTTCGCGCAAGACGCTGGAACGCAAGTGCGCGGCCTGGGGAGTCTAGCGGCGCGCAGGCTCGCCGCACGCTTTCGCGGCTCGCTGCGCTTCAAACTGCTGGCGCTGGCATTGGGCCCGCTGCTGCTGGCGGTGCCGATCCTGGTCGGCATCCTCGCCGGATGGGGCGCGGTGTACTACGACCGCCTGCTGATCACCAAGGTGCAGAGCGACCTCGCCGTGGCCCACGGCTATTTCGACCAGGTGAAGGAAGGCGTCGGCCGCCGCGTCGAAACCCTGGCCGGTTCCGAGCGACTGGCGCGCGCCCTGCGCGAACAACCCGGACCTGCCGCGCTGGGCGAACTGCTGCGCGAACTGCAACCGCGGCTGCAGGTCGATTTCCTGATCCTGCTCGACAGCAATGGCCGCGTGCGGGCCGCCAGCAGCGGCCCGGCGCTCGGTCGCGACTACAGCGAATGGCCGGTGGCAAGGCGCGCGCTGGCCGGCCACGCCGAAACGGAGGTGGCCATCTTCGAACCCGGCTGGCTGGCCGCGATCGACCCGATGCTGGCCGAAAAGGCCCGCACGCCGCTGATCGCCACGCGCAACGCCCAGCCGACGCAGCGCGACGAGGAAACGCGCGGCATGGTGATGCACGCCGCCGCGCCGATCGCCTCGTCCACGCGCGAGGCCGGCGCCAGCGCGGGCGTGCTGGTCGGCGGCCTGCTGCTGAACAAGAACCTCGACATCGTCGATCGAATCAACGAGATCGTCTATCCGGAAGGCTCGCTGCCGCTGGGCAGCGTCGGCACCGCGACGCTGTTCCTCGATGACGTGCGGATCGCCACCAACGTGCGCCTGTTCGAAAACGTGCGCGCCATCGGCACCCGCGTTTCTGCCGCGGTGCGCCACACCGCGCTGGACCTCGGCCACACCTGGCTGGATCGCGCTTTCGTGGTCAATGACTGGTACGTCTCGGCCTACGAACCGATCACCGACGCCAGCGGCAAGCGCATTGGCATGCTCTATGTCGGCTACCTGGAAGAACCCTTCCAGCGCGCCCGCTGGTTCGCCTTGGCGGTGGTCGCCCTGCTGTTCGCGATCACCCTGGCGGTGGTGGCGTTGGTGTCGCTGCGCCTGGCGCGCCATGTGTCCAGACCGGTGGAGCGCATGCACGGCACCATGAACGAAATCGAGGCAGGACGCAGCGCGGCGCGGGTCGGCGCGCAGTTGCCCGAACTGGCCGGCGAGGACGAACTGGCCGAACTGGCCGCCCACTTCGATCGCCTGCTCGACCGCCTGGCCGAGCAGACCGAGGCGCTGCAGCGCTGGGGCCGCGAACTGGACAGCAAGGTGGCGGAACGCACGCAGGAACTGGCGCAGGCCAACCAGACCCTGCGCTCGGCGCAACAGCGCCTGGTGATGTCCGAGAAGCTCGCCGCCATCGGCCAGCTAGCCGCCGGCGTGGCGCACGAGATCAACAACCCGGTGGCGGTGATCCAGGGCAACCTCGACGTGTTGCGCGAAACCCTGGGTGACACGGCGCAACCGGTGCTGCCCGAAATCCGCCTGATCCAGGACCAGGTGTTCCGCATCCGCCTGATCGTGACCAAGCTGCTGCAGTTCGCGCGGCCTGCCGAGTACGCCGGCTACCTGGAGCCGGTGCCGCTCGACCAGGTGGTGCAGGACAGCCTGGTACTGGTCGCGCACCAGATGAAGAAGTCCAGCGTCGCCGTGCAACAAGCCCTGTGCGCCACGCGGCCTGTCAGCGTGAACCGCAATGAATTGCAGCAGGTGCTGATCAACCTGATCGTGAATGCGCTGCAGGCCATGCCAGAGGGTGGCACGCTGCGGCTTGCCAGCGGCGACCGCGAGGAAAACGGCATCCGCGGCGGCTTCGTCGCAGTCGGCGACAGCGGCCCCGGCATTCTGCCCGCGGACCGCGAGCGCCTGTTCGATCCCTTCTTCACCACCAAGACCAGCGACGGTACCGGCCTCGGGCTGTGGGTCAGCCTCGGACTGGTACAGCGCTACGGCGGCCGTATCGGGGTCGACTGCCCGCCCGGCGGCGGCTCCGTATTCACGGTGTGGCTGCCCAACGAAACGGACGCAAACCCGGGGGCTGACCCGGGCGCGGCCTGAGCCGACGTTCAGCTGCCGCCTGCGGCGAAGCGCTTGGTAATTTCCTCGGCCGAAATGTAGCCCGGCGTACGATCGCCGTTGGCGAACATGATATGCGGCGTGCCGCCGATGCGCAGCTTGGCACCGAGTTGCGCCGACTTGTTGAGCCCGGCGACATCGCACTTGGCCGACGCCGCGGGGGGAGCCTTGCCGGCGGTCATCCAGTCGACCCAGGCCTTGGACTTGTCCGGCGCGCACCAGATGGCCTTTGATTTCTCGTAGGAATCGTCGCCCAGCACCGGCAGCAGGAAGGTGTACACCGTCACATCCTTCAGCGTCAGCACGTCCTTCGCCAGTTTCTTGCAATAGCCGCAGTTGGGATCCTCGAAAGTAACCATCACGTTCTTGCCATTGCCGCGCACCTGCTTGAGCGCGAGTTCCAGCGGCAGCGCGTTGAACTGCCGCTCGGCGGTGAGGTTCCTGCCGGACTTCATGTCGAGCAAATTGCCGAAGATCAGGAAGCTAGCCTTGTCATCCACATAGAAAATCTGGCTATCGACGGTCACTTCCCAGAGGCCCGGCATGGGTGCCTTGACCAGCTTTTCGACCTTGCCCAGCTTGGCTTCGGCGGCCTTTCTCACATCGGACTCGTCGGCGATGGCGACGAGGGACACGCAGGCCAGGGTGGCTGCAAGCAGGGGCAGTTTCATAAGTTCTCCAGGGGAATCATCAGGACGCCAGTGCGTAACGGACCAGCAAGTCCTTTACGACCGGCAATCCGTTGGTGAGGTTCAATCCAAAATTGCGCAGGCGCGCCAAAGATCCGGCGGCCGGGCCAAAAAGGTCGTGCAGGGTGTCCGTCACCGTCTGCAGGGTCACCACGTCCGACTTGCGCGCGCGCTCGTAACTGCGCAGCAAGGACAGGTCACCGCAATCGACATGGGCGGGTTTGTCGCACAACAGCGCCGCCAGCACCTGCGCATCCTGGAATCCGAGGTTGATGCCGTGCCCGGACAATGGATGGATGGTATGTGCGGCATCGCCGATCAGCGCCAGGCGCGACGCGACGGCCTGCGGTGCACGCATCAAGCGCAAGGGGAAGCCCGCCTGCGCGGTAATCAGTTCCAGTGCGCCAAGTCGCCGCCCGCCGGCCTCGGCGACACGCCGGCACAAGGCCTCCGGTTCCAGCGCGAGCAACTCGCGCCCGAGGTATTCCGGTGCCGACCAGACCATGGAGATGCGATTGCCGGGAAGCGGCAGCCAGGCCAGGACACCCTCGCTGCAGCGAAACCACTGGTATGCCGTGTCGCGATGCGGCAGTTCGGTAGTGAAATTGGCCACCACGCCGACCTGGTCGTAAGGGTCGAAACGCGCATCCATGCCAGCTGCCGCGCGGGTCCAGGAGTCGGCGCCATCGGCGGCGACGACCAGGCGCGCGGCGAGCTTGCGGCCATCGTCGAGGGTCAGGTGTGCCGCGTCCGGGGTAAAAGCGAGGGCCTGCGGCCGCGCCGGGCAAAACAGGCTAAGGTTGCCCTGGCGCTTTGCGGTTTCCCAGAGTTCGCGCTGCATCAGGGAGGATTCAATGATCCAGGCCAGTTCCGCCACGCCGCTGCCATAGGCGCTGAAATCCAGCCGGCCGCCGGCATCGCCGTGAATTTCCATCGTCCGCACCGCCGCCATTCGCGCCGGATCGAGATGGCGCCAGGCGCCAACGTCGTCGAGAAAGCGCGCGTTTGCGGGGCTGATGGCGTAGATGCGGGAATCCCATCCCTCGCCGAAAACCGGCGCCCGACCCTCGACCAGGGCCACAGAAAGCGCCGCGCGACGCAGTGCGGCGGCGAGCGAAAGGCCGGCCAGGCCACCCCCTACAATGACGATATCGAATTCCATGGCGCGATTGTCGCCTACCGGACCTTGCCTTGACAAGGCAAGCGTGCGGCGAGGATAATCCCGCCCCTTTGCACGGTGATGTAGCTCAGCTGGTTAGAGCGACGGATTCATAATCCGTAGGTCGAGGGTTCAAGTCCCCCCATCACCACCAGTCATATCAAGCCCCCGCAGGTTTTCACGCCTCCGGGGGCTGTTCATTTGGCACACTGGCGGCAGGAAGGCGAATGTCACAAGAGCCTCCGCGCCCGCCACGGCGAACCGGGCTATCCGCAGCCAAAAACGTCCCGCAACCCCAGTTTCCGAGCGGTTTTGTCAGGATATAACTTTGGTCATATTTCACATTTAAAACAATAAATTAGGTGCTTGACACGAGCGCATTCGAAGCGAAAAATGCAGTTTTGCAAGGAACGATCGCCCTTGCGGCAGGCACTTCTGGAACGATCCCGCCGGCCCGCAAAACCGATAAACCGCTGCCTCGTAAACAGGTTGCCAAACCATGACCGCATTCACGTCGCTCAAAGCTCCGGAAGACATCGCCTCCTACGCGGCCGACTCCGCGGAACTCGACACGGTGAATGTGAAGTGCTTTTGCAGCCGGGAATATGGGAAATACATCAGCTGCTTCATCGAAACCGGGAAGCCGGCGGCATCGATTCTCGCCAGGGCGATGGGCGGCGACGTGATTGGCGAAAGGCTGGTCAACTTCATCGTCGCAATTCCGCCCGATTTCGCCTGCAAGGGGCGGGATGAACGCCAGTTGGTGACGAGTGGCCGCTGCCTGTGCCGGCGCGGCTACAGCAAACAGCAACACCGAATGGCGGCCTGATGCCGGTCGGGCAGGTCGCAGCCAACCAACACGACCGCTCCGGTATCCGCTTTTCGATCTCCGCCAGGCGGGCGTTCGCCGAACGTCCGGCTATTTTCTGCGACGCGACTCGACGATACCCATGTTGGGCGCCAGCACGCCCAGCCCGGAAGCCAGCACCTCCCGGCGCTGCTCGCAACGCCGCAACACCTCCCGCTGCTGCTGATCGCTGTAGGCGATCCACCAGTCGCGTTCGTCCTGCGTGCGCTGGCAGCCCCGACACAAGCCATTGGCGGGATCCAGCTCACACACCTTGACGCAGGGCGATCGCACCGGCGTGGGCGTACGACTGTCAATCATGGGGGTCCTTTCCGGGGCATCGCGCCCAGCGCGCCTTCGGGAACGCCGGAATGGCCCCGGTGGCGGCCATTCCGTTCGTCGCAGCGCCTATTTTTTCTGCGCCTTCGCCTTGCGGCAGCCGACCTGCTTCGCCTTGTCGTTGGCAAAGTATTCAAGTCCGGCGGCGCATGCCATCGGCTTGGCCGGAGCTGCGGCGCCCTTGCCGCCCTTGCAGGTGAAGTCCCCGACCTTGCCGGCCTTGCCCTGCATCTTGTAGCCGTCGGGACAGGCCGCGACAGCGGGTTTGGCGGCCGCGGGATCGGCTTCGACGACCAACTTGGCCGTCGCGGTGCCGACGCAGGGGAAGTGGCTCGTGATCTTCTTGCCCTCGGCCTTGATGCTGTAGGTGCCGGCCTTGGCGAAGGTTTTCGCGATGGTGACGGGAAACTTGCCTTCCTTGCCGTCGATCTTCACCTGGCGCGACTCGCTGCCGTCGTCGAAATGCACCACCATGCCGCAAAAGGCCGGCGCTTCGCCTTCGGCCGAAATGGTGATCTTCACTTCCTGTCCCGCTCGTACCGGGTTCGGATCGGCCTTGACCGAGCCGATGCCGCTTTGCTGGGCGAAAGCGAAGGTCGAGGCCATGGCCAGGACAATACTCAATGGGGTTTTCATGGGGTGGCTCCTTGGTCTGATAATCTGCGCAATCTAACCCATTTTTTCAGAACGGGAAATCGGAATGAAGGTACTGCGCATCATAGGCATCGGCGTCGGCATCCTTGTCGCGCTGGTCGCGGCCGGTATCGGCCTGCTCCATGCATTGTTCGACGGCGAGAAGGTCAAGGCCGAACTGACGCGCGTGGTACTCGAGCAGAAGCAGCGCAAGCTCGACATCACCGGGCAGGTGGAGCTCTCGGTCTGGCCAGAAGTGGGCCTCCGGCTTGGCCGCGTCAGCCTGTCCGAACCCGGCGGCAAGGAAGAGTTCGCCGCGCTGGATTCGGCGCGCGTGGCGGTGGCGGTAATGCCGCTTCTATCGAAACAGCTGCAGGTGCGTCGCATCGAGGTTACCGGCCTCAAGGCAACGCTGGTAAAGAAGAAGGACGGTACGCTCAACATCGCCGATCTGCTTGGCAGCGACAAACCCGCTGTCGGCCAACACGCTCCGAAAGTCGGCGCTGACGGCACGGCGAATTCGCCGATTCAACTCGACATCGCGGGCATCAGGATCGCCAACGCGCAACTGACCTGGCGCGATGAAAAAGCGGGCAGCACGACCGCATTGTCCAACCTCGACATCGGCAGCGGCCGCATCCTGGCCGACGGCGCGAAGCAAACTCTGGCGATCGACACCCTGTCGATCGCGGCGAAAGGCAAGACCGGCGCCGATGCCTTCGAGCTGAAACTGGAAGCGCCGAAACTTCAGATCTCCCCGGACAAATCCGGCGGCGAAACACTGAGCCTTTCCGCCACGCTGGCCGGCAGCGGCCGCAACGTCGCCGCGAAGCTCCAGCTTTCGGACGTCGAAGGCAACGCCAAAACACTGAAGATCGGCAAGCTGGCGCTAGAGCTCGACGCCAAGGCGGGCGAAACGACGGCCAGGGGCAGGCTGGAATCGCCGGTGACAGCGGATCTCGCGGCACAGACGCTGGCGCTGGACAACCTCGCCGGCAAGCTCGAAATCGCCAACCCGCAGATGCCGATGAAACAGCTTTCACTGCCCATCGCCGGCAAGCTGCGCGCCGACCTGGCGAAGCAAAGCGCCGCGCTGGAACTGGGTACGAAGTTCGACGAATCGAAGATAGCGCTCAAGCTCGACGTCGCCAAGTTCGCACCGCTGGCGCTCGGATTCGACATCGACATCGACCAGCTCAACGTCGACAAGTACCTGCCGCCTTCCAGCGCCAAGCCGGAGAAGGCTCCCAAGGAGGACAAGCTGGATTTCTCCGGGCTGAAGGGTCATGACGTGCATGGCAGGCTCCGCATCGGCGCGCTTCAGGCCTCGAAACTCAAGCTGGCGAAACTCAATGCGACGGTCCGGCTCGCCAGCGGCAGGCTCGACGTTGCGCCGCTCAGCATGAATCTTTACGAAGGCACGGCGAACGGCAATCTTTCGCTGAACGCCAACGGCAACCAGCTTGCGCTGAAGCAGACCCTCGCCGGCATCAGCATCAATCCGCTGATGAAGGACCTCGCCGACAAGGACCTGCTCGACGGGCGCGGCAATGTCGCGCTCGACGTCAGCAGCCGCGGCGACAGCATCGCGGCAATGAAAAAGGCGCTGGGTGGCACCGCTTCGCTGAGCCTGAAGGATGGCGCGATCAAGGGCATCAACCTGGCTCAAAGCCTGCGCGACATCGAGGGCAAGCTCGGCGCCAAACAGGATGCGACGCAACAGGCCCGCGCGGGCGACAAGACGGATTTTTCCGAACTCACGGCGTCGCTCAGGATCGCCAATGGCGTAGCGCGCAATGACGATCTTGCGATGAAGTCACCCTTCCTGCGGCTTGCGGGCGCCGGCGACATCGACATCGGCGCCGGGCAGATGAACTATGTGGCGAAGGCGAGCGTGGTGGCCAACAGCGCCGGCCAGGGCGGCAAGGACCTCGAACACCTCAAGGGAATCACCGTGCCGGTGCGCGTCAGCGGCCCCTTCGAAAGCCTGTCGTACAAGCTTGAACTGGCGAACCTGGTCGCGGATGCGGCGAAAGCCAAGGTCGAAGAAAAGAAGGAGGAGGTCAAAGCCAAGGTGGAAGAAAAGGCCAAGGACAAACTCAAGGGCCTGTTCGGCAGGTAGCGATCGGAGCGCCGGCAGGCTCGACTACGTAGATTCCGCAGTTGGCAGCGTAATTCACGGATCAACGAATGAACCGGCATCTGAGACTATCAGGCTGGGCTCAATTGCCTTGAACGATCGCGCCGCGGGTGGCGCCGTAGACCGGGCGACGATGGCGCACACACGGAGTCAAGTCGGCGCGGGAATGGAAAAGACAAAGGAAATGCAGGCAATGATGCGGGTGACCCTCTCCAGGATCCGGGTTCACGCGGCGCGGATGCCTTTCGGGCCGGGGGGTGAATGGCAGCGACAGCGGGAAGCCATGGCGCCATGACTTCGAATGGACCTGCCGCAACCGAGACGGCGCTGGGATTGCGCTCGATTGGCGCAAAGCTGACCCTCGCGATCTGCGTCGCCATCGCACTGGGCTTCGGCGGCGTGGTGTTCTTCTATGCCAAACAGCAGGAAAAGAACATCCTGCAGCAGAACGAACGCTCGATCCAACAGGTACTGAACAGCGTCAACGAGGGGCTGCAGACCGTCATGATCACCGGATCGGCGGACGTGGCGGAACTCTATGCGGACCGGCTGAAGGGGGTCAAGGACATCGACGACTTCCGCATCATGCGCACCAACGGCCTCGAAGCCTTCCGCGACAATGAGACCATCCGCAAGGTGAACGAGTACCGCGGGGAAAGCGATTTCGAACCTCGTCCCACGGAAGCCCAGGTAAGGGTCTTCGCCGCAGACGACGCGAACCTGCTGCAGGCGATCCGCACCCAGCAGTTCATCTATTACTACGACATCCAGCACGACAACGACCACCTGACCTTCCTGCTGCCGATCAAGAGCACCAAGAAATGCCATCGTTGCCACGGCAAGGAACGCGAAGTGCTCGGTGTGCTCGAACTGCGCTCGTCGCTGGAAACCGTGCGGCAGGAAGTGCGGCAGACCTGGTCGCAGTCACTGGTGGTCCTGGCCGTGGCGCTCGCCCTGGTACTGGTGGTGGCGACCGCGGTGCTGCGGCGCTACATCATCCGTCCGATCGAAATCGTCTCGCTCGCCATGGCCAAGGTTGCGGCAGGCGACCTCGACCAGAGCATCCCCGTCATGGGCCGCGACGAACTGTCGCTGATGGCGCGCTCGTTCAACAAGATGACCGCGGAACTGCGCGAAAGCTACGCAGGCTTCAATTCCGAGCACAACAAGCTCGAAACGATCCTGATGAGCACCGATGAAGGCATCGCCGTCACCGACGGCTCCGGCAAGGTCGTGCTGGTCAACCATGCCGCGACCGCACTGCTTGACAAACCTGCCGCACGCATCGTCGAGGAAGGTTTCCTGCGCCTGCTGGACGATCCGCAGCGCATGGAGCGATCACTCGAACATTCAGGCGCCAGCGGGTCGGCCGACGTGTTCCTCTATCGCCAGCGCTTCCTCACCGTGCATGCCTCGACCCTGCGCAGCGCCGACGGCCGCATGCTCGGTCATGCGGCGATCATTCGCGACATGACAAAAGAAAAGCGCCTGGAACAGATGCTGCGGGAACTCTCGAACACCGATGCGCTCACGGGCCTCGCGAACCGGCGCGCCCTCGACGATACATTGGCACGCGAATTCAGCCTTGCCCACGAACAGGGCCGCGACCTCACGCTGCTGATGTTCGACATCGACCACTTCAAGAAATTCAACGACAGCTACGGCCACGACCAGGGCGACAGGGTGCTCAAGGTCTTTGCCGCCACGGTGCGTTCATACGTGCGCGATGTGCTCGATACCGTGTGCCGCTACGGCGGCGAGGAGTTCATGGTGATCGCGCGCGAGACATCGCAGGAAGGCGGCATGATCCTCGCCGAACGCATCCGCGAAGGTGTCGAGGCCATGGTCGTCGATGGCCTTCGGGTGACGACCAGCATCGGCGTCGCCGGCATCCGCGAGACGGGGGCGGCCACCGGCAGCGAACTGATCGAACGTGCTGATTCCGCGCTCTACGAAGCCAAGCGCGGCGGGCGCAACCGCGTCGTCGCCGCGGTCCAGGGGGATGCGGCATGATGCATTTTCGCCATATCGGCCATCGCCTGCTCGCCGCGGTGGGCGGCATCGTCATCCTCGGCATCGCCGCCATCGCCGTCACTTATGCGATGCGCCAGGAAGCTTCGTCGATCCAGCAGGCCGAAAGCGCGCTGGGCAAGGTCACGGACTCCGTCGGCGAAGGCCTGAAGGCATTGATGATGGGCGGACACGCCAAGGCGGCGCCGGACTTCGCCAGCCGGCTGGGCAACGTGCCGAACGTGATCGATTACCGCATCATCCGCATCGACGGCATGCAGGCCTTCATCGACAACTCGACGGTGGAAAAGGTCAACGAACGCCTGGGCGAGTTCGAGTTCACCGGCCGCAAGAACAATCCGCCTTCACAGCGCGCGATATCCGGCGATGATCCGAGCCTGGACCGCATGCGGCAAACCGGCAAGCGCGTCTTCTCCTATCGCACCCTTCCCGGCGGCGAGCGCCTGATCACGGTATTCAACCCGATTCATGCCACCCTGGCCTGCCGGAAATGTCACGGCCCTGACGAGAACCTGCGCGGTGCAATCACGCTCACGGCGTCGATGAAGGAGATCGACAGCGACGTCGAGCGGACCTGGCGCCTGTCGATCCTGGTGATCGTCGCCGCGCTGGCGGCGATCGTCGCTCTGATCTACTGGTTCGCCCATCGCACCGTCGTGTCGCGCATCGTCGAATTTCTCGGCGCCATGGAAACGGCGGCGGTGGGCGACATGTCCGTACGACTGAAGGCCGGCGGCGGCGACGAACTGGGGCGGATGGCACGTTCGTTCAATCACATGAACGAAGAACTGCTGGAAATCTACGGCAGCCTCCGCGAGGAGCGCAACAAGCTAAATACCATCATCCACGGCGCCACATCAGGCATCGTGGTCACCGACGCATTGCAGCAGGTGGTGCTCGTCAATCCCGCGGCGGAGGAGATCCTCGGCAGGAGCGAAGCGGATATCGTCACGCGGGGGTTCCTCCACCTGTTCGACGACCCGGCCTGGATGGAAGCGCGCATTGCCGACGCGACGCAAGGACATGCCTCCACTCTGCTCGAATGGAACGACAGGGTCTTGTCGATCCAGGCGTCGACGATTCGGCATGAGTTCGGAGACATCATCGGCTCGGCGGCATTGATCCGCGACATTACGGAAGAACATCGCCTCGAATCGGAGTTAAAGCAACAATCGATCACCGACGCCCTGACCGGCCTCCACAACCGGCGACACCTCGACGAGGTTCTGGTTACGGAATACAAGCGCTGGCAGCGCTATGCCCAGCCGCTGTCGGTAATGATGATCGACGTCGACCACTTCAAGAAATTCAACGACACCCACGGCCACGACTGCGGCGACCGCGTGTTGGCCGCGATCGGTGCCGTGCTCAAGGAACTCGCCGCGCCCGCGCTGATCCCTTGCCGCTATGGCGGCGAGGAAATGCTCGTGATCATGCCCGGCATCGTCGAGGCGCAGGCCATGGCGTTCGCCGAGACCGTACGCCTGCGGATTTCCGAACTGGTGATAGACGGACTGCGGGTCACCGTCAGCATTGGCGTCGCCGGCCAACCCGGCCACGAGGCCGACGATGGCGAAGCACTGGTCAAACTGGCGGACGAGGCCCTTTACGGCGCCAAGGAGAACGGCCGCAACCAGGTGCGCCGGCCGCCGCCGGGCGCCTGACCGTCAACGCATGCGGTGGTAGTAGGTGACCCCGACGAAGGCTGCGTTCTGGCGATCGGGAAGGGTCACCGTGGTACCGTCGGTGTAGGTCCAGTTCCGCCAAGTCCAGTCGTTGTTGCGCATGCGATCGACGATGAATTCACCGCGGATCCCGGAATGACGGTCGAGCGCATGGTCGGCGTGAAGCTTTAAGGTCAACTGGCGATATACGTAGTCGGGCAGTGATGTCGGGGTGAGGGCATCGGTGCCGCTGCCGCCCGTGCGCTGCAAGCCGTGGCGAGCGGAATCGGCGGAAACGCTGAGGTCGACGCCGAGTTCGAGGTGGGCTTTCGGCTTGCCCTTGAGGCCAACGCCCAGGGCCGTCGTCGTATTGCGCACGCGCGCCTGCCAGAGCACGTTGTCGCCGACCGCCGCCGGGTCGATGTTGCTGCGGGTCGCCTGTTCGACGAGGATCCGCTCCTGCGACAACCATGCATGCGTCTGCCATTTCGAACTGATCTGGTAGGCGGCGTCGGCCGAAAACAGCAGGGTGTCGCCCTTGCGCGGCCCGAGGTTGCGGCCCGAGTAGCGGTCGCTGCCGATGTCGCCGCGAAACTGCAGCGACCAGTCCTCGTCGGGAATCCAGTCGGCGGAGAGGCGCAGCTTGTCGCGCTGGCGATCGGCCCAGATCAGCGAGTTGAGCTGGTTGGTCCCCTGCGAGTAGGTATCCGGCACATAGGCCGAACCGCCGCGATAGCCATGGATGAGGGCGAGCCCGCCATTCAGGGTCTCCGACAGCATGCGCTTGATTTCCACGCGTGCCTGGGTCTCGTCCGTGCGTTCGCGATAGGCGATGCGCCGGTACTGGAACGGAACGTTGCGCCGGATCTGCTCGTGCTCCAGGCCGACAACCAGCCGGTAGCCGTCGTCCAGTTGATAGCCCGCCTCGACCATGCCCTTGAGCTGCTTCAGCGAACGCGGAATGTTGAACCCGGTGATGCCGGCGGTCGCCAGGCTGGACGTGGCGGTCGGCACCACCGGGGTCAGGTACTGGGCGACGCGGCTCTGGTCGTCGCGATCCTCGAAGCGCAGCTGGGCGCTGAGGTCGAGCCGGTCGGCCGGACGCAGGGTCAGGTCGGCGTAGGCCAGCGTGGTCACTTCGCGCCCGCCGGGAGAGGTCTCGCGATTTCCGGCCAGGGTGGGCGGCGTGACGAACACGCTGTCCTGTTTGGCGATCGAGCGCGACAACTTGAAGGTGCTGCGGCCCGTCTCGCCGAAGTTGTAGCCGCCGGAGAGATGGAACTTGTGCGCCTGGTTCGAGGGCGGGGCCGCAGTGGGGGAAAACGTGGCGATGCCGCCCGCGATGAGGATGCTCGGCTGCTTGTTCTGGAACGACGATCCGCTGTAGCCGCCGGTCAGTTGCAGCGTCTTGTCTGCATAGCTGGCGGTAAGGTCCCACTGCCGCGTCACGCGATCGATCGCCTCGGTCAGGAAATTGATGGTGCCCGGCGTGCCCTGTCCATAGGCGCGGTCGCCGCTGCGCTCGTCCTGTTTGAAACTCGCGCGCAGTTCGAGCCCGCCGATGACGAACTTGCGGATGCCGCCGGCGAAGCTGTCATGCGCGACGCCCAGGTCGATATTGCGCTTGGGCGCTGCCGCACTGACGGTGAGCGAGGCAGTGCCGATCCCGCGCAAGCCGGTATTGAACATTCGCGGATCACTGAACCTGGCATGGCCCGCATCGAGGTAATAGGTCCAATCGCCCTGGCGCTGGTGCTCCAGGTGCAAACGCCGATCGTCGAGATCGAGGTTGATTCCCTTGAGGCGGAACCACGTGCCGGTGGCGTCTTCGCGCTGGACCAGGTCCAGGTTGAGCAGTCCGTAGGCCGATTCCCGGTTCATGCCGTTGTACATCCCGAAACGGCGGGCATCGCCAGACACCATGCCAATGCCGGCCTCGATGCGCGTGTCCGGTGTCGCCAGGTCCATCCGCAAATCGTGTGCTACTTTTTCAAGATCCTCGGCAAGCAGGCTGCCGCTGGCCAGGCCGGAAACCAGCAAGGTGCTCAGGCGCAGCAGGATGGTGGCGTAGTCTCGGCTCATCGCGATTTCCCTGTGTGTTCAGCGCCGGAAGCGGGTCGAGTTGGGTGCATTGGCGGGGTGGCTGCCGCCATGGATGTTGGTGTGGCAGTTCATGCAGCCTCGCGCCTGGGTCAGCGCACTGTTCCCCGGCGCGTTGCTCTTGACGTTGTCGAGACCGGGGAAATTGCCGCGGTGGTTGGCGGGTTCGTGGCACTGCTGGCAGAGGAAAGGGGGACGCAGCTTGAGCAGGCCGGCGACGGTCGACCCATGGGGGTTATGGCACAACGAGCAATCCTGGCGCACTGCCGGATGGCTCCACAGGAAGGGACCACGATAATCCATGTGGCAGGTGTAGCAGGTGTCGTTCACGCTGTCCTTGACCATCATCTTCGGCCCCGCCGATCCGTGCGGGTTGTGGCAGTCGATGCAGACCATGGTGCCTTCGACGATCGGATGGCGATAGGGCCTGTTGATCTGGGCGCGCTTTTCCGCATGGCAGGAAATGCACATGGCGACCACCGAGGTTCGCGTGGTCGCCCGGTCATTGGCGACATGGATCTGGTGGCAGTTGCTGCAGACCAGGTCGCGCCGGGAATGCGTACCGCTGGCCCAGTGCATCAGCTTGTCGCCATCGTGACAGCCAAGGCAGGTCTTGTTGTGGGCCTTGGGATCGGCAACCGCCTTTTTGCCGTAGGGACGTTCCGGCAGAGGGCGCTCGGTACCGACCTGCTTCAGGTGCGCTTCACTTTCGCCATGACAGCCGACGCAGGTTGGCGTGCGCGAATCGGCCACCGTGCCATGCTTGGTGCGATTGATGGGCAGCACCGGATAGGCTTCGATCTCGTCGTCGCTGACATCGTTGTGGCAGCGGGTACAACGAGCGTCGCCGGTACGCAGGATGTCCTTGGCCTCGCTCTTGCCCGACTTGCTGGATGCCGCAGCGGTGGCCGCCAGTGGCTGGACAAGCGCCGCCGCCGCGATGGCACAGACGACGAACCGGACCAGGCCGGACAGGGCGCGGCGCGCGCCTAGCGGGAAAATTCGGCCGCTCACTGCGACAGTATCCAGCGCAACAGGTTGTAGATCTCGGCGCTCTTTTTCGACTTCACGATCTGGTGATCCTCCTCTTCGCCGTCGATCTTGACCTTGGGAGCGGTCGTGACGTGCGTGTACAACGTTTTTTCGGCATCCGGCTTGCCCCGGTACTTCTTGGCGACTTCGCGATACGGCGGCCCTTCCTTCTTGACATCGACCGAGTGGCACTTGAGGCAATTGCTCTTCTTGGCCAGTTCCAGCGCCGCTTCCTCGTCCACAGCGGCAAGCCCTGCGGCGGGCAGCGAAAGCGCAACGACCCCGAGGTACGCCGCAGCCGTGTCAAGCCGCATCTGTGCCGTCCTCCATGGCCGTTCCGTCCGCATGCCGAACCCCAAGAATATCACCTTCGATTTATTCCCAACCAAGCACGACAAGCCCGGATTGCGGTCTGGCCTCGGCGCCCTTCGGGCAGGAAGGAGGGATACTATTCGGTCTACGACACTGGTTGGAAAATCTTGAGGATAGGCATCGACCTCGGCGGCACGAAGATCGAAATAGTCGCCCTGGGCAACGGTGGCGACGTCTTGTTGCGCGAGCGCGCGACGACGCCGCAGGGCGATTACCTGGCGACGGTGACGGCAATCGCCGGCCTGGTTGCGGCAACGGAACAGAAAGTCGGCGCTGGCGGTACGGTGGGCATCGGCATCCCAGGCGCCGAATCGCGCGACAGCGGCGTGATCAAGAACGCCAACTCGACCTGCCTGATCGGCAAGCCCCTCAAGCGCGACCTGGAACAGGCGCTCAAGCGTGAAGTACGGATCGCCAACGACGCCAACTGCTTCGCCCTTTCCGAAGCGGTCGACGGCGCGGGCGCCGGCGCCTCCGTGGTATTCGGCGTAATCCTCGGCACGGGCGTCGGCGGCGGCATCGTGATCAATGGCAAAGTGCTGGCCGGCGCCAACGCCATCGCCGGTGAGTGGGGGCACAATCCACTGGCCGGCGAACACCATCGCGACACCTGCTATTGCGGACGCAAGGGCTGCGTCGAACTTTACCTGTCCGGGCCGGGGCTGACGGCCGACCATCGCCGTGTCACAGGCGCCGACTCTTCCGCGGTCCGGATTGCGGAACTCGCCGCCGACGGAGACGCGGCTTGCGAAGCGACGTTGCGGCGCTACGAAACCCGCCTCGCGCGTGCCCTGGCGCAAGTCATCAACATCCTCGACCCGGACGTGATCGTGCTCGGCGGCGGCCTCTCCAACATCGACCGGCTTTACGACAACGTGCCGCGACTTTGGCGCGAGCACGTCTTTTCCGACCGGGTGGCGACAAAGCTTCTCAAGCATCGCCACGGCGACTCCTCAGGCGTACGCGGCGCGGCATGGCTGTGGAACTGATTGCGCCCGTCATCGTCGGCGGCATCTTCACCGGCCGCATCGGCATGCTGCCCGGCGAAAGCCGCGGCAGCGCGATCGCCAAGGACTCCCGCTCCGGGCCCTGCCTGGTCGGACTCGACGGAATCGAAGGCGACGAGCACGCCGATCCGCGCGCCCATGGTGGCGACGAAAAGGCGGTGCATCTGTTCCCCGTCGAAAATCACGAGGCTCTGGCGCGCGCCTTTCCCGAGGCGCGCCACCTGATGCCGGGCGGGCTCGGCGAGAACCTCTCGACGCGCGGCATCACCGAAGACATCGCCTGCATCGGCGACATCTTCGCCCTGGGCACGGCACGGCTGCAGATCGGCCAGCCGCGCACGCCCTGCTGGAAGATCGACGCCCGCTGCGGCGTCGAGGGCGTCGCCGCGCATGTCGCGGAACACGGCATCGCCGGCTGGTATTTCCGCGTGCTGACGGAAGGCGAGTGCACCGCCGGCGATGAACTTATCCACCTCGAGAGGCCGGCGGGCGCCATCAGCCTGGCGCGCTTCAACCGTGGCCTGCGGGCGCAGCGCCCCGCGCTGCAGGCGCTCGACCTGCTGGCGAGCGCACCTGGGCTGGCACCGGAATGGGTGCGCAAGATCCGCGACCGCATGGACTGGCTGCAAAACCACGGAGATAGCCCTTGAACCTCTGGCTGCGCATTTTCCTGCCCTTCGCCACCGGCTATTACTTTTCCTATTTCCTGCGCAACGTCAATGCCGTGATCGCGCCGGAACTGACGCGCGAACTCGGCGTCTCCGCCGCCGACCTGGGCCTGCTGACCAGCGCCTACCTGCTGGCTTTCGGCGCGGTGCAACTGCCGCTGGGACTGGCACTGGACCGCTATGGCGCACGACGCGTCGAAGCCGCGCTGCTGCTGGTCGCCGCCGCCGGCTGCGGACTGTTCGCGGTCGGCGCCTCGCTGACGCAACTGGCGGTGGCGCGGGCGCTGATCGGTCTGGGCGTTTCGGCCTGCCTGATGGCCTCTTTCAAGGCATTCAGCCAATGGTTCGGCACCGAGCGCCAGGCTTCGCTCAATGCCGCCATCATGGCCGCCGGCGGGCTCGGCGCCCTGACCGCGTCGACGCCGCTGGCCTGGGCGATTCCGCAGTATGGCTGGCGCGCGGTGTTCGCCACACTGGCGGTAGTCGGGCTGGGGGTCGCCGTGGCGATATTCAGCACCCCGGAGAAGCCAGCAAACGCCAAACCCGAACCCTTGCGCAACCAGGTCGCCGGCCTCGCGCAGGTGCTGACCAGCCGCGCCTTCTGGCGCTATGCGCCGCAGTCGACCCTGATCATCGGCGGCTTCCTCGCCCTGCAGGGCTTGTGGGCGGTTCCCTGGCTGATGAACTTCTCCGGCTTGCCGCGCGAAGCGGCGGCCCACCACCTCCTGCTGATGGGCGGCGGCATGCTCATCGGGTTTCTATGCATCGCCTTCGGCGTCGTTCCACTGACACGGCGCGGCATCGGTCCGGGCCTCCTGCTGGCGGTGGGCATGGGGCTGGGTTTGCTGTCGACGCTGCTGATCGTGCTCGGCATCGGCCCGAGCGAACCGGCATGGATGCTGCTGGGCCTGGTCTTTTCAGTCGGCAACCTCGCCTATGCGCTGTTGCAGGCCGATTTTGCGCCGGCCCTGGCCGGGCGCGTCAATACGGCGCTGAACCTGATGGTGTTCGTCGGCGCATTCGCCATCCAGTGGGGATTCGGCGCGATGGTCGACCTCCTGCAGGGCGCCGGCCATGCGCCACGAGCCGCCTACCAGTTAACCTTTGGCGGACTGCTCGCGCTGCAGTGCGCGAGCTGGCTCTGGTTCCTCAGGAAAGAAAGCTAGAACTCCAGCGGGTCCACATCCAGGTGCCAGCGCAGGCCCGGTGCCATCTTCAGCGCGTAAAGCCGTTCCATCCAGGCCGCAAGGAAGGCCTGCAGGGCAGGGCGGCTCATGGATTCCACCAGCAGCTGCCCGCGCTCCAGCGTCATCAGGCGCTGCATGCGCATCGGCACGGGATCGTAGAGCGTGATCCCGCTGGCGAGATCGGCGGCGGCATCACGGGCCGCGGCGAGGAAGGCCAGTGCCTGTTCCATGACGCGCGCCTCGGCGCGCAGCATGGCCTGGAAACTGAAGGGCGGGAAGCCGGCGATGCGGCGCTCGTCGAGCTGGGTGCGGGCGAAGCGCAGGTAGTCGTGGTCGATCAGCGCCTGGTACAGCGGATGGTCGGGATACTCGGTCTGGATCAGCACTTCGCCGGGCAGCGCGGCACGCCCGCTGCGACCGCCGACCTGCATCATCTGCGCGAACAGCCTTTCCGGCGCGCGAAAGTCGGCGGCAAACAGGGCGGCATCGGCGCCGACCGCGCCGACCAGGGTGAGCATCGGAAAATCATGGCCCTTGGCCAGCATCTGGGTGCCGACCAGGATGTCGGCGCCACCGGCGTGGATGGTCGCCAGCAGCGCCTGCCATTTCTTCGGCGTGCTCGCCGAATCGCGGTCGATGCGCAGCACGCGGGCCTCGGGAAAGCGTTCGACGAGCATGGCTTCGAGGCGCTGCGTGCCGCGCCCAAAGGCCATCAGGTCGACGTTGCCGCAATCGGGACAGGCGCGCGGCACGCGCGTCTCGAAGCCGCAGTGATGGCAGCGCAGGCGCTGGTCGGCCAGATGCAGCACCAGGTTGGCCGCACAGCGCTGGCAGCGCGAAACCCAGCCGCAGGGCGGGCAGGCCATCACTGGCGCATAGCCGCGCCGGTTGAGAAAAACCAGACTCTGCTCGCCGCGCTCCAGGCGCAGTTGAAGGCCGGCGAGCAGCGCGGCGGAGAGGCCTTCCTGCAGCTTCTCGCGCCGCGTGTCGACGATGCGCACCAGCGGCATCGATTCAGCCACGGCACGCTCGGGCAATTCCAGCATGGCATAGCGCCCGGTGCTGGCGTGATGGAAGGTTTCCAGCGACGGTGTCGCCGAACCGAGCACGATGGGAATACCCAATTGGTGGGCGCGCCAGATCGCGACGTCGCGCGCCGAGTAGCGCAAGCCCTCCTGCTGCTTGAACGAGGCGTCGTGCTCCTCGTCGACCACGATCAGGCGCAGGCGCGGCATCGGCATGAAAATCGAAAGCCGGGTGCCGAGCACGATGTCGGCCCGCCCGCCGAGTGCATCCAGAAAGCCGCGCGCGCGCGCCGCGTCGGCCATGCCGCTGTTGGCGCAGACCACGTGCGCCCCGGGAAAGCGTGCCGCGACACGACCTTCGAGTTGTGGCGTCAGCGCGATCTCGGGCACCAGCATCAGGGCTTGGCCGCCTTGCGCCAGCACCGCGTCGATGGCGCGCAGGTACACCTCGGTCTTGCCACTGCCGGTGACGCCGTGCAGCAGGAAGCAGGCGAACCCGCGGGCCTCGACTATGGCCGCGACGGCCGCCGCCTGGGCGGTCAGCAGCGGCGGCAGCACGACTGCGGAAGTTATGTCCCTGGCGCCTGCGCCTGGGACGGTATCCCTTGAGGGCGGCGCCGGCGACACGGCAGCGGCCTTCGGCATGCGCGGCAGCTTGCCGCGCCGCAACATGGGCGGCAGCGCAAACGCCGTGACTTCGCCGAGCGGAGTCTGGTAGTAGCGCGCGCAAAATTCGCAAAGTTCTCGCCAGTCGGCCGGCAGGGCCGGCATGTCGCGCAGGATGGCGGTCACCGCCTTCAGTTTCGCATCCGGCTGCTCGCTCGCCTGCGTCAGCGAAATGATCACTCCGGTACGCGAAGCCGTGCCGAATGGGACAGTGACACGCCGCCCGATATCACTTTCGTCGGAATCCGGCGCGAGGTAGTCGAACAGTCGCGGCAAGGGCAGATCGAGGGCTACGCGAACGATGTTCATGCCGGTTCAGTCGCTTGCCCGTCAATGCTCGACAAAGCATCGAAACTCGCCTTCAACACCTTGCTGCAAAAGGCAAAAATGCTTACCCACAAAATCTGTGGATAACTTTGTGAATAAGGGTCGCGCGGAAACCCTAAGTAGCCGTCCGGCAAGGCGATTCCCGCCTCTGTGCAATATTTGAACAATATTAAATTGTTCAAAAACAACTGGTTAGACATAAGCACTGGAATGTCCCCGGAATTCTGCGGCTACTACGGGGCTTTGCGGATTTCTGTGAATAAGTCAATAGCCGGAGCGCTTTTTTGCCCACTTCGGCAAGCCTTGTGTGGCGGCCCTTTTCGCGGGATCAGGCGGCCAAAACCGCGCCGCCCTTGGCTTCGCAAATCAGCCCCGCGCGGAACCGCGCCGGCTGTGACTGTGCACGGTGTCAACCAGAATTTTCACGTTGTCGGGCGGCGTGAACTGTGAAATTCCATGGCCGAGATTGAAGACATGCCCACCCGATTTTCGGGCGTCGGCAGGGTCGGCGGCATAGCTGTCGAGAACTCGCCGTGCCTCGGCGGCCACCTTCTCGGGCGAGGCGAACATGGCCATCGGATCGAAATTTCCCTGCAGTGCAACACGGTTGCCGACGCGGCGCCGCGCCTCGCCCAGGTCGCTGGTCCAGTCGAGGCCGACGGCATCGCAGCCGATGTCCGCGATCGCCTCGATCCACTGCCCGCCGCCCTTGGTGAATACGATGCAGGGCACGCGCTCGCCGTCATGGCTGCGCTTGAGCCCGGCGATGATGCGCTGCATGTACTCCAGCGAAAACTCCCGGTAGGCGGCGTGCGAAAGTGCCCCGCCCCAGGAATCGAAAATCATCACGGCCTGCGCGCCCGATTCGATCTGGGCATTGAGATAGTCCGTGACCGCGCGCGCGGTCACGGCGAGGATGTGGTGCATCAGGTCGGGCCGGTCATAGACCATGGTCTTCACCGTGCGGTAATCGGTCGCCGCGCCGGAGCCGCCCTCGACCATATAGCAGGCCAGGGTCCACGGGCTGCCGGAGAATCCGATCAAGGGCACCGAACCGTGCAAGGCGCGGCGTATTTCCGCCACGGCATCCATCACGTAGCGCAGATGCACATTGGGATCAGGCGCCGTCAAGTCGCGGATCGCCCATTCCTCGCGCAGCGGGCGTTCGAACTTCGGCCCCTCGCCCTCGGCGAAGTACAGGCCGAGGCCCATCGCGTCGGGCACGGTGAGGATGTCCGAAAACAGGATCGCCGCGTCGAGCTCGAAGCGCGCCAGCGGCTGCAACGTGACTTCGCAGGCCAGTTGCGGGTTCTTGCACAGGCTAAGGAAACTGCCGGCGCGACGCCGCGTCTCGTTGTATTCCGGCAGGTAGCGCCCGGCCTGGCGCATCAGCCAGACCGGCGTGTACTCGACCGGTTCGCGCAGCAGCGCACGCAAAAAGGTGTCGTTCTTGGGGCGGGCGTTGGGCGACATGAGAACTATCCAGCGAGGCGAAAAGCGAATTATCGCACTAGCAGCCTGCCGGACTTGATTCGAGGGTGCGACGGGGTCGAATTGGGATGCAGCGCAAGGCGCGCCGACGAAGCTTTGGCCTCCCCCCAAGCGAGGAGGCGCAACGCCGCGATGCGCCCAAGTCGACCCCGTCCCGAAGGGTTGTCACCAAACCGGGCGTCTGCGGCGTTGCGTCGCTTGGCAATGGAACAACCATTGCCTGCGCGGCGCGCCTTGCATCCATCCCGGTTTGGTGACAACGCATCCCGCGAATTAAGTCCGGCAGGCTGCTAACGTCGCCAGAAGGCCGGCGTCAGCACCACCAACAGGGTGAAGATTTCCAGCCGGCCGAGGAGCATGCCGAAACTGCAGACCCAGGTCTGGAAGTCGGTCAGGACCTCGAAGGTGGTCGCCGGTCCGACCTGGTTCAGCCCCGGCCCGGTGTTATTGACCGTGGCCACCACGGCGGTAAAGGCGGTCAGGATATCGAGCCCCGACAGCGTCATCACCAGAGTCAGCACGACGAGGAAGCACATGTAGGCGAAACCGAAGGCCAGCACGGCAGTCAGTATGTTCTGCGACACCGCGACGCCGCCGACGCGCACCGGCCAGACCGCATTCGGATGCATGGCACGCAGCAGCTCGCGATAGACCTGCTTGTAGAGGATGATCGCCCGCATCATCTTGATGCCGCCGCCGGTGGACCCGGCGCTGGTAGCGAAGCTGCACAGGAACAGCATCCACAGCGGCGCGAAGATCGGCCACAGGTTGTAATCGACGCTGGCGAAACCGGTGGTGGTGGCGACCGAGACGACGTTGAACAGGGCATGGCGGAACGCCGTGGGAAAGTTGGGATAGACACCTTGGACGTCGAGGTAGATCGCGATGCCGACCACGCTGGCCAGAGTGATGCCGAGAAAGTAGCGGACCTCGGGATCGTGGCCATAGGGCATCAGGCTGCGGCCGCGCACGGCAAGGAAGAGCGTGGCGAAGTTCATCCCCGCGATCAGCATGAAGACCACCGTGACGCCCTCGATCAGCGGTGAATTCCAGTGGCCGAAGCTGGCGTCGTGGCTGGAAAAGCCGCCCAGGCCCATGGTGGAAAAAGAATGCATGATGGCGTCGAACCAGTTCATGCCGGCCCAATGCAAGGACAGGATGCAGAGCAGGGTGACCACACCATAGACCAGCCACAGGCCCTTGGCGGTCTCCGCCATGCGCGGGGTCAGGTTGGAATCTTTCATCGGCCCCGGCGTCTCGGCCTTGAACATCTGCCGGCCGCCGATGCCGAGCAGCGGCAGCACCGCCACCGCCAGCACGATCAGGCCCATGCCGCCGATCCAGACCAGCATGCCGCGCCAGAGGTTGATCGAGGGCGGCAGGGAATCGAGGCCGGAGATCACCGTGGCGCCCGTGGTGGTGAGCCCGGACATGGCCTCGAAGTAGGCGTCGGTGAATGACAGCTGCAACTGGAAAATCAAAGGCAGGCAGGCGAAAACGGGCAGCAGCGACCAGACCATGACCACCAGAAGGAAGCCGTCGCGCACCTTGAGCTCGTGCTTTTCGTGGCGCGCCGACCACCACAGGCCGGCGCCCGTAGCAAGACTGAGCAACAGGGCCTCGTCGTAGGCCGATTCGGCGCCGTCGCCTATCGCGTGCGAAAACAGCAGGGGCACCAGCATGGTCAGCGCAAAGCAGGCCAGCAGGACGCCGAACACACGTATGACAGGATAGTAGGGCGACATGCAGACTCAGCGTCGCCAGAAGGCCGGCGTCAGCACCACCAGCAGAGTAAAAATCTCAAGTCGCCCCAACAGCATGGCGAAGCTGCAGAGCCAGGTCTGAAAGTCGGTCAAGACCGCATAGGTTGTTGAGGGACCGACGAGGTTGAGACCCGGACCGGTGTTGTTGATGGTGGCCACCACGGCGGAAAAGCCGGTCACGATGTCCAGCCCGCTGGCCGACATCAGCAGGGTCAGGGTAACGATGCTGACCATGTAGATGAAGCCGAAGGCCATCACCGCGGTGACGATGTTCTGCCCCAGCGGAACGCCGGCGACCTGCGCCGGATACACGGCACGCGGATGCATGGCGCGCACCAGTTCGCGGTAGACCTGCTTGTAGAGGATCATGGCGCGGATCATCTTGATGCCGCCGCCGGTCGACCCGGAACAGGCGGCGAAACTGCCGAGGAAGAGCATCCAGAGCTGGGCGAACATCGGCCACTGGCCGTAGTCGGTAGTCGCCAGTCCCAGCGAAGTCGACAACGAGACGACGTGGAAGGCCACGTAGCGCAAGGCCGTCATCGCATCGCCGAACACCCCGAAGTACATCAGGTAGGCGCTCAGGCAGACCGTGCTCACGGCCAGCACGCCCAGGAAATAGGGCGCCTCGGGGTCGTGGCGGTAGGGACGCAGGCTGTACCCGGCAAAGGCCATGTAGTGCGTCGCGTAGTTGATGCCCGAAATCAGCGCGAAGACGATCGCCACCAGTTCGATCTCCAGGCTGGCGTAATGGCCGAGGCTGGCGTCCTTGCTGGAAAATCCGCCCAGACCCATGGTGCTGAAGGCATGCATCAGCGCGTCCCACTTTTCCATGCCGGCGTGCCAGTAGGCCAGCGCGCAGAGCACCGTAAAAACGAAATAGACCTTCCAAAGACCCTTGGCCGTCTCCGCGATGCGCGGCGTCAGGCTGGTTTCCTTCATTGGTCCCGGGGTTTCCGCCTTGAACATCTGTCGTCCGCCGATGCCCAGCAGCGGGAGGATGGCGACGGCAAGCACGACCACCCCCATGCCGCCGATCCAGTGCATGAAGGTGCGCCAGAGATTGATCGACAGCGGCATTGTGTCGAGGCCGGAGAACACCGTTGCGCCCGTTGCCGTCAGGCCGGAGGCGGCCTCGAAATAGGCGTCGGTGAATGACACGTGCAGGTGCAGGACAAAAGGCAGGCAGGCGAACAGCGGCAGTACAGTCCATACCAGCACCACCAGCAGGAAACCGTCGCGCACCTTGAGTTCGCGCTTCTCCTTGCGCGCGACGCCATAAAGGGCGGCGCCGGTCAGCAGCGTGAGCAGGAAGGCCTCGTCGAAAGCGCCGTGAGCGCCGTCCTGCACATACCAGGAAAGCACCATCGGTACTGCCAGGCACAATGAGAAACCCATCAGTAGCGCGCCGAAGACGCGAACCAGCGGGTAGAAGCGGCTCATCCGCGCCGGCCTATAGAAACTGGAAGCCGACCTGGAACAGCTTCTCGACCTGAGGCACCACGCGTTTGCGGGAACAGAACACCACCACGTGATCGTTCTCCTCAATCACCGTGTCATGGTGGGGAATGATCACCCGCGCGCGCTTTTCGTCGACCAGGAAGCCGCCCATCTGCACCACCGCAAGATCGCCGGTATCGCGCACGATGGCGGCGATGTGGGCGCCCTTGATCACCGGCAGTTCGTCGATGCGACGGCCGACCACCTTGCTGCTCTTCCTGTCGCCATGCACCACCAGCTCCAGCGCTTCGGCAGCACCGCGGCGCAGGCTGTGCACGCGGGCCACGTCGCCGCGACGACAGAAAGTGAGCAAGGATCCGATCGAAACCTGCGCCGGCGAGAGGCCGATGTCGATCGGGCCGCCCTGCACCATGTCGGCATAGGCGCGGCGGTTGATCAGCGCCAGTACACGCCGGCAACCGAGGCGCTTGGCCAGCGAGGCCGCCATGATGTTGTCTTCGTCGTCGTTGGTCAGCGCGAGGAACATGTCCATTTCGTCGATGTTTTCCTGCGCCAGCACGTTTTCGTCGGTGGCCTCGCCGTGCAGCACCAGGCTCTTGTGCAGGCGGGTGGCGACAAGTTCGGCGCGCGCCGGGTCGCGTTCGATGACCTTGACTTCATGGTCGGCTTCAAGGGTCGCCGCCACGCGCGCGCCGATGTTGCCGCCGCCGGCGATCATGATGCGCCTGACCGGTTTCAGCATCCGGCGCAGTTCGCGCATAACTGGGCGGATGTGCTCGGTCGCCGCCAGCACGAACACCTCGTCGCCAGCCTCGATAACCGTGTTGCCCTCGGGATCGACCGACTGGTGTTCGCGGAAGATCGCGGCGATACGGGCGTCGACCCGCTCCGGCAAGTGTTCGCGCATGGCCTTGATCGGCTTGCCGACCAGCAGGCCGCCGTCGAAGGCGCGCACGCAGACCAGCGTCACGCGGCCGTCGGCGAATTCGAGCACCTGCAGCGCCTCGGGAAACTCGATCAGGCGCGCGATGTAGTCGGTGATCTCCTGCTCCGGACAAATCGCGTGGGTCACGGCGAAATGCTCATCGTCGAGCAGGCTTTTGTCGTCAAGGTAATCCGCCGAGCGCAGGCGGGCGACCCGGGTGGTGACGTTGAACACGCTGCGCGCGATCTTGCAGGCGACCAGATTGGTCGAATCCGACTGGGTCACCGCCACCAGCATGTCGGCATCGTCCATGCCGGCATTCCTCAGCACCGAGGGCAGGGCGCCGTTGCCGACCAGGGTGCGCACGTCGAGGCGGTCGGCGATGTCACCGAGGCTCTCGCGGCTCTGGTCCACGATGGTAATGTCGTTGGCTTCCGAGGCCAGCGCCTCGGCCACCGAGGCGCCGACCTGGCCGGCGCCGAGGATGATGATTCTCATGGCTAAGTCGAAATCCTAGGCAGCAATGCCGCACCGCTGATGATGAAACAAAGTAAAGGCGAATTGAACTCCCGCCCCTCCCATTCGCCGCACGAACCACGGCGGGCTTTGCACAGCCCGCCGGCTGCGGCGGCGCAGCGCATGCGCTGCGAAACCCCGCCTCGCCCCCTCGCGGGGAGGCTGCTGATTTGATCGCTTCGCTCGGATGTCACCGGTGCCTCCGATCAGGTGTTTTCACGTTATCTGAGCCCCAGATCTTTCAGTTTGCGATACAGGTGCGTACGTTCCAGACCGGTCTTTTCGGCCAGGCGCGTCATGTTGCCGCCGTCCTTGGCGAGATGGTGCTCGAAGTACATGCGCTCGAAGGCTTCGCGCGCCTCGCGCAAAGGCAGGTCGATGACTTCCGGCGCCAGTCCGACAGGGCCCGTGTCGGGCTCGCCGGCGGGGGCCAGCAATTGCAGCGTTTCCTCTTCGCCGATTTCCTCGCCCAGGCTGGCCAGCGCCAGCGACTTGACTGCCGCCTTGAGCTCGCCGTAACCGCCGTCCCAGGCGTGCTGGCGCAAGGCGTTGAGCGCCGCGCTGGAAAATCGCCGCAGCGGGATCTCGTCGCTTTCCATCAACTGGGTGAGAAGGTGGGCGGCAATGTCGGGCACTTCGTCCTTCAGCTCTCCCAGGCTGGGCACGCCCAGCCCGGTCTCGAACAGCCGCTGCAAACCGGCTTCGTCCCAGCCCAATGCCAGCAGTTCGACGCTGCTGTGGGTAGTGGCCGCTACCAGCCGCAAGTTGTAGCGGTCGAGGCGCTCGGCGGCGAACAGCAGGTTCTTCTGCTGCAGGCGCGTCAGGCGCGCCAGTTCCTCGCACCACAGGACGCCGCCGCTGGCGCGTTGCAGCATTTCGACGCTGAGCGGATTGGAGTCGTGCGCCAGGTCGATCCAGGGCTTGCCGGCAACTTGTGCGGTGCGCGCCACCAATTCGACGATGCCGCCGGGCGCGGCGCGCAGCATCAGTAGCGGGCTTCTGGCCAGCACCTGATCCAGCCTGCGCTTGAGGTCGCGCAGCGGCCCGGGCCGCGCGAAGGCGCCCAGCGAGAGGCCGCCGCCGCCATGGCGGGCGCCACGCTCGAGCGCCTTCTTCACGGCAGCCAGCAGCTTCTGCATGCCAATCGGCTTCTCCAGGAAATCAAGCGCGCCGATCCGGGTAGCTTCCACCGCGGTTTCTATGGTGGCATGGCCGGACATCATCACCACCGGCATGTTGAGCTGGCCGTTGCCGCCCCACTCCTTCAGCAGCGTGATGCCATCGGTATCGGGCATCCAGATGTCGAGCAGGACCATGTCGGGGCGCCCGGCCTCGCGCGCGGCGCGCGCTTCGGCCGCGTTCTCCGCGAGCTGGACCTCGTGGCCCTCGTCGCGCAGGATCTCCGACAGCAGTTCGCGGATCCCGACTTCATCATCTACCACCAGTATCTTCGACATGTTCCCGACTCCCCTGCCCCTTCAAGGACATCAACCAGTGCGGCGCCGTTCGCCGCCATGCGTCTGCTGCGCGACCCCGATTCCCTATCCCTGGTTCGCCAGCGGCAACCAGATGCTCACTTCTCCCCCCTTCTCGTTGGCCAGGCGTATTTCGCCACCGTGGTCGTCCACGATCTTCTTGACGATCGCCAGCCCGAGACCGGTGCCTTTCGACTTGGTCGTGACATAAGGCTCGAAAGCGCGCGACAGGATCTGCGGCGGAAATCCCGGCCCGTTGTCCCTGACGGTGAGGCGTATCCGCCCGGCATCCCGCGCCGTGGCGATGGTGATCTTCCCGGCGTCAACGTCGGCCAGCGCGTCCTGCGCGTTGGTCAGCACATTATGCAGTACCTGCCGCAACTGGTTGGCATCCGCCATGACCGGCGGCAATGGTCCGGAAGTCGGCGCCGGCTCCACGGCAATCGAAGCGCGCGAGTTCTCGTAGAGGCCCAGCACCTCGTCCAGCAGGGCCCGCAGCTCGACCGGAGCGAGTTGCGGCAACGGCGTTCGCGCGTAGTCGCGGAAGTCATTGACCATGTTCTTCATCGCCTCGACCTGGCTGACGATGGTCTGCGTGGCGCGATCGAGCAGTTCCCGCGAGGCGCCCGTGAGCTGGTCTGCCAGCTTGATCTGCAGACGTTCGGCGGACAGCTGTATCGGCGTCAGCGGGTTCTTGATCTCGTGCGCCAGGCGCTGCGCGACCTCGCCCCAGGCGGCGGAACGCTGCGCCGCGATGAGCTTGGTGATGTCGTCGAACACCACCACGTAGCCGCCGCCGCCGGCTGCCGGCAAGGCCGTGCCGCGCACCAGCAGCGCCTGCGGCATGCTGTCCGGGCGCGCCAGTTCGAGTTGCTCCTGCCACTCGTCGCCGCGTCGCGCGAAGCCTTCCAGGATGGCGCCGGCCAGCGTCTCGTGGCGCGGCCAGTCCTGCAGGCGGATCTGTTCGAAACCCGCCAGGTCGTCGCCGAGGATGGCCTGCGCGCCGCGGTTGGCAGCGCGCAGGCGAAAGCGCAGGTCAAAGGCCAGCACGCCCGCCGACAGGTTGGCCAGCACCGATTCCAGGTAGGCCTGGGCAGCTTCGGTTTCCGCACGGTGGTGGTCGGCCTGGGCGCGCGCCTCGCTCAACTGGCGGGTCATGCTGTTGAAGGAATGCGTCAGCACGCCGAGTTCGTCGGAAGCTTCCACCGTGGCGCGCGGCGTGAAGTCGCCGGCTGCCACCGCCTGCGTGCCTTCGGCCAGGATCAGCAGCGGCCTCGCCAGCCGTTCGGCGAGGAAGAAGGCCAGCGCGATCGCGGCGAACAGTGCGAGCAGCAAGGACAGGGTCAGCGTCAGGGTATAGATCCGCTTGAGCCCGGCGCGACCCAGTTGCAGCTCCTGGTAGTCGCGATGGGCGGCTTCGACGCTCTCGGCGCTTTTGACGATCGAGGCCGGCACCATCAGCGTCAGTTGCAGGATCCTCGGATCGGCGGTGAAGCCGCTTTCGGCAACCGGGACCAGCGCGCGTACCATCAGTCCGCCACCGTCCGCGTCGCCGGTCAGCGCCATGCCACGACCGCTGCGCGCCTGGCGCAACTGGCCGGGCGCCGGCAAGGATGGCAGCACGCTGCCCATCTCGGCCGAACTGCTGGCCAGCACCTGGCCCGAAAGCGTGAGCAGGGTGGCGCTTTGCGCCCCTGCCTGTTCGCGCAGGCGGTTCAGGCGGCTCGGGCTGACCAGTACCGCGTCGCCCAGATCGAGCGCCACGTCGCGGGCTTTTGCCAGCAGGTCCGCCTGCAGGGTATCGAGCACGCTGCGACCGAGGTTGAGGCCGCCTTCGAGCGCGGCGTCGACCCGCACGTCGAACCAGGAATCGATGCTCTTCACCGCGAACTGCATCGAGACGCCATAGACCAGCGCGCCCGGCAGCACCGCCATCAGCGACAGCATCAGCAGCAGGCGCGACTTGAGGCGCGAGCCGAACACGCCGGCGCGAAAATCGCGCCGCAACCGGCGCAACTGGAGCCCGACCAGAACCACCAGGGCCACCGCGGCAACGCCGTTGATCGCCAGCAGCCAGGGGTAGTTTTCGGCGAACAGCGCCGTATTGGCCGAGGCCGAGGCGAGCAGGAACAGCAGGATCGCGCCCAGCGCGGCGATGACCGCCAAAGCGACTTTCACGGCGCCACCACCGGAGCGACGAACTGCCAGCGCAGCACCCGGGTTTCGACCTGCAGTTCGCGGTCGGTGATGGCGTCGACCTGGAAGGGCTTGGGCAACTGGCTGCGGTCGAGCGCGAGACGCACCGCCGCCTCGTAGGACTCACCCGCCTTGAGCGCATCCTTGTCCAGCACCGGCAGCGCCGCAATGCGGCCGACGACGCGCATCGCCTCGCCCAAACTGCCGAAATTCTGGTGCAGGTTGCCGGTGGTCAGGCGGTACTGGCGCGTCAGGCCGCTGTAGGCCAGGCGATAGGTCAGGCTGCGAGTCGCGATGTGTTCGTTGACCCAGTACTTGCGGCTGCGCTCGAGCACGAATTCGAGGTTGAAGTACAGCGGCACGCCGCGCGCCACGGCATCCTCCAGGCGGTTGCCGAGGTCGATCGCGAACTCGGCCGAGAGCGTGTAAGCCTCCTCGCCGGGGGTCAGCGCCGCGCGTTTCGGCTCGATGCTGCCGGCATGGACGGCAAAGGCCGCCAGCAGCAGCAGCAGGGAAAACAAACCTGCTTCAAGCCTTTTGCAGCAGCGCGTAATAAAAGCCGTCATGTTCGGCGTCGGGCAGTAGTTGCAGTTGTGCGTCGCGGGTTGCCGGCGGCTGCCGGGCATCGGCGTGGCGGCCGAGGAAGGATTCGACTTGCCGGGCATTCTCCTCGTGGAACACGGAGCAGGTTGCATAGAGCATTTTGCCACCGGGGGCGAGAGTTCGCCACAGGGCATCGACGATCTCGCGCTGCGTCGCCGCGAACGAGGCGATGTCGGTCTCGCGCCGCAGCCATTTCGCATCGGGATGGCGGCGCACCACGCCGGAAGCGGAACACGGCACGTCCGCCAGGATGCGGTCGAAGGGCCGGCCGTCCCACCAGGCGTCGGGAGCACGGGCGTCGCCCACCCTGACCGTGGCCGACAAGCCCAGCCGCTCCAGCGTCGACGTGATGCGCGCCACGCGCGCGACATCGGCGTCGAGCGCGGTGAGTTCCACGTCGGCGCGCTCCAGCAGGTGCGCCGCCTTGCCTCCGGGTGCGGCGCAGGCGTCGAGCACGCGCATGCCTTGCTGCGCATCGAGCATTGCCGCCGCGGCCTGCGCGCCGTGGTCCTGTACCGAGCACAGGCCGCTGGCAAAGCCCGGAATGCGCTCCACCGGCACCGGCTTGTCGACCAGGATCGCAAACTCGTCCAGCACGCGCGCGGGGATGCCGGCGGCGGCGAGCAGGCTCGAAAAGTCGGCGCCGGTGGTACGGCGCCGATTGACGCGCAAACAGAGCGGCGGATGGCTGTTGCCGGCATCGAGGATACTTTCCCAATGATCGGGATGATCCTCGCGCAGGCGCGCGATCCACCATGCCGGATGGCTCCGTCGCGCCACAGGATCGGCATCGGCCAGCGCCAGCAGTTCCGCGCGCCGGCGCAGGAAACTGCGCAGCACGCCGTTGACCAACCCCTTGTACTGTCCGCGCGCAACGCGAGTCGCGGCGGTCACGGCCTGGTCCACGGTGGTGTGGCCATCGTCCGGCCGCGCTTCTAGCCGTGCCAGCGCCACCAGCAGCAGGCCGCGTGCCGCCGCGTCCTTGAGCGGGCGCTCGAGCAACTGGGCAAGCAGGAAGTCGCCGCGACCGAAGGCACGCAGCGTCGTATAGGCGAGGTCCATGGTCGCGGCGCGGATCGGCCCGACCAGCCCGGCGCGCGCCAGCACGGCATCGAAGTTGCGGCCGGCAATCACGGCGGCGATCAGGCCGGAAGCGGCGTGCAGGGTCTCGGCAAGCGGGGGGAGCAGTTGCATCGACGGAGTGTATCCCAGCCCGATTCATGCCCCGCCCTGATTCGGCGTGGGCGAAAAACCGACGACGGCTCAGTCCGGCCGCAGGCGGCTGCCGCTCAGGAAGTCGGCGGCGGCGACACGGCGGCCACCGGGCTTTTGCAGTTCGGTGAGGCACAAGGCGCCTTCGCCACAGGCGACGACGATGCCTTCGGCATCGGCGGCGAGCACCTGGCCGGGGCGACCGCGACCGGCGACCGCCTCGCCGCGCCAGGCCTTGACCAGCTCGCCGGCGAGATTCACGACCGCGCCCGGAAAGGGATTGAAGGCGCGTAGCTTGCGCGCCAGGATCGTTGCCGGCTGGTTCCAGTCGAGTTGCGCCTCGGCCTTGGCTATCTTGGCGGCGTAGGTGACGCCATCCGCTGGCTGCGTCACGGGATTCAACTGGTCGAAGCGCGCCAGCGCCTCCACCACGAGTCGCCCGCCCAGTGCGGCGAGCCGATCATGCAGGCTGCCGGTGCTGTCCTGCGGATCGATGTCCAGGGCGCGAGCCAGCAGCATGGGGCCGGTGTCGAGTCCGGCTTCCATGCGCATGATGGTGATGCCGGTTTGCGCGTCGCCCGCCTCGATGGCGCGATGGATGGGCGCCGCGCCGCGCCAGCGCGGCAGCAGCGAAGCATGGATGTTGATGCAACCCTGGCGCGGCAGGTCGAGCACCGCCTGCGGCAGGATCAACCCGTAGGCGGCAACCACCATCAGTTCGGCGCCGCGTTCGACGCAGGCGGCGCGTATCGGTTCATGCGTCGCCGGATCCTTCAGGCGCTCGGGCTGGAACACGGGAATGCCGTGCGCCAGGGCCACCTGCTTGACGGCGGAAGCCTGCAGCACCATGCCGCGCCCGGCGGGACGATCGGGCTGGGTCAGCACCAGCGCCACCTCGTGGCCCGCGGCGAGCAGGGCTTCCAGTGCCGTAGCGGCGAATTCCGGCGTGCCGGCGAATATGATTTTCATTTAACGTGAAACTCCTTGTTCGGAGCCCTTTGCAATTAACGCGCGCAGCGCGCCGATTGGTAACCCCCCGCGAGGGGGGAAGGGGGGCGGGCGACTAATCGGCTCTTCGCGTGTTTCATCTTCTGCTGGTGGCGCTCGGCGCCGTGAGCGTTAGAAGGTCTCGCGCGCCTGCTTCACCAGCTTGCTCTTGATGCGCTCGCGCTTGAGGCGGGAGAGGTATTCGACAAATACCTTGCCTTCCAGATGGTCCATTTCGTGCTGAATACAGACGGCGAGCAGGTCGTCGGCCTCGATTTCGAAGGGCTGGCCGTCCAGCCCGAGCGCGCGCACGCGGACATGGCTCGCGCGCGTCACGGTTTCGTAGATGCCGGGCACCGAGAGACAGCCTTCCTCGCCTTCGCATTCGCCGGATTTCTCCAGCAACACGGGATTGATCAGGGTCAGCAATTGCGACTTGTCTTCCGACACGTCGATCACGATCAGGCGCACATGGCGGTCCACTTGCGTTGCGGCCAGGCCGATGCCCGGCGCGGCGTACATGGTCTCGGCCATGTCGGCGGCGAGCTGGCGGATCGATTCATCGACTTGCGCAACCGGAGCGGCTTTCGTGTGCAGGCGGGAATCCGGGTAACGCAAAATCGGCAATAGGGCCATGAAACCGCTCTTGAAAGAATTGATGCAGGGGTAATTGTCGGGCAGAATCGGGTCGATACTCGGGTGGGTCGCCCATCCACACAGACACTCGGCCAGGAGACCAAGCCATGCGTCGCATTATATCTGCGCTGCTCATCAGCATTTCAAGCACCCTGGCGCTCGCCCAGGGCGCCCAGCCACTGCAACTGGCCGATGGTGCGCCCGACCGCCACGTGGTGGTCGCCGGCGACACCCTGTGGGGCATCGCCGCCAAGTTCCTCAAGGATCCCTACCGCTGGGGCGAACTCTGGAAGCTCAACGCCAGCGAGATCAAGAACCCGCAGCGCATCTATCCGGGCCAGGTCCTGGCGCTCGACCGCAGCGGCACCCAGCCCCGGCTCAAGCTGGTAACGGTCAAGGAACCGCGGCGCGAGTACGTCGAGCCGCTCAAGAAGGGCATTCCGTCGATCCCGCCGCAGGACATCGAACCCTTCCTCAGCGAACCGCGCGTGCTCGAGCCGGGCGGACTCGCCGCCGCTCCGCGCGTCGTCGCGCTGCAGGGCGACCACGTCATCGCCGGCGCCGGCGACACCATCTACACGACCGAAGTCACCGCCCAGCACAAGATCTGGCAACTGTTCCGCGAGGGCAAGCCGCTGCTCGACCCTGACACCAAGGAGGTGCTGGGCCACGAAGCCGTTTACCTCGGCACCGCGCGCATGATCAAGGGCGGCGTGCCGTCGAGCTTCCTGGTGACATCCTCGGTCCAGGAAATCGTCCGCGACGACCGCCTGCTGGCCGCGCCGCGCCAGGACGTGGTCGACTACATTCCACGCGCACCGACCAAGCAGATCCGCGCCAAGATCCTCAGCATGTATTCCGGCGTCAGCTTCGGTGGGCCGCAATCGGTGGTGACCTTGAGTCGCGGCAGGGCCGACGGCCTGGAGCCCGGCCATGTGCTCGCCGCCGACGTTGCCGGCAAGGCGGTGATCAATCGCTATGAGGGCGAAAAGACCGACTACCAGTTGCCCGATGCGCGCAACGGCCTGTTGTTCGTCTTCCGCGTGTTCGACCGGGTGTCCTACGCGCTGATCATGAACGCGACGCAGCCCATGTCGGTCGGCGATACCGTACGCACCCCCTGACGTACAGCGTGGGCACGCCCGCCGCGCCCCCATCCCTCGCCTGAGTGCCGTATGGCGGAGGATCGTCGGGAACTCGCCGCCTGGTTGCGCCTGACCCTGACGCCGGGCATCGGCGGAGAAGCCAGGCGCGCCCTGCTGAAATCCTTCGGCCTGCCGCAGGCAATTTACGATGCCGGGCCGCGCGCGCTGGCGACCGTCATCGATCCGGGCCTCGTCGAACACCTGCTGGCCCATGATTGTGGCGCCGCCATCGAGGCGGCGCTGGCCTGGGCCGACCAGGCCGGCAACCGGCTGCTGACGCTGGCCGACGAGGACTACCCGCAAAGCCTGCTGAGCGCGGACGACCCGCCGCTGTTGCTCTACGCCAAGGGTGATCCGGCTAGGCTGCGGCAGCCGATGCTGGCCATGGTCGGCAGCCGCAATGCCACGGCGCAGGGCCTGCGCGACGCGGAAGCCTTTGCCCGGACGCTGGGCGAAGCCGGCCTGACCATCGTCAGCGGCCTGGCGCTGGGCATCGATGCCGCCGCCCATCGCGGCGCACTGGAAACCCCGGCGGGCACGGTGGCGGTGATCGGCACCGGCGCCGACCGGCTTTACCCGGCAAGAAACGAGGCTCTGGCACGGCGCATCGCCGAGCAGGGTGTGGTGCTCAGCGAATTCCCGCTGGGCACCCCGGCCCTGGCCACCAACTTTCCGCGCCGCAACCGGATCATCGCCGGACTCGGCCTCGGCTGCCTGGTGGTCGAGGCGGCGCCGCGGAGCGGCTCGCTGATCACTGCCCGGTTGGCCGCGGAAAGCGGGCGCGAAGTGTTCGCGATTCCCGGCTCGATCCATTCGCCGCTGTCGCGCGGCTGCCACCAATTGATCCGCCAGGGAGCCAAACTGGTTGAATCGGCGCAGGACGTACTGGAAGAATTGCGCTGGAAACAGGTCCCCGGCCCGACCAGCCGCGGCAAGCCGAAAGCAGCGACGGGTGACGGCGCGGAAGCGCAGATCCTCGCCGCCATGGGCGATGCACCTTGTGCCCTGGATGCGCTGGCGGCCCGCAGCGGCTTGACGCCTGCCGCCCTTCTTGCCATGCTGCTGCCCATGGAACTTGCCGGCCGCGTCGCCCAGTTGCCCGGCGGCCTCTACCAGAAACTCCATTAAAATCGTGACCGGTACCGCTCTCTGCAACGCGCAGCAAGCCTGAGGTTTCACGTTCCATTCATCAAATAGACCAATGATCGACATCCTGGTTTACCTGTTCGAGAACTACCTGCCCGACGCCTGCCCGGAACCGGAGGTGCTGGCGAGGAAGCTGTCGGCGGCCGGTTTCGGTTCCGACGACATCGCTGCCGCCCTGGCCTGGCTCGATGGCCTCGCCGGTCCCGAGGGCGGACGCTGCAGCCTGCCCGCGCTGGCGGGGGCGATCAGGATCTACGGCGAGGAAGAACAGGAACGGCTGCCGACTGCCTGTCGCGGTTTCATCGCCTTCCTGGAACAAAATGGGGCGATCGACGCCTCCCTGCGCGAAGCCATCATCGAGCGCGCGCTGGCCCTGCCGGATGACGAAATTGCCCTGGACCGGCTCAAGGTCATCGTGCTGGCCGTGATCTGGCGCTACCGCCATGAAGTCGATGCCCTGATCCTCGAAGAACTGCTGGCCGAGGACGACGATGACACCGAACACGGGTCCGGCGAGGACGTTGCCCGCATCCTGCTGAACTGATTCCCGGCTTGCTTAATTGGGCGGGGCGCGCTTATGATGCGCCGCTCCCGCAGGCCCACTTTGGCCCAATCGTTCCATTTCGAGCACCGCGAGCCTCCGTCACCCCCTTTCCCGGAAAGGGGGCCGGGGGGAAAGCCAACACTATGAAACAGCTCATCATTGCCGAGAAACCTTCTGTCGCCCAGGATATCGCCAAGGCACTGGGAGGCTTCGCCAAGACCGGCGACTACTTCGAAAGTGACGACTACGTCCTGTCGTCGGCCATCGGCCACCTGCTGGAACTGTCGGTGCCCGAGGAATACGACGTCAAGCGCGGCAAGTGGAGCTTCACCCACCTGCCTATGATTCCGCCGCATTTCGCGCTGAATCCCATCGAAAGAACCCAGGAACGCCTGCGCCTCCTGACACGCCTGATCAAGCGCAAGGATGTCACCGGCCTGGTCAACGCCTGTGACGCCGGGCGCGAAGGCGAACTGATTTTCCGCTACGTGGCGCAGCACGCCTTGGGCGCCAAGCAGAAACCGGTGCGCCGCCTGTGGCTGCAGTCGATGACGGCAACGGCGATCCGCGACGGCTTCGCCCACCTGCGCACCGATGCCGAAATGCTGCCGCTGGCCGATGCGGCGCGCTGCCGCTCGGAAGCCGACTGGCTGATCGGCATCAACGGCACGCGCGCCATGACCGCCTTCAATTCCAAGGAAGGCGGCTTCTACAAGACCCCGGTCGGCCGCGTGCAGACGCCGACGCTGGCGATCATGGTCGAGAGGGAGAGCCGCATCCGCGCCTTCGTCTCGCGTGACTACTGGGAAGTCGAAGGCGAATTCCAGTGCGTCGCCGGCACTTACCGCGGCCGCTGGTTCGACGAGAAATTCAAAAAAGCCGAGGACGAACATGCACGCGCCGAGCGCGTCTGGGACAAAGCCAAAGCCGATGCCCTGCGCAAAGAATGCCTCGGCCAGCACGGTACGGTCGAAGAAGAGAGCAAGCCGAAGACCGAAGCCTGCCCGATGCTCTACGACCTCACCTCGCTGCAGCGCGAGGCCAACGGCCGCTTCGGCTTCAGTGCCAAGAACACGCTGGGACTGGCCCAGGCGCTCTACGAAAAGCACAAGGCGCTGACCTACCCGCGAACCGACAGCCGCCACCTGCCCGAGGACTACATCGGCACGGTGAAGGAAACCCTGGCATCCATGGCCGGTACGCCCTACGCCACATTCGCCGGCGCCATCATCAAGAACGGCTGGGTACATCCCAACAAGCGCATTTTCAACAATGTCAAAGTGAGCGACCACTTTGCCATCATCCCCACGGGGGCGGCGCCGAAGAATCTTTCCGAGCCGGAACAGAAGATTTACGACCTGGTCACCAAGCGCTTCCTCGCCATCTTCTATCCCTCGGCCGAATACAACATCACGACGCGGATTACCCGCATCGAGCAGGAAGCCTTCAAGACCGAAGGCAAGGTGCTGGTGACACCGGGTTGGCTGGCCGTGTACGGCAAGGAATCGCAAGAGACTCGCGAAGAAGCCGGTGAAGCCGTGAACCTGGTGCCGCTGGAAAAGAACGAGCGCGTCTGGGCCAAGGATGTCGAGGTCAAGGCCAAGGCCACGCAGCCGCCGCCGCGCTTCACGGAAGCCACGCTGCTGACCGCAATGGAAGGTGCCGGCAAGCTGATCGAGGACGAGGAACTGCGCGAGGCGATGTCCGAGCGCGGCCTCGGCACCCCGGCCACCCGCGCGGCGACCATCGAAGGCCTGCTGGCAGAGGAATACCTGCACCGCAACGGCCGCGAACTGCAACCGACGGCCAAGGCTTTTTCGCTTTTGTTCGCGCTGGAACAGCTCAAGGTGGACGAAATCCGCTCGCCGGAACTGACCGGCGAATGGGAATTCAAGCTCAAGGAAATGGAACAGGGCCGCCTGGGCCGCGACGAGTTCATGAACCACGTCGTGGACAGGACGCGCGAAATGGTCGAGCGCATCAAGACCGGCGAGTTTGCAGATCCCGACTTCGGCACGCTGCAGACGCCCTGCCCGCGCTGCGGCGCCAAGATCCACGAAGGCTACAAGCACTTCACCTGCGAAAAGTGCGACTACAAGTTGTGGAAAGTGGTGGCCAGCCGCCAGTGGGAAACATCGGAAATCGACGAACTCTTGACCAAGCGCCAGATCGGCCCGCTGCAGGGCTTCCGCAGCAAGATGGGGCGCCCCTTCGCCGCCATGATCAAGCTCAAGGACGACCACATGCCGGAGTTCGACTTCGGTCAGTCGGACGCTGACGCCGATGGCGAGGAAGTGGATTTCTCGACCCAGGAGCCTCTCGGCAACTGCGCCAAGTGCGGCGCCCGCGTGTTCGAGCACGGCATGGCCTATGTCTGCGAAAAGGCTGTCGGTGCCGCGAAAACCTGCGACTTCCGTTCCGGCAAGGTGATCCTGCAACAGGAAGTGGGGCGCGGCGACATGCAGAAGCTGCTGACCACCGGACGCACCGACCTGCTCAAGGGCTTCATCTCGAACAAGACACGGCGCAAGTTCTCCGCCTACCTGGTGCGAGACCCGGCAACCGGCAAGGTCGGCTTCGAGTTCGAGCCGAGGGCACCAAAGGCGGGCGCGAAGCCGGCGGCAGCGAAAACGGCGGAACCGGCACCGGCCAAGTCCGGCGCGCGCACAGCGAAGACTGGTGCCGCCAATGAACCGGTGGCGAAGAAGGCCGCGGCAAAGAAACCGGTGGCGAAGAAGATTGCTGCGAAAGTCGGCGCCCCACGGGGACTTCCTTCGGTCGCTGACGGCACGGCAAGCAAGGCGGCACCGAAGAAGGCAGCGGCAAAAAAGCCGGCCGCCAAGAAGCCGGCGGCGAAGAAAGCCGGATGACCGAGCCGGCGCCGCCAACCAGCGCCGTTCTCGACTTCTGGTTCCTGCCGCCGGACCAGGCTGGCCACGGTGCCTATCGCCCGCAGTGGTTCCGCAAGGACGATGCTTTCGATGCCGCGATCCGCGATCGCTTCGCCGCCGCGGTCGAATCCGCACTGAAGGGCTCGGCACGGGTCGACCAACAGGATGCCGACCTGCTGGCGACCATCTTGCTGCTCGACCAGTTCACCCGCAACATCTTCCGCGGCACGCCGCGCGCCTTTGGCGGCGACCCCCGCGCCCTGCAAATCGCCGAAGCGCTGGTCGCCGCGGGTCGCGACAAGAACCTCACGCCCTGGCAGCGCTGGTTCGCCTACCTGCCTTTCGAACACAGCGAATCGCTGCTCGACCAAGAGCGCTCGGTCGCGCTGTTCGCAGCCCTGCGCCGAGAAATGCAACACGAGGCCTTCGACAGCGCCCACGACTATGCGCTGCGCCATCGTGATGTGATCACCCGCTTCGGCCGCTTCCCGCATCGGAACGCGATTCTCGGCCGCGCATCGACGGCGGAAGAGGTCGAATTCCTGAAACAGCCCGGTTCGTCGTTTTGAGTCAATCAAGAAAGAGGGTGTCCCGAATTTTGTGTAAACGGGTTTGGGATTAGTGCTGCGCCACTTATTGCCAGAATAAATTGGCATAGAAAGTGTTCATTCCCAAATCCGTCTTGAATCTCACCGATTCAAGCATTCACGCAGCGCGTCTTCGAGCGCCGGATGCTTGCTCACTCGACTTGCGAGCGTCTCCAACTGCGGCCTGATCGGCGCGACCATGGCGGCAGGCGCCTCGTTGAACGCTTGCCGAAGGGCGAGGGGGTCGGTATCGGCGAGTACGGCGCCAATAAGCAGGGCTTGCTGCCGGTCCTTCGCCGCCTTTTCCGGCGAACCGCGCCTTTGCGTGCTCGAATAGAACTTGTGCCAGACGAAGCGCGCGGCCTGCGGCAGGCGCAGCGGAATGCAGTGGCCGCCGGCCAGCATCGCGCCCGCTTCGGCGGCGTCGAGCAGGTAGTCGTAGTGCGGCACGGCCTGCGCCGACCATTGCAGTTCGGGAATCTTCACCACGGCGCCGAGTTTCCTGCCGGGCGCCAGCACATCGACGCGTAGGCCCTGGACACCCGGCAGCTTGACCGAGGTCGACGGCGAGGCCGACGGCAGGCCCGGAACCGCGACGAAGGGCAGGCCGGTCGCCTGGATCGTGGCCAGGAAGGGCAGCGGCGCGCCCAGTTTCAGTTGCTGCCGGCGTGCCAGGTCGATGTCGAGCGTTCGCGCCGTTACCGCGATAGCGCCAAGTTCGTTGAGCCAGGCCATGCAGGCCAGCGTGCCGGTAAGGACCAGGCCCGCCTCGAAGGCCTGCCGGTTGTGCAGTTCGACGAGCACGCGGCCACTGGCTTTGTCTGCCACCTGAAACCCCAGCTTCCGCAACGAGGAAACCTGCGTCGCAGCCCACTCGCTGAACGCCATACGCTCGCCCATGGCTTCGAGCGCGGCGGCATCGCCTTCCTTGCATACCAGCTCTTCCGCGGGTTTGCCGGGCACCGGGTAGAAGACGCGATACCAATAGCCGTAGCCGGTTCCACTGCGTAGGGCCAGCGAACCGGGCGTGCCGGGCAGCAGCGCACCGGCAGCTCGGGTCCGCTCCTTCAGTTCCGCATACTGGGTGCGGAAGGCGAGTTCGTGTTCGCGATACGTGGGGACTTCCATTTGTTACCCCATAATTTGAAGAATCATGGGGTAAGTCTAGCGCATTCCAATTTACCCCACCAGACAAAGTTTCATGGGGTAAAGATCGTCACACAGTTCGACTGGGGACTTGTCAGCGATGTCGTTGTCCGTTGTGATGGCTGGCCGGTTTGACACCACCAGCGCCTGCACGCCCCGGTCGCGGAGCACGCTGCGGCTTTCGTCGGCAAAGGCAGAAGCCGCAGATGAACCAGTGGCGAGGAAGATGGCTGCAAAAGTCGGCGCCGGCAGCACGGCGACCAAGGCAGCGCCAACGAAAACGGAAGTGGAGAAAGCCGGATGACCGACCCGGCGCCGCTCACCCGCGCCGTACTCGACTTCTGGTTCCTGCCGCAGGATCAGTCTGGCAACGGCGACTATGCGCTGCGCCATCGTGATGTGATCACCCGCTTCGGCCGCTTCCCGCATCGGAACGCGATTCTCGGCCGCGCATCGACGGCGGAAGAGGTCGAATTCCTGAAACAGCCTGGCTCGTCGTTCTGACCCTGCCGCCACTTCGATCGGCCTGAAACCCGCCACCGGTTTGGTCGGCTGTTCCGGTTCTGGCAAGCTGAACCAACCCTGCGACTACGTAGAGACCGCAGTTTCTTGCGCGATTTGCCGATGAGCAATGCCATTTCACTTCGTCAGAATGGCAGGCGTATGCGGTGGGAGCAGGGGCGGCTCCGTTTCCCTGAACGGGTAGCAGCAAGGTTCGGTGCAACACGCAGCCTCCAGGCGGCAAATGCCGACCAAAAACAGGGCGCGGCCCAGACTGGCGATTGACCGGTACCGCATCTTGCCGACGTTTGCGGATGCCGCTGCCTCCCGCCCATCCAGTGGCCGCGGCTGCCGCAACTGAATGCGCCGCGCATCGACCGGCAAAGCCGGCGACAGGAAAGGGGAAACAAATGAATTCGTCAGAAGCCCGCAAAGCCTTCCGGCTTGCGGATGGCAAATGGATAGGTGCCTGCAGCCGGGCACTGGCGGTTCTCGTCGCCATGATCGCGACACCGGTCGCCTGCGCCGAAACCTACAGCGTCGGCGTCGTGCCCCAGTTCGAGTCGCGCAAGATGTTCAGCATCTGGCAGCCGATCGTGGATGAACTGGAAAAGCATTCCGGCAACCGCTTCAAGCTCGTGGTTCCGCTGACCGTGACGGACTTCGAGCGCGAGCTGGAAAAGGGCAGCTACGATTTCGTCTATGCGAACCCCTACCACATCCTGCGTCTGAGCCAGAAGCGCACCTACCTTCCGCTGCTGCGAGACAAAAGCCCCCTGCGCGGCATCCTGCTGGTACGCAAGGACAGCCCGCTGCGGGACCTGAAGGATCTGGACGGCAAATCGCTCGCCGTGCCCTCGCCCAACGCCATCGGCGCCAGCCTGCTGATCCGCGCCGACCTCGAACATCTGCACGGGGTCAGGATGAAGATGGTCAACGTCAAGACCCACAGTTCGGTGTATTTGAATGTGCTGAACGGACTGACCGAAGCCGGCGGCGGCGTCGAAAAGACCTTTGCCGAACAGGACGCGCCGGTGCGGGATGCCTTGCGGGTGATTTACACCACGCGCGAAATGTCGTCCCACCCGGTGGCGGCCCACTCCCGGATCGATCAGGCGGCGCGAGAGCAGGTAAGGCGCGGGTTGCTGGCGCTGGCCGCAACGCCGGCCGGCAAGGCACTGCTCGACGAGGTGCCGATGAAGGAACCTGTAACGGCATCCATCGACGACTACCTGGTCATGCGCAAATGGGGGCTCGAGTCGTACTGGGTCGGCGAGGGAAAGTAGGCCGCCAATGCCTCTGCGCCTCAAACTGCTGTTGCCCTTGGTCGTCGCCTGCTTGCTGGCGCTGGCCTACATCGACCTGGTCTGGTCGCCGCGCTCCATGGAAAGCGCGAAGCAGCAACACCTGACAGAAGTCGGCCACCATCTCGACACCGTCGTGGAGGGACTGGTGCCACTGATGCTGACCGATCAGCTCGACCTCATCCAGGCGAACCTCGGCGAACTGAAAAAGCAGAACGGGGAATGGCAATACATTCGGCTGATCGGCGCCGAAGGCAAACAGTTGTATCCGCTGCTGCTTGCGGACAACGGGCAGCCGCCGATCGTCGGCCCCAGTGTTCGGGTGCTGGAAACAAACGTCGCCTTTCTCGGCAAGCCGCTCGGAAAGCTGGTTGTGCACGTCGCCTACGCGTCGTGGCTCGACGAAATCCGCGCCCAACACCGCGACCTCACCCTGATGCTGGCGGTGATCATCGTCCTTCTGGCACTGGTTTGGGCGGGGACACTGGAAGCTGCCGTCGTTAGGCCCTTGCGACGACTGTCCGTCGCGACGACTGAACTGGCGCAACAACGGTTTGACACGCCGCTTCCGGCCAGCGGACGCGATGAGGTGGGAAATCTGATCGGAAGTTTCGCGGCGATGCGCAACGACCTCAGGTCGAATCGCGAAGACCTGCTGCACGAAATCGAAATTCGCAAGCTGGCCGACATGCGCCTGCGTGAAAGCGAAAACCATTTCCGGACGCTGGCAAATGGCGGCACCACGCTGATCTGGACCGCGGGCACGGACAAGCTTTGCAACTATTTCAACGAACCCTGGCTGCGCTTTACCGGTCGCCCGCTGGAAAAGGAGCTCGGCGACGGCTGGACCGAGGGGGTGCATCCGGACGATTATCAGCGCTACCTGCAGATCTACGTCGCGAGCTTCGATCGTCGCCAGGCGTTCAGCATGGACTACCGGCTGCGCCATGCGAACGGTACCTACCACTGGATTCGCGATGACGGCAATCCGCGTTACGACAGCCGTGGCGAATTCATTGGCTACATAGGATTCTGCGTCGACATCAACCAGGAAAAAATACCGCCGCCGAACTGGAGGGGCACCGACATCATCTGGAAGCACTGGTCGAGGAACGCACCGCCAGCCTGTCCGTCGCCAAGGAAGCGGCAGAGGCGGCGAACCGTGCCAAGAGTACCTTCCTGGCCAACATGAGCCATGAGCTGCGCACGCCGATGAACGCCATCATGGGCATGACCGGCCTCGCCCTGCGCCACGCCACCGATCCGAAACTGCGCGACCAACTGGCCAAGGTCGAACAGGCTTCCCGGCATCTGCTGGGCGTCATCAACGACATCCTCGACATCTCGAAAATCGAGGCCGAACATCTGACGCTGGAACACGTCAGCTTCGGCTTGGGCGAAGTGCTGGAAAACCTGGTCAGCCTCAACGGCCAGAAGGCGCGGGAAAAGGGACTAAAACTGCGCCTCGACCTGGCGCCGGAAATCCTCGGCCTCTCGATGCTCGGCGATCCGCTGCGCCTGGGCCAGATACTGCTCAATTTCATCAGCAATGCCATCAAGTTCACCGAGCAGGGTTCGATCACCCTCCACGTGCGCGTTGCCGACTCCACCCCAAACGATGTGTTGCTGAAGTTCGAAATCGAGGACACCGGAATCGGCATCGCTGCCGAGGACCAGAAACGGCTGTTCACCGCGTTCGAGCAGGCCGATGGTTCGACCACGCGCCGCTACGGCGGGACCGGCCTGGGTCTGGCCATCAACAAGCGCCTCACGCAGATGATGGGTGGCGAGGTGGGTGTGGAGAGCCGGGTCGGCGTCGGCAGCACCTTCTGGTTCACCGTCCGCCTGGACAAGGCGCAATTTGCCGTCGCGGCAGCGCCGACTTTGTCAGCAAATGCGGCAGAGGCGTCCCTGAGAACCGACTTTGCCGGTGCACTCGTTCTTCTGGCAGAGGACGAGCCGATCAACCAGGAAGTTTCCAAGGGCCTGCTGGAAGAAGCCGGCCTTGTCGTGGACCTCGCGCGAGACGGCGTCGAAGCCCTCGAAATGGCAAGCCGCACCGCTTACCGGCTGATCCTGATGGACATGCAGATGCCGAACCTCAACGGTGTCGACGCGACCCGGGCGATCCGCAAGGACACGCGGAACGCTGCCACGCCGATCCTCGCCATGACCGCCAACGCATTCGAGGAGGACCGCAAGGTTTGCCTCGAGGCCGGCATGAACGACCACATTCCCAAACCCATCAACCCGGATCAGCTGTTCGATACCCTGGCGAAATGGCTGGGCCGGCCGGAAGAGTGATTGGGCGGTGCGGCGCCTTCGACAGCTTCCTCCGCCGCAACGCCATCCTCGGCCGCGCAGCGACTGCCGAGGAAAGCGAATTTCTCAGGCAGCCCGGCTCTTCGTTCGAGCCGGTCAGGAAGCGAAGATCCCGACGCCGGGTGAACGGAATTGGGGGTCTCAGTCCGGCCATCAGCGGCCGTTGCGGCCTCCAAGAGCAGATGTGTTTGGATGGTTCAGGTGAGTGGCAGGCATTGGGTCAGTAACCTGCCGCATCCCATGAATGCAGAATCAGATCGTTATGGGTGCTTCCAAGACGTTTGCCCTTCCCACCATGAATCTTAACCATCCAGGCATTCGCGCAGCACGTCTTCGAGCACCGGATGCTTGCGCACTGACCCGGCCAGGGTTTTCAGCAGCGGCCTGATCGGCGCAACCATGGCGGTGGGCGCATCCTTGAAGGCAATCCGGATCGCGAGGGCATCGGTATCGGCGAGTACGGCGCCAAGTAGCAGGGCCTGCTGCCGGTCCTTCGCCGGCTTTTCCGGCGAACCGCGCCTTTGCGTGCTCGAATACAGCTTGTGCCAGACGAAGCGCGCGGCCTGCGGCAGGCACAGCGGAATGCAGTGGTCGCCGGCCAGCATCGCTCCCGCTTCGGCGTCGTCGAGCAGGTAGTCGTAGTGCGGCACGGCCTGCGCCGACCAGTGCAGTTCGGGGATATTCACGGTGGCCCCGAGTTTTCTGCCGGGCGCCAGCACATCGACTCGCAGACCCTGGACGCCCGGTCGCTTGACGGAGGTCGATGGCGAGGGCGAGGGCGAGGTCGAGCGTCCGCGCCGTCACCGCGATGGCGCCAAGTTCGTTGAGCCTGGCCATGCAGGCCAGCGTGCCGGTGAGCACCAGGCCTGCTTCGAAGGCCTGCCGGTTGTGCAATTCGACGAGCACGCGGGCGGTCGCCTTGTCGGCTACCTGGAAGCCCAGCTTGCGCAGCGCCGACACCTGCGTCGCAGCCCACTGGCTGAAATTCATGCGGCCGCGCATGGCGTCGAGCGCGACAGCATCGCCGTCCTTGCACACCAGTTCTTCCCTGGCTTTGCCGGGGACCGGGTAGAAGACGCGATACCAGTCGCCGTAACCGGTCACAGCGCGCAGGGCAAGCGAACCGGGCGTGCCGGGCAGCAGGGCGCCGGCGGCCGCGACGAAAACCTCACTCCATGACAGTGCTGGTTCGCCTACCTGCCCTTCGGGCACAGCGAAGCCGTGGTCGAACAGGAACGCTCGGTGGCGCTATTCACGGCCCTGGCGCGCGAGATGCAAGCTGACGCCTTCGACAGCGCCCTCGACTACGCGCTGCGACACCGCGAGGTGATCGCCCGCTTCGGCCGCTTTCCGCATCGGAACGCCATCCTCGGCCGAGTAGCGACAGCGGAGGAGATCGACTTTCTGGAGCAGCCGGGTTCGTCGTTCTGACCCAATCGCAAGTTCGGGCGGCCTGAAACCCGCCCGCCGGTCTGGGCTGCAATTCCAGTTCTGGCAAGTTGAACCCACCCTGTGACTGCGTAGAGACCGCAGTTAATTCCCAATCCGCAGTTGACCTGGGTCAATTGTGCGCCGCACAAAACACGTACCTTGCGCACTGTCACGCGCTGCATTTTCGCATCGCAGTTTTTGCCAATAGCTTTTCAAGGGAGTAAGAATCATGTCAAAAGCAAGCATTGTGGGTGCCTACAACACCGAATTCGGCGCCTTCGTCAAGAAGGACAAGGCCACCGGCCTTGTCACTGATACCAAGAGCTACTACGATCTGCTGATCGAAGCCGGTCGCGGTGCCATAAAGGATGCGGGGCTCGACCCCAAGGATATCGACGCCGTATACGTCGGCTCGTGCTCACCCGGTTCCTTCATCAACCAGGAACACGTCGCACCGATCGCGGCGGAGATCGATCCCTCCCTGCGCTTCAAGCCCATGACCCGTTGCGAGTGCGCCTGCGCGTCCTCATCGGTGGCCCTCTACGACGCCGTGTATGCGATCGAGGCTAACCGCTACAAGAATGTCCTGGTGATCGGCGTCGAAAAGATGAACCTGCTGCCCACGCCGCAGATGACGCACGTGCTCGCCTGCTCGTCGCATTGGCCGAGTGAAGGTTCCAAGGGCTGGTCCTTCCCAATGCTCTTCGCCGCCTACGCCAAGGGCTACCAGGCGCAGTACGGTATTTCCAACGAAGACCTGGAGCGCATGCTGTGGACCGCCGGCGCCCTGTGCTACAAGAACGGCGCCGAGAACCCATTGGCGCATGTGCGCAACGGCCCCGCGACCGTGGAAGAGATCATCAAGCTCAACGAACTCGATGCCCGCGGCAGGTCCAAGAACATGATGATCGCGCCGCCGCTGCGGCTGCACGACTGCTCGCTGGTTACCGACGGCGCCGCCGCCGTGGTGATCACCCAGACCAGCAACGTCAGCAACAAGAAGCGGGCCGTCGAAATCGCCGGCATCGGCCACTCCGTCGAGCGCCTGCCGGAAAACGTCCGTCCCAACATGTACGAGCTGATGGCCGGCAAGGATGCCGCCGCCAAGGCCTACAAGGAAGCCGGCATCACCGCGGCCGACATCGACATTGCCGAGGTGCATGACTGCTTCACCATCAACCAGATCCTGTCCACCGAAGCCCTCGGCCTGTCCAAGGACGGCCGCGCCGGCTACGACTACCTCGACGGCCGCTTCACGCGCGACGACAAGGTCGCCGTCAACCTGTCCGGCGGACTCAAGTCGAAGGGCCATCCGGTGGGTGCCACCGGCGCCTCGATGCATGCACTGGTCTACAAGCAGCTGATCGGCGAAGCCATCGGCGTCAAGGCGAAGAAGGCCGACATCGGCGTGGTGTTCAACGTCGGCGGTTCCGCGGTGACGAACTGCATCACCGTGCTCAAGGCCCCCAAGTAAGCCCGTTCCGAGGAAAACATCATGAAAAGTTTTACCTACAACGACATGGAGTTCTCGGTCGAGAAGGCGCAGGACCGCTGGGACATTTCCTGCAGGAAGGCCGACGGCAAGGCAGCGCTGGTCGCGGCCGGGCTGTTCGCGGGAGTTCAGGAGTCCGAAGCCGAAGCGAAGGCGAAGGCGCTGGTGCACACCATGCTGCCGGTCGGAATCAAGATCGTCGGCCCGGACGTCGCGCATCCCAACCTGATCGGCGATCTGAAGCTGGTCGGTCCGGACGTGACGCACCCCAACTTCATCTACTGGGACAAGGACAGCACCTCGTTTCCCCACCAAGGGTAGGCGAACCGAACTTCACGGCCGTCGGGCCGCAAAATAATTCACAAAGGAAACTGATTATGGAAATCAAGGGAAGTGTTGCAGTCATCACCGGCGCCGGCAACGGCATAGGCGAAGCCGTCGCGAAGTACTTCGTGCGCAACGGGGCCAAGGTCGTCATCGTCGATATGGTGCAGAAGAACATCGACCGCGTGGTCAAGGACATCAAGGACATGGGCGGCGAGGTGATCGGCGTCCAGGCCAATGTTTCGAGCGAGGCGGAAACCGCCAAGTTCATCAAGGCCGCCATCGATGCCTTCGGCCAGATCAACGTCGTGGTCGCCTCTGCGGGCATTATCCGCGACGGCATGATGCTGAACCTGGACAAGGAGACCGGCAAGGTGTCGCGGAAGATGGGGCTGGACAAGTGGCAGCCCGTGATCGACGTCAACCTCACCGGCACCTTCCTGACCATCCGCGACGGTGCGGAAGCCATGGTCAATGGCGGCTGGCCGGGACTGCTGGTGGCCATTTCGTCGGTCAACAAGGTAGGCCAGGTCGGCCAGCTCAACTACTCGTCGGCCAAGGTGGCCGATGCGCTGCTGCCGAAGATCGTGATCGGCGAATTCCTCATGCGCGGCATCCGCAACATCCGCTGCGTCGGCATCGCCCCGGGCTATACGGCGACGCCGATGCTGACCGGGATGAACCAGGACGCGCTGAAGTCGATTCTTGCCGACGTCCATCTGGACCGCCTGGTCGAACCCGATGAAGTGGCCCGCCTGATCGGCCATTGCGTCGAGAACGAAGCGATCAATGCCACGACGCTGGAAATCACGGGCGGCCTCTGCTACCCGAACGGCATAGCGAAGTAAGCCGCTTTAGCAGGCAATAGCCGGGCCGGGTCGTACGACCCGGGCCTCGGCAATGTTCAGCGGTGCCGTTGTCCGCTGTGATGACTGGCCGGTTTGGCGGCGCCGCCTCCCGAACGGGCCGGGCGCGGTGCACTGCTGCGGTTGCCGCCACCGTTGCCGCTGCGCGTGCGCGCCTGGGCCGGCTTTTGTGCCGGCGGGCGGCCGGCGGCGGGGCGCGGTACCGAGTGGTTATGCTGCGGCTCGAAGCCGGGCATGATCGAAGTCGGGATCTCGCGCTTCAACAGGCGCTCGATGTCGCGCAACTGGATGCGCTCGTCGCTGCTGACCAGGCTCAGCGCCTCGCCGCTGGCGCCGGCACGACCGGTGCGGCCGATCCGGTGGATGTAGTCTTCCGGCACGTTGGGCAGTTCGAAGTTCACCACGCGCGGCAATGAATCGATGTCCAGTCCGCGCGCCGCGATGTCGGTGGCCACCAGCGCGGCGAGCTTGCCGGCCTTGAAGTCGGCCAGCGCACGGGTGCGGGCATTCTGCGACTTGTTGCCGTGCAGGGCCGCGGTGCGCACGCCGGATTGCTCCAGCTTCCTCGCCAGCGCATCGGAGCCGTGCTTGGTGCGGCAGAAGACCAGCACCTGGTGCCAGCCGTGGGCGGCGAACAGGTGCAGCAGCAGGTCGCGTTTCTGGTCCTGGTCGACCTTGATCACGGTGTGCGTGACGAGTTCGGCCGGCGCGTTGCGGCGCGCGACTTCGACCATGGCCGGGTCCCGAAGGACGGCGTGGGCCAGTTCGCGCACTTCGGCGGCGAAGGTGGCGGAGAACATCAGGTTCTGCCTTACTTTCGGCAACTTCTCGATGATGCGGCGAATGTCGCGGATGAAGCCCATGTCGAACATGCGGTCGGCTTCGTCCAGCACCAGGGTCTGCACTTTCGACAGGTCGACGGTGCGCTGGCCGAGGTGATCGAGCAGGCGCCCGGGGGTGGCGACCAGGATGTCGATGCCGCGGCGCATGGTCTGGATCTGCGGGTTGATGCCGACGCCGCCGAACACGGCGAGGCTGCGTAGCCCCGTGTGGGCGCCATAGGTGCGGACGCTTTCCAGCACCTGCGCGGCGAGTTCGCGGGTCGGCACCAGCACCAGCACGCGCGGCGCGGTGTGGGTGACCTTTTGCAAGGGCGTCACGAGCGGGTTGGTCAGGCGCTGCAATATCGGCAGCACGAAGGCGGCGGTCTTGCCGGTGCCGGTCTGGGCCAGGGCTTCGAGGTCGCGGCCGGCGAGGATGTGGGGAATGGCCTGTTGCTGGACAGGGGTGGGCGTGGTGTAGCCCTGCTCGCCGATGGCGCGCAGGAGCTCGGCCGACAGGCCGAGATCGGTGAACTGCATGTTGATTACCTCTGAAGCCGACCCCCGCAAACGTGCAGGCCAATCTGGGCGGAAACTTCTATGGGGTGTAAACCTTCGAGGGACTGAATGTCGCCGTTAAGGCACGACCGGCAGACTGGGGCGCGGTCGCTATGGAGTTGAAGCGGGGCGGACTGTAACACAGGCGCCCCTGCTGCCGGAATTACTTTCGCCGTACCACCGGCGCCGACTTTTCAATTCGACGCCGCGTCAGACTTCCATCATCACGAAATCGGCCTTCGGCACGCCGCATTCCGGGCAGATGAAGTCGTCGGGAACGTCGGCCCAGAGCGTGCCCGGCGCAAGGCCGTGGGCTTCGTCGCCGAGGGCCTCGTCATAGACCCAGCCGCAAACGATGCATTGCCATTTCTTCATTGCCGACTCCCGCGAAAAAGCCGAATGCTACCGCAAGCGGTGGCGCGATCAGCCCTTGGCGAGGAAGGTCGGGCGCAGGCCTTGCCAGGAAAGCTGCGGCCATTCCAGGGCGTCGAGCATGTTCTTGACGCGCAGGCCGAGCTCGGTATCACCCTCGATGGACAGGGTGCGATTGAAGAAAAGCGTATCGGGATCTTCCTGCCGGCTGACCATCTGCAGGTAGGCCGAGAGCGGCGCGGTGAAGTGCAGGTCGGGCTTGCCGGCATCGCCGAACAGCGGGCGGAAGGCGCCCTGACGGTAGGTGAAGTCGGCCACCATGCCGGTGTCCGTCACCGTCACGCGAAAGCGCCGCTCTTCGATCTGGGACAGGGTTTCCTCGGGCAGCACGCCGAGCTTTTTCGCCGCGTTGAGCGCCAGCGCCAGGTTGAACGAATGCGGCCACTGCGGCAGGCGCATGCCCAGGCGCCCGATCAGGGCGGGCAGGGTGAAGGCCGGAATCTTGGGAATGCGCGAACTGTCGATCATGGGTGTCCTTTTAGCCGCCGACGCTGGCGGTGCCGGCACGGCCGAACCAGAAGCCATTGACCAGTCCCGCCGGAGCCCAGGCCGCATTATCCTCCACCGGCTCGCCCTTGCGCGCCCGGTCAAAGGCATCGACGATGTCGAAGGTGTGCGTCGCCTGCGGGCTGACGCGCACGGCGTCGATGCCCCGCGCCAGCAGTTGCGGCATCTGCGCCAGCAGGCTGTGGGTCTGCGCCGACATGGTCTGGATCCCGTTGAGCGTGAGGAAGGCGCGCGCCTCGCGGGTGTTCACCAGCATGCCGTCGGGATGGTCGAGGCACTTGAACTGGCAATCGTCCTTGTTCAGGCCGTAGTGGCGCGCGGTGAAGCAGCGCGCCGAAAAAGCCAGCGGCAGCTTGCCGAAGGCGAACACTTCGGTTTCCATGCCGGCCGGACGCGAAGCATGCAGGGTCTCGATGATGCTGCCCGCAAGTTCCAGCGGCGGCAGCCAGCGTTGCGCGCCCTGGGCGGCGAAGAAGGCCAGGGTCTGTTCGTTGTAGATGTTGAGGTGCGGCCCGGCGACGAAGCCCAGGCCTTCGTCGCAGGCCATCTTTACCGCGCCCAGGTCGTTGGCCTCGATGATGCCGCCGGCATCGGCCATGAGGCGGCGCAGGGCCTTGAGGTCGCTTTCCGATTCGAGCAGGGCCTGCGCCGTGAGCACGACTTCCTTGCCGGATTCGCGCAAGTCCTTCGCCAGCCCGATCCAGTCGGCAGTGCGCAACTGCTGGCGGCGCGAGCAGACGGCTTCGCCAAGATAAATGCGATCGATCGCCGGATGCTGAGCCGCCCGGGCGTAGAAATCCATGACCTCGGCCTTGGGCCAGAAGAACAGCAGGGGGCCTAGTGTGATTTGCATCAGCGCCAAGGCCTGTTGTAGGCGCCGAGCGTGATCTGCGAACCCTCGGCGACCTTGCCCAGTTCCGCGGCCCAGGCCGGCTTGACCGAGTAGCGCTCGGGCGCGGAGTAAGCGGCGTCGAGCGCCTGGCGCAGGTTGCGCGTGACCTGGGCGACGTAGGTCGGGCTGCGCTGGCGGCCTTCGACCTTGATCGCGGAGACGCCGATGCGGATGATTTCGGGCAGCATTTCCAGCACGTTGAGGCTGGCCGGTTCCTCCATCGCGTAATAGGTCTCGCCGGCGACCTCGAAGCGGCCCTTGCAGATGGTCGGGTAGCCGGCGTTCTCGTCGTTGCCGTAGCGGTCGATGAGGATGCCGTTGAGCCGCACGTCCATCTCGGTCGGCTTCTTCTCCCACTGCACGTACTTGGCCGGCGAACAGGCGCCGACCGTGTTGGGCGATTCGCCGGTGGCCCAGGACGACAGCCAGCAGCGGCCCTCGTTCATCACGCACAGGCTGCCGAAACCGAACACCTCGATCTCGACTTCGGTGTGGCGGATCACGTTCTCGACCTGTGCCAGCGTCAGCACGCGCGGCAGCACGGCGCGCTGGATACCGAATCGGTCGCGACAGAAATTGATCGCTTCGTAGCTGGTGGCCGAGGCCTGCACCGAGAGGTGGCGGCGCATCTGCGGATGGGTCTTTGTCGCGTAGTCGAGCACCGCCGGATCGGCGATGATCACCGCGTCGACGCCAAGTTCGGCCGCCTTGTCCACCGCCGCTGTCCAGTCCGCAAAGCGTCCGGCCTGGGCATAGGTATTGATCGCCGCCAGCACCTTGCGGCTGCGCTGGTGGGCGTAACGGATGCCCTCCGCGAGCGCCTTGTCATCGAAGTTGAGTCCGGCGAAGTTGCGCGCGTTGGTGTCGTTGCGAAAACCCAGATAAACGTCGTCGGCGCCGTTATCCACCGCCGCCTTGAGCGCCGCCAGGCTGCCCGCCGGACACACGAGTTGAGGTTTGGCCATTGCTGCCCCCACCAAAAAGAGGGCGCGAGTGTAGACGAAGCCTATGAAAAATCAGTTGATCGTGGTCAACAGAACAGTTTTTGCGCAGGCCGGGGGGTGTGCCCGGTCAGTCGGCCGACTCGTCGGCCAGGCGCCGGATGTAGGCGGCAAAATCGGGGTCTTCGCCGCGCAGCAACTCGGGCAGGCAGGCGCGGAAGTCCTCGCGCCAGCACCACTCGCGCATGTAGTCTTCCCAGGAATGCCAGCGCCGCGCCTGCTTCTCGCTCATCTGCGGTTCCCAGGCCAACAGAAAACCGCGCTCGAACAACGCGATCAGCATGTCAAAAATCACCAGCTGCCGCTCGCGCTGTTCCTCACTGAGTTCGACGGCGCGCCGGCTGCGCAGCTTCAGATCAGGGTTGGTCAGCACCACTTCGAGGAAGTCGATGTAGGCATCGGACAACTGCTGCCATGTGGCCTCCTCCTCGTTCTCGCGCTCTTTGCGCTGTTCGTAGAGGAAGATGCCGATGGCGAACGGCAGGCCGACGACGGTGACGACGTAGGAAAGCAGTTCCCAGGTTTCAAGTGTGAAAAACATAGTGGGCCTCCGGTGACTTGATGCCATTAGTGCCATTCGGGTCAGAAACATTTCGCCTTTCGTTTCGCATCCTTGCTCCCGCGAACCCCAAGACCCCGGGCCCTATCGTCCGTGTCGCGGCAATTCCCAAAACTGCCGCGGCGAGATCACGGGCATGCCTGCGACACTTTCCAGATCGAGGAGCGCATCAAAGGGGTCGTACTCGAATCAAATTCTCAAAAGTCGGCGCTGGCGACACGGCGCGATGAATCAAATAGGTCAGGATGATTCACTTTCTATTCTGCGCAAGGGAATGGTCGCGCGTTGCCGACATCGTCAGCTTCAATCACGCCGTAGCCAGATCCCCAACTTTCTTACGTACCCGGCGCGGCTTCTCAGCGAGGGCCGGCGCCGCATGAAGTCTGACGCCGAGTGCATGAACCACCTTCAATATGGTCGAGAAGCTCGGGTTGCCTTGCCCTGACAAGGCCTTGTAGAGGCTTTCGCGGCCTATGCCGGTGTCGCGGGCAAGCTGGGTCATTCCCTTCGCCCGAGCGATGTCGCCCAGCACCTTGGCAATGAAAGCCGCATCGTCACCTGCCTGTTCCATGGCGGCCTCAAGATACGAGGCCATGTCCTCGTCGGTTTTCAGATGCTCGACAACATCCCACTTCGTCAGTTTCAGTGCCATGGCCTCTCCTACAGTTCGCGCGCCAGCTTCAGCGCTTTCTTGATGTCCTTCGCCTGGGTGCTCTTGTCGCCACCGGCGAGGAGAATGACGATCTCCATTCCGGTGCGCTTGAAATACACCCGATACCCAGGGCCGTGGTCGATGCGCATTTCCGAAACACCTTCGCCAACGGCCGCGCAGTCACCGAAGTTGCCGTCCTCGGCACGACGCAGGCGGACCTAGCCCGAATATTTCACGAGAGTAGGTCGGCGGAATCGCCGTGAGGCGCGTTAATACTGGTGTCGAGACAGAATTAACGGAGTATTCCGCCGATGCCAAATTGTACGCGTGGAGAAATGGAGT
>JBIKLV010000082.1:0-17825 GCA_044359585.1 Sulfuritalea sp. | reverse complement strand
CGCGCCCGCGTCGGCGCCGAGTTCATCATCATCTTCCGCCTGTCGATGCTCGACCTGGTCGAAGGCGGCAGCACCTGGGACGAAGTCGTGACCATGGCGAAAGAGGTCGAAAAGGCCGGCGCCACCATCATCAACACCGGCGTGGGCTGGCACGAGGCGCGCATCCCGACCATCTACACCGCCGTGCCGCGCGCGGCCTACACCTGGGTCACGGCGCGCATGAAGGGTGAGGTCACGATCCCGCTGATCACCACCAACCGCATCAACGACCCGCAGGTGGCCGAAGACGTCATCGCCCGCGGCGATGCCGACATGGTGTCGATGGCGCGCCCCTTCCTCGCCGATGCCGAGTTCGTGAACAAGGCTGCCGCCGGCCGCGCCGATGCGATCAATACCTGCATCGCCTGCAACCAGGCCTGCCTCGACCACATCTTCTCGCGCCAGCTGTGTTCCTGCCTGGTCAATCCCTTCGCCTGCCATGAACTCGATGTCGAGGTGCTGCCCACCGACGCGCCGAAGAAGGTCGCGGTGGTCGGCGCCGGTCCGGCCGGCATGGCCGCCGCGACGCAACTGGCCGAGCGCGGCCATCGTGTGACCCTGTTCGACTCCGCCGCCGAAATCGGCGGCCAGTTCAATCTGGCGCGGCGCATTCCGGGCAAGGAGGAATTCGGCGAGACCCTGCGCTATTTCGCCACGCGGCTGAAGGAACTGAAGGTCGACGTGCAGCTGAATCGCCGTGTCAGTGTTGACAACCCCGGCGCCGACTTTTCGGGCTACGACCACGTCGTCGTCGCCACCGGCATCGTGCCGCGCAGGCCGGCCATTCCCGGCATCGAGCACGCCAAGGTGACCAGCTACATCGACCTGCTCGAAGGCCGCAAGCAGGCCGGCAGGAAAGTCGCGGTGATCGGCGCCGGCGGCATCGGCTTCGACGTCGCCGAATTTCTGACGCACGCCGGCGATCACGGCGATCCGATCGACGCCTACCGCAAGGAATGGGGCATCGATCCCAACTACACGGACAAGCGCGGCGGCCTGGCCGCGCCGCAAATGGCCCCGAGCCCGCGCGAAGTCTGGCTGCTGCAACGCAAGGCGACCAAGGTCGGCGACGGCCTGGCCAAGACCACCGGCTGGGCGCGCCGGCTGCTGCTGCAGAAGCGCGGCGTGCACCTGCAGGGCGGGGTCGAGTACCTGAAGATCGACGACGCCGGACTGCACATCGCGATCGACGGCAAACCGCAGGTGCTCGCCGTCGATACCATCGTCATCTGCGCCGGACAGGAGCCGCGCCGTGACCTGGTTGCCGGCCTCGAAGCGGCCGGCATCGACTACACCCTGGTCGGCGGCGCCGACGTGGCGACGGAACTCGACGCCAAGCGGGCGATCTGGCAGGCGACGGAGTTCGCCGTGGAGTTTTGAGTCGAAGCGAGTCGCGGTCAGGAAGCCCCTGACGCCTGCGGCGCTTCAGGTCGAGACGATACGAAGGAGGTCTGAACGGATCACCACCGCCGGCACGCTGTCAAGGGCACAGCGATGCGGACTGCGCCGCCGGCTGCGGTGCCTGTCCCTGCGACCCGAGCAAGCCGCCGAGCATCGAGCCCAGCGCGGCGCCACTTGAGCGTCCGCTGCCGCCGCCCTGAATGAGCCCGCCGACTTCCGCCCCCAGGGCCGCGGCCACTCCTGTGCCGGCCGCATTCTTCGGTGGACAGTCCGCCGCCGATTTGGCGGGCGGCTGCCCGGCAACGGCCGGTTGCACTGACGGCGGTGCCGCCCGCGGCGCCGGATCGGCACCATCGGCGCGCACGAACTCTTTACCCGGAGCCGGCCACGGGCGGCCGGACGCGATGTCCTGCGCCGTGTAGGGCTGGCTATCGGATACCAGAGGCTCAGGTACGGGCAGCGGAGTGAGCTTGATCAGTTGCACGGAACCATCGTCTTTGGACTGAATGTCCAGTTCCGTGCCCGAGGTGAGGAACATCCGGTTGCCGAGTTTGGGATTGCGGTACCAGTTGCGCTTCATGCCATCCGTTTCGGTACGGCGGCGGATGTTGGGGTAGACGGCGTCGACCAGCTGACCGAGGGTGAGCGAGGTCGTGTAGTAAAAGCGCTTGGGCGTCGGGCCGTCGCAAACCGGATCGCCCGCGGTTCGCGGCGCATCCAGCACCAGTCCTTCGAGGGTCGGCATGCCGAGCTGCTTCGCCGCCGGCGGATTGCGCGCCAGCGCGGCGGCGGCTTTATCAGCACGGGCCTTGCTGTAGTTCACGCAATCGGCAAGTGCCGGCGCCGCCAGCGCGCAAAGGACGGCGATCACACCGCACGACGTAGTCCTCATGGTTCCCCCAAACAGTCGCGAAAAGATGACAAATTCAACCATTATTCGAAAGTCATGGCAAGTCGTTGCGCGACTGTCGTTCCACTGCCGCAATCTGGCGGCGACCCTTCATGGACGAGACCGGAACCCAATTGGTCTGAATGATTCGCAATAGTCGGCGCTGGCGACACGGCGCGGCGCCGCGAACCGGGGCCACCGCGAGCCTGCCTTCCCTCAGTGCGTGGAAGCGACGACCTGCCCGCTGCGTCCCCGCGCCTTACGCAAGGAAATTCGCCCACACCCCCGGCTCGCGCGACCCGAGCGGCTCGTAGCCAGGCATAGCCAGCAGGCGCTGGCGGAAGGTGTTGCCGTGCAGGCGCGCGAAAAAGGCCTTGCCCTCGACGCTGGTCGCCGTGGTCTTGCGCATGGCAAAACCGTAGCGTTCCCAAACCAGCGGAATGAAGCCGAGGTCGTAGCGCACCGCCGCCGCCTCGATGCCAAAGCCTACATCGGCCTGCCCCGCGGCCACGGTGGCGGCGATTGCCTCGTGGGTGAATTCCTCGTGGGCATAACCCTCGATGTCTTCCGGCCGCAGGCCGTTGGCCGCCAGCAACTGGTCGATCAGGCTGCGGGTGCCTGACCCGCGCTGGCGATTGACCATGCGCAGGCCGCGCCGCGAGGCATCGGCCAGCGTCAGCACCCGGTGCGGATTGCCGCGCGCGACGATCAGGCCCTGGCAGCGTCGCATCAAGGGCAGGCAAACATGCACGGCCGGCTTCAGGAAACGCCCCAGCGAGGCGACCAACTGTTCCGGCGTCCATGCCTCCGGAACGTGGAATCCGACGATGTCGCACTCGTCGCGCCCCATCGCCGCCAGCGCCTCCTCGCTGCCACGCCAGAACAGGTCGAAGCTGATCCCCCGCCCGTGTTCGATCCAGTCGGCAAGCGCCAGGTCATGGCTCGCGGCCACCCGCAGGCGTTCGGGAACAGCCCTCACCACGGGTGCCAGCAGGTCGCGCAAACGCCGCTCCCAGGGGGCGTGCGCGACGCCCAGCGTCAGCCGTGCCGCGCTGTCGAGCTGGACGATCGATTCCCCAAGCTCCGACAGCTTCGTCCCGCGCCCGCGCTCCATGACCACCAGCGCCACGCCCAGCGCCTCTTCACAGTGACGCAGCAGTCCCCAGGCCGAGCGATAGGACATTCCGGCGGATTTCGCCGCCACCCCCAGGGCACCGCCTTCCGCCAGTGCGGTAAGCAGAGGCAGCAGGCGCGAGGTATCCGTATCTCCGAGCAGGGGCCCGAGATCCCAGTCCCAGCGCAATCGGGGTACCGCACTACGATCCTTTGTTGCAGAAGATGACATATTTGATCCTTTGAGTACGTACTTTACCCTTGCCGACCCTTATGCAAGTCCATGCATAAGAACCTACCCGACCATGACCGAATTCAGCGAAAGCTTTCACACCGCATGGCGACTGCTTGCCGCCAGCGACGCGCGCCTGGCCGGGATCGTCCTGTTGAGCCTGAGCGTCAGCTTCGGCGCCACGCTGATCGCCTGCGTGATCGGCATGCCGATCGGCTCGCTGCTCGCGGTCGGGCGTTTTCCCGGCCGGCGCCCATTGATCGTGCTGTTCAACGGCCTCATGGGCCTGCCGCCGGTGGTGGTAGGCCTGTTGGTCTATCTGCTGCTCTCCCGCGCCGGGCCGCTGGGCAGTTACGGATTGCTGTTCTCGCCAACCGCGATGGTGATCGCTCAGGCCGTGCTGGTAACGCCCATCGTCGCCGCGCTGACGCGGCAGGTGGTTGCCGACGAATGGAGCGAGTACCGCGAGCAGTTGCGTTCGCTGGGCGCCAGCCGCGCCCGCGCCGCCGCCACCCTGCTCTGGGACGGCCGCTTTTCATTGTCGACCGCGGCGCTGGCCGGCTTCGGCCGTGCCATCGCCGAGGTCGGCGCCGTCATGATCGTCGGCGGCAACATCGACGGCGTGACCCGCGTGATGACCACCACCATCGCCCTGGAAACCAGCAAGGGCGACCTGCCGCTGGCGCTCGCCCTCGGATTCGTCCTGATCGCCGTGGTGCTCTCGATCAACGCGGTGGCCTACGCCGTGCGCGGCTGGGCGGAAAGGAAGTGGGGGTGAGGCCGGGGTTTCGCGGAGCACTGCTCCGCGCCGGACGAACCGGCCGGCCGTGCCGAGCCGACCGTGGGCGAGTCATCGCATGACCTGGCTTTCCATCGACGGCCTGGCGCTCACCGAAGGCGCCACGTGCATCATCGATTCGGCGACGCTCGAACTCTCGGCACAACGCAATGTCGTGCTCGGCCCCAACGGTGCGGGCAAGAGCACGCTGCTGCGCCTGATCCACGGCTTGCTGCACCCGAGCAGCGGGCGGATTCGCTGGTCGAAGCCGATGTCGCAGGCCATGGTTTTCCAACGCCCGGTGATGCTGCGGACCACAGCGCTGGCAAATGTCGAGTACGGCCTGAAGCTGAAAGGACATGGCGCGGCGGAACGCGCGCGGCGCGCAGGTGATTCTCTCGCCCGCGTTGGCCTTGAACTCATCGCGGACCGCCCCGCGCGCCTGCTCTCGGGTGGCGAACAGCAGCGCGTGGCACTGGCTCGCGCCTGGGCGCTGGAACCCGAGTTGCTGATCCTCGATGAGCCCACCGCCAGCCTCGACCCGGCCAGCAGCCGCGAAGTCGAACGCATCATCAATGAAATTGCCGCCAGCGGCACGCGCATCCTCATGACCACCCACAACCTCGGCCAGGCAAAGCGGATCGCCGAGGAAATCGTTTTCATCGATCGCGGCCGCATCGTCGAACAGACGGCGGTCGAACAGTTCTTTACCCTGCCGCGAACCGAAGCGGCGCAACGCTTTCTTCAGGAGGAAACCCCATGATCTCTCGTCGCCTGTTCTGTTCCGCCCTTGCCGCCGCCGGACTTCTGGGCGCCGGCCTGACCCAGGCCCAGGAACGTTTCATCACCGTTTCATCGACCACCTCGACCGAGCAGTCGGGCCTCTTCGGCCACCTGTTGCCGCTATTCGAGAAGGCCAGCGGCATCAAGGTACGCGTCGTGGCGCTGGGCACCGGCCAGGCGCTGGACCTGGCGCGGCGCGGCGATGCCGACGTGGTCTTCGTGCATGACAAGGCCGCCGAGGAGAAATTCATCAGCGAGGGCTTCGGCGTCAAGCGCCAGGAAGTGATGTACAACGATTTCATCGTGGTCGGCCCCAAGGCCGACCCGGCGAAGGCTCGCGGCCGCGACATACTCGAAGGACTGCGCCGCATCGAAGCGGCCAAGGCGCCCTTCGTCTCGCGTGGCGACAAGAGCGGTACCCACGCCGCCGAACTGCGCTACTGGAAGGCCGCCGGCGTCGACCTCGACAAGGCCAAAGGCCCCTGGTACCGCGACACCGGCTCCGGCATGGGCCCGGCGCTCAATACCGCCGCCTCGATGAATGCCTACATCCTCGCCGACCGCGGCACCTGGCTCTCGTTCAAGAATCGCGGCGAGATGGGCATCGTCGTCGAAGGCGACACCAGGCTCTTCAACCAGTACGGCGTGATCCTGGTCAATCCGGCGAAGCATGCCCATGTCAAGCAGGCGGATGGCCAGAAGTTCATCGACTGGGTGGTTTCCGCCGAGGGCCAGCAGGCCATTGCCGCATACAAGATTGGCGGCGAGCAGCTTTTCTTCCCCAATGCCAAGCCCTGAAACGGCCACCATCATGCGCAGAACATTCCTCAAGCTTGCCATCGGCGCGGTCTGCGCCGGCGCCTTGCCGGCCCTTGCCGCCGATGAAGCCGGCGCCACCTATGGCACCGGCAATAACGCCTTCTCGCTCGCCACCGGCAGTCCCGGCGAACTCGGCCTGCTCAAACTTTTGGCCGAGGAGTTCGCGCGAGTCGCGGACGCCCGCATGATCTGGGTGAAAGCCGGTACCGGCGCATCTCTCAAGCTGCTGCAGGAGAAAAAGGTCGACATGGCCATGGTGCATGCGCCGGCCCAGGTGGACAAGGCGCTCAAGGATGGCTGGGCAACGGGCAAGACGCTGATCGGCTCCAACGAGTTCTACATTGTCGGACCGAAGAATGATCCGGCCGAGATCGCCCGTGCGACCAGCGCCGCCGATGCCTACCTGCGCATCGCCAAGGCTGGCGCACGCTTCGTCTCGCGCGGCGACAACTCCGGCACCCACCAGAAGGAAATGCAGATCTGGCAGAAGGCCGGCGTCCAGCCTGCCGGCGCCTGGTACATCGTGACCAAGGACTTCATGACCGCCAGCCTCAAGCGCGCCAACGCCGAGGGTGCCTACTTCATGAGCGACTCCTCGACCTGGATCATGGAAAAGGGCGTGGCGCCCGACCTGGCGATCCTGTACAGGGGCGACAAGTTCCTGGTGAACACCTACCACGCCATCACCGCCCCGCCGGGTGCCACGCCCGGACGTGACACCGCGGAGAAGTTCGTCGCATTCGTCGCCTCGCCCGCAGGCCAGAAGATCATCGGCGGCTACGGCCGCGACCGGTTCGGCGAAGGTTTGTACAACGACGAGGTCTACGCGCGCCAGTATGACAAGTAGCCGGCTTTGACGAAGTAGCGGAATAGCGGGCGGCGCCTTGCCGTGCCGCCGGCGCCGACTTTCAACTTCCCGGGATGACGTCGCGCCGGCCGTTTCCGGGAAGTCCCTTCGCCGCGGTCGCGTGCTCGGCGGGCGCGCCCGCGACCCGGCGCCCATCGTTGAGCTTCCGATACAGCGTCTGCCGACTTATGCCAAGGCGCCGGGCCGCTTCGGAGACGTTGCCGCGACTTCCCTCCAGAGCCTGCCGTACGGCCGACCGCGAGAGTTCCCGGAGATTCTCGGTCATCCGCTCCGGTGCGGGCTGCGCGGCAACCTGGGAACGCTGCGCCGCGAGAGCCAGGAGCTCCTCGACGATGTCATCTGGCATGTGCTGCCAATCGATGCAATCCTCATGCGGGTCGAGCATCGCACTGGCCGTTCGCAATACACTGGCATACTGGCGGAGGTTTCCGGGCCAGCGATACTGGCGAAACCGCGCCTCCAGCTCCGGCGCAAGCTCGACATGGCGTCCGGGGTTGAGGCTATCGAGCAGACGCCGGGTCAGCACCAGGAAATCGCTGCGCTCGCGCAGCGCGGGAAGACTCAGGGCCAGCCCATTGATGCGGTAATAGAGGTCGCTGCGAAAGATTCCCTGCTCGATCGCCTGGCGCAGGTTGCGATGGCTGGCGCAGATCAGCGAAAAATCGACGTCAACCGCCCGGCCGCCGCCCAGCGGCGTCACCTGCCGCTCCTGCAACACGCGAAGCAGGCGGGACTGCATCGCCAGCGGCATGTCGCCGATCTCGTCCAGAAACAGCGTTCCTCCATGGGCTTCGCGAATGCGGCCGGGGCTGCCATCGCGCCGTGCTCCGGTGTACGCCCCGGAGGCGTAGCCGAACAATTCCGCCTCAATAAGGTTCTCCGGAACCGCCGCGCAATTGATGGCGACGAAGGGCCCCGCGCGTCGCGGACCGCTGTCGTGGGTGGCGCGGGCGAAAAACTCCTTGCCGACACCCGACTCGCCCTGAATGAGCAGCGGAATCGGTTTTCCCGACACGCGTCGAGCCCGGTCAGCCGCGCTGCGCCAATGCAAGTCGCCGGTATCAAGCCTCGCCAGCGCATCCTCAATGGCGACATCGCCGCCGCCCGCGCCGGCCCGCGCACGTTCGGCGGACGCCGCGGTATTGACATGTACCTTCGCGAACACGACCGAGTCATCGTGCAGCCTCAGCGACACGGGAGGCGCGTGACGACGCCTGCCCTGGGCCAGCAACTCATCAAGGCCGACGTCGAAAGCCGCGCCCAACGGCATGACGCCGAGGTCGCGGTGGCTGATGCGAAGCAGTTCGAGCGCGCTCCGATTCGCGCCGACGATCCGGCCGTCCGGCGCAAGCACGATGATGCCTTCGCCAATGGTTCCGATTCCTTCCGCCTGCGGGTGCAGGTGCAGGCGAACTTCGTGTTGGCAACTGGCGACAAGCAGGCGGTTCTCGATCATGCGCGCCGCGATACCTACAAGACCGCGGGTGTGCGGATGCCGAAGGCGGTGATCACCGGAAATATCCAGGATGCCGGCCAGCTCGCCACCGGCGGACATGATCGGTGCGGCCGCGCAGGTAAGGAAGCCGTTGCGCTCAAGGAAGTGCTCGGCGCCATGAACCTCGACGACTTCGGCCTCAGCCAGCGCCGTGCCTATCGCATTGGTTCCACGATGCTGTTCATGCCAGGAAGCGCCGCAGCTCAGGGTCACGCGTTCGGCCTTGCACAAGAATTCGGCATCCCCCAGCGTGTGCATCAACGTGCCGCGATTATCGGCCAGGATGACCATGCTCTGCGTATCGCGGATCTGCTCGAACAGGTGCTCCATCACCGGGCGCGAGTGCGAAAGCAACCCATGATTGCGCGCAAGAAGGTGGCCCAGCTCGCCACCGCAGGTTTGCACTGTCTCGGCCACGCGCCCGTCAGCGACCAGGCCCGCATCCAGGCTGCGTCGCCAGGAACGGGCAATCCTGTCGTCGAGGGTATCGGCAAGGCATTCGCCATGCTCCAGCAGATGCCGGCGCGCCCGGCGCAGCGCCGGCATTGGCAAGGATGTTCGCATCGTGTCTCCTCCGCAGGGTCTGTGCCCGATCCATTCAGGATAGCGAAGCGGAAGCGACTGGCGCAATAGGTCGGCGGCAACCAGAAGTCCGCTGTCAAGTTTGGTGACAGCTGTCACGCAACAGGACATGGCGCAATCTGGCGACCACTGCCGGCGCAATCATGGAAAGTGCTTTGAATCAACGAACTGGATGCACTGCTCGGCGCTGGCATGACGCTTGATAGGAACAATCGCCCGCAAGGGAAACGCCATCAACAATCGCAAACTTCGAGGAGACACTATGCTTTACGCTGCCCCCGGTTCCGCCGGTGCCAAGATCGCCTACAAGGACCGCTACGACAATTTCATCGGTGGGAAATGGCTTGCCCCGGTCAAGGGGGGATACTTTGACGTCATCACTCCGATCAATGGCCGTGTCTATACCAAAGCTGCCCGCTCCACGGCCGAAGATATCGAACTGGCGCTCGACGCCGCCCATGCTGCCGCCGCGAAGTGGGGCAAGACCGCGCCGGCCGAGCGCGCCAATCTCCTGCTCAAGATCGCCGACCGCATCGAAGCCAACCTGGAACTGCTGGCCTATGCGGAAACCGTAGACAACGGCAAGCCGATCCGCGAAACGCTTAACGCCGACATTCCACTCACCGTCGATCACTTCCGCTACTTCGCCGGCTGCCTGCGGGCCCAGGAAGGTGCCCTGAGCGACATCGACGAAAACACCGTCGCCTATCACTACCACGAGCCGCTCGGCGTGGTCGGCCAGATCATTCCGTGGAACTTCCCGATCCTGATGGCGGCCTGGAAGCTGGCCCCCGCCATCGGCGCCGGCAACTGCGTGGTGCTGAAGCCGGCTGAATCGACACCGATCAGCATCCTGATCCTGGCCGAACTCATCGCCGACCTGCTGCCGCCCGGCGTGCTCAACATCGTCAATGGTTACGGCCGCGAAGCCGGCATGCCGCTGGCGACCAGCAAGCGCATCGCCAAAATCGCCTTTACCGGTTCCACTTCAACGGGCCGCGTCATCGCCCAGGCGGCCGCAAACAACCTGATCCCGGCCACGCTGGAGTTGGGGGGCAAGTCGCCCAACATCTTCTTCGCCGATGTCATGGAGAAGGACGACGGCTTTCTCGACAAGGCGATCGAAGGCCTGGTGCTGTTCGCCTTCAACCAGGGTGAAGTCTGCACCTGCCCGTCGCGCGCACTGATCCAGGAATCGATCTACGACAAATTCATGGAGCGCTGCCTGGCCCGCGTCAAGGCCATCAAGCAGGGCAACCCGCTGGATACCGACACCATGATTGGCGCGCAAGCCTCGAAGGAACAACTGACCAAGATCCTCTCCTACCTCGACCTCGGCAAACAGGAAGGTGCCCAGGTGCTAACCGGTGGCGCGCAGGCAACCGTCGGCGGCGAGCTGGATGGCGGTTACTACGTGCAGCCGACCCTGTTCAAGGGCCACAACAAGATGCGCATCTTCCAGGAGGAGATCTTCGGCCCGGTCCTCGCGGTGACCACCTTCAAGGACGAAGCCGACGCACTGGCGATCGCCAACGACACGCTTTATGGACTCGGCGCCGGCGTCTGGAGTCGCAACGGCAACGTCGCCTACCGCATGGGCCGCGCCATCAAGGCCGGCCGCGTATGGACCAACTGCTACCACGCCTACCCGGCCCATGCCGCCTTCGGCGGCTACAAGGAATCCGGCATCGGGCGCGAAACGCACAAGGTCATGCTCGACCACTACCAGCAGACCAAGAACCTGCTGGTCAGCTACGCCGAACAGAAGCTGGGCTTCTTCTGATCTTTTGCCAACGCTTCGGCGTGTCACATACGGGGGCGGGCAACCGCCCCCTTTTTGCATGGAGACGAAAATGGTCGACAAAGTCATCGCCACAGATGCCGCCCTGGAACTGATCGAATTCCTGAAAAGCAAGCATGGTCCCGTATTCTTCCACCAGTCGGGCGGCTGTTGCGACAACAGTGCCGCCAATTGCTACCTGCCCGGCGAATTGACCATCGGCGCCGGCGACGTTCACCTGGGCGACATCGGTGGCTGCCCGTTCTACATGAGTACCTCACAGTACGAATACTGGAAACACACCCAGCTCATCATCGACGTCATCGAAGGCACCGGGGGCACGTTCTCGCTTGAAGGCCCCGAAGGCAAGGCTTTTCACACGAGGTCGCGAGTATTCACCGATGCCGAATGGGACGAATTGAGCAAACAGGGCTAGCCACGATGGGACCGGCGGGATCGTTTCCGCCGATCGACATGGTTGGCGCCCGGCTCGCGCCGACGGCTGTTTCGAAGCCGCTCCAAGTAGAATACGGCCCTTGCCGAATTTCCCCGGCGCATCAACCGGTTGCACTGCCATGCTCGTCGCATCAAACGTCACCATCCAGTTCGGCGTCAAGCCGCTTTTCGATAACGTCTCGGTCAAGTTCGGCGAAGGTAACCGCTACGGCCTGATCGGCGCCAACGGCTCGGGCAAGACCACTTTCATGAAGATCCTGGCCGGCGTGCTGGAGTCGTCCGCCGGCAATGTCTCGCTCGATCCCGGCGAGCGCATGGCTTATTTGAAGCAGGACCAGTTCGGCTATGAGAGCGTTCGGGTGCTCGACGTGGTGATGATGGGCCACGCCGAGATGTGGGCCTGCATGGCCGAGCGCGACGCGATCTACGCGAATCCGGACGCGACCGAGGACGACTACATGCGCGCCGCGGAACTCGAATCGCATTTCGCCGAGTACGACGGCTACACCGCCGAATCGCGCGCCGGCGAATTGCTGTTGGGCGCCGGCATTCCGATCGAGAAGCACAACGGGCCGATGAGCGAAGTGGCGCCGGGCTGGAAGCTGCGCGTGCTGCTGGTACAGGCGCTGTTCGCCAACCCGGACATCCTGCTGCTTGACGAGCCGACCAACAACCTCGACATCAACACCATCCGCTGGCTGGAGGACATCCTCAACGAGCGCGAGTCGACCATGATCATCATCTCGCACGACCGCCACTTTCTGAACCAGGTCTGCACGCACATGGCCGACCTCGACTACGGCACGATCAAGGTCTATGGCGGCAACTACGACGACTTCATGGAAGCCTCGACCGTGGCGCGCGAGCGCCAGGTTTCGGCCAATGCCAAGGCCAAGGAACGCGTCGCCGACCTGCAGGGCTTCGTCCGCCGCTTCTCGGCCAACAAGTCGAAGGCGCGCCAGGCCACCAGCCGCCTGAAGCTGATCGAGAAGATCAGGCCGGAAGACATCAAGCCTTCGTCGCGCCAGTACCCGTGGATCCGCTTCGACTACGACGAGAAGGAAAAGCTGCACCGCCTGGCCTGCGAAATCGAGAACCTCGGCTTCGGCTACGAGCCCAAGGTGCCGATCATCAAGTCGTTGTCGATGAGCATCGAGGCCGGCGACAAGGTCGCCATCATCGGCGAGAACGGCGTCGGCAAGACCACGCTGCTGCGCCTGCTGGCCGGCGAAAAGCTCGGCGGCCTGACGCCGCAGGGCGGCAAGGTGAAGTGGGCCGAGAAGGCCCGCCCCGGCGTTTTCGCCCAGGACCATGCGGCCGACTTCGCCGACAAGACGCCGCTCACCGAATGGATCGTGCAGTGGGTGCGCGCCGGGGGCTATGACGGCGGCGACGTCGAAACCCTGGTGCGCGGCACGCTCGGCCGGCTGCTGTTCTCCGGCGACGAGGCGAAGAAGCCGGTCAACGTGATTTCCGGCGGCGAGCAGGGCCGCATGCTGTTCGGCAAGCTGATGCTGCTGCGGAACAACGTGCTGCTGATGGACGAGCCGACCAACCACCTCGACATGGAATCCATCGAGTCGCTCAACAGCGCGCTGGAAAAGTACACCGGCACGCTGATCTTCGTCTCGCACGACCGCGAGTTCGTTTCGTCCCTGGCGACGCGCATCATCGACATCAAGCCGGACCGCAGCATCGTCGATTACCGCGGCAGCTATGAGGAATATCTGGCTAGCCAAGGACTTGGTTGAGCTGCCGCTTGCGGTCTGTCACGACTTGTATTACAGTTAATACATACCGCTTCGAGGAGCCGCTGCCATGACCACCACCGTCCGCCTTCCCCTGCGCGTCGAACAGGCGCTGGCAACCTATTGCGTCGAAGCCCGGCGCACCAAGTCGGAAGTCATCGTCGAATTGCTGGAGCAGCGTTTCATGGGAACCGATACCGAACGCACACCTTACGAACTGGCTCAGGCAGCCGGCTTTATCGGCTGCGTGGGTGGCAACAGCAAAGGCAAAAGCGCCGGCACGTCCCAGGCCGGCAAGGCCAAGGAACGGGTCGCCGCTGCGATCCGCAAGAAGCACGGACGGTGAACTCAATCCTGGTTGACACTGGTCCGCTGGTGGCACTGGCGGACAAGCGCGACAACGCCCATGAAGACTGCAAGTCCTTCCTCGCCGCGTATCGCGGCCGCCTGATGACGACCTGGGCCGTGCTCACCGAGTTCTCGCACCTGGCACCATCGGTATCGGCAACGCTGCCGCTTTACCGCTGGATCGACAAGGGCGGCCTGGAACTGCTGCCTCTGGGTCGTGAGGAACTGGTGCGCGCCATCGACTGGATCGAAAAATATGCCGACCAGCCGATGGATCTGGCCGACGCCTCGCTGGTGGTCGCCGCCATGAGCACCGGCATACACACCGTGTGGACACTCGACCGCAATGATTTCGAAACTTACCGGCTGCCGGGCCGCAAACGTTTTCACCTGGCAAGCAAGCGCAAATGAACCTCCTGCGCGGCCCTGCCCGCCTGATCCTCAAGTCGCTGGGCTGGAAACTGATCGACCTGCCGCAGCGGCCGAACAAGGCAGTGGTGATCGCCTATCCGCACACCTCGAACTGGGATTTCCCGCTAACGCTGCTGGCGCTGGCCGCCCTTCCCTATGGTGCAAAGTGGGTAGCGAAGGACACGCTGTTTCGCGGCGGACTCGGTCCCATCATGCGGGCGCTGGGAGGCGTCGCGGTGAACCGGCGTGAGCGTACCGGCTTTGTCGAGCGGCTGGCGAAGGAATTCCGCGAGCGCGACGACTTCCACCTGATCATCGCCACCGAAGGCACGCGCAGCCTGCAGGCCGGCTGGAAATCCGGCTTCTACCGGATCGCCCTGGCGGCCGGGGTCCCGATCGTCATGGCCACCGTCGACTACAAAAAGCGCGAGGTCGGCCTGCTGGCCAGCATCGTGCTCAGCGGCGACGAAGTCGTCGACATGGCCGCCATCGCCGCCTGTTACGACGGTCGCCGCGGCTACCGCCATCACAACGCCTCACCGATACGACTCCTATGATTCTTCTGCGCGACCTGGGTTTTTCCCGCAACGGCGAGGCGCTGGTTACCGGCGCGTCGATGCAGCTTCATCCGGGCTGGAAAGTCGGCCTCACCGGCGCCAACGGCTGCGGCAAGTCCTCCTTCCTCGGCCTCTTGCGCGGCGAACTGCACGCCGACCGCGGCGACCTCGAACGCCCCCCGGGCTGGGTGCTGGCCCACGTCGCGCAGGACACGCCGGCACTGCCCGATGCGGCGCTCGACTTCGTCCTCGACGGCGACACCGAACTGCGCCAGATCGAGCGCGATCTGGTGGCGGCCGAAGCGCACCACGACGACCACCACGCCGGCGAACAAATCGGCCTCTTGCATTCGCGCCTGGGCGAGATCGACGGCTACGCCGCGCCGGCGCGCGCCGCGGCCCTGATGCATGGCCTCGGTTTCTCGGACGAGGATTTTCAGCGCCCGGTGGCCGAATTCTCCGGCGGCTGGCGCGTGCGCCTCAACCTCGCCCGCGCCCTGATGTGCCGCTCGGATTTGCTGCTGCTCGACGAGCCGACCAACCACCTGGATCTGGACGCCATCATCTGGCTCGAAGACTGGCTGAAGGGTTATCCCGGCACGCTGATCCTGATTTCGCACGACCGCGATTTCCTCGATGTCATCACCAGTCACATCCTCGCCATCGAGGCCGGCAAGATGCAGCTCTTCACCGGCAACTACTCGGCCTGCGAACGCGCGCGGGCCGAACGCCTGGCCAACGACCTGGCACTCGCCGCCAAGCAGAAGCGCGAGGCGGCGCACCTGCAAAGCTACATCGATCGCTTCCGCGCCAAAGCCTCGAAGGCGCGCCAGGCGCAGAGCCGGATCAAGATGCTGGCGAAGATGGGCGACATCATGGCCGCCCACATCGATACGCCGTTTTCTTTCAGCTTTCCGGAACCTACCGGCTTCTCCGATCCGCTGCTGCTGATCGACGATGCAAAAGTCGGCTACGACAAGACGGCGCCGATCTTCGACAAGCTGCGCTTCACGCTGCGTCCCGACAGCCGCATCGGCCTGCTCGGCCGCAACGGCGCCGGCAAGTCCACGCTGATGAAACTGCTGGCCGGCGAACTGCAGCCGCTGGCCGGGGTGCGCGAGGCGGGGCGCAACCTCAAGCTCGGCTACTTCGCCCAGCACCAGCTGGAACAACTGCGCCCGGCCGAGTCACCCTTGTGGCACATGATCAAGCAGGAGCCGCGCACGCGCGAGCAGGACCTGCGCAGTTACCTCGGCGGCTTCGATTTCCGCGGCGACATGGTGGACGCGCCCTGCGGCCGCTTTTCCGGCGGCGAGAAGACGCGGCTGGCGCTGGCGCTGATGATCCGCACCGCGCCCAACCTGCTGCTGATGGACGAGCCGACCAACCACCTCGACCTGGAAATGCGCGAGGCCCTGACCATCGCCCTGCAGGAAACCGAGGCCGGCATGGTGCTGGTGTCGCACGACCGGCATCTGCTGCGCGCCACCTGCGACGAGCTCTGGCTGGTGGCCGACGGCAAGGTGACACCCTTCGACGGCGACCTCGACGACTATGCCGAATGGCTCAACCAGTCGCGTGCCGCGGAAAAAACCGCCGAGCGCGAAAAGAGCCAGCGGCGCAAAGAAAGCGAAGCCGACGCGGCGCGCAAGGCGGCGGCAAAGGCGCAGCCCAAAGAGTCGGCGCTGGCGACACGGCGACCGCTGCAGAAGGAAAGCGAGAAACTCGAACAGCAACTCGCCGCCTGGCAGGGCGAACTCAAGCTGCTGGAAACCCGGCTCGCCGACTCCTCGCTGTATGCCGGGGCGGATGCGCGCCTGCTGGACGAACTCACCCTGCGGCAAAGCCTTTTGACGCAAAATATCCAGGCCGCCGAGTCGCGCTGGCTGGAAATTAGCGAATTGCTTGAAATGCCGTAGGAGCGAGCTTGCTCCTGCGGCAGATAACTAACATGATCAGGAGAACGGAATGGCGACCAAGAGCACGACAAGTAAGAGAGCGCCCGTGAAAGCACCGGTCAAGGCCGACACGCCGGCAGCATCGCCGCCCACGAATAAGCCTGCCGCAGCGAAGACTGCCAAGCCACGCCCGGCGCGACGCTCGGCATCCGGCGACGTGGCGCCGTCGCGCACCCCCGGCGGGATCAAGAACTTCGTCGTCAAGGACCGTTCCGCAGCGGCGCGTGACTCGAAGATCGAGGCCATCCACGACATCGTCGCCCACGCCAAACCCGGCGAAGGCGCCAAGCTGGCACAGGCGCTGACGGCCGTGGTCGAAGGCGCTTCGCCCGACGATGTCGAGGCGCTGAAGAACGCGCTGCTGCAAAGCGAAGTCACCGTCGACGAACACCCGGACGAGGAACTGGCACCAGGCTGGCGCGACGGCGGCTATCCTTACCGCCGTCTGATGACGCGCAGGAATTACGAGAAGCAGAAATACCACCTGCAGGTCGAACTGCTCAAGCTGCAGGCCTGGGTCAAGGAAACCGGGCAGAAGGTGGTGATCCTGTTCGAGGGACGCGACGCGGCCGGCAAGGGCGGCACCATCAAGCGCTTCATGGAACACCTGAACCCGCGCGGCGCACATGTGGTCGCCCTGGAAAAGCCCTCGGAAACCGAACGCGGCCAGTGGTACTTCCAGCGCTACGTGCAGCACCTGCCCACCGCCGGCGAGGTCGCGCTGTTCGACCGCTCCTGGTACAACCGCGCCGGCGTAGAGCGCGTGATGGGCTTTTGCAACGAGACCGAGTACGAGGAATTCATGCGCCAGACGCCGGAGTTCGAACGCACCCTGGTGCGTAGCGGCGTGCACCTGATCAAGTTCTGGTTCTCTGTGTCGCGCGAGGAACAGCGACGCCGATTCAAGGAACGCGAAAACCATCCGCTCAAGCAGTGGAAGCTGTCGCCGATCGACCTTGCCTCGCTCGACAAGTGGGACGACTACACCAAAGCCAAGGAAGCCATGTTCTTCCACACCGACACGGCGGATGCGCCGTGGACCGTGATCAAGTCGGACTGCAAGAAGCGCGCACGCCTGAACGCCCTGCGCTACATCCTGCACAAGCTGCCTTACACCAACAAGGACGTCGGCCAGATCGGTGCGCTCGACACGCTGCTGGTCGGCCGCGCCAACATCGTCTACGAGCGTGGCGAGAACCGCGGCACCTTGATCTGACACGGCGGCATGTACCTGCCCGGGCATTTTGCGGAATCCCGCAGCGAAGTGCTGCACGCACTGATGCGCGCGCAGCCCTTCGCCACTCTGGTAACGCAGGGCGGCAAGGGCTTGAACGCGGATCACCTGCCGCTGCACCTGGCGGCCGACATCGCGCCCCACGGCGTGCTGCACGGCCACGTCGCGCGCGCCAATCCGCTCTGGCGTGATGCGGCCGACTCCGAAGTACTGGTGATCTTTCAGGGCCCGCAGGCCTATGTCACGCCCTCGTGGTACGAGACCAAGCGCGCCGACGGCAAGGCGGTGCCGACCTGGAACTACGTCGTGGTCCATGCCCGCGGCCGGCTGCGGG
>JBIKLV010000081.1:0-17914 GCA_044359585.1 Sulfuritalea sp. | reverse complement strand
ACAACACCAAACCCAAGCCGTTCATCTGGACCAAGAGCGCTCGCGACATCCTGCAGAAGGTCATTCGCGCCAACAGCCGCTTAAGTTCTAAACAGAATGCAACACTACACTAGCGACCGGGTGGCGGCCGATGGCGTGATTGCCTTCGTAAGCAACAGCTCCTTTGTTGATGCACGCACATTCGACGGCTTTCGCAAAGTGCTGGTACGAGATTTCAATGAGATACGGATCATCGACCTCAAAGGCAATGCCCGAACCAGCGGCGAGCGCCGCAGACAAGAAGGCGGCAACATCTTCGACGATAAGATCCGGGTCGGTGTTGCTGTCTGGTTCTGCGTGAAGAAGAAGGGATCGCATGGCTGCCGAATCTTCTACGAGGCAGTTCGCGACTATGCGAAAACAGATGAGAAGCGTGAGTTTCTGGTCGCCAAGCGTCTCAGTGAAAGGGCATTCGTGGAGCTTCGGCCAGATGCAAAGCAGAATTGGCTGAACCTGACGAGCAACGACTTTGAGACTTTGATGCCGATTGCATCAAAGGATGTGAAGGGAGCAACGAAACCAAGCCAGGAGAAGGCGATCTTCAAATTGTTCTCCCTTGGGATATCGACCAATCGCGACGAGTGGGTCTATGGCGATGATCCCGCCGCACTGACAAGGCAGATGCGATTCTTTACGACCAGCTACGATGCGCAGCGCCCGACACACGACTACGACACAACCATCAAATGGTCTCGCAACCTCAAACGACGCTTCGAACAAGGCCGGCGCGAAGCATTTGATGCGGAGCGCCTCACCCGTGCCGCCTATCGGCCGTTCTACTCGCCGCACATCTATGACTCCGACCTGTTCATCGACGAAGGCGGATCGAAGGCGGCAATGTTTCCGCTTGGCAAACCGAACTGCGCCATTTGTTTCAGCGATGCGGGTTCGCGCACGAACTACGTTGTGCTCGCGGTCGGTGGAATTGCCGATCTGCATTTCGGCGCGTCAATCGACGCATACCAGCAGGTGCCGCTGTATCGCTACGATGCCGGCAACCGCATCGACAACATCACCGACTGGTCCCTCGCCGAATTCCGCAAGCATTACCAGCCCGGTCGCGGCAGGAAGCCGCAGCCGATCACCAAGCAAGCGATCTTCCACTACGTCTACGCCGTGCTGCACGACCCGGCCTACCGCGAGAAGTATGCGCACAACCTCAAGCGCGAGTTCCCGCGCATCCCGCTCTACGGCGACAGCGAATCCACCTTCTGGCAATGGGCCGCCTGGGGCGAGGCGCTGATGGCGCTGCACATCGGGTACGAGCAGGTCGCGCCCTTCGCGCTTGTTCGCGCCGACGTTCCCGATGAAAAGGTGCGCGCCGCCGGCCAGTCGCCCAAGTGCCTGTTGAAGTCGGACAAGGAGACCGGCCGCATTCTCATCGACAGCGAGACCACGCTCGTCGGCGTGCCGCCGGAGGCCTGGGCCTACATGCTCGGCAACCGCTGCGCGATCGACTGGGTGCTCGACCAGTACAAGGAAAAGAAGCCCAAGGACCCGACCATCCGCGAGAAGTTCGACACCTACCGCTTCGCCGACCACAAGGAAAAGGTGATCGATCTGCTCATGCGCGTGACCACGGTCAGCGTCGAAACCGCGCGAATCGTGGCGGCGATGACGTCCTCGCCGCGCTGACCCCATTCGCGCTGACCTGGCGCGCGGTGGCGTTCCTGGTGTAGGATTAAATCCTACTCATATTCATGGAGGCTGATATGCGTACAACCCAGCAATTCAGCATCACCCTGCCAAACGAGATGGCGGGCCTGGTCAAGTCAATGGTTGCCACCGGGGCCTATGCCACCGAAAGCGAAGTATTCCGCGACGGTCTGCGAGCACTGATGGCGCGTGAGCGAGCTACCGAGCGCTGGCTTCAGGAACAGGTCGGGCCTGCGTACGACGCGCTGAAGGCGGATCCATCCCGTGCGGTCAGCGCCGATAAAGTGCGGTCCCGGATTGCCGCCGAGCACAAGGCGCTGGCCAGCAAGAAGAAATGAAATATCGCGTGATCTTCTCGCCCGAAGCGGAAGAGCAGCTCGCCGAACTAACTGTTTCACTACATCGCCGCGGCGGCCTCGCCCGGCATCGCCGAACGCTACATCAACGCCATCATCACCTATTGCGAGACCCTGGATACATTTCCGCTTCGTGGTGCCACGCGCGACGACATCCGCCCGGGCTTGCGGGTCACGAACTACAAGGGGCGGACGGTGATCGCATTCGATGTGGATGCCCAGCAGGTTTCGATCATCGGTGTGTTCTACGGCGGGCAGGATTTTGAAACTGCGCTGCAGGACGATATTGAGGACGAAAGCTGACCTTGATCGAGACCCTGCGCCGGCTTAGCGCAAGGAAACACCCGCATCCTTGCCCGGCACGAATCCTCGTGAGGATGCCCATGCGTCAAAATATGATCGCAACTCGTCGGGCAGGTCGAGCACGAAGTCGATGTCCAGCGGGTAGCTGATCGGCATCCGATCCTTGACCAGATCGAGGAGGGCTTCACCTTGCTTCCGGTCCTTCGGGCGCTTGGTGGCCTTGCGCTCCGGCTTGTCGGCCAGCCACAACTTGTGCAGGGCCATCCAGCGCGGATCAGGCGCGTAGATCGGGCAGGTCTTGAGATCACGGGAAACAATCACGTGCCGGACGGCCCTGCCTTGCAGCAGCCACTCCTGCTCCTGGAATACCGGCAAGGGTTCGAAAACTTCGTTCTCCGGCAGGGTGCGAAATACCGAGGGGGCGGCAAGCAGTTCGACCTCGTAGCCAGTGCGGTCCAGTGCCTGATAGCGTTTGCCCCGATTGATCGTGAAGCTCGCGTCAACCGCCTTGAGCGCGCGCATCAGTGACGAACCCATTGGACGATCATTGGCCTTGGAGAGCGACACCCTGGTGCCGCGGCACCACGAAAGATCAAAATCATCCGTCTCGTCGGCGATACCGGCTGCGAACCGGGCGCCTGCCTCGACCTCGTACGCGGCAAAAGCGTTGGTACCGACAACCAGAAGATCGGAACCCAGCAGACCCTGGATATCCAACTCGCGCAGAATGGCGGCAGGCCGATTGGTTGCCATGGGCAACCGGTGTCCGCGATAGGATCGGATCGTGTCGAGCAAGGCCGCCTCGGTTTCGGCGAGGGCAGCCTTTGCTGCTTCACGCGCACGCTGATAGGACTCGTAACGCGCCTCGGTTTCCGGGGCACGGAGGCCTTGTGATTTTCCCTGATCGCCGGCAGCTTGTTTGACGGTCAGGTACTCGCCCGAGTCCTTGGCAACCCAGTACATGGACGAAGGAAGGCTTTCCAGTTGGCGGAGCGCGCTGATCCAGGCATCATGGCGCTGCGCCAGGTTTGCGCAGAGCCGCCAGGCCTCGTCCGAAAAGGTGCTGAATATCATAGTTAAATGAATTGTAAAGAATTCCACCTGAAGTTAAGGTAAATCTGCGATTTAGGTGGAAGACTAACGCAAGCAGCCGTTGCACGGCAACCACAGTCGGCCCAGAAAAATAATTCCTGCGATTGATCCCCCATCGCCCCTGTCAGTCCCACTGTTTTCCTGACTGTCCCGTTGCTTCGGGCTACCCGTCGAAACCCCGCTTGACACCGAATTTCCCGCTCGATATCGTGCATCCCATCAACCGTGACGCGTAACGCCTCGCGGCCAAAAGTGGTAGCTGGCCACGCAAAACAAACAGCATTTATGAGTGACGTTATCGGATTCCGGTGCGTCACATTTCTAAACGGCAGCCGACATCGGCGACCGTCGGATCGCAGGGCTCAAGAGAGTTCTCGTCCATTCAGGCAGTGATAGCGGCTTCGCTCGTCCCTGCATTCCATGGTGATGACCGCCTCGGCGGTTTTTATTTTCCATCCTGGCCGTCAAAGAGACGAGACGCGATAGAAAAAGCTCGCACACCCAGATGCCATGGGCCTTTTGACGCATTGGCGGTCATCCTGCCACTGCACTAAAACCACAACTAAAACTCACGCCCAACGCTCAAGACAACGGGGGCCGCCGAATTTCGGTGACCAGCAGATCAGGCAATCTGCCATCCCCGCGATGAGAGTGAACCGGCGTTGAATGATTCCACACCGCACCGTCGGCCGTCATGCCGACAGCCATCCCTCCGCCGGGCGTAAGCCCTTCGCGATGGCGTGCGAGTGCAACTATGGGCGTGAGGCTCGCCCGCATCTATCCCTCATCCCGGTCGTGATCGACGACCAGCACTCCGCAGCGACCGGCTGAATCCGGTTCAACACTCACCAACAGGTGGCGGGGATCTGAGTGCGGCTGGACCTTGGTCCGTCAGGTGCGCCTGACCTGGCCGGGTCCAGTCATCGATCGTGGCCGGCATGGCCAGAACACGTATTGGCAAGGATTGGATATGAACAAATTCCCGACGCACCGCAACTTCGGCTACGGCAAACAACTCGACTGGGCCGGGCACCAGGCATTACTCGATCTCTATGGCCGAGGTCATTACGCCACCGTCGCTACCCATACCCGGCGCTGGAGCCGGTTCTGCGCCTGGGCAAGGGCCGAACACGGCATCCGTGATGCCAAGCATATTGATCAGCACGTCATCGAAGACTACGCCGCAACCCTGCAAGCTCAGGTCAATGAAGGATTCCTGAGCGTCAGCTACGCCCAGAATCTGCTATCGACCCTGAACACTGCCCTCGAAGCCATGCGACGGGATAAGTTGGTCAGGCTGGCTTCACCCTCCGAATGGGTCGGGCTGCGCTCCCTGGTGAGAACCGATCCACCGGGCGGCATGGACTGGGCGCAGGTCGACGCCCTGATCTCTCGTTTGCGCAAGCTGGATTACCGACGAGCGGCGTCGGTCGTGCGGCTGGCACGCAACTTTGGACTCCGTTTGCGTGAGGCCGTCCTGGCCGATCTTCATGAATGGCGGCGTCAGGCCAGGACGTTCGGCAGGATCGATGTCCGCGAGGGCACCAAGGGCGGACGGGGCAGGGAAGTGGAACGATGGGTGACTGTCAGCGAAGACGGCATGCTGGCGATCGGTGAGGCCATGCATCTGAGCCAGTCCCTGGGCTGCGAGCGCAACCTGCTGCGCCCGGAAGAGTCGTTCGACTCCCTGGTCAATAACGGCGAAATCCATCAGGCACGTCGACACCTGCAGGAGTTTGGAATCAAGGGGTATCACGAACTACGCGCCGCCTGGGCCTGCGAGCGGTATCTGCAGGAAGCCGGATGTCCGGCGCCGGTGATGCGGGGTGGCCAAATAGCGGATCACGACGTGGATGGCGAGGCGCGCCGGATCCTTGCCAAGGAACTGGGACATGGTCGCATTGACGTGGTGGCGGAATACATCGGGGCGCGGCCATGAGCATCGCCCTGTTGTTGAAGCGTGCCTTGCCGGGATCGAAGGCAAGCATCAACGGGCATATTGATCGGGGTGAGCGGATTGCGGCGGCGATTCGGGAGCGATTCCATATCAGCGAGCCGCATCAGTGGCAGGTGAAGCATCTGCGTTGGATGTTAGAGAGATGGGCCGAGCCCTTATCTCCAAGCACCCGTTACGATTACTGGCGCACGGCACGGGCGCTGGCATCCGTGCTTGGGCGGTGGCCGGATTGGGAGCCCCATTTGCGCGGGGCATGGTGTCGGCGGGGAGTAGGGGGGCGGCCGGCGAAAATTGGTCGAGGCAAAGGGCAATAGGCCAAAGGGAATCGTGATCAGAGTTACTGGCAGTTTTGCGGCGGCACTGGAGCGTTTGCAACGTTCGGAATCAGATCAGCAATCAAGATCCTCAGGAAATATTCCTTCAGCGGCCACATCAATCATCAGGACATGAACGAATCCCGGAAGTGCTTGCCATCCAACGCCAGCAGTGCGGGTGTCAGTGCCGTGCTCCGTGCGAGAGGCGGCTTTAGGGCTGCGTACCAGGCACTTCCACGATCGCTGGTAGCGAAATTGGAGGCCTTGGATGGTGGTCGGCAGTCGGCCAAGTGCAGTCAGTTGGCGAGCTACAGAATCATGCCTCCAACAGACCGCTATCGCCCCCAGACCAGACATCGATTGTTCGATGGCATGGCGCGATCCTCGACAAAATTCAATCCAGCCTGCGCCGCCAGGGCATTGACCACATCGAAATCGCGCAGGCCCTGGTGGACGCCTTGCTCCTTCAGCGAGGTGTCGAAGCTGGCGTTGCTCGCGCTGGTGAAGCGCCCACCATAGTTGAAGGGGCCATAGATGACAAGTTTGAAGTCCCCGGCCATGATGCCGGGCAGACAGTCGAATAGGCGCTCGACCTCGCACCAGCTCATGATGTGAAGGATGTTCGCGCCGAAGGCCGCATCGTAGCGCGTCGCCGGCCAGGGTTCATTGACGTCCAGCCTTATTGGCGCGGGTGTGTTCGGCAGCGCGCCCTCATCCAGCCAAGCTTGGATTCCTGCCAGGTTTCCCGCGCAATCCGATGTCTGCCAGTTCAGGTGGGGCAGTTCGGCGGCAAAGAAAATCGCGTGCTGGCCCGTGCCGCTGCCGATTTCCAGAACCGTGCGGCGATCAGCGAAATGATCGCGAAGCACCTCGAGAATCGGTTCGCGGTTGCGCGCGCAGGAGGGCGCATCGGGTTTGTCCCCCATCAATGGGCGTCACTGCGCTGGCAAGTGCGCGCCAAATTTAATTCAGGGTGATTGGTGTCGCGGTAATCGACCATGCGTTCCGTCTCCATTTGCGATCCTGAACGCAACATACCAGACTCGCCAACGCAGCCAATTGGGGTAAGTACCTAGGTTCGCACAGGCATTTCCTGATTGACCATGGGGCATCCACTGTTAGAGTGTGGGTGCTAAATTAGCGGAATGGCGAAGATTCAATGGGCGTGGGGAATGAGCTTATCTGGCTGGCGCTGGTTGTTCTTGGCGGGTTGCTGGCAATCGCCCTGATTGGACTCGGGTTCGCCTTGCTTCGTTTGCGCGAAGCACAGCAGAAACTCCTGGAAAAGGAGTCGGGACACGAGAGCGTCATGGATCGCCTGCTGGAAAATGAGTTCCGCCTGCGCACCATCATCGAGTCGGAGCCCGAGTGCGTGAAATTGCAGGCCGAGGACGGTACCGTGCTGGAGATCAACCCGGCCGGCCTGAGGCTGGTCGATGCCAATCAGCCCGCGGACATCATTGGCCGCAAGATCTACTCTGTCGTCGCGCCCGAGTACGTCGAGATCTATCGGGAAAACATGCGGCGGGTGTTTGCCGGTGAGGCGGTGGTTTACGAGTTTCGCGCGATCACGCTTACCAACCGGATTCGATGGATGGAGACACACGCTGCCCCGCTGCGGGATGCGCGCGGCCATATCTACGCCTTGCTCGGCATTACCCGCGACATCACCGAGCACAAGCAGTCCGAAGAGCAGGCGCGGCGCCACCAGACCGAACTGGCGCGCGTGGCACGCCTGTCCACCATGGGCGAGATGGCCACGGGAATCGCCCATGAACTGAACCAGCCGCTGTCCGCTATCGCCAACTTTTCTCGCGGCTGCATTCGCCGCCTGCGCTCGGGCGGCGTGACCGTCGAGGAACTGATCGAGCCCCTCGGCGAAGTTTGCGAGCAGGCCGAACGCGCCGGGGAAATCCTTCGCCACGTGCGCGACTTCGTGCGCAAGAGCGAGCTGCAAACCAAACCGATGGACATCAACCAGATCGTCCGCGCGGTGGTGAAATTCACCGAGCACGAAGCCCGCCACCAGCGAACCACGGTGCGCCTCCAACTGGATTCCAAACTGCCCAAGGTCGCCGCCGACTCGATCATGATCGAGCAGGTGATCTGCAATCTGGTACGCAATGCGGTAGAGGCAATGGCCGAGGCCAACTCGGCACGCCGTGAAATCACCATTGGCACGCACATGTTCGGCGACGACACCGTCGAGATAGAAATTGCCGACACTGGCCCTGGCATCGACGGCGCGGTCATCGACCAGGTATTCGACCAGTTCTTCACCACCAAGCGGGAAGGCGTCGGTATGGGATTGTCGATCAGCCGGTCGATCGTCGAATCCCATGGCGGACGGGTACGCGCAGAATCCGGCGCAGCCGGGGCCACATTCCGCTTCACCTTGCTGACCAGCGAAAGGCGGGCGCTCAGGCATGAACGAGCCGACAGTCTTCATAGTTGACGACGATCAGGCGGTGGCGCGCAGCTTGCGCTGGCTGATCGAGTCCGTCCAACTCAAGGTGGAGACCTTTGCCTCCGCCCAGGCGTTTCTCGACGGTTACGCCGCGGCGAAACCCGGGTGCCTGGTGCTCGATGTACGCATGCCGGGCATGAGCGGCATCGAGCTGCAGGAACGGCTGACTGTGCAGCGGATACGCATTCCGATCATTTTCATCACCGGACATGGCGATGTGCAGATGGCGGTGCGCGCGGTGCAGGCCGGTGCCTTCGACTTCATCGAGAAGCCCTTCAACGATCAGGACCTGCTGGACCGGATACAACGCGCCATTGCCGTCGATTCGGAGCGGCGCGAGCGCGACTCGCAGCGCGCCCAGTTGAGTACGCTTTTCGCCGGCCTGACGCCGCGCGAGCGCGAGGTGATGGACCTGGTCGTGGAGGGAATGTCCAACAAGGCGGTAGCCAACACCCTGGGCCTCAGTGCAAAGACCGTGGAAGTCCATCGCGCCAAGGTGATGGAAAAAATGAATGCGCGCTCGGTGTCCGACCTGGTCAAGATGTCGATGCTGAACAATTCATGAGTGCCGGCGGCGGCGCTCAGTACGGCAGATAGTGATCGACCAGCAGTGCGGCAAACAGCAGTGACAGGTACAAAATCGAGAAGCGGAAGGCCTTCTGCGCGATCCGATCACTGTAGCGGCGCCAGACCAGCCACGCATGGCGGATGAACATGGCATTGAGCACTGCGGCCGCGACGAGATAGACCCAGCCACTCATGCCGATCGCAAAGGGCATCAGCGTCACCAGTGCGAGGCCGAGGGTATAGGCGAAGACACTGCGCTGGGTGTATTCCCGCCCATGCACCACGGGCAGCATCGGCAGGTTGGCCTCGGCATACTCGTGGGCCCGGTACAGCGCCAGCGACCAGAAATGCGGCGGCGTCCAGACGAAGATGATGAGAAACAGCAACCAGGCTTGTTCGGGAGTTTGCCCGGTTACCGCCGCCCAGCCCAATACAGGCGGCATGGCGCCGGAGGCCCCGCCGATCACGATGTTCTGCGGCGTCAGCGGTTTCAGGATCACCGTATAGATGACCGCATAACCGATGAACGTCGCCAGCGTCAGCCACATGGTCAGCGGATTGACGAAGGCGTGGAGCAGCGCCAGACCAAGGCTGCCGATCACGGCTGAGACAAAGAAGGTCTCCGTTACGTCCACCTCCCCGCGTGGCAGCGGGCGTCCCCTGGTGCGCGCCATGATGGCGTCGATCTTGCGCTCGATCAGGCAATTCACTGCCGCAGCAGCGCCCGCCACCAGGGCGATGCCGACGGTCGCGGCAAGCAGGGTTTGCAGCGGTACCGTACCTGGTGTGGCCAGCAGCATGCCGATCACGGCGCAAAACACGATCAGGGAAACGACCCGCGGCTTCGTCAGGCGAATGTAGCGCTGCAGTCTCTCGCCCGTATTCGGCCGGATCAGGATAGTTTCAACCATGGCAACCCCCGCTTTGGACTCAATGGATGGTGCAAGTCTGCAACGCTGCGGGCGCAACGGCAATCCGGAATAACCTTGTCGGAGGTAAGTAGACATCCTAATTGCCGCCCTATGCCCAAGGGTCTATCTTTTCGGCAACGCGGCGGAGAGCTCATCCGCCACGACGCCGAGCGCAGCGATCCGGGCAGCACGGCGCCCAAACAACGGATCTGGAGGAGGCACACACATGCTGGACTTTCTATTTTCAGGCTGGGGCGCGTTCTGGGCGACGATGGCCATGTTGCTGCCATTTGCCGGAATGTTCTGGTACGTGATTCACCGCAAGTCGGTGGTCGATTCCGGGCCAAGCACCACGTTGCCCGCAGCCATGTCCCGCATCGAGAGTTACTGGCTCACGGCGGTTTTCGTCATCTTCGTCACCATCAATCTCGCCAGCCTGAAGTTCATGCCGATCATTGCCACCGCGCGTGCCGCGACCGGCGGCGTGCCGGTACAAGAGGTCGAGTTTACGGCGACATCCTGGAAGTACGAAATGTCCACCCGCCAGGTCGAAGCCGACAAGCCGGTGCGCTTTTCCGGGCGGGCCTTGGATACCCAGCACGGTTTTGCCGTGTATCACCCCGACGGCCGGATGCTGTTCACCATGCTGATGATGCCCGGCGTGTCGAAAGCCACCAGCGTCGTGCGCACCTTTACCGAGCCAGGCACCTACAAGATCCGCTGCCTCGAATACTGCGGTATCGCCCACCATGGCATGCAGGACGAGTTGATCGTCGTGAAGAGCAAATCCGCTACCTGAAAAGAGGAGAATCCAAAATGACGATAGCTACCGCAATAGTCAAGGGCACCCCGGTCTTTGGCCGGATGTTCAGCGTAGACAAGAGCACCGGCCTGGAGGAGATCAATGCCTGGCCGGCGCTGATGATCATGGCCTCCTTCATCTGGCTGGTCGTGGCCGGCCTGCTCGGACTGGTAATGCCCGCCACGCAAATATTCAACCTCGATAGCGGCCATTTCTACACCGCGCTGACGCTGCATGGTGCGGCGCTGGCCTTTCCCTTCTCCTTCCAGCTCATGATCGGGGTCGGTTTGCATCGCTCCGGCGGTTGCGTCGGCAAGGCGATCACCGGCTGGCTGCCAGCCATGACCTTCATCACCATGAACCTCGGCGCCGCGCTGCTCACCGTCGCCGTGCTGATGGGCTTGAAGGTCAGCCTGGTGGTGATGTTCCCGCTGCCGCTGGTCGGCGCCCAGATGGGCATCTGGAGCATGAACTCGGTGATCCTCGGCTTCACCGGCATCTACCTGGTGCTCGCCTGCATGATCCTGTTCTATCCGCTGCTGGTGCTGAAAATGCTTTTCCACGGCAAGAAGCGGCCGGAACTGGTACTCGCCGAGCGCTCGCTCAACGATCCGGGCATGCTGGGCATGACGCTCGCGGCGCTGACGCTGTTGATCTCGGGGCTGCCGCTGGTAGCCGTCGGCACCACCCTGCTGCTGGCGCTGTATGGCGTGATCCCGATGTCGATGGCAGCCTGGGCCGCCGAGCCGGTGGTGTTCCAGTACGTCTTCTTCATCTTCGCCCACAACCTGATGGAAGCCATGGCGCTGATGGTGTCCAGCGCGCTCTATGCGACGCTGCCGCTGTATCTCGCCGACGGCACGCGAAAGCTGTTCAGCGACAAGCTGGCCAATGCCGCGCTGTGGATCCTGCTGCTGACCTCGGTCACCTCTTTCCTCCATCACTTCATTACCTCCTATCCCGCACAGCCTGCGATGCTCTCGTACTGGGGCAACATCATGAGCTGGGGCACCGGCATCGGCGCAGCCCTCAGCATCTTCACCATACTGGCGACCATCTGGCAGCACGGCCTGCGCGCGGAGCCGGGGATCATCATGGCGCTGTTGGGCTGGGTGCTCTACATCCTAGACGGCGCCAGCGCCATGGTGACGTCCAACGTCGCCTGGGCCTATGTGCTGCACGGCACGATGTGGCAAAGCGGGCACGTCATGACGGTGATCCTGGCGATGTCGGTGATGTGGATGGGCGTGCTTTACCATCACTATCCGGTGATCACCGGGCGCAAGCTCGACCCCGTGCTCGGCACCTGGTTCATCCGTCTATTCACTGTCGGCGGCTTCGGCGCGGCGATAGCGATGCTGGCGGGCGGTGCGGCTGGCATGCCGCGGCGTTTTGCGGACTGGAACCAGGAGGGCTGGATGCTCTACGGCAACCTCACCATGTTCTTCGGCGTGATCCTCGGCGCCGCCTTCGTGGTTTATTTATACAATCTGATGCAGTCTCGCGAACTCAACGAGGCGATCGGGCAGCGGGCAGGCGCCACCACGTAGCCGGTTCTTTGCGCGGCGCCGCCACACGCGGCGCGCGCCTGCGGCATCCCCGGTGACGGCGACGGCGCGAGCCCTGCCGTCAGTCACGTAAACGGCAGCGGAAGGAGCGCCATGCACTGCAAGCTATGCGGCCTGCCGAACCCGGGATCGCCCTTGTGCGATGCAGGTCACGAGTTCTGCTGTCACGGCTGCCGCGAGGTCTATCGCTGCTTCGGCGATGCGGTGATTGCGACAGATCACCCCGTCGTCGTCGCCACGCCGCCGCCGCAGGGCCGCGAGGCCTTCCTGTGGGTCGAGGGCATGCACTGTGCCTCGTGCGAATACCTGATCGAGCGGCTCGCGCCGCGAACACCCGGGATTCTCGCCGCAACGTCGAGCTATGCCAGTGGCACCGTGAAAGTCACCTACGATCCGGCATTGATCGGCGAAGGGCAGCTGGCGGCGGCCATCGGTCAGGCCGGCTACCCCGCGCGCCTGCACGACGAAGCCCCACCGGAATATGACGAGCGCCCCGAGCTGCTGCGCTTGCTGACCGCGGGCTGCCTGGCCTCGGCGGTGATGATGCTGACGCTGCTCTTCCTGTACCCCGTCCATGCCGGCTTCGCCCAAGCCGAAGACTACGCGGCGATCGGCTGGCTGGCGTTCAAGGCGACGCCGCTGGCCCTGTTCGCATTCACGACGGTGCTGGTCTTCTACGTCGGCTGGCCGATCCTGCGTGGCGCATGGACAGCGCTGCGCGTCGGCGTGCCTAACATGGACCTGTTGCTGGCACTCTCTTTCCTCGCAGCGTACATCTACAGCACCGTCCAGTTGTTTCGCGATCCGCTCGACCTGTATTTCGAAGTCGCCGGCACCCTGGTCGCCGTGGTGACCATTGGCCGCTTCCTCGAACGCGGCGCGCGGCGCAAGGCAACCCAGGAACTCACCGGCATCCTGCGTGCCTGGTCCGACCGCGCCTGCGTTCTGCGTGCTGGCCGCTACCTGGTGTGCGGGCTCGAAGAACTGGTGCCGGGCGACCGGGTATTCGTGCGTCCGGGCGAGGCAATTCCGGTCGATGGCAAGATCGTCGCCGGGCAGGCGGCGATCGACGAGTCGCTGATGACTGGCGAAGCGTTCCCCGCGTCGCGCGTCGCCGGTGAGCGCGTAATGGGCGGCAGCATCCTGCTCGAAGGCAACCTGGAGATCGAAGTCGGCGAACGGGTGGAAAGCCGCATGGCCAACCTGTCGCGCCTGCTGTGGAACATGCAGAGCACCAGCGGCGGCTTGCAGGGTCGCGTCGACCGGCTGGCACGCGGCTTTGTGCCGGTAGTGATGGGGCTGGCCGTGCTGGTCGGCCTTGGCTTCCTGGTTGCCGGCGGGTCGCCGGAAAAGGCGCTGCTGGCCAGTCTGGCGACCTTGATCGTCTCCTGCCCCTGTACCTTCGGCCTGGCGATTCCGCTGACCGCGGCGACAGCGGTGGGCACGGCGCTGCGTCGCGGCATCGTGGTCAGCAGCGGAGACCTGTTCGAAAAATCACCTCGCATCGACATCGTCGTGCTGGACAAGACGGGTACGCTTTCGTCGGGCGCAATGGCCGTGGTTGACGTCATTGGCTCACCCGATACCGCCGCGCGCGCGGCGGCCGTCGAGCGCCATTCGGCGCACCCGGTGGCGAAGGCGATCGCTGCCCTCGATGCGACACGCACGGCCAGTCGGGTTGAGCTTCACCCCGGCCGCGGCGCCGTGGCCAGCGTCGGCGGGCGCCGCGTCGCGGTGGGTAGTCGCAGCCTGTTCGCGACCCTGGGCTGGACGATTCCGGCAGCGCTCGAGGTCGGCGTCGCCGATCATCGCGGCGGCGACAGCGTGGTTTCCTGGGTCGGCTGGGACGGGTGCGCCGAGGGCGCCATCGTCACCCGCGATCGCGCCCGCCCCGAGTGGATCGACGTCGTTGCGACTTTGCGCAAGAGTTGTCGCGTGGTGCTGCTGACCGGCGCCGAGAATTCCGACGGCTATGCCGAGCATGTCGATGAGGTTCATGCCGGCGTGCCACCGGAGGCCAAGGCCGCGGTCATACGGCGGCTCAAGACGGACGGTCGGGTGGCGATGATCGGCGACGGCAGCAACGACGCCCCGGCGCTGGCCGAAGCCGATTTCGGCATCGCTTTCGGCGCACCCACGCAACTCGCCGCCGAGGCGGCCGACATGGTGATTCCCGGCGACCGGCTGGATCGCGTGCTCGACGCCTTTGCGCTGGTCGGCGCTACCCAGCGGCGTGTCAGGCAGAATCTTGCGTGGGCGCTGAGCTACAACGCGATCGCCATTCCACTGGCGATGACCGGCTTTCTCAGTCCTTTGGTCGCGGCGGTGGCGATGTCGGCAAGCAGCCTGCTGGTGGTGGCGAACTCGACACGTCCCTTGCTGCCCGAGGGAAAAGTCGGCGCTGGCGACACGGCGAGCGGACAGGTCGTCGGACTGCGCCAACCGGCTGAGCCGCGATTCAGGGATAACCCCTAGCATTTACCGGAATGATCCCGATTCCCGCCACGTCCGCGACTGGGTAAATTCTGCCTCGCATCCAGCGGGCATCGGCCTGCGATCGTCGTTTGGTCAGACGCAGCAATTGCCGAGCGAATCGTCCACCACAAGGGAGAATCCATGAAAGTCAAAGCCGCCGTAGCCCACAAGGCCGGAGCACCGCTCACCATAGAAACCGTTGACCTCGACGGCCCGCGCGCCGGCGAGGTGCTGGTCGAAATCAAGGCCACGGGTGTCTGCCACACCGACGCTTTCACGCTTTCGGGCGACGATCCCGAGGGTATCTTTCCGGCCATCCTCGGCCATGAGGGCGCAGGCATCGTGGTCGAAGTGGGCGCCGGCGTCACCAGCGTCAAGCCGGGCGACCACGTGATTCCGCTATATACGCCCGAATGCCGCCAGTGCGAATACTGCCTGTCGCAAAAGACCAACCTTTGCCAGGCGATCCGCTCGACGCAGGGCCGCGGCCTGATGCCTGACGGCACCAGTCGCTTCAGCCTCGGCGGCGAGACCCTGTATCACTACATGGGCACTTCCACATTTGCGAACTACTCGGTGATGCCCGAAATTTCCGTGGCGAAGATCCGCGAGGACGCTCCCTTCGAAAAGGTCTGCTACATCGGTTGCGGGGTCACCACCGGCATCGGTGCGGTGATCTACACCGCCAAGGTGACGCCGGGTTCGCGCGTCGTGGTTTTCGGCCTCGGCGGCATCGGCCTCAACGTGGTGCAGGGCGCGCGCATGGCAGGTGCCGAGATGATCGTCGGCGTCGACCTGAACCCGGGGCGCAAAGCGCTGGCGGAAAAGTTCGGCATGACCCATTTCATCAATCCCAGGGAGGTCGAGGGCGATCTGGTGGCCTATCTGGTCAATTTGACCAAGGGCGGCGCTGACTACAGCTTCGAGTGCGTCGGCAACGTCAAGCTGATGCGGCAGGCGCTGGAGTGCTGCCACAAGGGCTGGGGCGTCTCCACCATCATCGGCGTCGCCGGCGCCGGACAGGAGATCTCGACGCGGCCCTTCCAGCTGGTCACCGGCCGCGTCTGGAAGGGTTCGGCCTTCGGCGGCGCGCGCGGCCGCACCGACGTGCCGCGCATCGTCGACTGGTACATGGACGGCAAGATCAACATCGACGACCTGATCACCCACGTCATGCCGCTGGAGCGCATCAACGAGGCCTTCGACCTGATGCACGAGGGCAAGTCGATCCGTTCCGTGGTCACCTTCTGAGCGGCGCCGCCATCGCACCGCGCACCATGAACGCCATGCCCCTCACCACGATCTCCCGCAACCTCTGTTTCGGCGGCGTGCAGGCCGTCTACAGCCACGAATCGCCGGAAACCGGCACGCCGATGCGTTTCGGTGTCTTTCTGCCGCCACAGGCCTCCGCGGCAACGCCGGTGCCGGTGCTCTACTGGCTCTCGGGTCTGACCTGCACCGAAGAGAACTTCATCGTCAAGGCCGGCGCGCAACGCGTCGCCGCCGAACTGGGGCTGGCCATCGTCACTCCGGATACCAGTCCGCGTGGCCTTGGCCTACCGGGTGAGGATGACACCTGGGATTTCGGCAGCGGTGCGGGCTTCTATGTGGACGCAACGCAAGCACCGTGGTCGCAGAACTACCGCATGTATTCCTACATCACGCAGGAACTGCCCTGGCTGGTCGCCGCCAACTTTCCGGTCGACCCGGCGCGCGTCGGCATCTTCGGCCATTCGATGGGCGGTCACGGGGCGCTGGTCTTGGCCCTGAGGAATCCCAAGAGCTACAAGTCGGTTTCGGCCTTTGCGCCGATCTCGTCGTCCATGCGCTGTCCCTGGGGCGACAAGGCACTCAACGGCTATCTCGGACCGGATCGGGAGGCATGGCGCGACTACGATGCGACGTCGCTGATTGAATCGCGCGGATGGAAGGGGCCACCGCTGCGGGTGGATCAGGGTACCAAGGACCAGTTTCTCGACACCCAACTCAAGCCGGAGCTACTGCGCGAAGCCTGCCAGCGCGGAGGCGTGCCGCTCGAACTGCACCTGCGCGAGGGCTACGACCACAGCTATTTCTTCATCGCCAGCTTCATCGAGGAGCATCTGCGCTTCCACTCGCGCAATCTGCTGAATGGCAAGGCTGCCGTTGATGCAGGGGCAGTCACCGCATAGCAGCGAACCGCAACAGGCAAGGCCCGGCGCCAGGAGAGTTGGCGCCGGACCTTGCCTGTTCGTAGCTTAGGCCGCGGCCCTGCTCTTGGCGACGTGAGTCGAGATCGCGTCCATCAAGGGCGGCGATAGGCAGTCATAGGGTTCCAGACCCAACTGTTTCAGGCGCGCCCGGATCGCCGGCATCTGCGCCGGATCGGTACCGGTTTCGATGATGGAAGAAACAAAGGCGGCGAACTCGGGGGGTGACCAGCCACGAACTCCCGAGAGTTCGGTGTGAACAAAATCGAGGCCGTAGAACGGGTGGGCCTTGTTCTCGATGCGGCCGAACATATGCACGCCGCAACCGGTGCAGGCATGACGCTGAATGGCAGCATTGGAATCGACGATCTTCAACTTCTCCGCATGGGCGGTGACCTTGACTTTGTCGCGCGAAACGACGGCGACTTGCGAGAATAACGCCCCCTCCGGCTTCCAGCACTTGCTGCAGCCACAGGCGTGGTTGTGCGCGGTCTGTGCGCTGATCGTCACTTCGACGCGATCCGAAGGACACTTGCAGTGCAGAACCCCCCCTTCAAAAGCCGGCAGCGCCGGCATTATCCCAGCGTCGATCGACGGGTGAATCATTACAGTATTGCTCATGAATCGTTTCCTCCTCCCCTGTGGGGATGCGGTAGCCAAAGGACATTCGCCCCAGGGCATTCGTGTGCCATCCATCGAGAACAAATTGCGGCGTTCCCTCCTTGCGCAGCAGCGCCGAAGACGGTGCTTCCCGGTCGCGACAAGTGCAATTGATGCCTCCACCTGCTTACTGAAAAATAAACCGGCTGACGTGGCAGGACAATCAGGATGAATACCTAGGGAGATGAAGGTTGTCCCTGACAGCCTCGGAAAATATGGTTACAAATGGTCTCTGCAAGTATGGGGAAGACTAAGCGTGTTTTTGCACCTCTTGAGGCGCTATGGACATCTGAAGAGATTGCTAGTCACTAGCTGCCGCAGGCATGGCTCACGTGAGAACGTTGTATCAATCTTGCCAAGAAGCTGATTCGCAGCAAGGTGTCGCAGCGAACTGAAGGTTGGATGGATCAATCACTTGATCCTACGGTTCCAGTGACTGCTCAGCGGCCTTGGATTCAACCGGTGGATGCAACAGATTGGCTGAATCGTTCAGCGGGTGTTTCGTAGTTTAGTGTTTTCCTTGGGCGCCCATTCAAACTTCTGGCCACGGCATTTAGT
>JBIKLV010000160.1:0-5080 GCA_044359585.1 Sulfuritalea sp. | reverse complement strand
ATCGTCCCCGTGCTGCTGATGTTGGTCAGCAGCGCGTTGGTGACGTTCAGTACGCCCACTCCAAGGCTGCCGTCCTCCAGTCCAATGGTGCCCGCCGTCACCGGCTTGAGCACGACGCCACCATCGCCCGTCACGGTTCCGGTCAGAACCAGGGTATCGGTCGCAAGGGTTGCAACTCCTGTATTGGCGTTGATATTGCCGGCATTGACGGTCAGGGTTGCGGCAGCGCCGGTGATGATGCTGAACGCGCCGCCGCCGGTATTGCTGCCGGATACGGATACGCCATTGGTCTCGTTAATGGTGACGGCACCGCTGGTGCTATTGGTCAGGGCCAGTGTTGTGGCGTTGGTCTTTAGGGCAAGGCCTGCATCCGCCACCGCAGTAACCGTGTTGGCGGCAATGACGCCCGCGCCGCTGCTGATGGCGGCCGTATTGCCCGCATTGTCTGCCGTAAGGCCTACGTTGCCCGTGGTGGTGAAGTTGTTGGCGCCCACGGCAATGTTGCCCGACGTGGCGAAGGCATAGTTCTTCGCCGCCTGCGTCAGCGCCCCGTCCGTACCGATGGTGATTCCGCCGGTATTGGCCGTGCTGCCGATGGTGATGGTGCCGGTGGTGGTGATGAAGTCCAACGCCGCGTCGGTCAGATTCAACGTCTTGGCGGCATCATCAATGCCGATGGTGGCGGCGGGAGTCGAGGCCAGCACGGTGACGTTGGCGGCAGTGGTGTTGATCGTGCCGGAGATCGTAGGTGTCGTCGCCGCAACCACGGTCAGTGCGTTGCCGGTAGTGCTAAGAGTGTTGTCGATAGTCGCCGTGCCCGCACCACTGGCATCTGAGTCGGCATTGATGGTGGTTGTCTGATTGGTCGTGAGCGTCTTGTTGTTGGCGTCGAAACCATTGCTGGAAACGAAACTGACCGATGCACCCATGTTGGCATTCACGGTCGTATTGGCGCCCAGGGAGAGAGTTGTCGCCGTTCTGGTCAGAGCGCCCGTACCCTGGCCATCACTACCCGCCGTAGTCGCCTGTCCAATCACCAGCGCTCCGGTGGTCCGGAGCAGTTGCAGGTCGATAGCCGAAATAAAGGCGCCTGTAATCTGGGTTGCTGTGGATTGAGAGCGCGCAATATCGATCCCGCCCGCGCCCGCATCGATCGTCAGGCCGGTTCCCAGGGTGACGTCGTCACCGATCAGGGTGATCTTTCCCCCGCCACTGGCGATGTTGTTGCCATTGCCAACCGTCAAGGTCCCGGTTCCATCCGCAGCCCCGGCAGACGAATGCGGCGAGTCCGCCTCAAGCCTGATGGCACCCCCATTGGTGGTGATCGAGGCATTTACATCGATATGCCTGCCTGCCTGGGCCGTGAGGGATGTGCCCGCGTTGGTAATCGAAACGGGATCAGTAAATGCGATGTCGCGGGTCGCCTGAAGCACGACGTTTGACGTTTGTGCGCTGATGGAGTTGGCACCGGAGGCCTTGATCTTAGTGGTCACTCCAGGGTTGTTCGCAAACAGATTGTTGGTACCAGCGCTGTAATTGACAGCACCCGCGTTGACGATTTCTATGTCCTGTGGGTCCAGCAACCAAGTACCTGTTGTTCCTTTGGGCGCCAGTGTGTTGACGACGCCATCAACAATGAGGGAAATCTTTCCCGATGTTTCAACGAATCCGCCATTGCCGCCATGCACCCCGCCTTTCGCAGAGATGGATCCAAAATAACGCGTCACATCATCGGCCCAGACGATCACCTTGCCGCCGTCACCCGTGCCAACGGCGTCAGCATTGATACTCACGTCCTTGCCGACATAGGTTGCGCTGGCGTTCTGTTCCGGGCCCTTGCCCTGAAAGTTGCCGCCCACCAGCGCCGTACCGCCAGCGCCGACTCCCGAGACATCGATGCCGGCGTGGTCGAACAGGCCGACCTTGTCGCCAAGCACCTTGACCGTGCCGCCGACCTGGCCGTTTGTCGTGCCCGACGCATCCAGTGTGCCGCTGACGCTGACCACGCCGGAATCGCCGCCGCCGAGCCAGATTTCGCCGTTGCGCGATTCGAGGCTGCGGGCACGAATGATGCCGTCGTTATTCAGGACCGTGGAGAGCAGGGCATCCTTGGCCCGCACGTCCATCACCACGCGCCCGCCATCGGCGACGATCACGCCGCTGTTGTCGGCACGTGCAGCAGCAGCGGCTACATTGACCTGAAAGCTGAGGAGGCCGTCGTGGTCGAAGTCGAGGTTTACCGAATCGCCCGCAGCCAGACCGACGCTGCCGCCGGTCGCCGTGATACTGCCGCCATTGACGACCTGAGGTGCGATGAGGGCGACGAAGCCGCCGTTCGCCGCATTGATCGTGCCCTGATTGCTCACCGTGCCGCCAGCGCCCACTTTTTCGAACAGATACTTTCCGGCGAGGAAGTTCGCGTCAGATATTCCCAACGACGACGCCACCAGGCCGCCGACATCGACCTGCGCGCCCGGTGCAAACAGGATGCCACCGGGATTGGTGACGAAGACCTTGCCATTGGCGGTCATACGGCCGAAGATTGCCGATCCATCGCCGCCCAGTACGCGGTTGAGGATCACGGACGAAGTGCCTGGCTGGACGAAGTTGACCTGGGCCTGGCTGCCGATATTGAAGCTGTCCCAGTTGACGATCGCGCTGTTCGACGACTGGGTCACATCCATTCGCGCACCGCTGGTGCCGATGCCCACCTGTCCGGCGACAACCTGGCCACCGGTGGGCAACGCATTCGGCAAGGGATCACCCGCTGCCGCCGCGCCGTAGCCCAACGCGAGCACTGCGCCGGCGACCAGCGCGCCGCAACTCCGCTTGCCCCGTCTGCTGGCGAATTCGGCAACGGCGACCCAGGTCGAGCGCAACTCGCTCCAGACCAAACGATAGGATCGATTCAGAGTGGCGTGCTTGAACATGGCGATGTCCTTTGGCGAATTGCCCGCATCTCTCTAGCGAAAGGCGGTGCGTCGAATCGGCAATTGCAATCGGCGGGCAACGCAGTCGCCCGCCGATCAGAAGAACTTGCTGATCTGAAAGTAAAAGCGGGGATAGCGCAGCAGATGGTCGGCGGTGGCCTTGGTGGTGTCGCGGAACGCCAGCGTGGTGCGCAGGTACCAGTCGTTCGGCACCTCCCAGTTGAGGCCGATGCCGGGGCCGGCGATTCGTCGCAGGCGTTCGGCATTCGCCGCAATGTCGGCCGCCGTCGGTTGCTGGATCAGGATGGCCCGCCCCAAATCGTAAAACCCGGTCAGCACCAGGCTACCCGGAAGGTCTTCGTCAATGGGCAGCCGGTAGCGCATTTCGAGGCTGGCGAGATAGCCGCGGTCGCCGGCACCCTCGCCCTGGGGATAGGCGCGCACGGCATTCGGACCGCCGAGGCTGAACTTCTCGCTGGGATCGAGGTTCTTGTTGGTGAATTGCTGGCTGTAGGAAGCATACAAGGCCAGGCGCTCGGAGATTGCCTGCAGGCGTGACAGCGAGATGTTGGTCTTGCCGAACTGCCCCCGGGTCTTGCGTCCGGCGAGGTCGGCCGCATCGAGGCCCACGGTGCCGAACTTGAGTTCGCCCAGCGTGTAGGCGAGATTGAACACGTTGATCCCGCCCCCGCCAAGGCGGTCGCGGAAGTCTCCTGAAAAGCCTAGCGAACTGACGTCGGACTTCTTCAGCGTCTCGGCCCCGGTAGCAAGCTGGACGTCAAAGAAATTCCGTTTGTCATGCTGGCCGATCACCAGCAAATTGGTATTGCGCGAACGAATCAAGGGATGGATCGCGATCAGCGAAACCACCGAGGCGCCGCCGTTGACTTTGAGCGCGTTGAAAACCGGAGTGCCAAGGCGATACTTGAGTTCCGAATAGGCCGCCCCGAGCTTGGTCCCCCACGGTCCGACCGGGACCAGCGCCGACGCGCGGGCGAAACGCAGATTGCCGTCAAGGGCGTTGGTGGCGCGCACGTTGATGAGCTCGCCATAACCCAGCAGGCTGTTGCCATCCACGCCGCCGCCGATGCGATGTATGCCGGTGTAGACCGAGCCGTTGGCGTCGAAGTCCAGATTGGCGTCGAGCTTCTTGCCGGGGCTTACCCGGATGGTCAGGTCCGCCGTTCCAGCCGATGCCCCGGGGGCGAAACTGCTGGTGGCGACGATGCCGCGCAAGTCATGGATCTGGAACAGGGCGCGCTCGACGTCTTCGGTGCGAATCAAGCCGCCTTCCTGGAGTGATCCGATATAGGACTCGAGCAGCGCCCTGCTGATCGATACCGCAGGGTCGACATCGAGGCGAATCTTGCCCAGGCGCCCTTCGAGCACGCCGAGCTCGACGACGCCGTCGCCGAGCTTTTGTTCGGGAATGATGGCGTCGGCCAGGAAATAGCCGCGCGCGGCAAGTTCACGCTTGACTGCCGCCGAGGCATCGAGCAGATCCTGAAAGCGCTTGTCGGGACCGATAAACGGGGCGAGGGCGTTGCCCAGGTCCGCCTCGGTAGCAACCGTCAGGCCAACGATCCTGAATCCCTTGACCTCCAGGCGCATCCCTTCCACATCGGCGATGGCCCGCGACTTGGAAAACCGGTCGTCGATATCGGGAACTATCTCGGGCCGCGATACCGGTGGTGGCAGGGTTTGCAGCAAGGAGCCGGCATCGGGAGTCGTCTGGCCGAACGCGGCCCCGCCAGACACGAAGAGCAGGAATGATGACGACAGAAGTATGCGCAGTCCAGCATGCGCGCAACCTCCCCGTCGTCCCCGATTCAAACTCATTGGTCTTGTTATCTCCAGCCAACGCGTCCGCCGACGAAAGCGGCGGCGAAATACATCACCGCACTTGAATGCGAACCAGTAAGAAATGTGTAGCTGCCCCCTGCGACACCGACACAGGGGGCAGCGGTCGATTCTAGCTTAAGCACATGACAAACCGCCAGCCTTGGCGCCTCAATAGCCGCGAGTAGGCAGGCGAAACGCGGGTTTGTAGCCTAAGGAAACGCTGAACAAGCCGTCGCAAAATTCAGCGACGAATTGAAATCGAGACGAAATCGTGAAGCCAATGTCATTTTCATCAAATAATGGGCCTG
>JBIKLV010000080.1:0-18121 GCA_044359585.1 Sulfuritalea sp. | reverse complement strand
TGGTGGCGCCGGCCTTTTCGACCTCTTTCGCCATGGTCACGACTTCGTCCCAGGTGCTGCCGCCTTCGACCAGGTCGAGCATCGACAGGCGGAAGATGATGATGAACTCGGCGCCGACGCGGGCGCGAACGGCGCGGATCACTTCGAGGCCGAAGCGCATGCGGTTTTCCAGGCTGCCGCCCCAGCGGTCTTCGCGATGGTTGGTCTGCGGCACGAGGAACTCGTTGATCAGGTAGCCCTCCGAGCCCATGATCTCGACGCCGTCGTAGTTGGCGAAGCGGCACATCTCGGCGCACTGGGCGTAGTCGGCGATGGTCTGCAGTATTTCCTCTTCCGTCAGTGCGTGCGGCGTCGCCGGATTGATCGGCGCCTTCAGCGCCGACGGCGCCACGGGGCGCCTGGTGTAGGCATAACGTCCGGTGTGCAGGATCTGCACGCAGATCTTGCCGCCGTGGGCATGCACGGCGTCGGTGATGACGCGGTGCTTGGCGGCTTCGACCTCGTTGTCAAGGATCGATGCGCCCTGCATCACGATGCTGTCCTGGTTGGGGGCGAAGCCGCCGGTGACGATGAGGCCGACGCCGCCCTTGGCACGCGCGGCGTAGAAGGCCGCCATGCGGTCATGGCTGTTGCCGATGTCTTCCAGGCCGGTGTGCATCGAGCCCATCAGCACGCGATTCTTCAGCACGGTGAAACCGAGGTCCAGCGGGGCCAGCAGGTGCGGGTAGGGATTGCTCATGTCTTCTCTCTCCTTGGTGGGTCTTGTTCATGGCCATGCAGGAGGGCGATCGCCTCCTCGCACCATTCCAGCCAGCCCTGCTCAAAGCGGATGCCGCTCTTCAGGACCTGGTACTGCAGGGCACGCTGGCGGTCCAGCGTGCCGGGAAAATCCCTTGCCTCGATCACGCGATACGCCGTCAGGCGATTGGCATGCAGGGCGCGATGGTGTTCGAGTTCGGGAATCAGCGCGCCGGCTTCGCCGAAGGCCGCACCCCGCAGCTTGACCATCAGGCTGTCGCGAATGCCTTCCGGTTCGGTGGGTTCGGCCAACCAGCGCGAAACTTCGCTGCGGCCGGCGCGACTCACCGAAAACAGCTTGCGGTCCGGGGCGGACTCGCCCGGTTGCACCTCGCCGGAGATCCAGCCGGCTTCCTCCATGCGCGCCAGGACCTTGTAAATCTGCTGGTGCGTGGCATGCCAGAAGTAGCCGATCGAGCGGTCGAAGCGGCGCGCCAGTTCGTAGCCGGAACTGGGCTTTTCGAGCAGGGAGACGAGCAGGGCATGGTCCAGCGACATGCCCGAACGATACTATGCAACGAGTTGCAGTGCAAGCCGTTGCATAGCAGCCTACCGCGCCGGGGCAGAAGTCGGCGCTGGCGCTACGGCGGTTGGGGCAGATGCCTTGTCCGGTGCCGGTCGTTCCGAGGGCGGCAGGTGGCGCGACTTGATCTCGGGGGCGCCCGTAGGTGCGCTTTGCCGCGACAAAAAGCTCCAGGCCATGCCGCCGAGGGCGGTAACGACGATCAGGACGATGACGATCATGATGCGATCGCCGCCGGGTTCGTACTGGGGAGGGGGTTCTGAAGGAGGTTTCATGTTGGGGATTCTAGCCTCCCAAAAGAAAACGCCGGCACTTGGCCGGCGTTTTCCAGTTTGCGGGCCGGATTACTTGGCCTTGGCATCCTTCTCGCACTTCTTGATCGAAGCGGCCTTGGCGGCGCCGGCCAGCGGCTTGCCATCCTTGCTCACGGCCTTGGCTTCGCAACCGCTGGCATCGGCCGGCTTGCTGCCGCCTTCGCACTTCTTGATGAACGCCTTCTTGGCGGCGCCGGCCAGCGGCTTGCCATCCTTGCTCACGGCCTTGGCTTCGCAGTCGCCGGCGGCGGCCTTGGCGGCGGGCGCGGACGGCGCGGCCGCAGCGGGCTTGGCAGCTTCGGCCGGCTTCGCGGCCGGAGCGGCAGCGGGGGCCGGAGCAGCCGCGGCGGGCTTGGCGGCTTCGGCCGGCTTCGCGGCGGGGGCCTGGGCCAGCGCAAGGCCGGCGGCAAACAGGGTCGACAGGGCGACGGCGATCATTTTGTTCATTGAGAATCTCCTTGGTTTATGGACGGCGCATGGCCGTCCCCGATTAACGCGCGATTGCCGGTCTAGTTGACCGGGTTGCCGCTGCTGTCGGCACGCAGCGCGGCTTCCTGGCGCTCGACGAACTCCTGCATGCTGTCTATGCCGCGCAGTTTCAGCACCGTGGCGCGCACCGCGGCTTCCAGCAGCACCGCCAGGTTGCGGCCGGCCGCCACCGGCAGCGTGACGCGGCGCACCGGCACGCCGAGGATGGTTTCGGTCTGCGCATCGAGCGGCAGGCGCGCTGCCTCGGGCACGCCCGGCGTCGGCCGCTGCAGATGGACGATGAGCTTGAGGCGCATCTTGCGCCGGCAGGCGGTTTCGCCGAATACCGTGCGAATGTTGAGCAGGCCCAATCCGCGGACTTCGAGGAAGTCCTTGAGCAACTCCGGGCAGCGTCCTTCCAGGGTATCGGAACCGATGCGCGAAACATCGACCACATCGTCGGCGACCAGGCCGTGCCCTCGCGAAATCAGTTCGAGGCCGAGCTCGCTCTTGCCGACCCCGGAGTCGCCGGTGATCAGCACGCCCATGCCCAGCACGTCGAGGAATACGCCGTGCAGCGTGCCGGTTTCTGCGAGCTGCCGCGAGACGAAATAGCGCAGCGTGTCGATCACGAAGGCGGATGACATCGGCGTCGTGAATAGCGGCGTACCGGATGCCTCGCATCCGGCGCGGACGCCTTCATTGATCATGCAGCCGTCGGCGACGATGATGGCCGGCGGTCGCGCGTTGTAGATTTCCTGCATGTGGTGGGCGACTTTTTCCGGCGCGTGGCGCGTCGCCCAGGCGACTTCCGGCGTGCCGATCACCTGCAGGCGTTCCGGGTGCATCAGGTTGAGGTGGCCGATCAGGTCGGCCGGCGATACCACGTGTTCGCTGGTGCAGATCGCCCGCGTCATGCCGCCGCTGACCCAGGAGAGCTGGAGGCGCTCCCGGTTGCGTTCGAACAACTGGGAAACGACTAGTTCGCGTGCCAATTGGCGAAAAGGCCGTGCAGCGCCGCGGCATCCGCGGCCGCCGCAAGCTGCTCGCGAAACGCCCGGTCGGAAAACATCTGGGCCAGTTCGGAGAGCAGTTGGAGATGGTGTTCGTTGGCGGCTTCCGGCACCAGCAGCACGAATATCAGTCCCACCGGCTTGCCGTCGGGCGCATCGAACTGCACCGGTGTGGCCAGGCGGACAAAAGCGCCGAGCGGGGTCTTCAGTCCCTTGATGCGGCCGTGGGGAATCGCGATGCCCTGGCCAAGACCGGTCGAGCCCAGCTTTTCGCGCGCGAACAGGGCGTCATACACCGTGCTGCGGGCGACGCCCTGATGGTTCTCGAACAGAATTCCAACCTGCTCGAAAACGCGCTTCTTGCTGCTGGCGTCGAGGTTGGCCACCACATTGTCGAGTGGCAGCAGGCTGGCGATCTGATTCATCGTGGAAGCGATCCTGCAGTTGGGCGGAGGTTGCGGCGGCGGGAGTATAAACCGCGAACCCGGTTGGGTGGGGTTACCGGTCCGCGCCGCCGTGACTTGCCTGGATCGCCGTGGCCTTACTCGGCGGGTTGGCGCTTGTTGTCGTGGGTATGGTTGGAAACCTTCTCCTTGTGCTTGACTACCTGGCGGTCGAGCTTGTCGGCCACCAGGTCGATCGCGGCATAGAGATCGGCGTCCGTCGCGTCGGCGAAGATGTCCTTGCCCTTGACGTGCAAGGTGACTTCGGCTTTCTGCTGCAGTTTCTCAACCGACAGAATGACGTGTGAACTGGTCACCTGATCGAAATGCCGCAACACCCGCTCGAGCTTGCCCTTCACGTATTCGCGAATTGCCGGGGTGACTTCAACGTGATGTCCGGTGATGTTGAGATTCATGATGCCTCCTGGTCAAATGTTTTCTCAGAGAACTTTCCTGAGGTTTACCGGCGGGATGCCGAGCAGTTCGCGGTACTTCGCAACGGTGCGACGTGCCACGACGATGCCCTGCTCGCCGAGGATTTCCGCGAGACGGGCATCCGAGAGCGGCTTCTTGCCGTCCTCGGCTCCGACCAATTGCTTGATCAGTGCCCGAATCGCGGTTGAGGACGCCGCGCCGCCGGTATCGGTGGCGACGTGGCTGCCAAAAAAGTATTTGAGTTCGAAGATGCCGCGCGGACTGGCCAGGTACTTCTGGGTCGTCACGCGTGAAATGGTCGACTCGTGCAGGCTGACGGTTTCCGCGATCTCGCGCAGGGTCAGCGGTCGCATCGCGACTTCGCCGTGGTCGAAGAAGGCGCGCTGCCGGTCGACGATGGCCTGCGATACGCGCAGGATGGTGTCGAAGCGTTGCTGCACGTTCTTGATCAGCCACTTGGCTTCCTGCAACTGGCTGGCCAGGCCCGCCGAGGATCCGCTGCCGCCGCGGTGGCGCTGCAGGATGTCGGCGTAGAGCCGGTTGATGCGCAGGCGCGGCATGGCGTCGCGATTGAGGCTGACCACCCACTTGTCATTGACCTTGCGCACTGCCACGTCGGGCACCACGTAGCGCGTGTCGGTCGCCGCATACTGCGCGCCGGGGCGCGGATTGAGGGACTTGATCAGGGTCTGCGCCGTGCGCAGTTCGTCATCGTCGCAACCCAGCAGCTTGCGGATGCGCGCGAAATCGCGCGCCGCCAGCAGGTCGAGGTGGCCGTCGACGATGGCGAGCGCCAGCTTGCGCGGCGCCGAATCGGGCAGGCACTTCAGCTGCAGGGTCAGGCATTCCTGCGCATTGCGCGCACCGATCCCCGGCGGGTCGAGGTTCTGCAGGTGGCGCAGGGCGATGCCGAGTTCTTCCAGCAGGACTTCGCGCAGTTCGTCGTCCTCGCTGACCAGCAGGTCGACCAGTTCTTCCAGCGACTGCGTCAGGTAGCCGTCGTCGTCGAGCGCTTCGATCAGGAAGCCGACCAGCGCCCGTTCGCGGTCGGGCAACTGGGTCATCGCCACTTGCGGGCCGAGGTGTTCGCGCAGGGAGGTGGAGGCGGTTTGCGCCTCGCCGCTGTCGAGGTCGTCGTCGTTGGGATCGCGCTGGCCGTGGGCGCCCGAAAAATCCATGCCCCAGCCTTCGTCGTCGCCGCCTTGTGCTTCCCGGCGGTCGTCGCTGTCGGGTGCCGGAGCGGTTTGCGGCGCTGCCGTCGCATCGCTTGCGGCGCCGAGGCTGTACAGCACGGGCTCGCCCGGATCATCGCGTTCCAGCAGCGGATTTTCCTGCAGCGCCTGGTCGATTTCAGCGTTCAACTCCAGCGTCGAAAGCTGCAACAGCCGGATCGACTGCTGCAACTGCGGCGTCAGTGCCAGATGCTGCGAAAGCCTGAGCTGGAGACCCTGCTTCATTATTGTTATTTACATTCTGAAGTGCTCGCCGAGGTACACCCGGCGCACACTTTCATTATCGACTATCTCTGCCGGCTGTCCAGCAGCAAGTACTTCGCCGGCGTTGATGATCGTCGCACGATCGCAAATTCCCAGTGTTTCCCGTACGTTGTGGTCGGTGATGAGCACTCCGATACCGCGTTCGCGCAGGTAGCGGATGATCTTCTGGATGTCGATGACCGCGATCGGGTCGACGCCGGCGAAGGGTTCGTCGAGCAGGATGAAGCGCGGGCTGGTGGCCAGCGCCCGCGCGATCTCGACGCGGCGGCGTTCGCCACCGGACAGCGAGGCGGCGATGTTCTTGCGGATGTGGGTGATGTGCAGTTCCTGCAGCAGGGTTTCTTCGCGCTCATCCATCGCGTTGTTGTCCAGGTCCTGCAATTCGAGCACCGCGCGAACGTTCTCCGAGACGGTCAGCTTGCGGAAGACCGAGTTCTCCTGGGGCAGGTAGGACAGGCCCAGCTTTGCCCGCTGGTGAATCGGCATATGCGTGAGGCGCAACTGCTCGGCGCCGTTGTCGATGCGGATCTCGCCACCGTCGGCGGCGATGAGTCCCACGATCATGTAAAAACAGGTGGTCTTGCCTGCTCCGTTGGGACCGAGCAGGCCGACCACTTCGCCGGCCGCGACCTCGAAGGAAACGTCGGTGACGACGGTGCGCGACTTGTATTTCTTGCGCAGGTTGTGGGCCGAAAGTGTAGCGACGGCAGCCACGGCGACCTTGGGCGGCGCGGCGTCGCTCTCGTAACCGAGCGGGAGCTGGCCGGGAGCGGCGATCTTCATTCGTCGTCCGTTTCCAGCGGCTGTTTGAGCAGGCGGCGCACGATGTCGCCGGCAAAGCCGCGGCTCTGCAGGAAACGCGCCTGGCGCGCCCATTCCTTGGGATTGGTCGGCGCGGCGGAGAACTTGCGGCTCCAGGCGGCGCGTGCGCGCGCCATCTCGTCGGGCAGGTCGGCCTGGGCGAGTTGCTCCTCGATCATCTCGGGCGCCACGCCACGGGTTTTCAGGGTGTGGCGCAGCCGCGAGGCGCCCAGGCGCGAGGCGTTGCTGCGCAGGAAACTTTCCGTCGTGCGGCTGTCGGACTGCAGTTGGGACGATTCCATGTCGGCCAGCACCGCGTCGATTTCTTCCTGTGTGCCCAGCCCCGCCAGCTTGCGGGCCAGTTCGGCGCGGGTGTGCTCGCGCCGGGCCAGCAGCTTGATCGCCTGCTGGCGCAGTTCATTCGACATGGTATCGACCGCGACACGCGCGGCAACTGCTGTTCGACAAGATGCGTGTCCCCGGCGGGCTAACGAGAAATACAGTCGCCCACGAAGTCCCTGGCGACTTTCGAGCGAAGCGAGCTGACGGGTAGCCCCGCCCTGGGAAGGGGGCGCAGGCGGGGTTTCGCGAAGCACCGCTTCGCGCCGCCGAAGCCGGCCAGCCATGCAGGGCTGGCCGTGGAACGGGGGTGGGGGGCCTTCAATTCGCCTTTCGCGTGTTTCATATTCAGCGGGTGGTTCTGGCTGCCATGAGCGCCAATGCCGCGCCTAGCTGCCCTTCGCCGCGTCGGCGGTACCCAGGGTGGCGACGCCGACCGCTTCGCGCACCCGATTCTCGATTTCGACTGCCAGGTCGCCGTGCTCGCGCAGGAATTCGCGCGCGTTGTCCTTGCCCTGGCCGATCTTCTCGCCCTTGTAGGCGTACCAGGCGCCGGATTTCTCGACGATCTTGTGTTCGACGCCGAGTTCGACGATCTCGCCCTGGCGCGAAATGCCTTCGCCGTAGAGGATGTCGAAGTGGGCTTCGCGGAAAGGCGGCGCGACCTTGTTCTTGACCACCTTGACCTTGGTCTCGTTGCCGATCACTTCGTCGCCCTTCTTGATGGCGCCGGTGCGGCGGATGTCCATGCGCACCGAGGCGTAGAACTTGAGCGCGTTGCCGCCGGTGGTGGTCTCCGGGTTGCCGAACATGACGCCGATCTTCATGCGGATCTGGTTGATGAAGATGACCAGGGTATTGGTGCGCTTGATGTTGGCGGTGAGCTTGCGCAGCGCCTGGCTCATCAGTCGCGCCTGCAGGCCGGGCAACTGGTCGCCCATTTCGCCCTCGATTTCGGCACGCGGCGTTAGCGCGGCGACCGAGTCGATCACGATGCAATCGATGCCGCCCGAGCGCACCAGCATGTCGGTGATTTCCAGGCCCTGTTCGCCGGTGTCGGGTTGCGAGATCAGCAGGTCGGGCACGTTAACGCCGAGTTTCGCCGCATAGCCGGGGTCAAGCGCGTTCTCCGCGTCGATGTAGGCGGCGGTACCGCCGGCTTTCTGGATTTCGGCCACGATGTGCAGACACAACGTGGTCTTGCCCGAGGATTCCGGCCCATAAATTTCCACTACCCGGCCGCGCGGCAGGCCGCCTATGCCCAAAGCGATATCGAGTCCGAGCGAACCGGTCGAAACCGTCTGGATGTCGTCGATCGCCAGGCCTTCGCCCATCTTCATGATGGAGCCCTTGCCGAACTGCTTTTCGATCTGGGCCAGGGCGGCCTGGAGTGCCTTGCTCTTGTTCTCGTCCATTTTTTGCTTCCTTGTGAATGATTCGATTATGTCATGGATGGCACAGTTTTTGCGCCAAGTCGCTTCGGTCAGTTGGCGTCGAGTCGCCCCAGCAGTCCCTGCAGGGCATGGACCACCGCCTGGCGGCGAATGGCCTCGCGGTCGCCGGCAAACTGCCGGGTTTCCGCGTCGGCCTTGTCGCCGCGTCGACACCAGGCAAAGCATACGGTGCCCACTGGCTTACCAGGTGAGCCACCCGTAGGGCCGGCGATTCCGGTAATCGCCAATGAAAACATGGCGTTGGAGTTTTTTAGCGCGCCGCCAGCCATCTCGGCCGCGGTTTCCGGGCTCACGGCGCCGAATTCGGCCAGGGTTTCCGCCCGCACCTCCAGCATTTCCATCTTGGCTTCATTCGAGTAAGTGACGAAACCGCGATCGAACCACGCCGAACTGCCGGCAGTGTGAGTGATTACTTTCGCTACCCAGCCTCCGGTACATGATTCGGCGGTCGCCAGCAAAAGTCGGCGCTGGCGACACGGCGCAGCAATCGACTCCGAAAGGGCAACCAGGTCGGCATCCATCAGAAGGGCAGGAAGGCCTTGAAAATTGCGATCGTCAGCACCGTGTAGCCGGCGGCGATCACGTCGTCCATCATCACCCCGAAGCCGTTCTTCACCTGCGTGTCGAAGAACTTCGCCGGCTGCGGCTTGACGATGTCGTAGAAGCGGAACCAGAGGAAGGCCGCGAGTTGCCAGAGCAGTTCCTGCGGGGCCAGCATCAGCACGGCCCAGAAGGGCACGATCTCGTCCCATACGATGGCGCCGTGGTCGACCACGCCGAGCGCGCGCCCGGTGATCTGGCAGGCGGCGACGCCGACGGCAAAGCCGAGCAGGAGGAAGATGGCGAAGCCGAGGTCGCTTCCCAGATAGATGCGCAGGAAAGGGTAGGTGGCCCAGGCGAAGGCTGTTCCGGCCGTGCCGGGCGCCCAGCGCGACAATCCGCTGCCCATGCCGCAGGCGATGAAATGCGCCGGGTGGTGGAGCAGGAACTTGAGCGGGGGCGGGGGGAGTTTGGCCATGCGGGGAGTCAGGCGTCGGGGGATGCGTCCGGGGATACCGTCCCCGGTTCCCGCGGGGACATATCCGCCGGGGATACCGTCCCCGCTTCCAGCGGGGACATAAAGTGATCATAGCCACGGCGGTGAATGGCCAGGGGATTCCCCTCCGCATCGTGCAGGTCGATTGCCCCGGCAACGCCCGCTGCAATGGTTCCGATGCGAGTGAGCGCCAACTGGAGCCGGCCGCCAAGGGCATTGATCGCGCTTCTGTGCGCGGGCGGCGCGGTAAACACCAATTCGTAGTCATCGCCGCCGGAGAGCCAGGCGTCTCGTTCAAGAGTCGGCGTTGATGGGACGGCAACTTGGACCGATGCGGCGACCTGCGACGCTTCCAGAATGTGACCGAGATCGGCCAGCAGGCCGTCGGAGACGTCGATCGCCGCCGTCGCCAGGCCTTGCAGCGCGAGGCCGAGAGCCACGCGCGGCTGTGGCCGCTGGAGTGCCGCGACGCAATCCGAAAGGCGGGGCTCCGCCAGCGTTGTGCGCCCTTGCAGGTGCGCCAATCCCAGTGCGGCGCGCCCCGGCTGGCCGGACACCCAGATGTCGTCGCCGACGCCTGCGCCGCTGCGCCGCAGTGCCTTGCCGGGCGCGACTTCGCCGAGGATGGTGACGCAAAAGGCGCGCGGCCCGCGCGTCGTGTCGCCGCCGATCAGGTCGATGTCGAATTCCTGAGCGCAGGCGAAGAAGCCACGGGCGAAAGCCTCGATCCATTCGGGAGTCGGCGCCGGCAACACGGCGGCCAGCGTCGCCCAGCGTGGTCGGGCGCCCATCGCGGCCATGTCCGAAACATTCACAGCCAGCGTTTTCCAGCCCAGGTCTTCGGCGTCGGTATCCGGCAGGAAGTGGGTGCCTTCCACTAGCATGTCGGTGGAAATCACCAGATCCTGGCCGGGGGCCGGCGTGATCAGCGCGCCATCATCGCCGACGCCGAGCGTCGTGTGGGTCGTGCCGCGCGTGAAATAGCGCGCGATTAGTTCGAATTCCGAGGGCACGGAATCAGCGTGGTCGCAGCTCGGCTGCCCTCAGCACCGCCGCCAGTTTGTCCAGCACGCCATTGACGAACTTGTGGCCGTCCGTACCGCCGTAAGTCTTGGCCAGTTCGATGGCTTCGTTGATGATCACGCGGTAGGGGGTTTCCGGATGCAGCTTGAGCTCGCAGGCACCCAGCAACAGCACGCAGCGCTCGATCGGCGAGACTTCGTCCCAGTTGCGGTCGATGTGCGGGGCCAGGTCGAGCTTGAGGGCTTCGGCGTTCTGTCGCGCTTCGCCGAGCAGGGTGCCGTAGAGTGCGCCGTCGGCCTTGTCGAAACCCGCCACGCCCTCGGCCTGGACCTGGATCGCCGCTTCGTCCTGGCCGCCGACCTGCCACTGGTAGAGGCCCTGGATGACGAATTCGCGCGCGCGCCGACGCGGGTTGGAAGGCCTGCCGCTCTTGGATCGCCCCGATGCTGCGGGCGGCGTGCCCACCGGTCCGGCGCCCGGCGCACTCCCGCCGGCCATTACTTGAGCGCCTTGAGCAGGTTCGCCATCTCGATGGCCGCCTGTGCCGCTTCGGTACCCTTTTGCACCATGCGCACCAGCGCCTGGTCGTCGTTCTCGGTGGTCAGCACGGCGTTGGCGATCGGGATGCCGCAATTCAGTTGCACGTCGGTGATGCCGCGCGCCGATTCATTGGAGACTATTTCGAAATGATAGGTCTCGCCGCGGATCACGGCGCCCAGCGCTACCAGCGCATCGAAGCGCTTGCTTTGCGCCATGGCCTGCAGCGTCAGTGGCAGTTCCAGGGCGCCAGGGACCGTCGCGTAGGTCACATCGGCATCGGCCACGCCGAGGCGAGCGAGCTCGGACAGGCAGCCCGAGCGCAGACCTTCTCCGATATCCTCGTTGAAGCGGGCTTGCACCACGCCGACGCGCAGGTTCTTTCCAGCAAGGTTCGGTTCGAGTTCGCGGATAGTCATGCGGTGTTCTCTCCTGCGGGGGTGAAGTAGCCGGTGATCTCCAGACCGAAGCCGGCCATGCTGGGCATCTTGCGCGGGCTGGACATCAGGCGCATCTTGCCGACGCCGATCTCGCGCAGGATCTGGGCGCCGATGCCGTAGATGCGCGGGTCCCAGGTATAGGCGGGCTTTTCGTTGCGTTCGCTCTTGAGCGCCGTCAGCAGCGCGTTGCCGGTTTCCGCGCGGTGCAGCATCACCAGCACGCCGCGCCCCTGTTCGGCGATCTTGCGCAGCGCGAAGTCGACGCTGTAGGTGTGGCCGCGGCTGCCGTGGTCGATGAAATCCAGCACGCAGACGGCCTCATGCACGCGCACCAGGGTTTCATCCGCAGCCGTGATCTCGCCTCGCGACATCGCCAGATGCACGTCGCCGCTGCTGCGGTCGGCGAAGGCACGCAAGCGGAACTTGCCTTGTGCGCAGTCGACCTGCTTGTCGGCCACACACTCGATGAGTTTCTCGGTTTCCGACCGGTGCTGGATCAGGTCGCGGATGGTGCCGATCTTGAGGCCGTGTTCGCGGGCGAATTCCAGCAGGTCCGGCAGCCGCGCCATGGTGCCGTCTTCCTTGAGGATCTCGCAGATCACCGAGGCAGGCGTGCAGCCGGCCAGTTGCGCGAAATCGCAACCGGCTTCCGTATGACCGGCGCGCACCAGCACGCCACCGTTCTGTGCCATCAGCGGAAAAATGTGGCCGGGCTGGACGATGTCGGCGGCAGTGGCGTTTTTCGCCACGGCGGCCAGCACCGTGCGCGAGCGGTCCTGTGCGGAGATGCCGGTGGTGACGCCCTCCGCGGCTTCGATCGAGACGGTGAAGGCGGTGCCGTGCGGCGTCTTGTTGTCGCGCACCATTAGCGGCAGCTCGAGCTGGCGGCAGCGCGCCTCGGTCAGCGTCAGGCAGATCAGCCCGCGGCCCCACTTGGCCATGAAATTGATGGCTTCGGGCGTGCAGTGCTCCGCGGCAATGACGAGGTCGCCTTCGTTCTCGCGGTCTTCCTCGTCGACCAGGATCACCATGCGGCCGGCACGCATGTCGGCGACGATATCGAGAACGGGGCTGATGCTCATGGCGAAAGTCTCTGGCGGGATAAGCCGCGCATTTTACGCTGCGCCGGCGGACAGCATGCGCTCGACGTAGCGTGCGATCAGGTCGATCTCGAGGTTAACTTTGGCGCCCGGATGCAGGCGCTTCAGCGTGGTGACTTCCACGGTATGCGGGATCAGGTTGATCGAAAAGCGGCGGCCGCCTTTGCCACCCACGCGGTTGGTGGTGAGCGAGACGCCGTCGACCACGATCGAGCCCTTGCGCGCGATGTACTTGGCCAGCGCTTTCGGCGCCTTGATCACCAGTTCGTGCGATTCGCCGACCGGCTCGAATTTTTCAACTGCGCCGACGCCATCGACATGGCCGGAAACGAGGTGGCCGCCGATGAAATCCGACAGGCGCATCGCCTTCTCCAGGTTGACTTCGCCGCCGACGGCATCGAGGCCGACGGTGCAATCCAGCGTCTCGCGCGAGACATCGACCTGGTAACTGCCCTTCTTCTTTGCGATCACGGTGAGGCAGACGCCGCCGTGGGCGATCGAATCACCCAGCGCGACATCGCCGAGCTTGAGGCCGGGGGCCTCGACCGTAAGGCGCAGGCCCTTTTCCAGCGGCTGGACATGGCTGATTTTTCCTACGGCGGTAATGATGCCGGTGAACATGGAGGCTCCGAAGTGGTTAGAGCGACGCGCGCTCCAGGGTGGGCAGGAAGGTCGCAACATTCTGGAAACCGACCACGCGCAGGTCGGCGATTTCGTCGCCGGTCGCATTCCAGAAGATGATGCCGGGCGGACCGAACAGGCTGAAGCGTTTCAACAATGCCTTGTCGGCATCGCTGTTGGCGGTGACATCGGCCTGCAACAGCACCATTTGCTTCATGCGCGCGGAAACCTTTGGGTCGGCAAAAGTAAAGCGCTCCATTTCCTTGCAGCTGACGCACCAGTCGGCATAGAAATCGAGCATCACCGGCTTGCCGGCCGCCTTCGCCGCGGCAAGGCGCGCATCGAGGGCTTCGACCGTCGCCACGCGCTCGAAGGCCGGACCGTGGGCTTCGGCGGCAATGCCGCCGCGCAGGAAGCCCAGCGGCTGTAACGGATCCTTCGCGCCGCCCAGCACGCCCATCAGCATCGCGCCGCCGCCGAGCAACAGGACCACGCCGAAGCCCTTGCCGAGACGCTGCCAGCCGTGGGCGCTCTGCGGCAGCGGGTCAAGCGCATGCAGGAAGATTGCCGGCACGATCATCAGCAGCGCCCAGCCCAGCATCTGCGTCCACAGCGGAATTACCGGCGAGACCAGCCACAGGGCGGTGGCCAGCATGATCACGCCGAAGAACTTCTTGACGCCTTCCATCCACGGTCCGGATTTCGGCAGCAGCGAGCGCGAGAAGGCGCCCACCAGAAGGAGAGGTGCGCCCATGCCCAGCGCCATGACGAACAGCGCGGCGCCACCCAGCGTGGCATTGCCCGTCTGCGCGATGTACAGCAGGGCGCCAGCCAGCGGTGCGGCGACGCAGGGGCCGACGATCAGCGCCGAGAGCGCGCCCATCAGGGCGATGGCCGGGAGCGAACCGCCCTGGCGGTTGGCGGTGTCCGACACGCGACTTTGCAATGCCGCAGGCATCTGCAGTTCGTAGAAGCCGAACATCGACAGCGAGAGCACGACGAAGACCAGCGCAAAGCCGCCCAGCACCCAGGCATTCTGCAATGCCGCCGAGAGCAGCGTGCCCGAAAGTCCCGCCGCGACGCCGACCAGCGCGTAGGTGACGGCCATGCCCAGCACATAGGCCAGCGACAGGATGAAGGAGCGCAGGTGGCTCAGGGCATGGCCATGATTCACAATGATGCCGGAAAGGATCGGGATCATCGGGAAGACGCAAGGCGTCAGCGACAGCAGCAGGCCGAAGCCGAAGAAACTGAGGAGCACCAGTGCCAGGTTGTCGCCCTTGAACAGGCTGGCGATGCGAGAGGTCTCGTCGCCGCCTGCGGTTTGTTCACTCGCGCCAAAAGTCGGCGCCGGCAACACGGCAGGCGCTGCTCCCGCCGGGCTGGTGCCGGCGGCCGGCATCTCGACGCGCGCCTCCTGGTTGATCGGCGGGTAGCAGATGCCGCCATCCCAGCAGCCCTGCGAGACGGCCTTGAGCGTCACCGCGCCGGCGGCGTCGACCGGGATCAGGATCTTCACTTCCTTGCGATAAACCTCGACATTGCCGAAGTTCTCGTCCTCTTTCATCTTGCCGGGCGGGTACTTCGGCGTGCCCAGCGTGCCGCCTTCGGCCGCGAACTTGAACTTGTCGCGATACATGTAGTACTGGTCGGTGATCTGCCAGCGCGCTTCGATGGTCCTGGCGTCGATGGCCTTGGCCGAAAAGCGGAAGGCCTGTTCGGGCGGCAGGGGTTCTTCGGCGTGCAGCGGTGCCGACAGGGAGAGCAAGAGGAGGAACAGCAGGCGCATCAGCATGTCACAGAGCTTTCGGCAGGGCTTCGGCCCGCGTTTCGGTGGCGACCCACGCCAGGTATTCCGGCAGGCCATGGGCGAGTGGGACCGCGATGATTTCCGGAAGTTCATAGGGGTGTTCGGCCCGGATCGCCGCTTCCAAAGCCGGATAGCGCTCCGGCGTGGACTTGATCAGCAGCGGAATTTCCTGCGCGCCTTCCAGCCTTCCTTGCCAGCGATAAATCGAGCGACAGGGTGCGAGGATGCTCACGCAGGCGGCAAGGCGCCCGTCGACCAGTCGCGCCGCCAGCAGTTGTGCACTGGCCTCGTCGGGCAGGTTGGTTATCACGAGCAGGGCTTGCGCGGCGTCCATCGGCATATTCTACCTTCCACCTGCGGCGCTTCCGGAGCGCCTGCCCTAGAATCGCGACTCAGGTTGCATGTCCGCAAGCGGAGGCAGGGGTTGAGCAAGCTATTGACCGGATTGATGGAAGCCGAACGCCTGCGGCGGCAACGCGAAGGCGCAGGCACGTTGCCGCCGGTTGCCCCCGTCGTTCCTGGACGCAGCGTTCCCGAGCTGGTCGCTACGGCCGACATCGATGCCGAAACGGAATCACGGCTGGCGGCGGAGCGAATTGCTTTGGAGTCGTTGGACCGACGGATCGAGGAGGAAGCCGCGGCGCTCGCGGCAGCGCAGCGCAACGAACGCGGCGCGGCGCAACTGGCCGCCGCCGCCGCCGCGCGCGCCGCCAACGAAGCCAACTTGACCCGCCTGGCGCAGGAGCGGGCGACTGCCGAGCGCCGCGCCGCCGATCGTGCTGCCGCGCAGTTGAAGGCCGAACTAGCCGTCGAAGTCGCGGCGAAGGCCCGTGTCGCGGCCGAAGGCGACGCCAACCAGCAGGCCCGGCGCCGAGTCGAGCTCGAAGCCGAAGTCAGCCGTTCGATTGAGGCATGGTCCAGGGAGGTACCGGCCCAGCCGATTGCCGTCGAATCAGCGGCGCGGGAGCAGATCAGCCAGGAACCGCCGCCGCGTGGCCGCCTGCTCGCCGCCATACCGATGGCGATGGTCATCGGTATGGCGGCAGGGCTCTGGCTTGGCCGTCCCGCGCCAGTGGTGCCGTTCGTTGGTGCGGGCGACACGCCCGTCAGCGGACCGTCGCGTACGGATTTAACTGTGGCCGACCCGCATGTGCCTTACCTGCGCCTCGACCACGATTTGCGAGCAGTGCCGAGCACGAAGCAGTGAATCCTGACCGGCGGCCCGACCCGCCACTGAATGGATGTCGAATCATGCCGAGCGCCCAGGCCCTGGTGGCGCACCGCCGTCTAGGCCAATAAGTGGCGTACAAACAACACCTTGGCTTTGTTTCATGCACCTTGCTTGTTGGGCGGTTGCTGATACACTTGAAGCTTGCTATTGTTCTAGTTGAGAAAATAGGTTAACAACTTAGAGCTATGTCGATGTTTGTATTGGGGATTTACTCATGACGAAAGTCTTCGTCGGACTTCTTGCCGCGGCCATTCTTGCCGCCGGATCGCTAAAAGCCGCGTTCGCGCAGGATGCTGCATTCGATATCGTGCGGTTTCAGGTCGAAGGAAACACCATTCTGGCCGCCGACAGGGTTCAGGTCCTCGTGGCCCCCTTTGTCGGCAAACGCAAGGTATATGGGGACGTGCAAAAGGCGCTCGAAGCGCTGGAGGATGAGTTTCGCCGGCTCGGTTTCGGCACGGTGCAAGTGTATGTGCCGGAGCAGGAACTCACCACCGGTGTGGTCCGCCTGCAAGTCAGCGAGGGCGTGGTGGGCAAGGTCACCATTACCGGCAACAAGCATTTCGACAATGCCAACGTGCGGGGGAGCCTGCCCCAGTTGAAGGAAGGCGCTGCGCCCAACATGCGCCAGCTTTCCGAAAACGTCCAGTTGGCGAACGAAAGTCCCGCCAAACAGGTGGAAGTCACGCTCGGCGTGAGCGAGGACGAAGGCAAGGTCGATGTCAAGGTTGAAGTCAAGGAAGAGGATCCGGAACGGTTCTATGTAACGCTGGACAATTCCGGCACCAAGGCCAGCGGCAAGCATCGGGTCGGCGTGTCCTATCAGAATGCGAACATCGGCAACAGCGACCAGGTGCTGACGCTGGCCTACACCACCGCGGTGGATCCCCCGGGTGGCATGAAGATCCTGTCGAGCCGCGTATTCCCGTGGCAGGATGACAGCGGGGTCAAGGTCGATATTTTCAGCGTTGGCTATCGCCTCCCTTTGTATTCGCTCGGTGACAGCATCGACCTCATTTACGGCAATTCGAGCACCAATACCCCGTCCAACACACCGACTTTGGGCACGGGGCTCGCGATCAACGGCAAAGGTGAAGTCTTCGGCCTGCGCTACAACCACATTTTTCCGCGTGCTGGCGAGTACACCTCGCGACTGGTGCTTGGCTTCGACTACAAGTACATGAATGCGCGCTGTACCAATCCGGCTACGGGCGCGCCTTTTACGATTGATCCGCCGACCGCGACGGCGGGATGTACGCCACACACCTTCCGTCCGGTTTCGGCCACATACAGCGGGCAATGGCAAAAGCCGGGCGAGGCCATCGACTTCAACATCGGCTTTGTGCATCACCTGTTCCCGATGGGGACGGAATATACGTTTGTACCTGCGCCGCCCGAGGCGGGAGGCACCGACCGCTATTCGGCGGTGTCAGGCTATCGGTCCAAGGACGAGTTCTCCGCGCTGCGCTATGGCGGCAGCTATGCCACCGCCATTGCCGGCGACTGGTTGCTGCGCGTGGCCGCAAACGGCCAGCATGCCAACAACGCGCTGCCCGCCGGCGAGCGACTCGGCCTCGCTGGGCAGAATGCCGTGCGCGGATTCCTTGAGCGCGCGGTGGCCGTGGATCGCGGTTTGGTTGCCAATTTCGAGGCCTATTCGCCCGACATCGCCGCCGGTCTGGGCGTTCCCGGAAACCTCAAGTGGCTGGTGTTCTTCGATGCGGCACGGGGCTTCAACCTCAATCCATCGCTCAATCAAAGGGTCAATATCGCTTCGCTCGGCGTCGGTTTGCGCTACAACCTCAAGAAAGACATCAGCGCCCGGGTCGATATCGCGCGGGTCATGGATGGCGTCTGGCCGAATGGCGCGCCCAACGTCGCGCTCGACGGCGACATTCGCGGACATTTCGCGCTCGCCTTCGGTTTCTGAGCGAATTCTCGATTGGCAGGGCATGTGAATTATTCCCTCGCATCCGGGGGAACTTGGGCATATAAGTAAAAATTGAGCGGGCGGCTGTTCCGTCCCTGGAGTTTGCACCCATGAGCTACAAGAACCCCTCCCCCAAAAATCAGTTCCGGTTGCGTACATCGGTTCGCCTTGGCGTTGCTGCCGTAGCCGCCTGTTTCCTCGCGGCGCCGGTGCAATCGAACCCGGTAAACCCGGTGGTGGTGAACGGTACGGCCAGCTTCAACCAGGCGGGCAACGTCCTGACGGTGACCAACAGCAACGGCGCCATCA
>JBIKLV010000159.1:0-5120 GCA_044359585.1 Sulfuritalea sp. | reverse complement strand
AAGCCGATGTCGACGTACTTTTCGTTGTTCTTCGGGTCGATGCCGGTGGTCAGCGAGGCCAGCAGGTTGTTCCAGCCGGCGGTGACGCGGTCGGGCATCACGGGAGCCAGCGCGCGCTGGATGGCATCCGCATTGGGCGGGCAGAGGTGGTTGCCGAAAGTGGTGGCCTTCGGATAGGCGGCATTCAGTATCGTGCCGCTGGGGATGATGATCTCGATCGGCTGCACCATGCCCTCGTTGTGAGGAATGTCGGGATTCACCATCTGCAGCAGGGTCAGGATGGTGGCCGAAGCGCTGGAGGTGAAGGTGCCGTTCACGAAGCCGTTGGTCTGCGGGTCGGTGCGCGAATAGTCGAACTTGATGCTCTTGTCCTTGACCTCGATGTCCACGCGGATGGTGTATTTCGAGCCGACGAAGCGGCCGTCGAAATACACGTAGCCCTCACCCGAGTAGTTGCCGTTGGGGATCTTGGCGATCTCGGCTTCCATCATCTTGCGCGTGGCGTCGAACAGCGCCTGCTTGTGGCTCTCGTAGCTTTCGACGCCGTATTTCTTCAATAGTTCGACAAGGCGGCGCTCGCCGACTGTGCAGGCGCCCATTTCTGCCTTCATGTCGTGCTGCACGATGTCCAGCCGCACGTTGGCGAAGATCAGGCCCCAGACGTCCTTGCGCAGCTTGCCGCGCTCGACCACCTTGACCGGCGGGATGCGCAGGGCTTCCTGCCAGACCTCGACCGCGTTCGGGTTGTAGCCGCCGGCGACGTTGCCGCCGATGTCGGCCTGGTGGCCCTTGACCGCCGTCCAGGCGACCAGCTTGTCTTCGAAGAACACCGGCTTGAAGGCGGCGACGTCGTTGTTCTGGTTGCCCAGGCTGAACACGTCGTTGTGGAAGATCACGTCGCCCGGATAGATTTCGTCGCCGAAGAATTCCTTGATGTACTTGCATACCGGCGCCAGCGAGAAGGCCAGGATCGGCAGGTTCTCGGTCTGTTCCAGCATGTTGCCGTCGGCGTCGTAGAGGCCGGTGACGTAGTCCTTGGCCTCGCACAGAATCGGCGAGCGGGTGGTCTGCTCCATCGAAATGCTCATCTCGTCGGTGATCGACTTGAAGGTCCGCGCATAGACGGACAGCAGGATGGGATCGATCTTGGTGCTCATGCCGTTACCTCCTGTTTGTCTTTGAAGCATGCTGCGGCGAGATCCTCGCGGCCCTTCTGCCAGATGACGAAGGAGCCCAGCGCATCCACGGCGCAGTCGTAAGAATCGCTGACGAAGATCGCCGTGGTGACCTGTTCGATCATGGCCGGGCCGGTGATGCGGTTGCCGAAGTGCATCTTGTGGCCATCGTAAACCGGGGTTTCGCGGAAGGTCTTGGTCTCCGGGATGTACATGCTGCGCTTGCCCTTGAGCGCCTTGGAGGCATCGACCCCGTCCCAGGCCTCCTGGCGGTAGGTCGGCTTGTCGGTGATGCCGATGGCCTGGACCCGCACGTTGATGATTTCGATCGGGGTGTTTTCAGCCTCCAGCGAATAGCCGTAGAGGCGGTTGTGCTCTGCGTTGAAGGCGCGGGCGATGGCGACGGTATCGCGCGCATCTATCAACTCGCGCGGCACGCTGAAGGACACTTCGTGGTACTGCTTGATGTAGCGGCAGTCGACCTTGACGTCGTAGCGTCGGCGTTCCTCGGCGATGCGCTCTTCGACGAGCTGGCGGGTGCCTTCGGTCGACATTTCGTCGATCATCGCCGTCAGGCGCGGCCAATCGATGGCTTCGAGGCGGGAGACGAAGGTGCGCACGAAGTCGTGCTTGAGTTCGCTCATCAGCATGCCGAAGGCGCACAGCACCGAGGATTCGCGCGGCACGATCTGCAGCGGGATTTCCAGTTCGCTGCAAATCAGGCAGGAATGGATCGGGCCGGCGCCGCCGGCGGGAATAAAGGGGAATTCGCGCGGGTCGAAGCCGCGCTTGATGGTGACCTCGCGCACGCCCTGAGCCATGTTGTTGCAGGCGACGCGATACATGCCGGCCGCCGCTTCCTCGACCGACAGGCCCATCGGTTTGGCGATGTGTTCCTCGATTGCGGCGCGCGCGGCGGCGGCGTCGAGCTTCATCCTGCCGCCGGCGAAGAATCCGGGGTCGAGGTAGCCCAGCACCACGTTGGCGTCGGTGGTGGCCGGAAGCCGGCCGCCCTTGCTGTAGCAGGCCGGGCCGGGATCGGCGCCGGCGCTTTGCGGACCCATGCGCAGCATGCCGCCTTCGTCGAGCCAGCCGATCGAGCCGCCGCCGGCGCCGATGGTGTGGATGTCGAGCATGGGCAGGGCGATCTTGTGGCGGGCGATTTCGCCGTCGTTCTTGATCATCGGTGCGTCGACAGCGACTGAGGCCTCGAAGCTGGTTCCGCCCATGTCGGTGGTGATGCACTTGTTCTGGCCGTGCAGTCGCACGTAGAACAGGCCGGCGCCGGGGCCGCCGGCTGGGCCGGAGAGCAGCGTCAGCGCGGCTTTCTCGCGCGCCAGCTGGGGCGAGATGACGCCGCCGTTGGACTGCATGATCAGCAGCAGGTTCTTGAAACCGATTCCCTTGAGGCGGCCGACCAGCTGGTCGAGGTAATGGTTGAGTTTCGGCCCGACGTAGGAGTTCAACGCCGTGGTACTGACCCGCTCATAGAAGCGGATCGAAGGCAGCAGGTCGGTCGAGACCGAGAGATAGGCACCGGGCATTTCCGCCTTCACCAGTTCCGCCGCCGCCTGTTCGTGGGCCGGGTTGGCGAAGGAGTTCATGAAGCAGATGGAAACGGCCTGCACGCCTTCCTGCTTGAACAGGGCGATGGCCTGTTTGATCTGCGCCAGATCGAGCGCCGTCGTTTCCTTGCCGTCGCGGTCCAGTCGCCCCGTGATACCGGCGCGCAGATAGCGCGGCACCAGCGGCTTCACATTTGTGTAGCGGTTGTTGTACTGCTCCTCGCGGATGCCGCGGCGCATTTCCAGTGCATCGCGCACGCCTTCGGTGGTGAGCAAACCGCACTTCGCGCCGGTGCCGGTCAGGGTGGCGTTGGTGGTTACCGTGGTGCCGTGCACGATGGTGTCGATGGTCGGCGCGAAGGCCTCCAGTGACAGCGGCGGGTTCATGCTGGCGGCGATGTCCGTCAGGCCGTTGACCACCGCGATCGACGGATCGGATGGGGTGGATAGCGTCTTGAAAATCGCCGGCTCGGCGTCGTCGCGGGTGACGACGAAGTCCGTGAAGGTGCCGCCGACGTCGATGCCGATCTTAAGCGCCATGTGTTTTGCTCCGTAGGTTCATCAGGTTGTCCTGGGTTCAGGCGGTTTGCGCGACCATGTGCCGCACGTCTTCCTTGCGTATCTTGCCAAGCGCGGTCTTGGGCAATGCCTTGACCAGCACGACTTCCTTGGGATGCTTGAAGCGGGCGATGCGGCCTTCCAGCAGCTTCAGTACCTGCTCGCTGCTGAGCGAGCTGTTTTCCCTGGGCACCACCACCGCGACCACGATCTCGCCCCAGCGCGCGTCGGGCTTGCCGATCACCGAGGCTTCGGCGATGTCCGGCGATTCGATCAGCAGGTTCTCGATCTCGGCCGGGTAGATGTTCTCGCCACCGGAAATGATCATGTCCTTGCTGCGGCCGTCGACATACAGGAAGCCTTCCTCGTCGAGGTGCCCCATGTCGCCGCTGCGAAACCAGCCGTCGTTCAGCACCGCGGCCGTGGCCTGCGGCGCCTGCCAGTAGCCGTTCATGACGTTGTCGCCCTTGATCAGGATTTCGCCGGTGACACCCTGGGCGACGTCGAGCCCGTTCTTGTCCACCAGGCGCAGCTGGCAGTGGCGACCGACACGGCCGGTGGAGCCGATCTTGCGCATCGCTTCGTCGGCCTTGAGATACACCGCGATCGGGCAGGTCTCCGTGGCGCCATACACCTGCACCAGCGGCACGCCCTTTTCGTGTACCGCGTGGATGACGTGGCGCGGCACGATGCTCGATCCGGTGGTGATCATGCGCAGGCTCGAAAAGTCGGCGCCGGCCCAACGGCGATTGGCCATCATCATGTCGAGCTGGGCGGGCACCAGGACCGTCAGCGTGATGCCTTCCCGTTCGATGCAATCGAAGGTCGCCTCGGGATCGAACTTGGCATGCAGCACTACGGTACAGCCGGCCTGCAACGCTGGCGTCGTCAGGTTGTTGAGCCCGCCGACATGGAACAGGGGCAGGGTGTTGAGGATTACGTCGTCGCCGCTCAGGCCGTGCATGTCCTCGCTGTTGGCGGCATTGCAGACGATGGCGCGCTGGGAGAGCAGCACGCCCTTGGGTTTGCCGGTGGAGCCGGAGGTATAGCAGATCAGCAGCGGTGTTTCCTCGTCTGCTGTCGCGTCGCGCGGTGCCGGCGTCGCGCCGCGGCCAAGAAATTCGTCCCACGGCGTCCAGCCGGGGGCGCTCGCGCCAAATGCGACGCGGCCGATGCCCGCCAGCGCGTCACCGATGGAGTTGGTCTGCGCAATGAAGTCAGGTTCGACGATCAGCACCTTCGGCGGGCAGTCCTGCAGCATCTGCCTGTGCTCGGGGGCAGCCAGCCGCCAGTTGAGCGGCATGAAGAGGGCGCCCAGCCTGGCGCAGGAGAACAGCAGCGCGAGCATTTCCGGGCTGTTGAAGCCGAGGAAGGCCGCGCAGTCGCCGCGCCTGATCCCTGACGCCGCCAGCGCCGCGGTGATGCGCTCGACCATGGCGGCGAACTCGGCATAGGAAATATCCCGCCCGGAAAAGCGGATGGCGGTCTTGGCCGGAACCCGTCCGGCATTGTCCGAAATCCAGTTCGCGATGCTCACTGGATCAATCCCATGTGGACCATCCCCCCAACCCCCTTCCCGAGGAAGGGGGCGACGACGGTTCGCGGGCGTAGCCCGCTCCGGCTGTTCGAGTTCACGCGTCCGTCACTTCCAGCACCACCGACATCGCCGTATCGCCGGCCGCGCAGCCGGTGAACAGGCCAAAGCCGCCGCCCTTCATGGCCAGTTCCTCGATCAGCTCGATGATGGCGCGGGTGCCCATCGGCGCCTGCGGATGGCCCCAGACCAGCGAGCAACCGTAGTTGTTCATGGTGTTGAGGTCAC
>JBIKLV010000079.1:0-18387 GCA_044359585.1 Sulfuritalea sp. | reverse complement strand
CGAAGCGCTGTCGCGCGCTTGGGGCTGCACGCCGCCTGATGTCGTGCGCCAGGACTTCGCCCTAGCGGCCAAGTCATACGATTCGGCCGCTGCGCTCGCCCGCGAAGTGGGCGCTCGCATGGCATCGCGCCTCGATCTGGTAAAGATCGCGCCGAGCCGCGTGGCCGACATCGGTTGCGCCACCGGCGACGGCATCCGCGAACTGCAACGCCGTTATCCGAAAGCCCTGCCGCTCGCGCTGGACTATGCATTGCCGATGTTGCGCGAGGTCCGCCGCGCCGCCCCGCGCCTGCAACGCGTCATGGGGCGCGCTCCGCGGTTGGTGAATGCCGACGTGCGTGCCTTGCCGCTCGCGTCCGGTACGCTGGGGCTGGCCTGGTCCAACCTGATGCTGCACTGGCTCGACGACCCGCTGCCGGCGTTTCGCGAACTGCATCGGGTGCTGGAAGTCGGCGGCCTCCTGTGCTTCGCCACGCTCGGCCCCGACACGCTGAAGGAGTTGCGCGATGCCGCCCAAAGAGTCGGCGCTGGCGACACGGCGAAGCGCTTCCTCGACATGCACGACCTGGGCGACATGCTGGTCGCGGCCGGCTTCGGCGACCCGGTGATGGACATGGAAATGATCACCCTGACCTACGACTCGCCGCGCAGCTTCCTGTCCGACCAGCGCCACCTCGGGGTGCGCGACGGCCTGCTGGGACGCCAGGGCTGGCGCGACTGGCGGCGCCTGTTGGCTGCCTGGCCGCGCGATGCGGCAGGGCGCTTGCCGGCCAGCTTCGAAATCGTCTACGGCCACGCATGGAAACCCGAGCCGCGGCAGATTGCCGACGGGCGCGCCGTGGTCAAGTTCCGTTCGCGATGAAGCGCGCCCGGCAGCGGACCCTGCGCCCGATCAAGCCGCGCAATCTCCTGGCCCTCGATCCCTTGCTCAAGAAGGGCGGCGCGCACCAGCGCAAGGACAAACGCGCCAGCCGCGCGCGGCAAAAGGCCGCCTTGCGGAGCAACAAGAACGAAAGCTGATGGCGCGAAACGCTGATGCGGTAGGCCCGCGTGAGACTGTCAACGGCCTGCTGACAATGGCATGCCAAATGGCCATTCAAGCAATCTTTGCAGCCTCTCCGGATGTTTGCGAAAACTCCCCAATGGGCATGGGCCGCCCGAACAAATACCCCTGGTAGGCTGTGCAACCAGCGGCGGCAAGAAATTCCCGCTGCACCTCTGTCTCCACGCCTTCGGCGATCACGGCCAGACCCATGCTTTGCGCCAGGGCCACGATGGTGCGGGCGATGGTGGCGTCGTTGGGATCGGTAAGCACGTCCCTGACAAAGGACTGATCAATCTTGAGTTGATCGAGGGGCAGGCGCTTCAGATAAAACAGCGAAGAATAGCCCGTGCCAAAATCATCCAGCGAGAAACTGATACCTGCGGCCTTCAGCGTGGCCATCTTGGTGATTACGTCCTCCACACTTTCCAGCAGTAAACTCTCGGTCAGTTCCAATTTCAGTTTCGTCGGATTGGCTCCCGTGCGGCCTATTGTTGCCAGTACCTGATCCACAAAATCCACATGGCGGAACTGGCGGGCGCTGACATTGACCGCAACGGTGAGGTGCGCCATGGCTGGCAGCTTTTCCCATGCCACCAGTTGCGCGCAGGCGGTTTCCAGTACCCAATGCCCAAGAGGAATAATCATTCCGGTCAGCTCTGACTGTGGAATGAACTCGACAGGAGACACCATGCCCCGCCGCGGGTGCTGCCAGCGCAACAGAGCCTCGGCGCCAGTCCAGTTTCCGGCGCTGTCTACCTGGGGTTGGTAGTAGAGGCAAAACTGGTTGTCGCGCATGGCCTCGCGCAGATCGCTGTCTAGGGCGGCGCGAGCTGCGACCTCGGCCTGCATCTCGGGGTCGAAAAAGCGCAGCGTGTCGCGGCCTGCGGCCTTGGCTTGATACATCGCCGTATCGGCCCGTTTCATCAACTCATCTGCGGAGACGGAGTTGTCTCGAAACAGGGTAATACCGATGCTCGAGGTGCAGTGATAGCTGCGCGTATTCTTCAAGCCCCCTTGAGCAGTCAAGTCGAGAACATAGGGCTGGCTGACGGCGCGCAGAATCTTGACGGCAACGCTCTCTGCCTGCATGGCGGCGAGCGTATCCTCGTTGAGATCTTCGAGTATCACTACAAACTCGTCACCCCCATGCCGCGCGACCGTATCGCCTTCCCGAACGCAGGCTTGCAGGCGGCGCGCTACCTCCACCAGAAACTGGTCGCCAATGTCATGTCCCAGCGTATCGTTGAGGGTCTTGAAATCGTCCATGTCCAGCAGCATCAAGGCACCGTAACGATTGTGGCGGGCGCTGCTGGTTAGAGCCTGCTCCAACCGGTCGAGCAGGAGACGCCTATTGGGCAGATCAGTAAGTGGATCGTAAAAGGCCAGGTGTTCGATCTTGTCGGCAGCGGCTTTGCGTTCGGTGATATCGGTATTGGTACCGACCAGACGTAATGGCTTGCCGTCTGCATCCCGACTGACCACCATGCCGCGACTGAGAATCCATTGCCAATGACCGTCCTTGTTCTGCATGCGGAATTCAACAACCGCAGAGGCGCTCCGGCCCTCGAGATGGGCCTGAATCGTCGCCATTACGCTGGGCAGGTCATCCGGGTGAACACGGTTCGACCATTCGGCTGACCTATCCTCGATTTCGTTCTCGGCATAGCCGATCATTTCTTTCCAGCGCCTCGAAAACAGCGCCTCACCGGTCAGGATGTTCCAGTCCCACACGCCGTCGCCGGCGCCCTCGAGGGCGAACTTCCAACGCTCTTCGCTTGTCTTCAGGGCTTTTTCAGTGTTCTTCCGTCGGAGGTTCTCGGTGACAAGGAGCCCAACAATAACCAACAGAATCGCAAAGGCCAGGATCGTGGCATGCACCTTGTCCCGGTTTGTTTCGTAGAAACTTGTCGGCCGCCCGATTACCATTGAACCTTCGGGGAGTGCGCCGTTCTGCAGACCGAATCGTTCAAGCTGCTTGTAGTCAAAGCCATATCGATTTGGACTTTCCCTCTGGACCGGTATCGCCTCCACCGCCGTTCCTCGAAGAACGCTGATCAACTGCTTGCCGACGGCACGCCCCTGAGCATCCCCGGAAACCAGTCGTCCGCCAACAATCCCGTGGCCTAGCATGAATTCCCAACCGGAAAAGACCGGTTGGGCGCTCGCGGCGGACACGGCACGCACAGCCTGAGGCATGGGCACCGTGTGCCCTTCCTCGTCGATCGGACGCGCCATGAAGAACACGGACGTGTCGGTTCCGAGCGACCGCAAACGAGTCTCGATGTGCGACAGCACCGGGTCATCCAGCAGGTCCGCCTTGAAGGGATGTGGCCGCTGCTTGTTCGCGGCGAGCAGTCCCTCTAGATTCCTTCGGAATGTCGAGCTTTGATCACCGATGACCAGAATGCGTCTGCCCGGGAACAGGCTCTCCATTACATTCAGCGTGTCACCAAACGAAGCTTCTTCTGCGACTCCGGTAACCTTGGGGATCCGAGTGAGCGGATAGTTGCTCAACCCGTTGATCCCGCAGAAGAGGATCGGCACGCCCGGAGCCAGGGAATCCCGCTCTGCCAGGATGAAATCGAAGGCCTCATTGTCCGAGACGACGATCGCCGCTGGCGGGCTTCCTCCGAACTTTGTCCTCAGCGCCTGCTTCAGGTCGTTCTTGATGCTCGGGAGTATTTTGCGAAATCGCAGGGCGCCCATGTATTCGACATGGAGGGTAACCTCAAGCCCGCTTTCACGAAGTGCGTCGTCGATCCCGTGCTGGATATCGTCGGTCCACGACAATCCTTCGTGGTAGGAATGCAGGACAAGGACGTGATGGTCCTCTGTCGCCTGAGCGAACCCATGCAGAACAAGTAGCGCGCAAAGCAGGAGGCGTTTGCTCAACTCCCTGTCTCCAGTTTCATGATCAGTTTGCTACAAATAACCCTACGCGCAACCATAGCATGTTGATGGCTAACTCAGGGAAACTGGTGGCTATCGCAGGGCGGCAGCGATGTTTCCGGGCACGAATGTCCCTTCCTGGTGCAACGCCGAAGTTGGCTGCAATTTCAGCCTAGTCGCGGTCGCTGCTCGCGCGAGCGCTCGTCAGCATCCTGTTGCGTTCTCGCGGCTGCATTCCTCCAGCAGGTAGGCGATCGAGCGATAGGGCCGGCCGGTTTCGGCGGTGAGGCCGATCTCGCAGGTGCGGTTGGTGGACACCCCTTCGCAGCAACTCGCCGGTAGCGCCTCGTGTACCTTGCGCAGGGCGTGGGCATTGAGTTCCGGCACGACGAAGCCGCGGTCGCCGGCGAAGCCGCAGCAGGTGACGCCGGCGGGTTCGACGATTTCGTCGACGCAGGCGGCGATCAGCTTGCGCAGCTTCTGGTCGGAGGCGGCGCGGCGCACGCTGCAGTTGATGTGCAGCGCGATGGGGCCGGGCTTGCGGGTCAGGCGCAGGCGCGGCAGCAGGGCATCGTGGGCGAACTCGTGGAAATCCAGCAGCGTCAGGCGGCCGGCGAGGTGCTTCTGCATGCGCACCGAGCAGGTGCTGGCGTCCATGATGATCGGGTAATGGCCGCCCTTGCCGTCGTCGGCCGCCTTCATCAGCGCGGTGGTGACGGCCTCGGCCATCTGCTCCGCCTCTTCGGCCATGCCCTTGCTGGCCAGCATCTGGCCGCAGCAGAGTTTGTCGAAGCCTTCCGGCAGGCGCGGCGCGTAGCCGGCACGCTGCAGCAGTTCCATGATGACTTCGGGCAGCGTGGCTTCGTCGGCGGTGTTGGCGCCGAAGATGCGCCCGCCGCAGGCCGGGAAATAGACCACCGTGTCGCCGGCGCCGACTCTTTGTTCCGGCACCTTGCCGGCTTGCGGCATGCCGCGCTTCCAGGCACCGCCGGACACGCGGCCGACGAACCGGTCGCCGACCACGCTCGAAACCGCATGGCCAACGGCCAGGCCAACGCGCGACGCGGTGGCCACCTTGCCGAAGTTGTCCACCGTCCATTCGCCGGCCTTCTGCGAGGCCGTGCCGATGCCGCGACCGCGCAGGCGGCGCGTCAGTTCGCCGGTATCGATGCCGACCGGGCAGGCTGTCGAGCACAGGCCGCAGCCGGCGCAGGTATCGAGCCCGTAGTAGGCAAAATCGCGGCCGACGTCGCCCGCATCCTCGCCGGCCGCGGCACGGCGCGACAGTTCGCGCCAACTGACGATGCGCTGGCGCGGGCTCAGCGTCAGGCGGTGCGAGGGGCACAGCGGTTCGCAGAAGCCGCACTCGATGCAGCGGTCGACGATGTCCTCGGCCGCCGGCATCGGCTTCAGGTGCTTGAGGTGGGCCTTCGGATCGTCGTTGAGGACAACGCCTGGATTGAGCAGGTTCTCGGGATCGAAGAGTTGCTTGATGCGACGCATCAGGTCAGTGGCCTGCCGCCCCCATTCCATTTCGACGAAGGGCGCCATGTTGCGGCCGGTGCCGTGCTCGGCCTTCAGCGAGCCGTCGTACTTGCCGACCACCAGTTCGCAGATGTCATCCATGAAGCGCGAGTAGCGCTCGATCTCGGTGGCATCGCCGAAATCCTGGGTGAACACGAAGTGCAGGTTGCCTTCCAGCGCGTGGCCGAAGATGATCGCCTCCGTGTAGCCGTGCTTGCGCAACAGGGCCTGCAGGTCGAGGGTAGCCGCCGCCAGCGATTCAATGGGGAAGGCCACGTCCTCGATGATGACGGTGGTGCCGGTGCGGCGCATGGCGCCGACCGAGGGGAAGGTGCCCTTGCGCACCTTCCAGTACATCTCGCAGGTGGCCGGGTCGGTCGAGAAGGCGGGCACTTCGACGGTGGCGATGCCCGTCATCGCAGCCAGCGCTGCGTCCATCCGCTGCTGCAGAAAGTCGGCGCTGGCGGCACGGACCTCGATCAGCAGCGCGGCGGCATCAGGGCCCAGAGTGCGCATCACCGGCGGCAGGCCGGGTTTGCTTTCCACGGAACGCAGGGCCGGGCGGTCGAGCAGTTCGACGGCGGAGACGGGCTCGGGCTTCAAGCGGATCACCGCCTGGCAGGCGGCCTCGATGTCCGGAAAGAACACCAGCGCGCTGGCCTTGCAGGGGTCTTCGACCACGGTGCGGTAGGTGATGCGCGAAATGAAGCCGAGCGTGCCTTCCGAGCCGATCATCAGGTGCGCCAGGATGTCGATCGGGTCTTCGTAGTCGACCAGGGCGTTGAGGCTGTAGCCGGTGGTGTTTTTGATCTTGAACTTGTGGCGGATGCGCGCGGCCAGCGCGTCGTCGGCGCGCGTCGCGGCGCCGAGTTGCGCAAGCTCGGTCACCAGCGCGGAATGGCTCTGGCGGAAGCCGGCGACGCTGAAGCTGTCTTCGGTATCGAGCACCGTGCCGTCGGCCAGGATCACGCGCATTCCGGCCAGCGTGCGGTAGCTGTTCTGGGCCGTGCCGCAGCACATGCCGGAAGCATTGTTGGCGGCGATGCCGCCGATCTTGCAGGCGTTGATCGAGGCCGGGTCGGGGCCGATCTTGCGCCCATGCGGGGCGAGGCGATAGTTCACTTCGCCGCCGATGATGCCGGGGCCGAGGCGCACCGTGGCGGCGTCGGCGCCGATCTCGCAGGTGGCGAAACCTTCGCCGATCAGTGCCAGCACGCCGTCGGTGACGGCCTGGCCAGAGAGGCTGGTGCCGGCGGCGCGGAAGGTCACCGGCCGGCCGTGGGCGCGCGCCGCCTGCAGCAGGGCCTGAACTTCTTCTTCCGACTCGACCACGGCGACCACTTCCGGCGTCATGCGGTAGAAGCTGGCATCGGTGCCGTAAGCCAGTCGCCGCAGATCGTCGGCGATGACTTGGCGCTCGGGCAGGATGCGGTTCAGCGCTTCGACAATCGGGCTCATGGCTTTCTTTCCTTGATCAGGTCGCGCAGGCGCTTGGGTGCGGGTACCAGCGGCGTACGGCTGCGCGTCCATGCGCCCTGATCGATCGGCGACAGGGCGCGGCCGCGGCTCATGAACCACGAGGTGATGCGGTAGATCCGCAGGCGGCTGTAGATCAGCGCCCAGCCGCTCCAGATCGCGCTGACCAGCGTGGTGCGCGCCGAACCGCTGCCGCGCAGCGTGGCCTCGTCACTGTCCGGTCGGGCCTGGGCTTCATTGCGCAAGCGCACCAGCAGGTCGGTGATCGGGATGCGCACGGGGCACACTTCGGAGCAGGCCCCGCACAGCGTCGAGGCGAAGGAGAGCGGGTAGGTCGCCTCCAGCCCGCGCATGTGCGGCGAGATGATGGCGCCGATCGGGCCCGGATACGTCGTGCCGTAGGCATGGCCGCCGATGCGCGCATACACCGGGCAGTGGTTCATGCAGGCGCCGCAGCGGATGCATTGCAGCGTGGTGCGCAGTTGCAGGTCGTTGTAGGCCTGGGTGCGGCCGTTGTCGACCAGGATCAGGTGCACTTCCTCGGGGCCGTCGAGCTCACCGGGTTTCCTTGGGCTGCTGATCAGGTTGAGGTAGGTGGTGACCGGCTGCCCGGTGGCCGAGCGCGGCAGCAGGCTGTTGAGCGGGGGCACGTGTTCCAGTTTGGCGACGACCTTCTCGATGCCGGTGATGGCGATATGCACCTTGGGCACGGTGGTGCACATGCGGCCGTTGCCTTCGTTCTCGACCAGGAACAGCGTGCCGGTTTCGGCCACGGCGAAATTGACCCCCGACAGCCCGATGCCGGCTTCGGCAAAGCGGCGGCGCAGGACCTGGCGGCCAATCTGGATCAGGGTATCGACGTCCTCGCTGTAGTCGACGCCGGGAATCTTCTCGGCGAACAGCGCGGCGATCTGCTGCTTGGTCTTGTGGATCGCCGGCATGATGATGTGCGAGGGCGCTTCGCCGGCCAACTGGACGATGTACTCGCCCATGTCGGTCTCCAGGGTTTCCAGGCCGGCGGCCTCCATCGCGTGGTTGAAGCCGACCTCTTCGCTGACCATCGACTTGCCCTTGGCGATCAGGCGCGCATCGACGCGGCGGGCGATGTCCAGCGCGATGGCGTTGGCCTGCTCCGCGTTCTCCGCCCAATGCACCTTGACGCCGCTGGCGGTGAGCTTCTGCTCGAGTTCTTCGAGCAGGTCGGGGAGGTTCGCCAGCGCATGGCGACGGATGGCTTCGCCGAGGTCGCGCAGCGTGGTCAGCTCGTCCTTGTCGCCGAACTGGGCGCGGCGCTTCATCTGCAGGAAGTCCATCGCGCCGCGGAAGTTCTTGCGCTGCGCCGGATCGTTCAGAGCGGCGAGGCTGCGTGCCTTGAAGTCCTTCGTCGCGTGGATCTGGATCGGTTGGCTCATGACTGGCCTCCGTCAGGGTGGCACAGCAGGACGATCACTTCCCGCGGGCCGTGGGCGCCATAGGCCAGCGTCTGCTGGATGTCGGCGGTCTTCGACGGCCCGGAAATGACCACGGCATTGGTCGGCAGCCCTTCCGCCCAGCGCTCGGTGCGCATCGCCGCGAGCAGATTGGCGTGTATCCGGGTGGCATCGAGCAGCACGAAATGGATGGGCGGCACCAGCGACATCAGCCGCGGTTCGGCGGCGTCGGGCCAGAGGATCAGGCTGCCGGTTTCGGCGATGGCGCTGCGCGCGCCGGTGATCGCCGCGTCGATGCCGTCGAACAGCCGGTCGCGCCATTCTTCGATCGGACGGACGTAGGGAACGAGTTCCGCTCCCGCCGGATTCGCCGACACATGCGCCGCGAGTTGCGCGCCGTGCGGCGTGTTAGGCCCGTAGAGCAGGGTGCGTACGGACTTTTCGGCGGCAAGCCGCGCCAGCAGCAGCGGCCAGTCCTGGGGGGTGGTGTCATGCACCTCGGTGCGGGCCGCCTCGATGTTCTTGCGGAACTGCGCAATGGCCGCCGCATTGTCTGCCGGCACGGGGCGGCTGGCGAGCCAGGCACCTATGTCGGGCGCTGCTGCGGGCTCGCCCTTCGGCGCGGCGCGCAAACGGCCGAGGATGCGTTCGCGGGCGTTCATTGCTTCTCTCCCGCGGTACGTCGCCAGAGAAAGCTGGCAATGTGTTCGCCCTCAAGAGTCGGCGCTGACGACACGGCGATTTCATCGAGGCGCGCGGCGCGGCCGAGGATGTTGAACAGGCAGCCGCAGTCGGCGCTGACCACTCGCCCGGCGCCGGTTGCGCGCAGGCTCTCGACCTTGTCCGTGACGATGGCTTCGGAAATGTCGGGGAAGCGGATCGAAAAGGTGCCGCCAAAGCCGCAACATTCCTCGATGCGCGCCTGCTCGACCACGGAAACCTGTTGCAGGCCGGCGAGCAGGGCGGCACTGGTTTCGTGCGAGCCCATTTCGCGCCGCGCGTGGCAGGAGGTATGCAGCGCGACGGTGGTCGCGGCGCCGCGGTCGGGCTGGCTGAAGCCGGCCACATGGACCAGGAATTCGGTCAGTTCAAAAACGCGCTCGGAGAGTTCCCGTGCTTGTGCCAGCAGTGACGGATCGTCGGCAAACAGCTTCGGATACTCGTGGCGCAGCATCGCCGCGCAGGAGCCTGAAGGCACCACCACCGGCCAGGGATTGGGGAAGAGGCCGAGCTGCAGGCGGGCGACGGCACGTGCTTCGTCGGGGTAGCCGCTGGTATGGGCCGGTTGCCCGCAGCAGGTCTGCTGTTCGGGGAAATGCACGGCGATGCCTTCGCGCTCGAGCAGGCGAATGGTGTCGAGGCCGGCCTCGGGAGCGAACTGGTCGACCAGGCAGGTGGCGAACAGATAGACGTTTTCCGGTTTGGCGGGGTAGTCCCGCGCCGGGCCGTGCCTTGTTTTCATCGTCATGCTCCTCGAGTGGGTCAAGCGTTCAGCAGTAAAGCAATCCGGCCGAAAGTGAAAAACACGCAAGCGGGCTTGCAGCCCACGCGGGTTTTGGATTGCGGCTGGTACCTGAAGTTCTTCATCACGTCGTCAATCGGTACCGAGATCATTTTTAACATTCTCGATGTACTTCTGTTCATTTGCCCTGTGCGTGCCAATTCGAAGTTCGCACGGTATTGCACGGCTGCCGCGACCAGCACCGGCGTGGCGATGTTTCGCGCATCTTCCCACAGCCATGCCTTGGTGGTCTGCCACGACTGGTAGCAGGCCTGAGCCTCAAAGCCGTCCCGGCAGTGTCGGCGACGGGGCCTGTTCGTTCGCGTTTTCGGCCTACGTGAAATCCACTATTGCGCAATGTGAAGCGGTATTTTACAATGTGAAACACTCGCAGGCCGCCCGGCCATCAATCCGGTCTATGCTGCGAAAGAAAAACGTTGTGGATGCTGCTGCGCAGGCCGATCCCTGCGGCGCATCCGTGGCGTGACGAGCAGGACGTTGGCGGGATGATCTCCCGCGGACGCTCACCAACAGACGAGGAGAAGTCATGTCAGCCGCGCCCCAACTGGCGTCATCCGACGCCGATCCGCAGGAAACCCGTGAATGGCTTGAAGCACTGCAGGCCGTCATCGCGCAGGAAGGTCCCGAGCGCGCACATTTCCTGCTGGAACAACTGATTGCGCTAGGCCACCAGACGGGCATCAACATGCCCTACAGCGCCAACACCGAGTACACCAATACGATCCCCGCCGACCAGCAGCCGGTGACGCCGGGCGATTACGAAATGGAGCAGAAGATTCGCGACTACGCGCGCTGGAATGCGATGGTCATGGTCTTGCGCGCCAACAAGGACGATTCCGGCCTCGGCGGCCACATCGCCAGCTACGCCTCCGCGGCGACTCTCTACGACATCGGTTACAACCACTTCTGGCATGCACCTTCGGAAAGTCATGGCGGCGACCTGGTGTTCTCGCAGGGCCACTCGGCACCCGGCACCTATGCCCGTGCCTTCATGCTCGGTCGCCTGACCGAGGAGCAGATGGACAACTTCCGCCGCGAGGTCGACGGCAAGGGCCTGTCGTCCTATCCGCATCCGTGGCTGATGCCGGACTTCTGGCAGTTCCCCACCGTGTCGATGGGCCTTGGTCCCTTGCAGGCGATCTACCAGGCGCGCTTCATGAAGTACCTGCAGCATCGCGAGCTGATTCCGACCGACGACCGCAAGGTGTGGGCCTTCATGGGCGACGGCGAGATGGACGAGCCGGAATCCATGGGCGCCATCGGCATGGCCGGACGCGAGCGCCTCGACAACCTGATCTTCGTCATCAACTGCAACCTGCAGCGGCTCGACGGCCCGGTGCGCGGCAACGGCAAGATCATCCAGGAACTCGAATCCGATTTTCGCGGCGCCGGCTGGAACGTGATCAAGGTGATCTGGGGCAGCTACTGGGATCCGCTGCTGGCCCAGGACAAGAGCGGCCTGCTGCAAAAGCGCATGATGGAATGCGTCGACGGCGACTACCAGACGTTCAAGGCCCGCGATGGTGCCTATGTGCGCCAGCATTTCTTCGGCAAGTATCCGGAACTGCTGAAGATGGTGTCGACCTGGTCCGACGACGACATATGGCGTTTGAATCGCGGCGGCCACGATCCGCACAAGGTCTACGCTGCCTACGCCGCCGCCGCCGCGCACAAGGGCCAGCCCACCGTCATCCTGGCCAAGACCATCAAGGGTTACGGCATGGGCGAGGCGGGAGAAGCGCAGAACATCACCCACCAGCAGAAAAAGATGGGCACCACCTCGGTCAAGGCCTTCCGCGACCGCTTCAAGCTGCCGGTGGCGGATGCCGACCTGGAAAAGCTGCCCTACCTGACCTTCCCTGAGGGCTCGCCGGAACTCAACTACATGCGCGAGCGGCGCATGGCGCTGGGCGGCTACCTGCCATCGCGCCGCGCCACCGCGGAAGCGCTGCCCGTGCCGCCGCTGTCGGCCTTCGACGCGTTGCTCAAGGCGGGTGGCGAGGGACGCGAGTTCTCCACCACCATGTCCTTCGTGCGCGGCCTCAACGTCATGCTCAAGGACAAGATCATCGGCAAGCGCATCGTGCCGATCGTGGTCGATGAATCGCGCACCTTCGGCATGGAGGGATTGTTCCGCCAGATCGGCATCTGGAACCAGGACGGCCAGAACTACGTGCCGCAGGACGCCGACCAGATGATGTTCTACAAGGAAACCAAGAACGGCCAGATCCTGCAGGAAGGCATCAACGAGGCCGGCGCCATGGCGGACTGGATAGCTGCCGGCACCAGCTATTCGACGCATGGCGTGCAGACCATCCCGGTCTATGTCTGTTACTCGATGTTCGGCATGCAGCGCACCCTGGACCTGGTGTGGGCCGCCGGCGACCAGCGCGCGCGCGGCTTCCTGGTCGGCGGCACCGCCGGGCGCACCACGCTCAACGGCGAAGGCCTGCAGCACGAGGACGGCCACTCGCAAGTGCTGGCCGCTACCGTGCCGAACTGCATCACCTACGACCCGACCTTCGCCTACGAAGTCGCCGTGATCGTGCAGGATGGCCTGCGCCGGATGGTCACCGAACAGGAAGACGTGTTCTATTACCTGACGGTGATGAACGAGAACTACGAGCATCCGGCTATGCCGGAAGGCGCGGCGCCCAGCATCCTCAAGGGCATGTACCAGTTTCGCAAGGGTGCCGCCTCCAACGGCCCGCGCGTGCAACTGCTGGGTTCCGGAACCATCTTCATGGAAGCCATCGCGGCGGCGGCGCTGCTCAAGAGCGATTGGGGCGTCGAAGCCGACCTCTGGTCCTGCCCCAGCTTCAACGAACTGGCGCGCGACGGCAACGACTGCACGCGCTGGAACCTGCTGCACCCGACCGAGAAGCCGCGCGTGCCGCATGTCGCCGCCTGCCTCGCCGAAACGCGCGGGCCGGTGATCGCCGCCACCGATTACATCCGCGTCTTCGCCGAACAGATCCGTTCGCTGGTGCCGCGCCAATACACGGTGCTCGGCACCGACGGCTTCGGCCGCTCGGACACGCGCGAAAAGCTGCGCCACTTCTTCGAGGTGGATCGCTACTGGATCACCCTGGCGGCGCTCTCCGCGCTGGCCGAAGACGGCCAGGTGAAGAAAGAGAAAGTGGCCGAGGCGATCAAGAAGTACGCGCTCGATCCGAACAAGCCCAATCCGGTGAAGGTATAAGCCATGGCCAACATAGTTGAAGTGAAAGTTCCGGATATCGGCGACTTCAAGGATGTCCCGGTGATCGAACTGCTGGTCAAGGTCGGCGACACGGTCAAGGCCGAAGATTCGCTGGTCACGCTGGAATCCGACAAGGCGACCATGGATGTTCCCTCGCCGGTTTCCGGCGTGGTCACCGCGCTCAAGCTGAAGATCGGCGACAAAGTCGCGGAAGGTAGCCTGGTCGCGCTGATCGACAGCGCCGCCGCAGGCGGAGTCGCGGCCCCGGCCCCCGCTGCCGCGCCGGCCCCGGTCGCCGCACCGGCAGCGGCAGTCGCCGCGCCCGTCGTGGCTGCGGCACCCGCCGCCGCTGCAAGTGTGGTCGAGGTCAAGGTGCCGGACATTGGCGACTTCAAGGATGTGCCGATCATCGAACTGCTGGTCAAGGTCGGTGACACGGTCAAGGCCGAAGATTCCCTGATGACGCTGGAATCGGACAAGGCGACGATGGACATACCTTCACCGGTATCCGGCGTGGTCACCGAGTTGAAGGTCAAGGTCGGCGACAAGGTGGCAGAAGGCGTGATCCTGGCGTTGGTAAAAGTCGGCGCCGGCGGTACGGCGACTGCGGCTGCTCCGGCCCCAGCCCCCGCCCCCGCGAGCGCCCCGGCCGCCGCGCCAGCGCCGGCAGCGGCCGCTGCACCGACGGCAACTGCCGTGGTGGACACCCGTCCCGGCGCCGCCGAATCGATCGCCGCACCGCTGCGCGTCGCGATGCCGACGCCGGCGCAGCGCCTGCAGGGCGTGGCGGCGCATGCCAGTCCTTCGGTGCGCCGCTTTGCGCGCGAACTCGGCGTCGATGTGGCGAAGGTGGGCGGCACGGGTCCGAAGGGGCGCATCCTGCAGGCCGACGTCCAGGCCTATGTCAAGGGTGTGCTCAGCGCTCCGCCGCCCGCGCCGGTTGCTGCTGCCTCGTCGGGCGCAGGGCTCGACCTGCTGCCGTGGCCGAAGATCGACTTCTCGAAATTCGGCGCCATCGACGTCCAACCGCTGTCGCGCATCAAGAAGATTTCGGGTGCCAACCTGTCGCGCAACTGGGTCATGATCCCGGCCGTCACCTATCACGAGGATGCCGACATCACCGACCTGGAAGCTTTCCGGGTGCAGATCAACAAGGAAAACGAGAAGGCCGGCGGCGCCAAGCTGACCATGCTCGCCTTCCTGATCAAGGCCTGCGTCAAGGCGATGCAGAAGTATCCCGAGTTCAATTCGTCGATCGACGCGAGTGGTACAGAAATGAGCCTGGTGATGAAGAAGTACTTCAACATCGGCTTCGCCGCCGACACGCCGAATGGCCTGATGGTGCCGGTGATCAAGAATGCCGACAGCAAGGGCGTGTTCGAACTGGCGAAGGAAAGCGGCGACCTGGCGAAACAGGCACGCGAAGGCAAGCTCAAGCCCGCCGACATGCAGGGCGCCTGCTTCACCATCTCGAGCTTGGGCGGCATCGGCGGTACCTACTTCGCGCCCATCGTCAATGCGCCGGAAGTGGCGATCCTCGGCGTGAACAAATCCGCGATGAAGCCGGTCTGGGACGGCAAAGCTTTCGCGCCTCGCCTGACCCTGCCGCTTTCCTTGACGGCGGACCACCGCGTCATCGACGGTGCGCTGGCGACCCGCTTCAATGTCTATCTGGCGCAACTGCTGGCGGACATGCGGAGAAGCATGTTGTGACGACGCTCACCGTGGTCAAGAAGGGGGAGGTCGTGGCGATCGCAGCCGACGGCCTCACCACCTTCGGCGACACGCGTCTTGCGCGCAGCTACAAGGGCGAGCACGACAAGATCCTCGACATCGCCGGCTCCAAAATCGCGATCTGCGGTTCCTCGGCGCACCACCTGGTGCTGCTCTCCGCGTTCTCCAGGCTGGAGAACGTGAAGCTGGGCTCGCGCATGGAGGTGTACGAGACGTTCCGTCGCCTGCATCCGATCCTCAAGGAGCATGCCTTCCTCAATACCAAGGAAGACGAGGATGATCCTTACGAGAGTTCGCAGATCACCGCCCTGATTGCCAATACCACCGGCATCTACGGCGTCTATTCATATCGCGAGGTATTCGAGTTCGACCGCGTTTGGGCTGCCGGCTCCGGCCGCAGCTTTGCGCTCGGCGCGATGCACGCGCTCTACGACGGCGCCATGTCGGCGGCCGAAATTGCACGGGCGGGCGTTGCTGCCGGCATCGAATTCGATACCTCCTCCGGGCCGCCAATCGTGGTCCACGAGTTCACACTGGAAGGAAAACCCAATGAGTGACGTCGTTGAAGTGAAAGTTCCCGACATCGGCGACTTCAAGGATGTGCCGGTCATCGAAGTTCTGGTCAAGGTCGGCGACTCGGTCAAGGCCGAAGATTCTCTGATCACCCTGGAATCGGACAAGGCCACCATGGATGTGCCCTCGCCGGTTTCGGGCGTGGTGACGGAACTGAAGGTCAAGATCGGCGACAAGATTGCCGAAGGCACGCTGGTGGCGATGGTGAAGGTCTCCGCAGCGCAAGGCGCGAGCGCCCCTGCGCCAGCGGCTGCCGCGGCTCCAGCGGTAGCGGCGGTCGCCGTGTCGCCAGCGCCGACTTCTGTGGCAGCCGTTGCCGCTGCCGGCAGCGCAGTTGGCAACTTCGCCGGCAAGGTCGACCTCGAATGCGAAATGCTGGTGCTCGGCGCCGGTCCCGGCGGTTATTCGGCTGCCTTCCGCGCCGCCGACCTCGGCATGAAGACCGTCATCGTCGAACGCTACGCCACGCTCGGCGGCGTCTGCCTCAACGTCGGCTGCATTCCCTCCAAGGCGCTGCTGCACGTCGCCGCGGTGATGGAAGAGGCCGAGCATGCGACCGACCTCGGCGTCAGTTTCGCCGCGCCGAAAGTGGACATCGACAAGCTGCGCGCGCACAAGGAAAAAGTGGTGGGCAAGCTGACCGGCGGCCTGGCCGGCATGGCCAAGGCGCGCAAGGTGGAAACCGTGCGCGGCTACGGCCACTTCCTCGACGCCAACCATCTGGAAGTCGAGGAGACCACCGGCGCGTCGCAAGACAAGACCGGCGCCAAGAAAGTGATCCGCTTCCAGAAGTGCATCATCGCCGCCGGTTCCGCGGCCTTCCACCTGCCTTTCATTCCCAAGGACCCGCGCATCGTCGACTCCACCGGCGCGCTGGAACTGCGCTTCGTGCCCAAGCGCATGCTGGTCATCGGCGGCGGCATCATCGGCCTGGAAATGGCCACGGTGTATTCGACGCTGGGCTCCAAAGTCGACGTGGTCGAAATGCTCGACGGCCTGATGCAGGGACCGGACCGCGACCTGGTCAAGGTCTGGGAAAAGCAGAACGCCAAGCGTTTCGACAAGGTGATGCTGAAGACCAAAACCGTTGCCGTGGACGCCAGGCCTGACGGTCTCTGGGTCAAGTTCGAAGGCGAGCAGGCGCCGGCCGAGGTGCAGTGTTACGACATGATTTTGCAATCGGCGGGCCGCGCCCCCAATGGAAAGAAGATCGGCGCCGAGAAGGCCGGCGTGGTGGTCAATGAGCGCGGCTTCATCCCGGTCGACAACCAGATGCGCACCGGTGTGCCGCACATCTTCGCCATCGGCGACATCGTCGGCAATCCGATGCTGGCGCACAAGGCGGTGCACGAGGCCCACGTCGCGGCTGAAGCGGCGGCGGGGCAGAAAAGTTATTTCGATGCGACGGTGATTCCCGGCGTGGCCTACACCCACCCCGAGGTGGCCTGGGTCGGCGTCGGCGAGGACGAGGCGAAGAAGGCCGGGCGAAAGGTCAGCGTCGCCAAGTTTCCCTGGGCGGCTTCCGGCCGGGCAATCGCGAATGGCGCCGACTATGGCTTCACCAAGCTGGTGTTCGACGAAGAGACCCATCGCGTGATCGGTGGCAGCATCGTCGGCCCCAATGCCGGCGACATGATCGGCGAGGTGGCGCTGGCCATCGAGATGGGCGCCGATGCGGTGGATATCGGCAAGACCATCCATCCGCACCCGACCCTGGGCGAAACCATCGGCATGGCGGCCGAAGTCGCCCACGGTTCCTGCACCGACCTGCCGCCGATGCGCAAGAAATGAGTTGATCATGCGGTAGACTGGTCGGTACTGTGTTCTCCAAACTCATCTCGCGGTTTCAGGACAGAAAGGTACCCGACCATCCACTGGCTTCGGACGCGGGCCTTGACGCCCTGCTCAACGGGCTTCCCGAATCCGATCCGGGGCGGCTTCTGTTCGAGATCGACGGGCGCCTGGCCGACATGGAGGCGACCATTCACGAGCTCGGCCCGACGCTGGCGTTGCGCGCGCTCGAACGGATGGACCAGTTTTCCCGTTCTGCCGCGCAGTACTTGCTGACGCGCTACCTCTCCCCCACGGAACGCGAGTACCTGGCGGATTCGGTCTGGTCTGCTCTGGAGTCGCATGCCGCGCACCTGTTTCGCAGCTATCGGCAGTTCCTGATCGCCGGCCTCGAACTGTCGACCGATGAGGAAAAACTGCGCATGGCGCGCTGTGCGGCCAAGGCGATGATGGCCTGGGCGCTGCGCAAGAAGCTGCAGCACTTCCGCTACCGCGTGCCGGGCGCCGAGCTTTGGCAGGACGCCCACGATCTGGCGCAGGTGCTGGCCCGCCTTTCGCTGCTGAAGACGATCGTCACGCCCTACCGCAACGAAGCGGAAACGACGCCGCTGGGCGAGTACCTGATCGGCCTCTATCTCGAATTTGTTCCGATCAGCAACCTGGTACCGCAGCAACTGGAATTCGTCGAAGCCTTCCTGCGTTCCTGTGGCGCACTCGACCTCAGTACGGAGCCCCACAACCAGAGCACGCATCGCATCGACCTGTCGCTGGGCGGGGGGCCGCAGCGCCTGACGGGCGACGACACCGGCGGCAGCAAACTGCGTTACTGCTCCGTGCCGAAGCTGCGTGGCGCGTTGATGAACCTGGCGAAGCAGATCAAGAGCAGGGAGGGGGCCCCGGTCTGGATGGGGCCGCTACCCGCCAGCGCGGAGCAGATCGAGCGTGCGATCGGAATCCTGCTGACCCATTGGGCATCGAAGCCGCCAAAGCGTGGCGGCGATCGGGTCACCGGACATGGCGGTTTGCGCGTGATGTTCGGCTTCGACCACGCGCGACGCATGGTTGCCGCCGCCCAGTTCGCCCGCAAGGGACGTTCCATGAAATACGAGGGGAACGACCTGGCCAAGATGATTCGGCAGTTCGAGGAGACGCGTTTCGGCAGGGTTGCCACGCCGGAAGCCGCCGCGTCCGAGAAAGCCCC
>JBIKLV010000078.1:0-18431 GCA_044359585.1 Sulfuritalea sp. | reverse complement strand
CAGTAGATTTATTCACGAGATCTTGAGGCGTTCGACCACGCGGCCGTTAACCAGGTGCTGGTCGATGATCTCGTCGATGTCTTCCTGGTCCACGTAGGTGTACCAGACCGCCTCGGGATAGATCACCATCACCGGCCCTTTCTCGCAGCGGTCGAGGCAGCCCGCCGCGTTGATGCGCACCTTGCCCGGCATCTTGTCGCCGAGCGCCTTGACCTTGTCCTTCGCGTAGGCGCGCATGTCGCTGGCGCCGTGGTCGTTGCAGCAGGCTTCGCCCGCCGCGCGCTGGTTGGTGCAGAAGAAGACGTGGTGCGTGAAGTGGCTCATGGTCTGGCTCGGGCAGGGGTCGGAGGGCGGATTTTACCGGGCCGGGGCGGGATACTTGGCGGCGTTCTTGACGATCTTATCCCGCGCCGCGGCGATCGGGTCGATGCCCAGCACGTCGGCAAGTTCGGTCAGGTAGATCAGCACGTCGGCGATCTCGTCGGCGACCTCCGCGCGCTTGTCGGCGGCGAGGTCGAGGCTTTCCTCGGGCGTCGCCCACTGGAAGTGTTCGACCAGTTCCGCCGCCTCGACACTGAGCGCCATGACGAGGTTTTTCGGGGTGTGGAAGCGATGCCAGTCGCGCGCCGCGCAGAAGGCCCGCAGCGCATCACGCAGGGTGGTGAGGTCAGTAATCGGTGTCATTTTTTCTCGGTCGGTAGGACATCAGCCAGGGCAGTGCCAGGAAGGGCCAGAGCGAGGAAATCAGGCGCGTCAGGCCGTTGAAATTGAGGAACTGGCCGGGGTTCCAGATATGCAGCGTGTTCTGCAGGTAGGGATTGTCCGGCGCGACGTTCACCATCACGGTGGCGAACAGCAGCGCCAGCGCGGCGACCGCGCGCTGCAGTTCGATGTTGAGGAAGGTGGCGCTCCACCACAGTACCAGCCCGATCGCCATGCCGGTGCTGTTGCCGGGGGTGATCCACGCCAGCGCCGCTGCCTGCCCCATGAGCACGCCGTGGGTAGCGGCCTTGACCAGTACGGCGAGCAGCAGCAGGCCGACCGTCAGCGGCCGGGCATGGCGTCGCAGCAGCAGCGTGACGACCAGTCCGGCCGCCAGCAGGCCGGCAGCGGCGATGGTGGTTTCGACGCTGATGAAGCGTTCTGCCAGGAAGGGCTGTACCGGCGGCAGGTCCAGCATCAGGCGCAGGTTGCCGCTGCCGAACAGCAGCGATTCCGGCGAAAGCTGGGTCAGCAGCCAGGCCGCCACCAGCAGCACGCCCATGTCGACGCCGTAGCCGCGCATCAGGGTCTGTCTCCGCCAGTCGGCGAGGCGTCCCTCCTCCAGCAGGTAGCCTCCCTTGCTGGCGCCCAGCCAGGCGCCGAGCAAGGTGCCCGTGGCGTTGCAGGCCAGGTCCAGGTTGGAAGGGACACGCTCGGGCAGGTAGTTCTGCAGCATTTCCAGCGACAGGCTGGCGGCGCTGCCGAGCAGGGTCGCCAGCAGCCAGGCCGGAATGCCGGGCAGTCGACGGCGCAGCGCGGCGGCACAAAGGAAGCCGAACGGCAGGTACACCGCGACATTGGTCGCCAGGTCGAAACCGGTGTAGTACCGCGGCCAGGCCGCGGTCAGGAAGTCCAGCGCATTGCCGCCGCTGTCGCGCCAGCCGGCCAGGGGATACAGGCTGGCGTAGGCGATCAGCAGCAGGTAGCCGCCGGTCAGGTAGAGCGTCAGGTGGGTGCGCGAGCCGCTAACGTGCGACAACTCGTTCTGAGCGACGGGTGGTACCCGAGCGAAGCGAGCTGATCGGAAGCCCCCCGTGAGGGGAGGATGGGGGGCGGGCCATTAATTCGCCTTTCGCGTGTTTCATCGTCTGCCTGTGGCGCTTGCTGGCATGAGCGTTGGCCACGAACCCGATTCTGCCCCCTTCGCGCAGGGGCGACAAGCATCGCCGGCAGCGGCATGCCGCGCTACCAGTTGCGCTGGAGGTTGGTCAGGTAGTCGGTCGGGAAGCCGTCGATCACGATCAGCGTCTGGTCGAGCACTCGGCGCGCGGTTTCCACGGTGAGCGACGCGCAGAGGCTTCTGTCGCGCGTGCCGCCCGACGTCAGGCCGACCAGGTCGCCGCGCGCATCGACCAGCGGCCCGCCCGAGACGCCGTTGTCGCAGTAGTTGTTCGAGACCAGGTAGTTCTGGCCGCGGCGGTTGATCACGCCGAGCAGGGTGCCCGGCGAGAAGGTCAGGCGGCCCTTGGCAAAGCCGAGGTTGTAGATCTGGGCGCCGCGTGTCAGGCGTGCCGTGTTGCCCATGCCTATCGGTTTTGCATCGAGGCCGGGGGCATGGGCGATGCAGGCGTCTTCGGTAATCAGGAAGGCGGCATGGGTGATTCGTGTCGACGCGCCGGTCACCGCGCTGATCGCCATGAGCGGCCCCTTGTGCACGTTGGGTGCGATGACGTGGCAATTGATGAGCAGCTTGTCGCGCTCGATGGCGACGCCGGTTCCCTGGCCGCCGCCGCCGACGATGGCATAGGTGGATTCGGCGATGACCCGCTCCGCCGAGGCCGGCGGCGCTTCGGCGGCGGGAGGCGTCAGGCCCGCCGGCGGCACCGTGGCAGCCGCGGATGGCGCTGCCGGCGGGGCGACCGCGGTGGCTGCCGGCGGCAACTGGGCTGCGATGTCGGCGGCCAGCGCATCGCCGTCCCGGTTGCCCCGGGCGACCTGGTCGACGGGAGTCGGCGCTGGCGCCACGGCAGTTGCGACGGAGCGGGGTTCGACCGGTCGCGGCGCCGGCGCCATGTAGCGCCCGGCGGCATAGGCCGCACCGGCGATGAGCAGTGAGGCCACGGTCGGCTTGAGCCAGCGCGTGGGCGGCGCGGCCGGAGCTTGCCGTCGTTCGCCCTCGCGCCGGTCGCGCTGGTGGCGGTCATAGCCCGCGCGCTGGCGCCGGTCGAGCAGCAGGTCGCGGGCGTCCGTCAGGATCGCGATGCGGTTGTGCTTTTCCTCGCTCTCGGGCTGTGCATCCAGCGTCAGGCGCAGGTCGGCGTAGGCTTGCTGTATGCCAGCCGGGGAGGCTTTGTCGCTGAGGCCGAGAAGCTCGTAGAGGGTCTGCTTGTCGGCCATCCGGTTCAATGTCGGTGTTCCGCTTCCGCGTGGTGCGTCTGCGCCGCGGCATGGTGATGCAGGAACGCGTGCGGGTCGTGGCCCGGCGGGTGGCGGCCGATCCATTGCGGCAGCAGCGAGCCGGCGACCATGCCGAGGATCGAGACGCCGAGGCCGATCAGCTGCGGCGGAACCAGGCTCGCCTCGCCGATCAGCACCTCGATCAGGACCCAGGAAATCAGCCCGCCGAAGGTTGCCGCCAGCGCGCCCTGCGTCGTCGCCCGACGCCAGAAGATGCCGGCGGCGAGCGGCACGAAGGCGCCGGCCAGGGTCACCTTGTAGGCGTTCTCCACCATCTTGAAAATCGAGGCCTCGGATTTCAGCGCGAAGCCGAGCACGATGCAGGTGAACACCACCAGGCAGATGCGCATCACGCGCAGGAACTGGTGGTCGCCCATGTTCGGGTAGAAGCCGCGCACCACGTTCTCGGCGAAGGTAACCGAGGGCGCCAGCAGCGTCGCCGAGGAGCAGCTCATGATCGCCGACAGCACCGCGCCGAAAAACAGCACCTGGGCGAACAGCGGCGTGTGCTGCAGCACCAGGGTCGGCAGCACCAGCTGCGTGTCCTTCGTCATCAGTTCGTTGAACAGCACGGGGTCGATCAGTGTCGCCGAATAGGCGATGAACATCGGCACGAAGGTGAAGCAGAAGTAGATCGAGGCGCCGAGGATCGAGCCCCACAGAGCGATGTTCGCGGTCTTGGCCGAGGTGATGCGCTGGAACACGTCCTGCTGCGGGATCGAGCCCAGCATCATGGTCATCCACGTGCCGATGAAGGTCAGCCACAGCCAGGGGTCGGGTGCCGGGAAGAAGTCCAGCTTGCCGGCCGCCGCGGCGTGGTCGATCACCGCCGTGGCGCCACCGCCGACTTTTCCGCTGACCACCCAGGCGATGAACAGCAGGCCGCCCATCGACACCGCCATCTGCACGAAATCGAGGATCGCCACCGAGAACATGCCGCCGAACACCGTGTAGGTCAGCACGATGGCAGCGCCGAGGATCATGCCGGCGTTCTGCGACACGGCGCCGTCGGTGACGACGAAGAAGATCAGGCCCAGTGCCTTGATCTGCGCCGCCACCCAGCCGAGGTAGGAGAGCACGATGCAGATCGTGGTGATCACCTCGACCGTGCGGTTGTAGCGCATGCGGTAGAAGTCGCCCAGGGTGATGATGTTGAGCTTGTAGAGGTAGCGCGAGAAGATGACGCCGGCGATGATCAGGCACATCGAGGAGCCGAAGGGATCGGCCACCACGCCGCCGAGGCCGTCCTTGACGAAGGTGGCCGAGACGCCGAACACCGCTTCGGCACCGAACCAGGTGGCGAACACGGTGGCGGTGACGACGGGAAGCGGCAGACTGCGGCCGGCGACGGCAAAGTCACGGGCGTTATGGACGCGGGTCGCGGCGAACAGTCCGATGCCGACCGAAACCATCAGATAGAGGACGACGAACCAGAGCAGCATGTCAGTGAGCGGTAGTCAGTGAGCCAAAAGTATAAATGCGGCGCCGAGTCCGCGTAAATCCCTTTCCTCAGGCGCGCAGGAAGGCGAATGCCAGCGCCCCCGCCGCGACCGCAAAGGCCAGCCAGAGCAACTGGCGCAGGCTGCGTACTTCGGCGGCGAGGCTTTCCAGTTCCAGGTTGGGCGCGGGCGTTGCGGTGGCGGTCAGCGCCTGGTGCACCAGGCGCGGCAGGGTCGGCAGCAGGCGGGCCCAGTTGGTCGCCTCGCGCTTGATGTTGTTCTCCAGCGCCAGCCAGCCCAGCTGCTCGCTCATCCAGCGCTCCAGGAAGGGCAGGGCGGTCTGCCACAGGTCGAGCTCGGGGTCGAGCTCGCGGCCGAGGCCCTCGACGTTGAGCAGGGTCTTCTGCAGCAGCACCAGTTGCGGCTGCACTTCGACATTGAACTGGCGCGAGGTCTGGAACAGCCGCAGCAGCACGCGACCCAGCGATATCTCCTTCAGCGGCCTGTCGAAGAAGGGTTCGCAAACAGAGCGGATCGCCGCCTCGAACTCGTCGACGCGGGTGTCTTTCGGCGCCCAGCCGGATTCGATGTGCGCCTCGGCCACGCGCTTGTAGTCGCGCTTGAAGAAGGCGAGGAAATTCTGCGCCAGGTAGTTCTTGTCCACATCCGACAGGGTGCCGACGATGCCGAAGTCGAGCGCGATGTAGCTGCCCTTGCGCGGGCCGTCGGTGGCGACGAAGATGTTGCCCGGATGCATGTCGGCGTGGAAGAAGCCGTCACGGAACACCTGGGTGAAGAAGATCTCGACGCCGGCGCGCGCCAGGCGCGGAATGTCTACACCCTTGTCGCGCAACTCGGCTATCTGCGAAATGGTGGTGCCGTGCATGCGCTGCATGACCATGACGCTGGTGCTGCACCAGTCCCAATGCACCTCGGGCAGGATCAGCAGGTCGGACCCTTCGAAATTGCGCCGCAGTTGCGAACAGTTGGCCGCCTCGCGCATCAGGTCAAGCTCGTAGTGCAGGTACTTGTCGAACTCCGCCACCACTTCCCGCGGCTTGAGGCGCCGGCCATCGGCCCAGAGGGTTTCCAGCAGGTTGGCGGCGACCTGCAGCAGCGCAATGTCATGCTCGATCACCGGCTGTATGCCGGGGCGCAGGATCTTGACCGCGACCTCGCGGCCATCCGGCAGCACCGCGAAATGCACCTGCGCCACCGACGCCGAGGCGACCGGGGTCCGGTCGAAGGCGGCGAAGACCGCGTCCACCGGCTTGCCGTAGGCCTTTTCGAGTTCGGCCATGGCCAGTTCCGAGGGGAAGGGCGGTACGCGGTCCTGCAGTTTCGCCAGTTCGTCGGCGATGTCCAGAGGCAGGATGTCGCGGCGGGTCGACAGCAACTGGCCGAACTTGACGAAGATCGGCCCCAGGTCTTCCAGTGCCTGGCGCAGGCGCACGGCGCGCGGGGCCGACAGGTCGCGCCAGAACATCAGGCGTTGCGCCGCAAGCAGCAGGCGCGTGCGCAAACCCGGTTCGACCTCGTGTTCGAGGATCAGGCTGTCGAGTCCGTAGAGGTAGGCGACGCGGGCAATGCGAAAGAGGCGGAAGATGCGCACGGGCAGTGACGGGTAGGGAAGCGGTTTCGGTCTGTGGTGACGCCGGCATGGCGGGCGCCGGGTGCCGCGGCCGTTAGCGAAACGGCAAGTATAATTCAGGGCTCGACGAAACACCCCGCGAAACCCGACATGGCTGCATCCAGCGAAAAAATCAGTAGCGGCTTCGACGCCCGCCAACATCTCGCCGGCCTGCTGCGCACGGCACTGGCCAGCGTGGCGCCCGGCCAGGGGCTGGCCGAAATACTCCTGGAACGCCCCAAGCAGGCCAGCCACGGCGATTTCGCCAGCAACATCGCCATGCAACTGGCGCGCGAACTGAAGACCAATCCGCGCCAGATCGCCGAACGCCTGGTGCGCGAACTGCCAGCCTCGCCGGCCGTGGCGAAGGTCGAGATCGCCGGTGCCGGCTTCATCAATTTCACGCTGACCGCAGCCGCCCGCTGTGCCGTGGTCGGCGCCGTGCTGAGCGCCGGGCATGATTTCGGCCGCAGCCCGGTGCGTAACGGCCGTGCCGCGCGCCGCCTGCAGGTCGAATTCGTTTCCGCCAATCCGACCGGTCCGCTGCACGTCGGCCATGGCCGGGGCGCCGCCTTTGGCGCCAGCCTGGCGTCGCTGCTGGCCTTCGCCGGCTACGAAGTCACGCGCGAGTATTACGTCAATGACGCCGGCCGCCAGATGGACATCCTCGCCGTCTCGGCCTGGCTGCGCTACCTGGAACTTTTCGACGAGCCGGTGCCCTTTCCGACCAATGCCTACCAGGGCGGTTACGTACGCGAGATGGCCGAGCAGATCCGGCAGGCCCACGGCGACCGCTACGTGCATCCGGCCGAGGCCGTGCTGGCCTGCGTACCCGAGACCGAGGACATCGAGGCGCGCCTCGACGGACTGATCCTGGCCGGCAAAGACCTGCTCGGCGAAGACTGGGCCTACGTGCACAGCCACGTGCTGTCCGAGCAACTGGCCGACTGCCGCGCCGACCTCGAGGAATTCGGCGTGCATTTCGACGTCTGGTTCTCCGAGCGCAGCCTCTACGACACGGGCATGGTGGCGCGTGCCGTCGCGGCGCTGGAAAAATCCGGCCACATCTATGTTCAGGACGGCGCCAAGTGGTTCAGCTCGACCGCCTTCGGCGACGAGAAGGACCGCGTGGTGCAGCGCGAGAACGGCATCTACACCTATTTCGCTTCCGACATCGCCTACCACCTCAACAAGTTCGAGCGCGGTTTTGACAAGGTGATCGACGTCTGGGGTGCCGACCACCACGGCTACATTCCGCGCGTCAGGGGCGCGCTGTCCGCGGCCGGCGCCGATGCGAGCCGGCTCGAAGTCACGCTGGTGCAGTTCGTCAGCCTGTTTCGCGACGGGCAGAAGGTCTCGATGTCGACCCGCTCCGGCGAGTACGTCACGCTGCGCCAGTTGCGCGCGGAAGTCGGCAACGACGCCTGCCGTTTCTTCTACATGCTGCGCAAGTGCGACCAGGCGCTGGATTTCGACCTCGACCTGGCCAAGTCGCAGAGCAACGACAACCCGGTCTACTACGTGCAGTACGCCCATGCCCGGATCTGTTCGGTGCTGGCGCAGTGGGATGGCGATGCCGCCGAACTGACGGGTGCCGACCTGACGCCGTTGCAGAACGAACGCGAGTTCGCCCTGTGCGCCCGGCTTGCCGAATTCCCCGACCTGATCCAGCAGGCGGCGCGCGACCATGCGCCGCATGCGCTGGCCTTCTACCTCAAGGACCTGGCCGGCGACTTCCACAGCTGGTACAACGCCGAGCGGGTGCTGGTCGACGATCCGGCGGTCCGTCGCGCGCGCCTGGCGCTGGCGCTGGCGACGCGGCAGGTGCTGCAGAACGGACTTTCCCTGCTGGGCGTATCGCAACCGGTGAGCATGTGATTCCAGGCCGCTTTCAAGCCGATACTTTGGCGACGGCGCCTTGCCGTGCGTTCGCACTGTCTTCGGCTTGTCTTCTCGTCTCAACTTGAAATCGACCAGGAATGTTATGAGCAAATTCGACAAGACGGGAGAAAAAGGCGTGCGCCCCGCGGTCAAATCCAGGGCGCCGCAGAGGAAGAGCGGCGGCGGCACGCTGCTCGGCGTGTTCGTCGGGCTGGTGATCGGGGTCAGCATCGCCTTCGGCGTGGTCTGGTACCTCAACAAGTCGCCGCTGCCCTTCCAGAACAAGTACGAGGGCGCGCCCAAGGCGGACAAGGCCGTCGACGGTGCGAACGCCAAGGCTCCGGCGGCGCTGCCGGGCAAGCCCGGCGACAAGCCCGCCGAACGCCAGCGCTTCGACTTCTACAACATCCTCGAAGGCAAGCCCACCGCCGGGCCGGCCGCCCCGACACCCGCGGCGCCCGTTGCCGCGGCGCCTGCGCCTGCGCCGGCGGCTCCGGCGGCCGCACCGGTGGCAGATGCCAAGCCATCGCCGGTCGACATTTATTTCCTGCAGGTCGGTTCCTTCCAGAAGGCTGCCGACGCCGACAACCTCAAGGCCAAGCTGGCGCTGACCGGCCTGTATGCCAGCGTGCAGGAAGTCAATATTCCGGACAAGGGCACCATGCATCGGGTGCGCGTCGGTCCCTTCCGCGATACCGAAGAAATGAACCGGGCGCGCGGCTTGCTGACCCAAAGCGGGGTGCAAGGTACCGTCATCAAGCAGAAGGAATAGGCATGAGAACCTGGCGCGGATTGTTGGGGGCCATGTTCGCGATGCTCTGCTTCGGCGCCAGTGGGGCCGAATTGCTGGCCGGACGCGATTTCCGCGTGATCAATCCGCCGCTGGTGGCGGACAACAGCCGCATCGAGGTCACCGAGTTCTTCTGGTACGGCTGCCCGCATTGCTTCGATTTCGAGCCGGTACTGGCGCAGTGGATAGCCAGACTGCCGGCCGACACCAGTTTTCGCCGCGTGCCTGCCGTCCTGCCCGACGGCCGGTGGTCGCCAGGCGCGCGGCTCTACTACACCCTGGAAGCCATGAATCTGCTCGATACGTTGCATGTCGAGGTGTTCAAGGCGATCCATGTCGAGCGCAAGCGCATCGACGAGGAAAAGCACCTGTTTGACTGGGTAGCCGGCAAGGGCGTCGATCTGGCAAGGTTTCGTGAAGCATGGTTGTCCTTCGGCGTGCAGGGTCGCGTCCAGCAGGCGCGCGAACTGGGCATCGCGGCGGGCCTGACCGGGGTGCCGGCGATGGTCGTGCACGGTCGCTACCAGGCAGTCACGCAGGGCAACTATGGCGAACTGATCGCGGTGGTCGATCAACTGGTCGCCCGCGTGCGCGCCGAGGCTGGCCGCAAATAACGCGCAGTGCGTGTATTCCTGACCGGCGCATCGAGCGGCATCGGCGACGCGCTGGCGCGCCATTACGCGGCGATTGGAGCCACTATCGGTCTTGCGGCGCGGCGCCGGGAGAAGCTGGAGGCCCTTGCCGCGGAGCTTCCCGGCAGTCACGCCTGTTACCCGCTGGACGTGGCCGACGCCGAGGCGATGCGCGCGGCGGCGGCGGATTTCATGGCCGGCGGCGTCCCCGACATCGTCATCGCCAATGCCGGCATATCGGTGGGGACGCTGGCGCACGAGGCCGATGACATGGCCGCCCTGCGCCGCGTGTTCGACACCAACGTGGCCGGCATGGCGCAGACCTTCCAGCCCTTCATCGCCGCCATGAAGGCACGCGGCAGCGGTCGCCTGGTGGGCATCGCCTCGGTGGCCGGCATCCGCGGCCTGCCGGGCGCGGGCGCCTATTCGGCGTCAAAGGCGGCGACCATCGCCTACCTCGAAGCCCTGCGTGTCGAATTGCGCGGCAGCGGGATCAAGGTAGTCACCATCGCGCCGGGCTACATCGCGACGCCGATGACGGCGGTCAACCGCTATCCGATGCCCTTCCTGTTGCCGGCCGACGAGGCGGCGCGACGCTTCGCGCGCGCCATCGAACGCGGCAGCAGCTACACCGTAATTCCCTGGCAGATGGGCGTGGTCGCCAAGCTGATGCGCCTGCTGCCCAACCCGGTATTCGATGCGCTGTTCGCGCGCGCCGGCAGGAAGCCGCGCGGCCTCGATCTGTGATGCCGATGGCGGACGCGCTGGGCCGCGAGCATCCGCCCTGCGTGGGCGCGCCGCGTATCGTCAGCCTGGTGCCGAGCCTGACCGAACTGGTCTGCGACCTCGACCTCGCCGGGCAGTTGGTCGGCCGCACCGGATTCTGCGTACACCCGAAGGAAACCCTGCGCCGCATTCCCAAGGTCGGCGGCACCAAGGACGTGAAGCTCGACGTGCTGCGGCAACTCGCGCCGACCCATGTGATTGCCGAGATCGACGAGAACCGGCGCGAGGTGGTCGAGGAAATCATGGGTTTCGTGCCCCATGTCATCGTCGTGCATCCGCGCGCGGTGGACGACAACCTGGGCCTCTACGCCCTGCTCGGCCATGTCTTTCGTCGCGAGCATCTCGCCGCGCGACTGGCCGCTGAGTTTGCCGCCGCCCGCGCCGAACTGGACGCCCTGGCGCGGAGCCTGCCGCGCGAGCGCGTGCTCTACCCGATCTGGCGCGCGCCCTGGATGACGGTGCGCCGCGACACCTACATCGCCGCGATGCTTGGCGCCGCCGGCTGGGACACGCTTCCCGACGAGGCGGCGAGCCGCTACCCGGCCTTCGACTGGGATGCCCCCTGGCTGGAGCAAGTGCAGCGCGTGCTGCTACCCTCGGAACCCTATGCCTTCACCGCGCGCGACGTGGCCGAGGTCGGTGAGCTGGCGCGCCGGCCGGTGAGCCGCATCGACGGCGAGATGGTCTCCTGGTACGGCAGCCGGGCGATCGCCGGGCTGCGCTACCTGGCGCAACTGCGACGACAGCTCGCCTGAATCGCCGTGTCGCCAGCGCCGACTTTTCGTGGCGCTACCGCGGCAGCTCCTGCGGCCGCAGGTCGAACAACAGCACTTCCGCATCCGCGCCGCCATCGAAGCGCAGCGCGCCGGCCTCGCGAATCCGCGCGCCGTCGCCGGCAGACATCGTCGTGCCATTGACGCGCAGGCTGCCGCGCGCGACGTGAACATAGGCGTAGCGCCCCGCCGCCACTTCGAACTCCGCCGCTTCGGCGCCGTCGAACAGGCCCGCATACACCCGCGCGTCCTGATACACGCCGAGTGCGCCGTCCGCGGCGTCGGGGGAAATGATCAGGCGCAGGCGGCCGCGCTTGTCGGCAGCGGAAAAATTCTTCTGCTGGTAGCGCGGCGCCACGCGCTGGCGGTCGGGCATGATCCAGATCTGCAGGAAATGCACGCCTTCCTGGCGCGAGGGGTTGAACTCGCTGTGGGTGATGCCGCTGCCGGCGCTCATCATCTGCACGTCGCCGGGACGGATCACCGAGCCGGTGCCCATCGAGTCCTTGTGTTCCAGCGCGCCTTCCAGCACGTAGGAAAATATCTCCATGTCGCGGTGCGGGTGGGTGCCGAAGCCCATCCCCGGTTCCACGCGATCGTCATTGATCACCAGCAGGTCGGAGAAACCGACCTGCTTCGGATCGTGGTAGTGGCCAAAGGAAAACGTGTGTCGCGAATCGAGCCAGCCGAAGTTGGCTACGCCGCGCTCGGTGGCCCTGCGCAGTTCAAGCATCATGATTTCCTCCTGTAGTGAATTTGGGAAACACTGATTAAGCCCGTTCGCGTTGAGCTTGTCGAAACGCAAGCCAGTCAACTCAAGGGCTTCGACAAGCTCAGCCCGAACGGTTTTACTTGCGCAGCGTTTTCTTAGCGGTTCCAGCGCGCGGCGATTTCGGCGACGCGGGCGCCGAACAGGCGGGCGGTTTCCAGGTCGCCGGGCGGCGGGCCTTCCTCGGGACTCGAATCCGAGGGCGACTGCGCCATGGCGCCGGCGAAGGAGCCGAGCCAGTTCACATCGTTGCGCGTGGCGGCTTTGCTGTTGGCCGGCATCATGCCGGTGCCGACCCAGACCATGCCCTGCTGCATCGCGAGGGTGATCATGTAGTGCAGCGTGGACAGCTTGTCGCCGTTCATCGAGGCCGAGTTGGTGAAGCCGGCGGCGACCTTGTTCTTCCACTTCGAGCCGAACCAGGGCTTGGAACTGGCATCGGCAAAACGCTTGAACTGCCACGACGGTCCGCCCATGTAGGTCGGCGAGCCAAAGACGATGGCGTCGGCCTTTTCCAGTTTTTCCCAGCCGCCGTCGGCCACTTGGCCCTCGGCGTTGACTTCGACCAGTTCCGCGCTGGCGCCGGGAACGCCGGCGGCGCCCTGCTGCACGGCCTCGGCCTGTTTGCGGGTGTGGCCATAGCCACTGTGATAGACGACGACGGTATGGGACATGGTGTTTCCTCCGAATTGAAAGGTTCGATATCGCTGATGATGACTGCTAGAATGTTTGCCGTTGTGACCTGAGTTAAAGCTGAGTTAATTTCTCAAGTAAGGGTGAGTATCAGCGATAGCAAGGCATGGCGTGCTGATACTTTTCACCAGCTATCGTCGAAAATATCGAACATTAATCGCTTCACATGCTCAAGCTGACCCTCGATGCGATCGAAATCATCGACGCCATAGACCGTGGCGGTTCCTTCGCGGCCGCGGCCGATTCGCTGCACAAAGTCCCGTCGACAATTTCCTACACCGTGGCCAAGCTGGAGGAGCAACTCGGCTTCCAGCTTTTCCTGCGGCGCGGCCCGCGCGTGACGCTGACGCCGGCCGGCAGCGAACTGCTCAGCGAAGGGCGCTGGCTGCTGCGATCCGCCGCCGACCTCGAATCGCGCCTGCGCCGCATCGCCACCGGCTACGAATCGGAACTGAAGCTGGTGCACGACTCGCTGCTGCCGACCGCGGCGCTGGTCGATGACATCCGCGCCTTCGAGGCACTCGGCTGCGGCACGCGCCTGCGCATCAGCACCGAAGTCATGACCGGCAGCTGGGAAGCGCTGCGCGAAGGCCGCGCCGACCTGGTGCTGGCGGTCGGCGATCCCCCCTCCGGGTTCGCGCAGCAGGCCACGCGCCTGCACGACGTCGAGTTCATCTTCTGCGTCGCGCCGCAGCACCCGCTGGCACGCATCGACCGCCCGCTGACCATTGAGGATTTCCTGGCCCATACGGCGATCGTGGTCGCCGACAGCGCGCGCCTGCTGCCCGCGCGCAGCATCGGGGTGCTGTCCGGACAGTCGCGCATCACCGTGTCGAATATCGAGGCCAAGATCGCCTTGCAGATCGCCGGCCTCGGTTATGGTTTCCTGCCGCGCTGCCGCATCGATGCCGCACTGACGCGGCGCGAACTGGTGGCGCGCGAGGTCGCCGAGCCGCGCGCCAACGAACCGCTGTGGCTGGCCTGGAACCGCGACGCGGAAGGCGAGGCGCGCAAGTGGTGGCGGGAGCGCTTGCAGGCGCCCGGCGCGCTGGCACACGCTTAGGACAGATTCAGGGTGAAGCCGATGGACATCATTCCGACAGTCATCACGGGCTTGACCCGGGATCCAGAAACGACGACCGCCGACTGGATTCCGGCTTTCGCCGGAATGACGAATCCAATCATCTGTTGCTGCATGACCGACTGCTAGCCCGCCGTACCGCCAGCGCCGACTCTTGTTGCCGAGATGACTCCCGAGACCCTCGATCCCGCGCGCGAACGCGCACTGCTGCTGACCCTGGCCGGGATACAGTTCGCCCACATCCTCGACTTCATGATCATGATGCCGCTGGGCCCGATCCTGATGCGCGAACTGGGCGTCGGCACCCACGAGTTCGGCCTGCTGGTGTCGGCCTACAGCTTCACGGCGGCTTTTGCCGGGGTGTTGGCGGCCACCTTCGTCGATCGTTTCGAGCGCAAGCGCCTGCTGCTCGCGATGTTCGGCCTGTTCGCGCTGGCCACGCTGGCCTGTGGCCTGGCGCCGGGCTACCTCACTTTGTTGGTGGCGCGCGGCACAGCCGGCGCCTTTGGTGGTGTGCTCGGGTCGATGGTGCAGACCATGGTCGGCGACCTGATTCCGTTCGAGCGCCGCGGCCGTGCCAGCGGCACCATCATGTCGGCCTTCTCGCTGTCGACCGTGGCCGGTGTTCCGGTCTCCCTGTATCTCGCCAACCACTTCGGCTGGCGCTTTCCGTTCATTTTCATCGCCGCGCTTTCCGCCGGCTTCCTGCTGCTGGGCTGGAAGATGCTGCCGGCCTTGCGCGGGCACCTGCCCAACGCCACCGTGTCGGAGTCCGAGCGCGCCCATCCGCTGGCGGCGATGGCCGCCGTGCTGCGCGACCGCAATCACCTCAAGGCCCTGCTGTTCATGGCGCTGATCATGGTGTCCGGTTTCTCGGTGATCCCCTACATCACCATTTACGTCACCGCGAACGTACTCATCCGCCAGGAAGACATTCCCTTGATCTACCTCTTCGGCGGCTGTGCGACCTTCTTCACCTCGCGCCTGGTCGGACGGCTGGCCGATGCCTACGGCAAGATCCGCGTGTACCGGGCGATGGCGCTGTGCTCGATGGTGCCCCTGCTGGTGCAGACGCACCTGTGGCCGGTGCCGCTGTGGGTCATGATCTTCTGGTCAACCGTGTTCTTCATTTTCGTGCCGGGGCGCATGGTGCCGGCCATGGCCATCGTCACCTCGGCGGTGCAGCCGCGCCTGCGCGGCACCTTCCTGTCGATGAACGGCGCCGTGCAGCAACTGGCCTCGGGCACCGCGGCCTGGCTCGGCGGCGCGATGATCACCGCCGATGCCTCGGGCCGCATCGTCGGCTACGACCATGTCGGCTGGCTGGCGGTTGGCGCCACGGCGGTCGCGATGATTTTCGTCGGCCGCATCGAACTGCATACCGGCGCGCCCGCGCGACCGGCCTGACGCGGTCGGCGATAGCTCAGCGCTACGCGGCAGGCGTCGAATTCATTTGCGGACTTACCGGGCGACAGGCCCGGAACGATCTTCTTCGTTGCATAGCCGATTCCTATGCAATGGATCGGAAAATAGTCTTGGACAATCTTATTTCAATCCAACACAATTTAATCGTCAATTGCTTTCGGAGCGCTGCACGGTAGCGATGTGCGGCAATCACCCGATTCCGGTTTCTCGATTCGCGCGGGAACCAGACGGGCGCCGCAGGTGTTGAAGGGACTCTGTCCGGTTAATGCAGGAGTCGCCGGTTTTGGCCGGAAGACTCGATCTTGGCTAGCGTGATTAAGGAGGATTCAAGCATGCACATCGAACCAGGTATTGTTGTAGGCGCGAAACTGGCGCTCGGCTTCATCACGGCGACCGGCGCGGTCGGCTATTCGCTCAAGCTGGCGAAGGACATGGCCAAGCGTGACGGTGTCGCGCCGCTCGCCATTCGCATCGTCCTGGCTGCGCTGCTGGTCCTGAGTTTCTTCGAGGTGTTGCCGCACTACCCGGTCGGCGTGTCCGAGGTCCACTTCATCCTCGGCTCGACGCTATTCCTGATGTTCGGCGCCGCTCCCGCGGCGCTCGGGCTGGCTATCGGCCTGCTGGCGCAGGGGCTGCTGGTCGCTCCGGCCGACCTGCCGCAATATGGCATGAACGTGACCAGCCTCCTGGTGCCGCTGCTTGCCATCAATGTACTGGCGCAGCGCGTCATCCCCGCCAATACGGCCTACAAGGATGTCACCTACGGCCAGGCGCTCAAGCTGTCCACGGCCTATCAGGGCGGCGTCGTAGCCTGGGTCGGCTTCTGGGCCGTGTATGGCGCCGGCGTCGGTGCCGAGAACCTCGCCCAGATCGCCACGTTCAGCGTCGCCTACATGGGTGTGATCCTCGTCGAGCCCCTGCTGGACCTGGGTGTGTTGGCCGCCGCCAAGGCGCTGCATCGCCTGGAAACCAGTGGCGTGTTCAACCCGCGCCTGTATAGCGCCGCCGCCTGATCGGGTCGCGCTGTTCCCAAGACTCCGGCCCTGGCCGGAGTCGTTTCGCGGGGGACGTTCGTTCCCCGTTTTCGATTGATCCGGATGGGCCTCGACGGGCTGAGCTGCCTGCCGCCCCGGCGCGCCCTTCCGACCCCACGAAAGGACGATTTTCATGAACAAAGCCGAAATGAAGGAAGCGATTCTCGACGCCAAGCAGAAGAAGGGCTTGAGCTGGAACGACATCGCCAAGGCCGCCGGGCTGTCCGCTGAATTCACCTGTTCCGCCTGCCTGGGCATGAACCACCTCGACAAGAAGCCTGCCGATGCCGTCGCCAAGTTGCTCGGCCTGGGCAAGGACGGATCCGCCGCCCTGCAGGCCTTCCCGCTCAAGATGTGGACCCAGGTGGTGCCCACCGACCCCCTGATCTATCGCTGGTACGAGATGATCAACGTTTATGGCGAGACCATCAAGGAACTGGTCAACGAGAAGTTCGGCGATGGCATCATGAGCGCGATCGACTTCACCATGAAGATCGACAAGCAGGAAGATCCCAAGGGCGACCGCGTGTTGGTGACCATGAGCGGCAAGTTCCTGCCCTACAAGTCCTGGTAGCCGAATCCTGGCATTGCAGCGTTTGTTTCGGGAAGGGGAGGGAAGCATGGTTGCTCGTGATCCGCACCGTTTTGTCAATGAACTCGACGCAGCGGCCATCGAGCGCCTGATCGCCCGCCTCGAAGGCCGCGCCAAGGATGTCGTGTTCACCCGGCTGTTCGACAAGTATGCCGGGCACCTGTCGCCAGGGGGCTCGGCGCACGTGCTGGAGGTGGGCTGCGGCACCGGCGCCATGACCCGTTCGCTGGCGCGGCGTGGCGATTTCTCCGGCAAGGCAGTCGGTGTCGACCAGAGCCACCCGTTCGTCGAGGCCGCGCGTCGCTTTGCCGCCGAACACGGCGTGGGCGACCGCGTCGATTTCCGCGTCGGCGACGCGCACGACCTCGATTTCCCGGATGCGACGTTCGACGCCGCCTTCGCCCATACTCTGATCAGCCACGTCACCGATCCGCAGGCCGTGTTGCGTGAAATGGTTCGAGTCGTGCGCCCCGGCGGCATCGTGGCCATCTTCGATGGCGACTATGCCTCGATGACTTACGCCATGCCCGATCACGACCTGGGGCATCGCATGGACGTGGCGCTGACCACGGCCGCCTTCAACAATCCGCGCATCATGCGCGACCTACCCAGGTTGATGCCGCAGCTGGGGTTGCAATTGCAGCAGGCCTGGGGCGATGCGGTGGTCGAGATCGGCAAGGCCAGTTTCTTCAAGTCTTTCGCCGAGACCTATGCGCCCTACATCATCAAGTCCGGGATGTTCTCCGCCGAGGCGGTAGACGCCTGGCTCGCGGCGCAGCACAAGGCGATGGAGGAGGGAAGTTTCTTCGCCGCCTGCAACTACTACACCTATCTCGCAACCCGCCTCTGACGTCGCGCGTCGGCGACAGGCGGCCGCACCCCGAAGTCTCCTTGCCCGGGGCCGGCACGATCAGCGCGTGACGGCACCTTCCACGCCCACTGCCGCGCGCCGGGCGGTGCCGGCTTCCTCTGTGCCAGGGTTCAACGCAGGGTTCGATTCGGCCTGCCGCTGTTGCAGAGCCTGATATCGGGCGGCGCTCCATTGCGTGGCCATTTCGCCAAAAGCCTGGCAGGCGGCGCTCTTGTAGGTGCCCTTGTGGCAGATCAGGGCAATCGCATGGTGCGGCAACTGGGGCACCAGGGGCACCGAATAGAGCCCCGACTGGGCCTCGGAAATCGAACTGGGAAGGATGGTGACCAGGCGGCCCAGGCTGGCGGACTGAACCAGCATGTTGAGCGAGTTGGTCTCGATGGCGATGTGCGGCGTGATGCGGTATTCGAGGCAGTAAAGGTCGAAATGGCGCCGCAATGCAAATTGCGTATTAAGAAGGACCAGCGATTCCTTTTCCAGCTCCGACGCACTGAGCGGAGTCTGCCGCCCCGCCAGCCGATGGCCCTTGCCCACGGCAAGGTTCAGCGTTTCCACGAACAGCGTGTGCTTGTCGATCTCGGCGGAGCGGCCCTCCGACGAGAACGTGTCGGAAAACACGATGCCTATGTCGATCCGGTCCTCGGCGACGCCGGCCTCGATGTCGTCCTGCGACATCTCCACGGCGCTCATGGCGATTCCCGGGTGGCGGGCGACGAAATCTTCCAGCAGCGGCGTCGTGATGTACTCGGTGATGGGGTTCATGCCCAGGCGCAGCGTGCCGCGGCTGAGGTCCTGCACCTCGTGGATGGCGCGGGTTCCCGCTTCCAGCTCGCCGAGCGCGCGCCGGGCGTGGTGCAGATAGACCTCGCCGGCGTC
>JBIKLV010000158.1:0-5225 GCA_044359585.1 Sulfuritalea sp. | reverse complement strand
CGACTCGGCGATCAGGGTCTTGATCTCCTTGGCGGCGGTGGCGCTCCTCTGCGCCAGGTTGCGCACTTCGCTCGCCACCACGGCGAAGCCGCGGCCCTGTTCCCCGGCGCGGGCGGCTTCCACCGCCGCGTTCAGCGCCAGGATGTTGGTCTGGAAGGCGATCGAATCGATCACGCCGATGATGTCGGAAATCTTCTTCGAACTGGCCTGGATGTCACCCATGGTGACCACCACCTGCTTCACCACCTCGCCGCCGCGCACCACGCCGGCATTCGAGGTCTTGGCCAGGTCGTTGGCCTGACGGGCGTTCTCCGCGTTCTGGCGCACGGTGGCGTTGAGTTCCTCCATCGCCGAGGAGGTTTCCTCCAGGCTGGAGGCCTGCTCTTCGGTGCGCGACGAGAGGTCGGCGTTGCCGGCGGCGATTTCCTGGGAGGCGATGCTGATGGCCTCGGTGGCATCCTTGATGCGGCCGACGACTTCGCGCAGGCGCTCGATGGTGGTGTTGGTGTCGTCCTTCAACTGGCCGAAGATGCCATGGTAGTCGGCATCGATCTTCTGCGTGAGGTCGCCGGCAGCGACCCGCTGCAGGATCTGCGCGACGTCGGTGAGGCCGCCCTGGGTGACTTCGGAGAGCTGGTTGAGGCCCTCGGAGAGCTGGCGCACGAAACCTTCCTTGCCGTCCAGACTGAGCCGCGTCTCGAAGTTGCCGACCAGCGCGGCGTGGACCATGGCGGCGACTTCCTTCTCGATGCGGACTTCATCGGTGCGATCCAGCCATTCGGCCACCGCGCCCAGGCGCTCGTTCCTGTCGTTGATCACCGGGCTGGCCGACACGCGCAGGAAGCGGTCGCTGACCTCGAGGTCAGCGACGTAGGTGCTGGTGAACTTGGCCAGGAGGTCGGCCTGGTGCTTGGGATTCTTGTGGAAGGTGTCGATGTTCACCCCGACCATGTTGTCGGCATCGAAGTTCGGCAAGGATCTGCGAATCGCGGATTCGGCGCCCTTGAGGATTCGCTTCACCGCATGGTTGGCGTAGATGATGGTGCGCTCACTGTTGGCGATCATCACCCCGGTGGACACGTTGTCCAGCGCGATCTTGATGCGCAGGGTTTCGTCCACTTGGCGCTTCGTCTCGGCAACTTCGAAGCCCATGCGGGTCTGCAGTATCTGCAAGCCCTGCATGGCCTTGCCGACTTCGTCGTTGCGCGTGATGTCGATCTCGTTCGAGTAGTTGCCGCGCACGACGTTGGCGAAGGTTTCATCCATTTCCTGGATCGGTCGGCGAATGGTCCTGGTCAGCAGCAGCGCCGTGAGCGCCGCGACGATCAGGGCAAGCAGTCCGGAAGCCAGGGAAATCCGTTCGGCGGAGGATACGGTGTCCTTCAGTTCCTGGCGGCCGTCCTGGGTCGACTTGTCCATTGCCTTGCGGCCGTCGAGCAGCAACTGCTTGTACTCGCGCCACAGAGGCGTGTCTTCTTCATTGAGCAGTTTGCGCGCCGTCTGCAGATCGTTGGCGCGTACCGCCGTGACGATGCGCTCATGCACGGCGAAGTGCTTGGCGCTCAGGCCGGAGATCTTGTCCAGGGAACTGCGCAGGCCCTCGTCGGGATCGGGAACCGCCTTTGCCAGCGCGAGTTGCTGCTGGAAATCCTTCTGCGCCTGGGCGAGGTTGTCATAGGCCTTGCGGTTGCCCGGGTCGAGCACGATATTGCGCAGCGCCTGGCCCATCTGCAGGCCCTGGGCGTACATCTCGGAATGGCTGTCGAGGAGCTTCTGCTCGTGGTTCAGGTAGTGGCTGAACTGCTCCTGGGCGCGATGCATGCCCAACCAGGAACTGCCCACAGCGATCAGTCCGACGATCACGATCGCGGCGACGCCGGTCCACAGTTTGGTGCCGATTCCCCAGTCCTGGATCCGCAGGCCACCCGGCGTTACGGCCTTGCCATAGCGTATGACCAGCCGTCCCTGGCGCTTTTCGCGGAACTGGCGATAGACCGCTTCGTGCGCCTCGATCGCCTCGCGCGAGGCCTTGCGGCGAACGGATATATAGCCGGTGACCTGGCCGTTCTCGACTATCGGCGCGGCATTCGCCAGTACCCAGTAGTAATCGCCGTTCTTGCAGCGATTCTTCACATAACCAGTCCACGGGCGGCCCACCTTGAGCGTGTCCCACAGGTCGGCAAAGGCTTCGACCGGCATGTCGGGGTGGCGCACGAGGTTATGCGGTTCGCCCAGCAGTTCGGCTTCGCTGAAGCCGCTGATGTCGAGGAAGTCCTTGTTGACGTAGGTGATGCGTCCCTTGAGATCGGTCTTGGAGACGAGCAGGGTGGCGTCGTTGAGTTGGACCTCGGTGTTGGTGACGGGCAGGTTGGTACGCATTTGGAGGCTCCAGGGCGCTGGGCGGGTGGCGAAATTGCCGTACCGCCGGCGCCGACTTTCATGGAAGGATGGGGTGTTGTGTCAGAACTCTTCCCACTGTTCGGTGGAATCGGTGGTGTTGGGAGGGAGGACCTTGCGACCGGTGGGTCGCGAGGTGGGCTGGGAGGTGGCACGGGAGGTGGCACGGGAAACGCCGGGCAACTGGCGCGGCGTGGCATCGCGCAGCACCGGCGCCGGCAGGGAGGAGCGGCCGGCCCCTTCGGCCAGCTTGAACATGCTCACCGTCTGCACCAGGCCGCGCGCCTGCTCCTCCAGGCTCTCGGCTGCGGCAGCGGCCTGTTCCACCAGCGCCGCGTTCTGCTGCGTCACCTCGTCCATCTGGCCCACCGCCTGGGTGGTCTGCTCGATCCCCGAACTCTGTTCCTTCGAAGCCGAGGCGATCTCGGTGACCAGGGCGGCGACCTGCTGGAAGCTCGCCACCACCCCGTCCATCGTCACGCCGGCCTCCTGCACGAGTTTCGCACCGGACTCGACCTTGTCCACCGACTCGGCGATCAGGGTCTTGATCTCCTTGGCGGCGGTGGCGCTGCGCTGCGCCAGGTTGCGCACTTCGCTCGCCACCACGGCGAAGCCGCGGCCCTGTTCCCCGGCGCGGGCGGCTTCCACCGCCGCGTTCAAGGCCAGGATGTTGGTCTGGAAGGCGATCGAATCGATCACGCCGATGATGTCCGAGATCTTCTTCGAACTGGCCTGGATGTCACCCATGGTGACCACCACCTGCTTCACCACCTCGCCGCCGCGCACCACGCCGGCATTCGAGGTCTTGGCCAGGTCGTTGGCCTGACGGGCGTTCTCCGCGTTCTGGCGCACGGTGGCGTTGAGTTCCTCCATCGCCGAGGAGGTTTCCTCGAGGCTGGAGGCCTGCTCTTCGGTGCGCGACGAGAGGTCGGCGTTGCCGGCGGCGATTTCCTGGGAGGCGATGCTGATGGCCTCGGTGGCATCCTTGATGCGGCCGACGACTTCGCGCAGGCGTTCGATGGTGGTGTTGGTGTCGTCCTTCAATTGGCCGAAGATGCCCTGGTAGTCGGCATCGATCTTCTGTGTCAGGTCGCCGGCAGCGACCCGCTGCAGGATCTGCGCGACGTTGGTGAGGCCGGTCTGGGTTACTTCGGAGAGCTGGTTGAGGCCTTCGGAGAGATCGAGGAAAAAGCCGCTCTTGCCGGTGACATTCAAGCGGTGATGAAAGTCGCCTGAGGAGGCGGCATTCACCATCTGGGCAACTTCCAGTTGGGCGGTCACCTCGGCGGTCCGGTCGATCCATTCCGCAACCGAGCCGATGCGCTCGCCGTTGGCGGCGATCACCGGGTTAGCGGTGACGCGCATATGCCGTGCGCCGACCTGCAGATTCGCGATGTGGGTTCCGGAGAGCGTCGCCAGGAGGTTGGCCTGGTGCGACGGATTCTTGTGAAAGTGGTCGATGTTTTGCCCGACCAGGCTATTGGCATTGAAATCCGGCACCAGTTTGCGCAAGTCGCCTTCGGCACCCTTGAGCACCTTGTGCACGGCGTCATTGGCGTAGATGATGGTGCGGGCCGTGTCGGCGATGATCACGCCCGTTGAGACGTTGTCCAGGGCTATCTTGACCCGCAGGGATGCTGCCGCCGCAGCACGGTCCGTTTCGATTCTTGTTCGCAGGGCATCCTGCATGTGTCGCAGGTTGACCATCAGGCTGCCCTTGTCATCCGGACGGATGCTGATTTCGCTCGAGTAATCGTCATCGGCAATGCGCTGCGCCACCGCCACCGCGACGGCCGGTTCGTCACCGAGCAGGCGCAGCAGCATGCGGAACAGCAGAACGCCGGTCAGGGCAGAAATGATTGCCACCGCGAGACCCAGCAGCACGCTGTTGCGACGTGCGTCGTGGATGCGATCCTCGCTCTCCCTGGCGCTGCGGGTCATGCGCTCGCGCAATGTGGATTCCAGCTTCTTCATGCTTGCGGTCAAGGTAGCTGCGCGGGCGTCGAAGCCGGTGTTCGGCTGCTTCATGAGTTCGTTGCCTGCCTGGCGCCCCTTGCTCACATAGGCGTTGGCCATGGCGATGCCAACCTGGTTGAATACCTTTACCTCTTCCGCGGTCGCCTTTGCCGCCGTTGCCAGGTCGGGTTGCAGCCTGGCCAGGGTATCCAGGTTCTTCAGCGCCGACTCGTAGGCGGCCTTGGCCTCGTCATAGCCTCCGGGCTCGGCGGTTGCCGACACATCGGTGAGGAACTGCTGAACCTGAACCACGCCGAAGCGGACTTCCTGCATGGCTTCGAAGGACGGCTGCACCACCTCGTGTTCATGCTGGATCTTTTCCACCGCCGTGGTGAAGCCCCGCCAAACGACGAATGCGAGCACTAGCAACAGCGCAAGGCTGACGACAGTCGAAACTACGATTGTTTTGCGTACCGTGAGTTGATGGGCCATGGATGTATTCCGGATCTGGTGTCAGAACTCTTCCCACTGTTCGGTGGAATCGGTGGTGTTGGGAGGGAGGACCTTGCGACCGGTGGGTCGCGAGGTGGGCTGGGAGGTGGCACGGGACGCATTGGGCAACTGGCGCGGCGTGGCATCGCGCAGCACGGGCGCCGGCAGGGAGGAGCGGCCGGCCCCTTCGGCCAGCTTGAACATGGAGACCGTCTGCACCAGGCCGCGCGCCTGCTCCTCCAGGCTCTCGGCGGCGGCAGCGGCCTGTTCCACCAGCGCCGCGTTCTGCTGCGTCACCTCGTCCATCTGGCCCACCGCCTGGGTGGTCTGCTCGATCCCCGAACTCTGTTCCTTCGAAGCCGAGGCGATCTCGGTGACCA
>JBIKLV010000077.1:0-18515 GCA_044359585.1 Sulfuritalea sp. | reverse complement strand
ACCGATCAACTCGCTTGGCTCGACTATCACCAGTCGCTCCGAATGGGTTACTTCACGCGAAACCCGGAAATCGGCCGGATAGTTTGCCGTCCTCGATGATTTTGGCGACGCCAAATCGATCGTTTCACGTTAAAGTTCTGCCTGTCGGGGCCGTTAAGTCACGCAAGCCCCGAACCGATAGCAGGTGCACACCATGAAAATCGACTCTTCCATCCCCTCGTCGACCTCTCTGCCCAAGACACAGCCAAAAAAGGCTGCAGGTTCCCCTGCAAGCGTGCCGGCAAATGCGGCCAACGTCGGTGCATCCTCCGTTCGCTCCGCCGAGCCAACCCCCGCGCCGTTCGACAGCAAGCGCGTTGAGGAAATTCGCCAGGCCATCGCCGATGGCCGCCTGCAGATCGATGCCGACAAGATCGCGGGTCGTCTGCTCGATGGCGTGCAGGAGCTTCTGGCGAAGAACCGACCGGCAGTGTAATCGCCCAGACTCCTTGGCTGCCATCGCGAACCTGCTGGACCAGACAATCGGCGCACTGAAGGAGTTTCTCGCTGCCGTCACCGACGAGCGGCATTGCCTGGTCAAGGGCGACACCAGCCAACTGCCTGCCATCGCCGACAGAAAGTCGGCGCTGGCGACACGGCTGTCCGACCTCGAAACCCGGCGCGATGCGGCGCTCGGTGCCGCCGGACTGGGCAGCGGCCGTGCCGGAGTAGAGGCTTGGATTGCCGCCCGCCCCGCCGGCCTGCGCCCCACGGCACACAAGTCCTGGCAGAACTACATGGATCTCGCGATCAAGGCACGCGACGAAAACGAACTCAATGGCAAGTTGATCGCTGCCCATCTGCAGCAAAACCAGCAAGCCCTCGAAGCCTTGCTGGGCAATCATGCCGAAGGGAGCACCTACGGCGCCGATGGCCAGCGCAGCACGTCCGCCAGCAGACGGCCGCTGGGAAGTGCCTGACAACCCCGACGCGACGACGCCAAACTACTCGCTCAGCGGCAGTTCGACTCGATTGTCAGGCAACCTGGACTCAATCGTGATGGCGACCCGGCGATTGCTCTGCCGCCCTTCACCCGTGGCGTTGTCAGCAACCGGCCGCTGGTCGGCATAGCCGGTCGCGGTCAGGCGACGCGGATCCATCCCGGTATCGATGAACAGCCGAACCACGCTGGCCGCGCGAGCGGCCGATAGCTCCCAATTCGACGGAAACTGGGGCGTGCTGATCGGAATGTTGTCGGTGTGTCCTTCGACCACGACCGGAAAGTCGGCCGCCGCAAGCACACGACCCACGGTGCCCAGCGCCCGCACCGCGCCGAGGTCCAGCCGCGCTTCACCGGGTGCAAACAGCGCACTGGCGCTGATATCGACGGTCAGGCCGAACGCACCTTCGCTCACCCTGACCTTGCCCTGTGCCATCAGGGGCGCCAGGGCCTGGTTGAGGTCCCTGGCCAGGTTGCGCAGGTGTTCCTTCTTCATCGACTGGGTTTCGTCGGACTTGACCTTGGGCTGCACGCGGCGGATCGGCATCGGCATCTGGATCGTATCCGTCGCGCGCTGCGACACCGCCGCACCCGGCGCCGTGCCCGGATCGGCGCGAAAGGCATACACGATCGAGTCGGACATGACCCGGTACTTGCCCTCGTTGATCGAGGAAATTCCGTACATCACCACAAAGAAGGCGAACAGCAGCGTGATGAAATCGGCATAGGAGACCAGCCAGCGTTCGTGATTCTCCGGATCGTCCTCTTCTCGGCGACGGCGGCGACGCTTGAAATTGGCCATCAGACGAAATAGCCCTGCAAGCGGCTTTCCAGTACCCGGGGATTGTCGCCGTTGGCGATTCCGACCAGGCCATCCACCAGCATTTCGCGCTGGGTCACGATGCGCGAGATGTTTGCCATCAGTTTCTTCGCGACCGGGAGAAACACCAGGTTGGCGGCGCCTACGCCATAGATGGTGGCGACAAAGGCCACCGCGATCCCGCTGCCCAGTTTGGAAGGGTCGGACAGGTTCTCCATCACATGGATCAAGCCCATCACGGCGCCGATGATGCCTATGGTCGGCGAGTAACCACCCGCCGACTCCCAGACCTTGGCCCCGGCCTTCAGACTATGCTCCCAGGCAGTAATCTCGACGTCCAGCACTTCGCGCAGGCGCTCCGGCTCGGCACCGTCGACCAGAAGTTGCAGGCCCTTGGCAGCGAAAGGATCACGCAAGGCGTGGATTTGCGCTTCCAGCGCCAGCAATCCCTCCTTGCGCGCAATCTGGCTCCAGCGGGAAATTTCGGCGATATGCTTTTGCGGCTCGACCAGCGGCGGATAGAAAACCCACACGCCCATCTTCATGCCCTGCCGAAACACACTGAGCGGGCTTTGAAGCATGACGGCGCCAAGGGTGCCGCCAACGACAATGAAGAATGCGGTTGGCTGCAACAGCGAAGCAAGGTGACCGCCCTCGAGGACCTGGCCACCGATGATGGCGGCAAGACCCAGCAGCAACCCGGCGACGCTGATCTTGTCCATTTGCCTCAGGCTCCTGCCCCCGCCGCGGATCGGCCACGCCGGCCGGATCCAGCCGGCTTCGCGGTCCCGGTCAGGACCGTGCGCAGGCGCGCGACCGCCTGGCTGTGCAACTGGCATACACGCGACTCGGTGACACCCATCACTTCCCCGATTTCACGCAGATTCAGGTCCTGCTCGTAATAGAGGGCCATCATCAGCTTTTCACGCTCGGGCAATGCCTCGATCGCGGCCGCCAGCGCCGCGCGTGTGCTTGCCTCTTCGAGCAGGCCGAGCGGGTCACGGCTGGTTTCCGAAACATGCCGTTCAAGATAGTCGTCGCCGCTGCCATCGGTAATGTCCTCGATATAGACCAGCTGGTGGCCGCGCGCATCGAGCAGCAGTTTCTGGTAGTCGGCCAGGGAGAGTCCGAGGGCGTCGGCCAGTTCCTTTTCCGACGGCGCCCGGCCGCGTTCGTGCTCCAGGGTACGAATGGCCTCCTCGACACGCCGCATCTCGCGCCGCACGCTGCGCGGCATCCAGTCATTCTCCCGCAAGCCATCAAGCATGGCACCGCGAATGCGCTGGACAGCATAGGTCTCGAATTGCGCTCCCAGCCCCTCTTCATAGCGCTCGAGGGCATCGAGCAGGCCGATCAGGCCGTTCTGGATCAGGTCATCGACGTCGACACTGGCCGGAAGCCGGGCCATCAGGAGATAGGCGATGCGCCTCACCAGCGGCATGTAATGCGCGATCTGCTGGTCCTTGGCAAGGACGCCCTGGGCGGTGTACATTTTTAACGTGAAGCCGAAGGATAGGTCGCTGGCGCTTTCGAGCGTAGCGAGCCGACCAATAGCCCCGCCCTGGGGCGGGGATGGGGGTGGGGGGCGACCAATTTGCCCTTGTGTTGGTTCATCCTCAGGTGTGTGTCGTCTTCAAAAATTAGCTTCGGCGCCGGCCGCCTAGCTGCGATTGACCATCAGCGGATCACCAGCTTGATGGTGCCGAGCAGTTCGTCGGCGGTGGCGGGCTTGACCAACCAGCCGGAGGCGCCGGCGGCCTTGGCTTCGAGCCGCTTCGATTGCTGTGATTCGGTGGTGAGGAAGAGGATCGGCATGAACTTGTAGTTGGGCAGGGTGCGCACTTCCTTGATGAACTCGATGCCGTTCATGCCCGGCATGTTCAGGTCCGTGATCAGCAGGTCCACCTTGATCCCGCTCTTGAACTTGGTCAGCCCCTCGGCGGCATTGCTGGCTTTCTCGACGGCGTATCCCGCCTTGGTGAGGATGTTCGAAATCGACAGCAGGATCGTCGCCGAATCGTCGACCAACATGATTGTGCTCATAGTGCCGTTCCCTGAGATGAACCTGCAGTCTTTTCATTCCGCCGCGCACCGGCGCCTTGCCTTCGATACTCGCGGAACCAGTTTCTCAAAGCCGCAACATTTTGTTTATCCGTGAATTACGCGACAAACTGCGGAATCTACGTAGCGTCCGAAACTCCGGTCAATTATCTGCTTCCCGGCCCCGCAGCGAATATGCGCAGCCGCACTGAACGAGTGGCGATCAGGATGCCGGCGCAAGCCGGCCGCGGGGTGCCACCGACAGTGCATTGCCCCTCGAAGCCGGCAGGAATCCGAACCAGTCTCCCGCACCGGAGGATTGCGACAGGCTGCCCTGCAAGGCATCGGCGAGATGATCCACGCTCGGAACGCGGGCGCTGCCCAGGTAATCAAGACGCACGCCGAGATGGTCCTGTGCCGTCTGCCGCATGTTGTGGAAAATCGAAAGGGCCTCCCGATCGCTCCCGGCGCGGGTTATCGCCACCTGAAATCCCTCGCGCCCGCGTTCCTGTACCAGTCTTTTGACCAGGGCATAGGCAGTGGTGATCGCCGTGCCCTGCGCCGCGACCACGACCGCCATCTGCGGCGCCGCGAGAGCGAGCGGCGAAAGATGCCGCCCCTTCCCTGCGGCACAATCGATCAGGACGTAGGAACTGCCTTCCTGCAGTTGCCTGAATGCAGTATTCAGGCGCAGCGCGGTCGAGGCGTCGACGTTCGTCACCGCAGCGACGAATTCGGCGGCCGACAACAGGCTGAGGCGCGCGGCCACGGGTTGCACGATGCGCTGCATGGGCAAGTCGCGCTGAACCAGATCGAGCAGGTCGTGCCGGGCCTTCAGGCCGAAGACCCGATGCACGTTGTCCGGGCCGGGGTTCTCGTCGACGATCACGACAGACTCCCCCGCTTCCGCCAGCGCCGCGGCGGTATGGACCAGCAGTGTGGTTCGGCCGCAGGATTCGCGGCCGGAAACAAAGGCGACCGCGCGCGCCGGGCGCGTCCTGAACAGGCGCCGCAGACCCGCAGCCTGATCCGTGGCCGGTCCGGAATGCCAGTCAAGCAATTCGCGCTCCCAGCTTCGCCTCATGGGCCGGCGGCAAGGACAGGGCGATCTCCTCGCTGCGCAGGCTGTGCGCCGTCTCGCCCGACGGAACCTTGAAGGCACGATGCAGCAAGTATTGGCGGTTGGGAAGGTGCAAATCTTCCGGCACGCGCTGACCGTTGCCGACATAGCTCAGGGTAAGCCCATGGCGAACGATGCAATCCAGCGCCGGCGCAAGGGCCGTCGCCTCATCCACCTTGGTCAGGATGCAACCGGCCAGATCCTCGCCGCCGTAGGCACGCACGACGTCATCCAGCGTATCGCCGCGGCTTCCTGCGTTCAGCAGCAGCAGGCGATTGACCTCTCCGGAACGTGTCAGCATCGCCGCCTGCTCGGCCACCATCCGGTCGCGCTGGCTCATGCCCACGGTATCGATCAGCACCATGTGCTTGTCGCGCAGGTCCGCCAGGGTGCGTCGCAGATCCTCGCCGTCGCGGACCACGAATACCGGCACCCCGAGTATCCGGCCATAAATGCGCAATTGCTCGTGGGCGCCGATCCGGTAGCCGTCCGTGGTCAGCAGGGCAAGCCGCTCCGCGCCATAGCGCACGACGCAACGGGCGGCCAGTTTTGCGGTGGTCGTGGTTTTGCCAACACCGGTCGGTCCGACCAGCGCATAGACCCCGCCACGGTCGATGAAGTCCGCGTCCGACGACAACGTGCGCAGGCGCCTGTTGACGGCGGCGGTCAGCCACTTGCGGCCCTCTTCCTGGTTCAGGTCGGCCGCCATTTCCTGGATCAGGCGGCGCGTCAGGCCACCTGAAAAGCCCGCCGCGAGCATTTCGCCGAGAAGTTGCGCCCGGGTCGGTGCCTCGCGCGCCATTTCGCCCCAGGCGAAGCCGGCCAATTGACGTTCGAGCAGGCTCTTGATGAGCCGCATCTCGTCGATCAACTGCGCGGTCTGAACCGAGCTTTCCACGACCGGGCGCTCCGCAACATCCCTGCCGGCCGCGGCGTCGCGATGCTTCCGGTCCCCGTGGTGAGCCACGGGCTCCGCATGAGTTGCGGCCACCGGCACCCCGGGGGAATAGTGCAGATGCGCACCCGTTTCCTGCCCGCGCGGATGCACGGATTCGACTTTCCGTTCCGCCGGCGCAACGGTCCGGGCGCTTGCCGCAGAAGGCTTTCCATACGGCATCCAGGGCTGTACCACGGGCGGTTCGGCGTTCTGCCGGCTTGCGCGAATGCGTGCCGACGACAACGAAACGGTGTAATCCTCTTCCTGCTGCGGCATCGAGCGCGAGGGTGGCGGCGGAGTCGGCGAAGACGCGACGGCGGGACCGGGACGGACATTCTGCGAGATGGCATCGAGGCTCTCGGGCGACATGGCGACGATCTCGACGCCGTTGGGCACCGCCTTGTTCGAGATGACCACGGCATCCGGCCCCAGCACCTCCTTTGCCCGCCGCAGGCAGTCGCGCGCCGTGGCGCCGACGAAGCGTTTCGCAGTCATTTTCTAGCTCCGATGATGGATGTCACCTTGATGATTTTCGAATCGGGAACCTCGCCATTCGAGATGACCCTGAGCTGCTGCACGGCACGCCGCAGGAAACGCGAAAGGAGCCAGCGCAAATGGGGCGGCACCAGCAGCACAGCAGGCAATCCGAGGTCTTCCTGATGCCGCGCGGCAGCGGCCGTTTCCCGCAGCAGCGTATCGGCCAGGCCCGGCTCGATGCCGCCGGCGTCGCCTCCGCCCTGCAAGGCCTGCCCCAGCAGCCGCTCGAGGCCGGGTTCGAGGGCCATCACCTGCATCTCGTTGCCGGTCGGATAAAGTTGCTGGACGATGGCTCGGCCGAGCGCGATCCGTACCTGAGAGGTCAGTTCGATCGGATCCTGCACGCGCGGCACGAGCTCGGCGAGGGTTTCGATGATGGTGCGCATGTCGCGAATATTGACGCCCTCATCGAGCAGGTTCTGCAACACCCGCTGCAACACGCCGAGCCCGATCTGCTTGGGTACCAGGTCTTCCACCAGCTTGGGCGACTCGGTGGCGAGATGATCGAGCAGGGCCTGCGTTTCCTGGCGCCCGAGCAATTCGGTGGCATGCGAAAGGATCACATGGTTCAGGTGTGTCGCGATCACCGTGCTGGCATCGACGACGGTGTAGCCGAACACGTGCGCCTGCTCGCGCAAACTGGCGTCGATCCAGGTCGCCGGCAGGCCGAAGGCCGGGTCCTGAGTCGGCGTCCCCGCGAGCTGGCCGGAAACCCGTCCCGGATTGATCGCAAGGTATTGCCCGGGGAACGCCTCGCCTTCGCCAATCGGTACACCCTTGAGACTCAGGCGATACACGTTCGGCCTCAGTTCCAGGTTATCCCGGATGTGAACCTGTGCCGGCAGGAATCCGATCTCCTGCGCGAACTTCTTGCGCAGGCCACGGATCCGCTTCAGCAGTTCGCCTGCCTGCCCACGGTCCACCAGCGGAATCAGGCGATACCCGACTTCCAGTCCCAGCATATCGACCGGCACCACGTCCGACCAGCTTGCCTCGACGCTTTCCGCGACTGGCGCCGCCGGCTGCGCCGCTTCCGCCGATCGTTCCTTCGCCGCCGCAGCGGGACTCTTGAGCTGGCGCCAGGCGAGATAGCCCAGGATCGACGCCAGCAACAGGAACACGAGGTTCGGCATGCCCGGGATCAATCCGAGGATGCCGAGGATCCCGGCGGTCAGGGCCAGCACCATCGGATTGCCGAACAACTGCGTCGCCAGTTGCTGGCCGATGTCCTGCTCGGTGGCGACACGGGTCACCACCAGACCGGCCGCCGTGGAAATGATCAGTGCCGGAATCTGCGCCACCAGGCCGTCGCCGATGGTCAGCAGGGTGTAGGTCTTGGCCGCATCCCCGGCGCTCATGTCGTGCTGCAGGACCCCGACGATCAGGCCGCCGATGATGTTGATGAACAGGATCAGGATGCCGGCGACCGCGTCGCCGCGAACGAATTTGGAGGCGCCATCCATCGAACCGAAAAAATCCGCCTCGAGCGCCACGTTGGCGCGCCGTTTGCGCGCCTCATCCTCGCCGATCAGGCCGGCATTGAGGTCCGCGTCGATCGCCATCTGCTTGCCCGGCATGGCGTCGAGCGTGAAACGGGCCGACACTTCGGCGATGCGCCCGGCGCCCTTGGTGATGACGATGAAATTGATCAGGGTGAGGATGATGAACACCACGATGCCGACCGCGTAGTTGCCACCCACCAGGAAATGGCCGAAGGCCTCGATCACCTTGCCGGCGGAATCCGGCCCGGTATGGCCGTGCAGCAGGATCACCCGCGTCGACGCCACGTTCAGCGACAGGCGCAAGAGTGTCGTGACCAGCAGCACCGTGGGGAAAATCGCGAAATCGAGCGGCTTCATGGTGTACATCGCCACCAGCAACACCATGATCGAAATGGCGATGTTGAAGGTGAAGAACACGTCGAGGGCGAATGCCGGCAGCGGCAGCACCATCATCGACAGGATCAGCACGATGAGCAGCGGCGCCAGCATCTGGCGCAGGTTCATGCGGCCGGCGACGCCCTGCTGGGCCAGGCTCTCGCTCATTGGACGGCCCTCCCCCCAGCCCCCTGCGCAAGGCAGGGGGTGACGGCGGTTCGCCGCTGCGCGGCTCCATGGCTCGGCGGCGCCCCCCTTGGGACGGCCCGGCGGCGGGCGCTCATGCCGGCGCCCCCGGATCGTAGCCATCGGGCACGGCGATCTGCATCGGCGCTACTGGCAGTACCTTCGCCGCGACATCAGCCGCATGGTCGTTCAGCTGATAAACCCAGGCCATCACTTCAGCCACCGCCGAATAGAGCGCGGCGGGAATCGCGTCGCCCACTTCGCCGTGGCGATATAGCGCGCGCGCCAACGGCGGCGCTTCGAGCAGAGGTACGCGGTTCTCGGTGGCGAGCTCCCGGATGCGGTCGGCGACGAGATTCATCCCCTTGGCCACAACCACCGGCGCCGCCATGGAGTCGCCGTCGTATTTGAGCGCCACCGCGAAGTGCGTCGGATTGGTCACCACCACGTCCGCCTTGGGCACTTCCGACATCATCCGACCGCGCGCGATCTCGCGTTGCTGGCTGCGGATGCGCGCCTTGAGCTGCGGATCGCCCTCGCTTTCCTTGTACTCCTGGCGCAATTCCTCGCGCGTCATCTTCAGACGGTCGTGATATTGCCAAAGCTGGAACGGGACGTCGATCGCGGCAATGATCGCGAGGCCCGAGACCAGCGCGACAAAGCTGAAGAACAGCAGTTGCGAGAACGAAGCGAGGCCCACTTCGATCGGCTGGGTGATCAGGCTGAACAGGCGATCCTGCTCGTTCCTGACGATCCACCAGAGAATCCCGCCCACCAGCAGCGCCTTGAGCACGGCCTTGACCAGCTCCGCAACGCTGTGCCAGGAAAACATCCGCCCCAGGCCCTTGACCGGATCCAGCCGAGTGAGATCGAGCTGGAACGCCTTGGCCGACATCGCCGGACCACCCATGATGTAGGGCGTGGCGATGACGGCCGCGATGATGGCAAGGAAAATCGGACCCACCAGGCGGAATGCATCGACGGTCAGGATGAGGGCGCTCTCGTTCATCACCGAGGTATCGAAGGCGGCGCCACGACTGAAGCTCAGGCCGCTGCGCACCAGGCTCGCCGCGGCATTGGCGATCCAGCCGCCGAGCACCCAGAACGTACCCGCGCCCGCGGCAAGCACCATGAACGCCATGAGCTCGCGCGATTGCGGAACATTGCCCTCCTCGCGCGCCTGCTCGAGCCGACGCGCCGATGCGGGTTCGGTCTTTTCGAGGTCGCTGTCCTCAGCCACGGCCATTGTCTCTCATGCCTAGAATTATTGCCGGCGGGGGCAATCGGGAGGACCCGAACAAACGCCGAAACCGGTACCTATTTCAGGAAGCGCCGACCCGTTCCCGTTTCATGCGCTCCGGAAAAGCCGAACTCCAGTAATTTCAAGGCGCTGGACGCCAGTATGGAGCAATGCCATAGACATTTTTCAGGGCGGCCCCGGGGCCGTCGGCCGGCACATTTCGGAGCGTAAAACGGCACCGGTTGCGAAGCGCGCGTGAGCCATCGAAACAGGCCCTTCGATCGGGAAGCCGCGCAGTGATCGGCGCCTTGCGCCCGCTGCGGCACAGCCCCGGTCGCAAACCGGTTCCGGAGCGTTGCTGAAAGGAACCCGGCCTCAGCCGAGTTCGCGCGCCTTGCGTTCGCGTTCGATCTTGATGATGTAGCGCTGGATGACCGTCGTCTTGACACGCGGCAGATCGACAAACGCAAAGCCGGCCCGCTTGGCACGGATTCCGCTGCGGCTGACGGTTTCGATCTGCCAGCAGGGACGCAGGGTCGCGACGATAGGGCCGCCGTCCGGCAGGTCGATGCTGCAATTCTGGAACATCATGTCGGACTCCAGGGGCAGGTCGACCGGCAAGCCAGCCAGGGAAACCCCGCCGAGGCTGATATCGACCACATGAGTCTGGAGCACGGCGTTTTCCCCGGTCGCCCCCGGCACTCGAAGCCGACAAATGACCGGATTGGCGATCGGTGTTCCAAGGCGAAAACATTCGCGCCGCTGCAGGCGCAGGATGCTGTCGGGCAGGGACGCATGAAACGCGGCTCGCCCGTTGACTTCGATCTGATCGACCCCGCGCAGGATGAACTGGATTTCGACCCGATCGAGCTGGGCCGTGCAAAACAGCTTTTCCGCCTGGAGCGCCTTGCGGTTCATCTCGGCGGTAGCACCCAGGTCGAACACCAGACCGTCGCTTCCCCAACTGACCAGGCTGGTCAGCACCATGTCCTGGCCTTCGTTGAAGATCATGCTGACCTGCGAAACGTGGTCCGCCAAGCCACGGCAGATGGCGAACATCTCCGCCTGCGAAGTCAGCAGGTACTGGCTGTATTCGTCGCTGGGCAGGAGTTTCGCCACCGGCCGTTTTGGCGATGTGGCGGCGGCGGGATCATCGGCGGGAGTCGTCATTTCCGGAGGCGGCTGCGAAGGATTCGCATTCAATTCTAGCGTGGTTTGCCCTCGCCGGCGGGCAGGGAAAGCACCGGCGGCTCGCCACGTTCGACCTGGTACAGCCAGGCGAGCAACTCCGCCACCGCCAGATACAGCGCCGGCGGAATGTGCTGGTCAAGATCAAGTTGCGCGAGGAGCGCCACCAGCACCGGCGATTCATGGACATAGACCCCGCTCTCCTTCGCCCGCGCAACGATTTCGTCGGCGATCAACCCGCGCCCCTTTGCCACCACGGTCGGCGCGGAATCGCCGCCGGCGTATTTCAGCGCTACGGCAAGCGTGCGCTGCGAGGCGGAATCAGGCTTGTCCATGACTGGTCTTTGCCTCGAGCAGGTCCAGGCCGGCGGCGGCCAACGCCTGCCGCAGCGATGGCAGGGCCAGCCGAAGGTCGGCTTCGCTGGCGGCTTGGACCGTCCGCAGGTCGAGCCGCAGGGTCTGCCCGCTGAGTTGCACCCGAGCGTCGACCTCGCCCAGTCGCGGCAAGGTCAGGCGCAGGTTGGTATTCCATGCGGCGGATTCGCCGCTCGCATCGTCCCGCTGCGGCGCATCGCGCCGGATCTCCCAGTCCATTTCCTGCCTGGGCCAGACCTCGCCATGCCACGCCAGTCGCTGCGTCGCCGCCGCTTCGAGCTGCTGCTGCACGAGCGGGCGCAAGTCTTCGGGGATCGCTCGCGTGGCCACCTGATTTGCCTGCTGGCTGACGTCCTGCGCCACAGCCTCGGCCGCCGAAGCGCCGCCGCCGAACAGGGTTTGCAGCAACGTAGGGGCGGGCGGGCCGGAATTCATGGTGGGGCGCCGTGCCGCCAGCGCCGACTCTTGGGGAGATGGTTCTTCGGGCAATGGCAGCCATCCGGCACGCACTCCGTCGCGCGAATATTCTCCCTGGGGCTCGGTGAGCAGACTCGAGCGCGGCCATTGCCCGAGCACCCATTGCACCTGGTGGGCTTCGTAGAACAGACCGCTGGAACCGACGGCCTGTGCCAGTTGCGCAGGCAGGGTACGCGCCATCTCCGCCGCGCTGGCGGGAGCCTGGGCCAGGATCGGGCGGCCGCGGGTCAACGCGACCGGCACGGCGGCCTCGCCTTCGCGCGGCAGCAGCGCGGCGATCAGTTGCCCCGTCGACGAGAGCCTGGCCTGCTGATAGGGCTCGCCAAGCGCCGCGGTACCCGGCTGCACGGTTTGCGCCACGATCGCGCGCGGCGTGCGATCGACAACGACAAGTTCGAGCGTGTCTCCGGCTCTGGCACCCTCAGGCAGCGACAGCATCAGCGAACGCCCTGCTACCAGCGCCTTGTAGGTGTTTTCAGGAAGGACTTCCTGGATGCGGGCACGAAATACCTGCCCCTGTTGCAGTTCCGGCAGGTCGGAAGGTATCTCCCCGATCGCTCGCACCGGGCCGAGTCCCGGCTCGGTCTGGGCGCGCACCTGAACGCCGACATCGGTGGGAATCATCACCATGGGGCGCCCTCACATCCGATGAAAAAACCTGCCGCCCTCACTCCAGAGCGACACATGCCGACAGCGGCCTCATGTCCGTGAAACGCCGTCGAATGAGGAATCCGGACTATCCGTTGCGGCGTAGGCCTGCTGCACCCGGCGCCGGCGGCCCTGGTCGCCCAGCAGTTTGCGTACATGCTCCATCCAGGGTTCGGTATGGCGCCGGATTTCGGCATCGTCATCAAGGAGTTGCTCGATCAACCGGCGCTTTTGGGCGATCTCCGGAGCTGCCGTCGCTGCGTCGGCTTCCTCGGGTTCCGCAATCATCCTATCCCGCAGGGCCGCGACGCGAGCTTCCAGAGCGATCAGGAGATCCCACTCGCCGGATCGGGCGGCATTCACCATCCGAGACGACAGGGCGCAGACTTCCTCGTAGCGGTCGATGTGGCTTGGCATCGACAGCATGGTAAGACTCAGGCAGCGGCTTTGCTCGCCGAAAGTACCGCGGGATCGTCTGCTATTTCTTCCCAGGCGGACTTTATCTCGCCCAGCAAACGGCTGACTTCCTGCAAGGCGCCAAGGTCGTTCTTCAGGTTGGCATGGACCAGACGCACGCCCATGAAATCGTACAGGGCAGCCAGACGCCCGGCCAATTCGTCACCGGCCGAAAAGTCGAGACTGGCCTTCAGGCCGTTCGAGATGATGTCGATAGCACGGGATATGGCTTCCCCTTTCTCGGCAATCATGCCCTGGCGCATGAAACCCTCGGCCTTGGCGATGGCGAGCAGGGCACCATCGAAGAGCATCACGATCAACTGATGGGAATCCGCGGCTGCAACAGCGGTTTCGACGCCCACCTTGGCATAGGTCTGGGCAGAATTGCTTGAAGCGAAGGACATGATGTCTCCTTTTTATGAAATCGCGGGTAGGCTGGACAACTGCTGGGTCAGGTACTGGCTGGTCCGGTTGAGGCTGCTGGCGAGTCCGTCCATCGCCGTGAACTGGGCACGGTAGCGGGCTTCGACCCCCACCAACCGCACATTCAGTGCCTCTCGGGAGCGGTCGATGTCCTTCAGGGAGGCCTTGATGCCGTCAGTCCTGCCGGCGATCAGCCCGTCGAACGCAACCAACGCCCGGGTGGACGTCTTGAATCTGAGGGCGATGCCTTCGTTGCCCTCGGTTGTCTGGGTGAACAACGCACTGACGTCCTTGGTCGGGTCGGCCAGGGCCGCCGACAGCTTGGTGTTATCGACGGCGAGCTTGCCATCGGTCTGCACTGAAATGCCTATGCTGGAGAGGGTGGTGATGCCGCCGGCGACGCCGGTAACACTGGTTTGCACCAGATTGCTCAGTTCCGTCTGAATCGAGCGCACGGTTCCCTCGGCATTGAGGATCGCTCCTTTCCGGGTTGCCGCATCGTAGGCCGAACTGGTCTTCAGCATGGTCACGACCGAGTTGTAGGCAGTAACGAAACTGTCAATCGCTGTCTTTGTCGCTGTCGTGTTGTTCGCGATGGCCAGGGTCGACGTCCCCGGCTCGAGGGCTGTGCCCTTGTTGAGCGTCAGGGTGACGCCCTCGATGGCATCGCTGATGGTGTTCGATGAGCGCGTGATGGTCAGGCCATTGATCGCCACCACCGCATCGTCGGCCCCCTGAGTCTGCACCAGCGCGGCAGAGTCGAGCCCGGAAAGCGCATGGGTGCCGCCGCTGCCGGAATCGGTGGCCACGACCGATACTGCCCCCACGGCGCCACTGGTGCTGGAACTCAACATCAGCCGATTGGTGGTTCCATCGTTGACGATGGTCGCGTTCACTCCGGCGTTGGCGTCATTGATCGCCTGGCGAATCCCGGCCAGCGTGTTGTTGGTGCCGTCGATCGTCACGTTCACCGCAGCACCGCCCCCGATCGAGATCGCCAGGTTGCCGGTATTGAAGGTATCGGTGGTCGCCGCGTAATTGGTGTTGCTGCGCAGGGTGTGGAATTTCGCCAACTGGGTGACGCTGATGCTGTAGTTGCCGGCCACGGCGGTACTCGACGCGGCGGCCGAAAGCACTGTCGCATCGGACACGGTCGCCGACTTACTCGAAAACGTGGCTGCGTCCGCCAAGGTCGTCGCCGCCGTCTGCAGGGTCGAAAGCGCGCTCTTCACCGACCCGTAGGCCGTGATCTTGGCCTGATAGTTGGTCTCTTTGTTGGCCAGCCTGGTCAGCGGCTGGCGCTCGAGCTCCATCAACTTCGTGATGATGCCGTTGACGTCCAGGCCGGTCGCAAGCCCCGGTGATGAGATGGTTGCCATGTCTGTTTACTCCAGTATGGAAACTATATCGGAAACATCCAGGAAATCTTGAGGAGAAATTTTCGGTCCGCCCCGGATACCGGCGAAATCCTGTTTCCCTCGCTGCCAGACCAGGGGAAACGCTCCAGACCACGCCTCCATATACAAGGAAGGCCCAAACCGTTCTGCAAGCACTGCGGCGAATCACCCTAAAGTTTTCATCAGACCAACCGTTAAGGCTTCCAACTGCGGTTACAAAGCCTCACCAAACCGGGGCAAACCGAAGCGGATGGCAACAAAGCCGTCAATGAACGTAGAGCCAGCAAAGGAGAAATATCATGGCACAAGTAATCAACACCAACGTTGCCTCGCTGTTCGGCCAACAGGCCCTGAACAAGTCCGCCAGTGGCCTGCAAACCGCCATGCAACGCCTTTCCTCCGGCCTGCGCATCAACAGCGCCAAGGACGACCCCACCGGCATGGTCACCGCCGCTGGCTACGACAGCCAGATGCGTGGCGCCAACCAGGCCATGCGCAATGCCAACGACGGCATCTCGACTGCCCAGATCAATGACGGTTACCACCAGCAGGTCCTGGAAAACCTGCAGCGCCAGCGTGAAATCGCGGTGCAGCTCGGCGGTACGGCAGCAGGTTCCGAAGCCACCGCACTGGTCGCGGAAAACACCCGCATCCTGGCCCTGGCAGGCAACACCGGCACGGTCGTGGTGAATTCGAACGGCGGCACCTTCACCGGCGCCGGCACCAAGGCCACCATCGTCGCCGGCCTGGGTGTTGCTGCGATCGACACGGCGATCACCGCCGTCACCACCGCCCGCGCCACCTACGGTGCCGACATGGCAACCTTCTCGTCTGCCGTCGCCAACCTCGGCGTGCAATCGGTGAACACCGCCGCCGCCTTCAGCCGCGTGATGGATACCGACTACGCGGTCGAAACCACCAACATGATCCGCAACCAGATTCTGCAACAGGCGGGAACGGCCATGCTGGCGCAAGCCAACCAGATTCCGAACAGCGTGCTCAGCTTGCTGCGCTAATTCGCGAATAATCAAGGAGAAATATCATGGCACAAGTAATCAACACCAACGTTGCCTCGCTGTTCGGCCAGCAAGCCCTGAACAAATCCTCGAGTGGCCTGCAAACCGCCATGCAACGCCTGTCCTCCGGCCTGCGCATCAACAGCGCCAAGGACGACCCCACCGGCATGGTCACCGCAGCCGGCTACGACAGCCAGATGCGCGGCGCCAACCAGGCCATGCGCAATGCCAACGACGGCATCTCGACCGCCCAGATCAATGACGGTTACCACCAGCAGGTCCTCGAAAACCTGCAGCGCATCCGCGAAATCGCGGTGCAACTCGGCGGTACGGCATCCGGCTCCGAATTCACCGCGCTCGCCGCGGAAAATACCCGCATCCTCGGTCTGGCCGGCAACACCGGCAACGTGGTCGTGAATTCGAATGGCGGCGTCCTCGCCGGCACCGGCACCAAGGCAGCGCTGACCGGCACGGGCGCGATCACTGTGATCGATGCCGACATCACCCTCGTGACGACTGCGCGCGCCACTTACGGCGCCGACATGGCAACCTTCTCGTCCGTCGTCGCCAACCTCGGCGTGCAATCGGTGAATACCGCGGCCGCATACAGCCGTGTGATGGATACCGACTACGCCGTGGAAACCACCAACATGATCCGCAACCAGATTCTGCAACAGGCGGGAACGGCCATGCTGGCGCAAGCCAACCAGATTCCGAACAGCGTACTCAGTCTGCTGCGCTAACCCGGATCTGACAAAGGAGAAATATCATGGCACAAGTAATCAACACCAACGTTGCCTCGCTGTTCGGCCAACAGGCCCTGAACAAGTCCGCCAGTGGCCTGCAAACCGCCATGCAACGCCTGTCCTCCGGCCTGCGCATCAACAGCGCCAAGGACGACCCCACCGGCATGGTCACCGCCGCTGGCTACGACAGCCAGATGCGCGGCGCCAACCAGGCCATGCGCAATGCCAACGACGGCATCTCGACTGCCCAGATCAATGACGGTTACCACCAGCAGGTCCTGGAAAACCTGCAGCGCCAGCGTGAAATCGCCGTGCAGCTCGGCGGCACGGCGGCCGGTTCCGAAGCCACCGCACTGGTCGCGGAAAACACCCGCATCCTGGCCCTGGCAGGCAACACCGGCACGGTCGTGGTGAATTCGAACGGCGGCACCTTCACCGGCGCCGGCACCAAGGCGGCTATCGTCACGGGTCTCACCGTCGCCGCGATCGACACGGCGATCACCGCCGTCACCACCGCTCGCGCTACCTACGGTGCCGACATGGCAACCTTCTCGTCTGCTGTCGCCAACCTCGGCGTGCAATCGGTGAATACCGCCGCCGCCTTCAGCCGCGTGATGGATACCGACTACGCCGTGGAAACCACCAACATGATCCGCAACCAGATTCTGCAACAGGCGGGAACGGCCATGCTGGCGCAAGCCAACCAGATTCCGAACAGCGTGCTCAGCTTGCTGCGCTAATTCGGAATAGGGATGAGTAGAAGGGATCGATGATGATTCCGCGTGGAATCCGGGGAGCGGACAAAACCGCTACCCCGGAGTTCGTCCACAAAGTTGATTCATCGATCCGGGTGAATGACAAAGTAAGTATGAATACATTGCGGCCCTTGACTAACTTCGGTCGAGAGCTGGCAAACGGTACGAAGGAGATTCATCATGACAATCTCGCCTACTAACGGACCGAGCCTGGATCCCCAGGTCGCCACGCGCGCGAAGGACGAGGGGGCAAGAGGAGTACCGGCTGGTAGCACGCGTGCCGTGCGCCCGCCCGCCGACCTCGAATCCTCGCCAGCTGCTGTAGCGGCCGAAGCGAAACGACAGCCTACGCCAGAACAACTTAAGGCAGCCGTCAGCGAGATCAACAAGGTGATGCAGCAGTCCAACCGGAACCTCGAATTCAGCATGGACGACGACACCCACAGGCTTGTCGTGCGGCTGACCGACACCGAAACCGGCGAACTGATTCGGCAGATACCTTCAGACGAGACCCTTGCGATCTCGCGTTCGATCGGGGAATTTCAGCAGGGCGTTCTGCTCAAGCAGAAAGCCTGAGCTGTAGACTTGCCCTGGTCGCACCAGGGCATCCACGGTATGCCGGGTTAAGGCATGCCGTGGATGTCTGTCGTCCGGAGATTGTGGATTGCGATGTCCGCGCGTCGACTTTTTCCGGCGAATGCACAACGCCTTGCCCCACATGAAGCTGAGCTCGACGCAGTCCGAGTCTTGCGCCAGCGACCCGCTATTTGCCGGCCAATGTCCGTCGCCACGTGGCTACAGATAATCGTCGAACACCCGCCAACTACCGGGCGCCATGCTCCGCCCTCGCGGAGCATGGCCGCCTGCACAAAAAAGCCCGCCCATAAATCCATTCACTAACCGCGGCTTGCTTGCAGTTCGGGTGGCGAGTCCTGCTTCACCCACTCCAGGTCCACCAATAGTTCGACAGCCAGAACGAAGTCGAGCCGATATCGCGTCGCCAGATAAATCATGCCGAAAGCAGATCATTCCATGTGGCAACCGATATCGATGACATCCTGTTGCGGTGCCGAGCACACCATTGCCATCATCGCAACCAACTTGTCGTCGCTTGACTACTGGCGGTGCAATCCGCCGACGTCGCCATGGCGGACGTGTTCGCCTCCTGAACACGCACCGGCAGACTCGATGCGGACATTCGCAAGACGACTCAACTCGGTTTCGTCCGGCTACAGAAGTCGGCGCTGGCGCTACGGCATGCCTGCTTCACTCGCCGCCCGACCTCGCGCCGCTTTAGC
>JBIKLV010000076.1:0-18521 GCA_044359585.1 Sulfuritalea sp. | reverse complement strand
TATTGGCTATCCGGGTATAAAAAAATTCGTCTGGATGCTGCGCTGCACTTTATCAGACTATTCGGAATTGGTCATATAGGCAGGGAGAAGAGATATGGGCGCAATCCCCGAAATCGCAAGCATCGATGAACTGGTCAATCGCCGGCTGGAAGAACTTCTGCCGCAGAAGATCGAGCAAGCACTGCGCGAGCGCGAGGAATCCAGGACGCCATCGATGGCGATCATCGCCACCCGCGGCACGCTGGACTGGGCCTATCCGCCTTTCATCCTCGGTTCCACCGCTGCGGCGTTGGGATGGGACGTTTCGATCTTCTTCACCTTCTACGGGCTGAACCTGCTCAAGAAGGATGTTTCCGACCTGAAAGTCAGCCCGCTCGGCAATCCCGGCATGCCGATGAAAATGCCTTTCGGCCCGGAGTGGTTCAAGGGCATCAACTGGAACATTCCGAACATCATTCAGGCCGGCGTACCGGGCTTCGAAACCGTGGCCACCATGCTGATGCAGCAGACCATCAAGAACAACGGCGTCGCCACCATCGAAGAACTGCGCGGTCTGGCGCAGGAGGCCGACGTCAAGTTCATCGCCTGCCAGATGACGGTGGACCTGTTCGGCTTCAAGCATGACGACTTCATCCCCGGCCTTGACTTCGCCGGCGCGGCGACCTTCCTGCCGGTAGCGCAGAAGGCGGACGTCAGCCTGTTCATGTAGCGGGAAGGCAACAAAGGTCCAGCCGACCTTGCGGTTCGTCTGGACTTCATGAATCGCTTCGGTTTATACCTATAACGTATTGAAATTTATCCAACACCATCGGGGAGATATTCGAATGAAACTGAAAAAAATCGCAGCATTGGTGGCCATCGCCGCCGCATCAGGGTCGGCGTTTGCGACCGACGGCTACTTTGCGCACGGCTATGGCATGAAAGCCAAGGGCATGGGCGGCGCCGCAACCGCGATGGCTTCCGATGCCATGGGTGGCGCCAACAATCCGGCCAGCATGGTCTGGGCGGGCGATCGCCTGGATGTCGGTCTCGATTTCTTTGCGCCCAAGCGCAGCATTTCACGCAGTGGCGGCACCGTGGGTGGCGGCACGCTGAACGGTACGGCCGATAGCGGCAGCAATCTGCACTACGTTCCCGAGTTCGGTTACAACAAGATGCTGGGCTGGGACATGTCGATGGGTGTCACGGTGTACGGCAACGGCGGCATGAACACCGACTACCCGGGCGACCAGAACCCTGGGGCAGCCGGCGCGTGTGCCGGCTTCGGAGCCACGTGGGCACGTGCCAACCTGCTCTGCGGCAACGGTCGCCTTGGCATCGACATGATGCAGTTGATCGTGGCTCCGACATTTGCGATGAAGGTGAACAAGCAGCATTCGTTGGGTGTTTCCCTGCTCCTGGCCCACCAGCAGTTCAAGGCCAGCGGCATCCAGTCGTTCGCCGGGTTCTCCGCAACCGCGACCAATCTGAGCAACCTCGGCCGCGACAAGTCGAACGGCGTTGGACTGCGCTTTGGCTGGATGGGTCAGCTAACCGATCAATTCACGATGGGCGCGGCCTATTCGTCGAAGATGAAAATGGGCAAGCTTGATCTTTACAAAGGCCTGTTCGCGGAAGAGGGCGGATTCGATATTCCCGAGAACTGGAGCATTGGCCTGGCATTCAAGCCCAATGACCAATGGAAGCTGGCGGCCGATTTCCAGCGCATCAATTACGGCGACGTCAAATCGGTCGGCAATTCGAGCGTGATGCCTCTGGATCCGGCTGGCCTGGGTGCCGGCATTCCCGGTTCGCTGGGCTGCTCGACGTGCCGCGGTTTCGGCTGGTCGAACATCGATGTCATCAAGCTCGGGGCCGAGTATCAGTTCAACAAGGACCTGACCGTGCGTTTCGGCTACAACCATGCCGAGAATCCGATCTCCTCGCGCGACGTTACGTTCAACATGCTGGCGCCGGGCGTGGTGCAGAACCACTACACCTTCGGCTTCACGTATAACGTGACCAAGGATTCCGAACTGACCATGTCGTACATGCATGCGGCCAAGAATTCGGTCAGCGGTCCCAGCCTGTTCAACTACTTCACCGGAAACGCAGCGGGCACCGACAAGATCGAGATGTCGCAGGATTCGCTCGGCATCGCCTACGGCCTGAAGTTCTGATCGGCTAAGACCGGTCGGAGTGCAGTAAGTCTGACCGACAAGGGCTGAGAGCGAAGGCGCTTTCAGCCCTTTTTCAATCAGCGCAAAACAAACGCCCGGAGTGGTCAAGACCACGCCGGCCGGCGCCTTTCGTCCCCCAAAAATCCAGATCCGAAACAATCCAAGGAGAGAGTCATGTCCAGAATTTTTAAAAGCATCGCCGTATTGATCATGGCACTGTCCGCTGCCGTGGCATTCGCACAGGATGTCATGCTGAAGCCCTTCGTACTTGCATCGAAAGGGGCGGGCGACGTCGCGCAGAAGGTCGAGGCCACGAAGGCGGCTCTGAGCAAGGCCGGCTTCACGGTGGCGGGCAGCTATTCGCCGTATGCAAACACCACGGTCATCGGCATCACCAACGACGAACTGCGCAATACCGCCGCCAAGTCCGAACACGGCGGCTTCGGCGCCGCGATGCGCGTGGCGGTGGTCAAGGCTGGCAGCGACGTTCAGGTTTCCTACACCAATCCTCCCTATTGGGCCAATGTCTATCGCATGAACGGCGAATTGAGGGACACCGCCGCGAAGTTGCAGGCGGCCTTGGGCAAGGTCGAGGAGTTCGGCGCCAAGGGCCTGACCGCGGAGCAGCTGCGCAAGTACCACTACGCCTTCGGCATGGAGTATTTCAACGAGCCGAACGAGTTCGTCAAGTACGGCAGCCACGAGGAGGCGGTCAAGGCCGTGGAAGCGGGCCTAGCGGCCGGCAAGCATGGAGTGAGCAAGGTTTATCGCGTCGATGTCGCCGGCAAGAAGGAAGTCCTGTTCGGCGTGGCGATGAAGGGCGCGGGCGACAGCAGGATGATGGACGACGCCTACCTGATGAGCGAGATCGACTTCAAGGACGTGAAGTCCGCGGCGCATCTGCCCTATGACATCCTGGTGGCGGACAATACCGTGTTCGCCCAGTACGCGCGCTTTCGCATTGCCGTCAGCTTTCCCGATCTATCGATGATGGGCGCCAACAGTTTCATGAACATCATGAAGTCGCCCGAAGCCATACGCGAAGCGCTTTCGCTTACCGTAGGCGGCAAGAAGGACGCCCGTTGATTCGCTGAGCCGATCCGGCAATTCAATCGCCGTGTCGCCGGCGCCGACTTTTGTGGATCGGTCGCCGGTCCGCTCCACTTCGATGGCACCGTGGTGGCCCGGCATCACGCCGGGGGCGGCACCGGGCAGTAAAATGCCGGCACGCAATGAAACGGCAGTCCCGCAGCACAACGGAGAAGGAAATGGCCAGGAACATCAGCATCATCGGCGCCGGTTTCGGCGCCCTCACCGCGGCCCGCAGCCTGCGCAAGCTCGATGCCGCCGCGCGCATCACCATGATCGCGCCGCGGCCCGAATTCATCTACCTGCCCAGCCTGATCTGGCTGCCGTCCGGCAAGCGCAAGGCGCAGGACCTGGTGGTGCCGCTCGACAAGTTCCTGCGCGAAAACGACATCCAGTTCGTCGCGGCCGAGGCCAACGGACTGGCCGACGGCGGGCGCAGCGTGCTGACCAGCACCGGTCCGGTCGCCAATGACGGCCTCATCATCGCCTGCGGCGGACGCTTCATCAAGAAGCTGCCGGGCATCGAACTGGCGATCCTGCCCTGCGAAGGCATCGCGCCCGTGGAACGCCTGCGCACGCGGGTCGCGGAACTGGAATCAGGCACGATCGCGTTGGGCTTCGCCGGCAATCCGAACGAGCCGACCGCGATGCGCGGCGGACCGATCTTCGAATTCGTCTTCGGGCTCGACACCCAGTTGCGACGCGAGGGGCGGCGCGACAAGATCAAGCTGGTCTTCTTCAATCCCATGCCCAAACCGGGCAACCGCCTCGGCGAAAAGGCCGTGGAGCGCCTGATGGGCGAAATGAAGCGTCGCGAAATCGCCACCCACCTCGGGCACAAGATGGTGGGATTCGAGCCCGGCAAGGTCAAGACCGAAGGCGGCGAGTTCGCCGCCGACATCATCGTCTTCATGCCCGGCATGACCGGCAACGCCTGGTTCGACAACACCGACTTGCCGCGCTCGACCGGCGGCCTGATCAAGGCCGACGCGCACTGCCGCGTCGATGGCCGCGAGAACGTTTACGTGGTGGGCGACGCGGGCAGCTTCCCGGGGCCCGACTGGATGCCGAAGCAGGCCCACATGGCCGACCTGCAGGCGGCCACGGCGGCCGCCAACCTGCTCGCCGAGCTGGGCGGGCGTAAAGCGGACCAGACCTTTGCGGTCGAGCTCATGTGCATCGTCGACAGCCTCGACGCGGGCATGCTGGTGCGCCGCACCGAGACCTCGGCCTGGGCCCTGCCGCGCATGAAGCTGATGCACGGTGCCAAGGACTGGTTCGAATCGCTCTACCTGCGGCGCTATCGTTAGGCCGCGCGGGCGCTTCAGCCCAGGCGCTGCCTTTGCGCCACGAGCTTCGCCAATGTTGCCTGGAAGCCCGCGAGCCGTTCCCGCTCCTGCGCCACCACTGCAGCAGGCGCGCGGGCAACGAAGCTCTCGGTCGCCAGTTTCTTTTCGGCCTTGCCGATCTCGCCTTCGATGCGCAGGATTTCCTTGCCCATGCGCTCCCTTTCCGCCGCCACGTCGATCTCGATTTTCAGCATTAGACGGAACTCGCCGACGATCTGCACCGGTGCATCGGAATCCGGCAGCGTTTCCGCCGCGGTCACTTCGGAGAGCTTGGCCAGCGCGGCGAGGTAGGGCGCATACGCATTCAGGATCGCCGTGTCGCCAGCGCCGACTAACGGCACCTTCTGTGCCGGCGAGATGTTCATCTCGCCGCGCAGGCTGCGACAGGCGTTGATCATGTCCTTCAGTCGCGCCACCCAGGCTTCCGCCGTGGCATCGCAGCGCGACAGGTCGGCCTTCGGGTAGGGCTGCAGCATCAGCGAACGCGACTCGTCCGTCGCGTCGGCGCGGCCGGCAATCGGTGCTACCGTCTGCCAGAGTTCCTCGGTGATGAAAGGGATCAGCGGGTGCGCCAGGCGCAGCACGGTCTCCAGCACGCGTACCAGGGTGCGCCGCGTGGCGCGCTGGCGGGCTTCGCCGCCGCTCTGGATCTGCACCTTGGCCAGTTCCAGGTACCAGTCGCAGTATTCGTCCCAGACGAACTCATAAATGCCGCGGGCCAGCAGGTCGAAACGGTAGTCGGCGAAATGCTGCGCGACTTCCTGTTCGACCTTTTGCAGGCGGCTGACGATCCAGCGATCGGCCGGTGAAAAGTCGAGGTAGCTGCCGGTGCAGGCGTCGGAACCGTGCTCGGCCAGCCCGCAGTCCTGACCCTCGCAATTCATCAGCACGAAGCGCGAGGCGTTCCACAGCTTGTTGCAGAAATTGCGGTAACCCTCGCAGCGCTGCATGTCGAACTTGATGTCGCGTCCCGGCGAGGCCAGCGAGAGGAAGGTGAAGCGCAGTGCATCGGTGCCGAAGCCGGGAATGCCGTCCGGATATTCCTTGCGCGTGCGCTTTTCGATCTTGGCGGCATCCTTGGGATTCATCAGGCCGGTGGTGCGTTTCTTCACCAGTTCGTCGAGCGTGATGCCGTCGATCAGGTCGATCGGATCGAGCACGTTGCCCTTCGACTTGCTCATCTTCTGGCCTTCCGCGTCGCGGATCAGGCCGTGCACGTAGACGTCCTTGAACGGAATCCTGCCGGTGATGTGCTTCGTCATCATCACCATGCGCGCCACCCAGAAGAAGATGATGTCGAAGCCGGTGACCAGCACCGTAGAGGGCAGGTAGAGGTCTAGCGCGGTGTTCGACTTCGCCGGCCATTCGGGCGTCCAGTCCAGCGTCGAGAAGGGCCACAGGGCGGAGGAGTACCAGGTGTCGAGCACGTCCGGGTCGCGTTCGAGCCCGCCCGTGTAGCCGTCGCGTTTTGCTTGCGCGTAGGCCTCGGCTTCGTCGTGGGCGACGTAGAAGCGCCCGTCGTCCGCATACCATGCCGGAATCTGGTGGCCCCACCAAAGCTGGCGGGAAATGCACCAGTCCTGGATGTTGTTGAGCCACTGGTTGTAGGTGTTGACCCAGTTTTCCGGGACGAATTTGATCTCGCCCGAGGCGACGCATTCCAGTGCCTTGCCGGCGATGCTGGTTCCATCCGAATTTGGCCCACTCGCGGGCTTGGTCATGGCGACGAACCACTGGTCGGTGAGCATGGGTTCGATCACCGCTCCGGTGCGGTCGCCGCGCGGCACCATCAGCTTGTGCGGTTTCACGCTGGCCAGCAGGCCGGCCGCGTCGAGGTCGGCGACGATTGCCCGGCGCGCCTCGTAGCGATCCATGCCGCGGTACTTTTCGGGGCCGTGTTCGTTGATGCGCGCGTCCAGGGTCAGCACGCTGATTGGCGCCAGGCCGTGGCGATGGCCCACCTGCCAGTCGTTGAAGTCGTGCGCCGGCGTGATCTTGACGCAGCCGGTGCCGAACTCCTGGTCCACGTAGCTGTCGGCGATGACCGGGATCGTGCGCTCGCACAGCGGCAGTTGCACTTGCTTGCCGATCAGGTGCTTGTAGCGGTCATCGTCGGGATTGACGGCCACCGCGACGTCGCCGAGCATGGTTTCGGGGCGCGTCGTCGCCACGGTCAGCGACCCCTTGCCGCAGGCGAAGGGGTAGTGGATCTCCCACATCGAGCCGTCTTCCTCCTCGCTCACCACTTCGAGGTCGGACACGGCCGTGAGCAGCTTCGGGTCCCAGTTCACCAGGCGCTTGCCGCGATAGATCAGGCCTTCGTTGTAGAGGCGGACGAAGGTTTCGGTGACGATCTTCGACAGGCCCGCATCCATCGTGAAACGCTCGCGCGACCAGTCGGGCGAGGTGCCGAGCCGGCGCATCTGGCGCGTGATGGTGTCGCCGGAGTATTTCTTCCATTCCCAGACTTTTTCGAGGAACTTCTCGCGTCCGAGGTCGTGGCGCGACTGGCCCTGGGCATCGAGCTGGCGTTCGACGACAATCTGCGTGGCGATGCCGGCGTGGTCGGTGCCAGGCTGCCACAGCGTGTTGTCGCCGCGCATGCGGTGGTAGCGCGTCAGCGAATCCATGATCGCCTGGTTGAAGCCGTGGCCCATGTGCAGGGTGCCGGTGACGTTCGGCGGCGGCAGCAGGATGCAAAAATTTTCGGTCTTTGCAGTGTCGAGTCCGGCGGCGAAATAGCCGCGCGACTCCCAAACCGGGTACCAGCGTCGCTCGATGTCGGCGGGTTCGAAGCTCTTGGCGAGTTCCATAGGAGTGCAGGGAAGTGCAAAAGCGGCAATTTTAGCGGAAGGCTGTCGCCAGACCGGCTGAAATGGGCGCTAAATCTGCGGCGGCCGGGGGTTTGGGCTATCATTGCCGCCTTCCAAAGCTGGCTCTCCATGGCCCGTTCCCAGTTTCCATGATCCGCAAGCTGTTGCGCCGCGTATTCCGTCGCGGCGACCCTACCGTTCCGCCCGCGCCGGCCATGATTCCGATGGCCCGCCATGGCATTCGTCGCGAGCACGTGTCGCTCGGTGCGCGGCGCACCTGCGAGACGCTGCAGCAGGCCGGCCACAAGGCCTACATCGTCGGCGGTGCGGTGCGCGACCTGATCGCCGGCATCGACCCCAAGGATTACGACATCGCCACCGATGCCACGCCGGAGCAGGTGCGCGCGCTGTTCCGCCGTGCCCGCATCATCGGCCGCCGCTTCCAGATCGTGCATGTGATGCAGGGCGGCGAGACGCTGGAGGTGTCCACCTTCCGCGCCGCGCACGACGCCGATACGGTCAAGGACGAGCATGGCCGCGTGCTGCGCGACAACGTTTTCGGTTCGATCGCGGAGGACGCCGCGCGGCGTGACTTCACCGTCAATGCGCTCTACTACGATCCGTCCTCGGAGACGGTGATCGACTACCACCACGGCGTGGCCGACTTGCAGCAGAAGACACTGCGCATGATCGGCGAGCCGCGTTTGCGCTATCGCGAAGACCCGGTTCGCATGCTGCGCGCCGTGCGGCTCTCGGCCAAGCTCGGGCTGACGCTCGATCCGGCGGTGCGGGCGCCGATCCGCGAGATGGCCGAGTTGATGGAGAACGTGCCGGCGGCGCGCCTCTTCGACGAGATGCTGAAGCTGCTGTTCTCCGGGCATTCGGTCGAAGCGGTCCATCGCCTGCGCGACGACGGCCTGCACCACGGCCTGCTGCCGCTGCTCGACGTGATCCTGGAGCAGCCGCTGGGCGAGAAGTTCGTCATGCTGGCGCTGGCCGGCACCGACGCCCGGGTCAAGGCCGGCAAGTCGCTGTCGCCGGGCTACCTCTTCGCCACCCTGCTCTGGCATGAAGTGCTGGCCGCCTGGGAAGCGCGCAAGGCGCGCGGCGAAGTGCCGATTCCCGCCCTGTACGAAGCGATGGACGAAGTGCTCAACGTGCAGGGCGAGAAACTCGCCATCACGCGCCGCATCGCCGGCGACATCAAGGACATCTGGGCGCTGCAGCCTCGCTTCGAAAAACGCGCCGGCAAGACCCCGTATCGCCTGATCGAGCTGCCGCGCTTTCGTGCCGGCTACGATTTCCTCGTGCTGCGCGCACAAAGCGGCGAGATCGACATGGAAATCGCCGATTGGTGGCACGACTTCCAGGACGCCGACCACGAGGCGCGCGAAGCCCTGCTGATTCCCGACAGTGCACCGAAGAAGCGCCGCCGCCGCGTGCGCGGCAAGAAGTCGTCGGAGGAAGGTGGCACCTCCGACACGGCGCCGGCCAGCGAAAGCTGAAGTGGGCCTGGCCTGCTTCATCGCGCTGGGCGCCAATCTCGGAGATCCGGTGGCGACGGTCAATGCCGCCATCATTGCCCTGCGCCAGCTGCCACGTACGCGGTTCGTCGCTGCGTCCTCGCTGTACCGCACCGCACCGGTCGGCCTCCGGCACCAGCCCGATTTCATCAATGCCGTGGTGGCGCTGGATGCCGTGTCGCCAGCGCCGACTCTTCTGGACGACCTGTTCGACATCGAGGCGCGTTTCGGCCGCAGTCGCAGCGTGAAGAACGCGCCGCGCACGCTGGACCTCGACCTGCTGCTCTACGGCAACGAGACGTCGGACGATCCGCTGCTGACGCTTCCGCACCCGCGCCTCCATGAACGTGCCTTCGTGCTCGCGCCGCTGGCCGAGATCGCGCCGGAACTGTTCATTCCGGGGCGCGGCGCGGTGCGTGAACTGCTCGCGCGCTGCGCCGACCAGCAGATCGAGAAGCTGGTACCGCAGACCGCCTGAAATGGCGTCGGTGTTGCAAATTCCGGTCGTCTGGCAGACCGCGCTGCTGCTCACGGCCTCGAATGTCTTCATGACATTCGCCTGGTATGCGCACCTGAAGAACCTCAACGATCGCCCCTGGTGGATCGCCGCGCTGGCCGCATGGGGCATCGCCCTGTTCGAGTACCTGTGGGCCGGTTTGTGTATCCTTGGCGCCGTTTACTTCATATTCCGCTCGCCATGACCTATCTAGCCAGCAACAAGCCGATCACGCTCCCCGAACTCGGGCGCATGAAGCGCGACCGTGAAAAGATCGCGATGCTCACCTGCTACGACGCGAGTTTTGCCGCGCTGGAGGACCGCTGCGGCGTCGACGTGATGCTGGTCGGCGATTCGCTGGGCAATGTCATCCAGGGCAAGACCTCGACGCTGCCGGTGACGATGGAGCACATGGTGTATCACACGGCCTGCGTCGCCGCGCTGCCGAGCCGGCCGATGCTGGTCGCCGACCTGCCCTTCGGCGCCTATCACGAGTCGAAGGAGCAGGCGATCCGCAACGCCGGCAAGCTGCTTGCCGTCGGTGCCGAAATGGTCAAGCTCGAAGGCGGCGAGGTGATGGCCGAAACCGTGCATTTCATGGTCGAACGCGGCGTGCCGGTGTGCGCCCATATCGGACTCACGCCGCAGTCGGTGCATGCCCTGGGCGGCTACCGGGTGCAGGGGCGGGGCGAGGAGGCCGCGGCGCGCATGAAGCGCGAGGCGCTGGCGCTGGAGCAGGCCGGGGCGACGCTGATGGTGCTGGAAATGGTGCCGGCCGACCTCGCCGGGGAAATCACCGCCCTGCTCAAGGTTTGCGCCACCATCGGCATCGGCGCCGGCAAGGAGTGCGACGGCCAGGTGCTGGTGCTGCACGACATGCTCGGCGTCTACCCTGGCAAGAAGGGGCGCTTCGTCAAGGATTTCATGGCCGGCGCCGCAAACATCGATGCCGCCGTCACCGCCTATGTCAAGGCGGTCAAGGACGGCAGCTTTCCGGCAGCCGAACACACCTACTGACGTACATGCTGCAGTAGCGAGCACCGCAGATGATGAAACACACGAAAAGCGCATTGAAGGCCCTCCCCTCCCATCCCCCAATCGCAAACGTCGCATGCGACCTTCCCCTCACGGGGAGGCTTCTGGTTCGCTCGCTTCGCTCGACGATCACCAGTCGCTCCGAACGAGCTATTTCACGTTAAACCATGTACATCCACGAAACCATCGCTGGCCTGCGCGAGGCGCGCCGCCGGGCCGGGCCCGGCAAACGAGTGGCGCTGGTGCCGACCATGGGCAACCTGCATGCGGGCCACATCGCGCTGATGACCCAGGCCCGCGACCACGCAGACCAGGTCGTGGCGACGATTTTCGTCAATCGCCTGCAGTTTCGCCCCGGCGAGGATTTCGAAAAATATCCGCGTACTTTCGAAGAGGATTGCGCCAAGCTGGAGGCGGCAGGCGTCGAACATCTCTTCGCGCCGGACGAAGCGCAGATGTATCCGCAGCCGCAGACCTACCATGTCGAACCGCCGCCCGAGCAGGCGGGCGTGCTCGACGGCGAGTTTCGCCCGGGGCATTTTCGCGGTGTCGCCACGGTGGTGATGAAGCTGTTCCAGATCGCCCAGCCCGACGTGGCGCTGTTCGGCAAGAAGGATTACCAGCAGCTCATGGTGATTCGCAACATGGCCGGCGAATTCAATCTCCCGATCGAGATCATCGGCGGCGAGACGGTCCGCGCAGCCGACGGATTGGCGCTGTCCTCGCGCAACGGCTACCTTTCGGCCACCGAACGCGCCGAGGCTCCCAGGCTGTATCGGGTGCTGACCGAATTGGCCACCGAGGTCCGGAATGGCGCCGGAAACTACCCGGAACTCGAAACTAAGGCCATGAATATATTAAGTATGAATGGGTGGGTACCGGATTATGTTGCGTTGCGTAAAAAGCTTGATCTACAATGCCCGTCCGCTCACGAATCCGGATTGGTGGTGTTGGCGGCGGCGCGGCTCGGAAGCACGCGCCTCATCGACAATCTGGAAGTTTAGGCCACCGCGATGCGCTCATGCCGGTGGTGCGCCAGAAGCGAAACGGAAGGGAATTGCGCTGGCTTTCGCGGGTTCCCGAATTGCCGCCTTTGCATGAGAAGGGTCTGAAGATGCAGCGCACGATGCTTAAATCGAAACTCCACCGCGTGACGGTGACGCACGCCGAACTGCACTATGAAGGTTCCTGCGCGATCGACGAGAATCTCCTCGACGCGGCGGACATCCAGGAATACCAGCAGATCGACATCTACAACGTGAACAACGGCGAGCGTTTCACCACTTACGCAATTCGCGCCGATCGCGGCAGCGGGACCATTTCGGTCAATGGCGCCGCCGCGCGCAAGGCCGCCGCCGGTGACCTGCTGATTGTCGCCACCTACGCCATGATGAACGAGATCGAACTGCAGAACTTCGAGCCCGATCTGGTGTACGTCGATGCCAGGAACCGCATCACGCATCACAGCAAGCGAATCCCGCCACAGGCCGTCGCCTGAGCGGTTTGTCGCCGCTATGACTGGAAGCCCACCTCCCGGTGGGCTTTTTTTTATGTCCGGACCGAAGGGACGGACGGTATCCAGAGGAATGTCCGGCGCGTCGGCTCGCATGCACCGCGTTCCGGTGCGGTATAGTCGCCGCAGCAGAACAACAACAAGGGTCGATTTCGGAGGGGGAATGGCCAAACGGATACTGATCGCGGACGATGAACCGAACATCGTCATTTCGCTCGAATTCCTCTTGAGGCGTGAGGGCTACGAGGTGGTCGTCGCGACCAACGGTGCCGAGGCGCTGGCCTCCGTTCGCGAACAGCGGCCCGATCTGGCCATCCTCGACGTGATGATGCCGCAGCGCAACGGCTTCGAAGTCTGCCAGGACCTGCGCGGCGATCCCGGCTTGCAGGACCTGCGGATCATCATGCTGACCGCCAAGGGACGCGAGACGGAAGTCGCCAAGGGCCTGGCGCTGGGCGCCGACCACTACATGACCAAGCCGTTTTCCACCCGCGAACTGGTCGCCCGGGTCAAGGCCCTGCTGGCCGACGGTTGATGCCCCGCGACGCGAAACTATTCCATGCAACCCTCCGTGACCGATAGCGACGGCGCCGAGGCCGTACCCGCCCACCTCAACACGAGCCTGCGCAAGCTTGCGCTGCTCCCGCCGATCGTGGTTGCGCCAGAGACGTCGGTGCGCGACGTACTGCGCAGGATCGATTCGAACGAAGCCGAGGCGGCTGTCGTTGTTGATGATGCAAGCGGGGTGCCGCTGGGCATCGTGACCTTGCGCGATGCGCTGCGCGCGATCGTCGATGACGAATGGGACCTGACAGGCCCGGTGGCGGGCCTGATGACCGGCGGGCTGGTCTGCCTGTCGGCGGACGCGACCGTGCACCAGGCGACGCTGCTGATGTTTCGCCGCCGCATGCGGCATCTGGTGTTGACCGACACCGGCGGGCGCCTCTTCAATGTCGTCTCGCAGGGCGATTTGTATGGCATGCAGTCGGCCGATTCCGCGAGCCTGATCAATGCCATCCTGGCGAGCCGCAGCATCGCCGAACTCGCCACCCAGGCGGCCGCCGTGCGTCGCTTCGCCACGCGTCGGCTCACCGGCGGCAACGGCCCCGAACTGCTCTGTGAGTGGATCTCCGCGCTCAACGACCTGATCGCGATGCAGGTGATCGACCTGGTCGAGGGTGAGTTCGAGCTGCCTTACGTGCCCTGGTGCTGGATGGTTTTCGGCTCGGAGGGAAGGCTGGAACAGACGCTGGTCACGGATCAGGACAATGGAATCATTTTCGCCGCTGATTCGGAGGAGGATGCCGCCGGACTCCGCCTCAGGTTCCTGCCGTTTGCCAAGGCTGTGAACCAGGCGCTCGACGATTGCGGCTTTCCCTTGTGCAGCGGCGACGTCATGGCTGGGAATCCGGCCTGGTGCCTGTCCCTCGATGAATGGAAACTGTGTTTCGAAAACTGGATCACCGTGCCCGAGCCCAAGGCACTGCTCAATGCGACCATCTTTTTTGATTTTCGCCCGCTCTATGGCCACGAGGAACTGGTGACCGAATTGCAGGGCTGGCTGTTGCGTCGCACCGGCGGCAACACCGCTTTCCTTCGGGCAATGGCTTCCGTTGCCCTCGAACAGGAGCCGCCGCTGGCCTGGTGGCGGGATTTTCGCCTCGATGGCGGCAAGGAACATCCGCATACGCTCGACCTCAAGGCGCATGGCGTCCGCCTGTTCGTCGATGCGGCGCGGGTGCTGGCGCTTGACCATGGCGTGGTGTCCACGAATACCGTCGAACGACTGCGCGGCCTGCGCAAGAGCATGGGTCTGCGGCTACCGGCCGGGGAAGTCGAGGCGATGGCGGCGGCGTTTTACCAGTTGCAGCGCCTGCGCCTGCAGAACCAGGTCAAAGGCGAGCCCCCCGAGGCGGCCAACCGACTCGATCCGGATCGGCTGCACAAGCTCGACCGACAAATCCTCAAGGAAGCCCTGCGCCAGGCGCGGACCTTGCAGCAGCGTCTGCAACTGGATTACCTGACCTAGGCACATCGCATACGGTCGACACTGAGACTGCCGTGGACTTGAATGCGTCCAGTTTCTTGCGTCGCCAGGTCTCCACATGCCTGCGCGTTGCATTCCTGACACGCGTGCACTTCTCAGGGCGGCCCAGATTGTGTGGGAGAATCGACGCCGGATTTCTCCGGTGAGAATCGCTTGATTGACCTTCCGGCACTGCGCCTTCTATTCCTGCTCGCAACCCTGGGATTCGTCACATCCCAGGCATTGGCGCAATCGGCCAACCCTGCGCCCGCTCCCGGCGCAGGGAAGCCGCAGGTCCAGGTCTTCGTCCTGCATTCCTACAGCCAGGAGTATCCGTGGACGCGGGGACAGCACCAGGGTTTCATGGCCGCGCTCGATGCGGACAAGGGGCATAGCTATGACGTACGTGTCGAATACCTCGATACCAAGCGTGCCGGTTACGGCAGCGACTATGCGCGCCTGATCGCGGGACACCTGGGCGCCAAGTATGCCGGCTATCGGCCGGCCGCCATCTATGTTTCCGACGACAATGCGCTGTCCTTCGCCCTCGTACACCTGGAACGAATCTTCCCGGGCGTACCGGTGTTCTTTTCCGGGGTCAACGATTACACGATCAAGACCCGACTAGACCCGCGGCGTGTGACCGGCGTATTCGAGAACAAGGAGATCGGCCCCAACCTGGCCCTGATCCGGACGATCGCCGAAGAGCGCCAGGATATCATTGTCATAGGCGACGCCAGCGAAACCTACCGCGCGATAGAAAACGAGGTGCGTGCCGAATTGCACCGGCATCCCGGGGTGCAGGCCGTTTTCGTATCGAGCAATCGGCTCGATGACTTGATCGCCAGGCTGAACAAGGCCCGCGCCCGTTTCGTCTTCCTCACCACGCTGGGGGCGGTGGTCGATGCCACGGGGCGGACTCTCGGCCTGCCGGAAACACTGGATGCCATTGTCCGCAGCGGCGATTTCATCATTCTCAGCATGGAGGATGCCTACCTTCAGAAGGGAGTACTCGGTGGTTGGGTCACCAGCGGCCCGCGCCAGGGAAAGGCCGCGGCCGAATTGCTGCGTCGTCATTTGGAGGGGGCGTCGCTCGATTCGCTGCCGCCGATCGAGGAAAGCCCGAACGAATACGTGTTCGACGATCTGGAACTGGAACGGGTCGGTCTCACGCTGCCGCCGGAGGTCGACCGGCGGGCACTGCATCTGAACGTTCAGCCCGGCTTCTACGAGGCCAATCGCCGCATCGTGCTCGGCGTCCTGTATGGCATGTTCGCGGTGGTGTTGCTGGGCCTGCTGTGGACCGTGCTGGTTTATGCGCACAAGAATCGACTGATCCTTGCTACCTCGCGCCGGCTTGCGGAGAGCGAGGCGCGTTTCCTCGCCACGTTCGAACAGGCCGCTGTCGGTATCGCGCAGGTGGCGCCCGACGGCAGCCTGCTGCGGGTTAACCGGCGCTTTTGCGATATCGTCGGCTACCGCCGCGAAGAACTGTTGCAGAGGACCTTCCTCGACATTACCCATCCTGACGACGGGGACCTCCACCGCGACAGGGTGCTTGCCTTGCTGGCGCGGGAAATCGAGTTCTTTGCCGTCGAAAAGCGTTACCTGCGCAAGGACGGCGAGGTGGTCTGGATCAACCTGACGCTCGCGGTAACCTGGAACGTCGACGGCACGCCCGACTACTTCATTTCCGTGATCGAGGACATCAGCGAGCGCAAGCGGGCGGCGGAAGCGCTGCGGCGCAGCGAGGAGGAGCAGCGGACACTGATCGCATCCCTGCCCGACGTCATCATGCGTTTCGATGCCGAAGAGCGGCACCTTTTCGTTTCGGAGAATGTTCGCGAACTGGTCGGCATGCCGGCGACCGCGTTCATCGGCAAGACCCACCGCGAACTGGGGTTTCCCGAGCATCTGTGCGAACGCTGGCAGGGTGCGCTCAAGGAGGTGTTCGAAAGCGGCAATGCGCACGAGACCGAGTTTGCCCTGGATGGGCCGAAAGGCAGCCGCACCTTCAGTTGGCGGCTGGTGCCGGACATGGACCGATCAGGCCGGGTGCGCACCGTGCTGACCCTTGCACGCGACATCACGGAGCGCAAGGAAAGCGAGTCGAGGCTCGAGGATTATCGGCAGCATCTCGAACAGATGGTCGAGGAACGCACCGCCGCGCTGTCCATCGCCAAGGAGGCGGCGGAGGCCGCCAGTCGCGCCAAGAGCACTTTCCTCGCCAACATGAGCCACGAACTGCGCACGCCGATGAACGTCATCATGGGCATGACGAACCTCGCGCTGCGCCGCGTCGACGACCCGCGCCTGAAGGATCTGCTGTCCAAGGTCGATCAGGCTTCGCGCAACCTGCTCGGGGTCATCAACGACATCCTCGACATCTCCAAGATCGAGGCCGAGCGCCTGAGCCTGGAGCAGGTCGACTTTACGCTCGACGACGTGCTGAACAACCTGTCGGCCCTGATCGGGCACAAGGTCGCGGAAAAGGGCCTCGGCCTGCACATCGACGTGACGCCCGAAGGCGCCCGGCGGCAGTTCAAGGGCGACCCGCTGCGGCTGGGACAGATCCTGATCAACCTGGCCGCCAATGCGGTCAAGTTCACCGACGCCGGCAGCATATCGGTACGGGTCCGGGTCGAGGAACTCGGCGGCGAGGAGCTGCGGCTTCTGGTCGAAGTCCAGGACACCGGCATCGGCATCGCCGCCGAGGACCTGAAGCGGCTGTTTACCGCGTTCGAGCAGGCGGATGGCTCGATGACTCGCAAGTACGGCGGCACCGGGCTGGGGCTGGCCATCAGCCGGCGCCTGGCGCGGATGATGGGCGGCGACATCGAGGTCAGCAGCCGGCCCGGGGCCGGCAGCACCTTCCGGCTCCAGGTGCGGCTGCGCAAGGCCACCAGTGCCGTAGCACCAGCGCCGACTTCCGTCCGGTCAGTCGCGGAAGAGCGTCTTAAGGCCGGGTTCACCGGAACACGGATCCTGCTCGCGGAGGATGAGCCGACCACCCGGGATATGGCGCGCTGGCTGCTGGAGGACTGCGGGTTGGTGGTGGACCTGGCCGAAGACGGCGCGCAGGCGGTGGCACTGGCCGAATGCAACCACTACGGGCTGATCCTGATGGACATGCAGATGCCGAGGCTCAACGGCGTCGAGGCGACGCGGGCGATCCGCGCGCTGCCGGGCCATGTCCGCATGCCGATCCTGGCGATGACCGCCAACGCCTTCGCCGAGGACCGCCAAGTCTGCCTCGACGCCGGCATGGACGACCATATCGGCAAGCCGGTCGATCCCGACCTGCTGTTCGAGGTACTGCTGCACTGGCTGACTCTGGCCCGCGGCGAGCCGCCAGTCGATAGTCAGGACTCGCGTCCGGGATAACCGGTGATGTCCCGAATGTCGCGATAAAGCGGCTGCAACTGCCGGTACATGCGGCAATACACTTTTCGGTAAAGCTGGTCATAGACGCGCACGTTCTGCGCTTCCGGCTCGAACACGCGGCCGACGCGCGTCATTTCGCGCACCGCGGTGGGGAAGTCGGGATGCAGGCCGAGGCCGACCGCGGCGACGATCGCGGCGCCGAGGCCGCTGGTCTCGAAAAGATGCGGCCGCTCGGTGGGCAGGTTGAAGACGTTGGCCGTGATCTGCATCGCCGCATCGCTTTGCGATCCGCCGCCAGAAACACGCACCCGCGCGATGCGCGTGCCGCCGCGCCGCTCGATGCGTTCCTTGCCTTCGCGCAGGGCGTAGGCGAGGCCTTCGAGGATGGCGCGATAGAGGTGGGCGCGCGTATGCACTTCGCCGAAGCCGATCACCGCGCCCTTGGCTTCCGGTCCGGGGACCTTGATGCCGGGACTCCAGAAGGGTTGCAGCATCAGGCCCAGGGCACCGGGCGGTACGGCATCGACCAGTTCATCGAACAGGCTCTCCGGCGTCACCTCGCGTTGGCACGCCTCGAGCGTCTCGTGCAGGCCGAACTGCTCCTTGAACCAATTGACCATCCAGAAGCCGCGCGTGATCTGGATTTCCGTGTTGTAGTGGCCGGGCACGGCGGCCTGGTAAGGCGGGATGAAGGGCGTGGCCTCGAGGTAGCGCGGCGTGGTGGTGTTGATGGTGGCGGCGGTGCCGTAGGACAGGCAGGCGGTCTCGGGCGTCAGGCAGCCGGCACCGAGCACTTCGCAGGCCTTGTCGGCGGCGCCGGAGATTACCGGCAGACCCTCGGGGATGCCACTGTCCTGCGAGGCGCGGGCGCTCACGCGGCCCAGAATCGCGCCGGCGGGGACGAGTTCCGGCAGCATCGCGCGCCTGACCGGCAACACCTGCCACTTCCAGTTCCAGGCGTGGGCCCAGCGCCCGCGTTTGTAGTCGAAGGGGATATAGCCGACCTGGCTGGCGATTGAGTCAGCAAAGCGGCCGGTGAAGCGCCAGTTGAGGTAGCCCGAGAGCAGCAGGAACTTGTCGGTGCGCGCCCAGAGATCGGGCTGATGTTGCGCGATCCAGTTGGCCTCGGCCTCG
>JBIKLV010000075.1:0-18543 GCA_044359585.1 Sulfuritalea sp. | reverse complement strand
CGCGCGAGGCCATTGCGGCTCATGACGCGGGCAATCTGCGTTGCCTCGGCGCAGTCGACCACGGCGACGCGATCGACGCGCTTGCGGTAGTCGCCCGACTCGACCAGCAGCGGCACCATGAGGATGGCATAGGGCGCGCGGGCGCCGTCCGCCGCCAGCAGGCGTTCGCTTTCGGCGCGGATCATGGGATGCAGGATGGCCTCCAGTCGCTTGCGCGCGCCGGGGTCGGCGAAGACGATGGCGCGCATCGCGGCGCGGTCGAGCGCGCCGTCGGCGCCGGCTACGGCAGCGCCGAACTCGGCGCGGATGGCCGCCATGGCGCCGCCGCCCGGCGCGGTCAGCGAATGCGCGATGGCATCGGTATCGACCACGGTGATGCCGCGTTCGGCGAACAGCGCGGCGGCGGCGCTCTTGCCGCTGCCGATGCCGCCGGTGAGCCCGACCACGTAGCTCACCGGACTGCCTGCCGGCGACGGGGGCGGATGATCACGACTCGCACTTGCCGACCGTGGCGCCGGCATAGGGTGCGATCAGCACCGGCAATTGTTGCAGCAGGCCGGCGGCGGGGCCGCGCGCTTCGACGCCGGCCTTCAGCGGCGGCTGGTCGCGGCTGTCGACGCGCGCCGTCTTGAGTCCCTTCTTGGTGAAGCCCGCCAGCAACTCGCGGGCGCCGGCTTCGTCCGGGAAACGGCCGAGGACGATTTCGTGGCGACCGTCCTCGAGCGCCACGGTTTCCTGGTTGGTGACGCCCAGGCGCGTCAGTTCGGCGGCCTTCTTTTCCGCTGCGGCCTTGTTCGCCAGTTCGGCGATGACGACCAGGTAGAGTCGCGGCTCGGCCAGCGGCTCTACCTGGGCATCGAGCTTTGCTGCGGTCATCGCCGCCTTGAGCGTCTCGGCTTCGGTCATGGTCAGCCCGCTGACCAGGCGGCAGGCAAGTGCCTCGCCGGCCGCCGTCGGCACGGGTGCCGGCGGTGCCAGGCGCAGCTTTTCGGCCTGCAACTGCTGCGTCAGTCGCTGTGGTTCCCGGTTGTCATCGATGGCGCCGAAATGGCCCTGGCTCCAGGCGTAGAAGGCCAGGTTGACGAATATCAGCAGGTAGAAGGAAATCCGCAATGCCATGTAGTAAAGGAGCCCGTACTCAATCAATGGTGGTGGCGCGGTGTTCAATGGCGTCGCCGGTGAGCCGCGCGCCCTGCCCGATCTCGCCGCGCATCACCTCGCGGCGCACGATCCGGCGCGGTTGCAGCGCGGCGCGCAGGCTGTCGTAGGCGGCCTCGGCGGCAGCGCGATTATCGCGGCTGTGGTTGCAGACGTAAAGGTCGAAGCTCGCCGCATCCAGTTCCGGCCAGGTGTGGATCGCGAGGTGCGATTCGGCCAGCACCAGCGCACCGGTCGCGCCGGCGCCGGGAAACTGGTGGAAGGCCGCGGCGACCACCTCGAGGCCGGCCCCGGTGCAGGCGTGGCGGCACAACGCGGCGAGCGCGTCCGCGTCCAGCAGGAGGCGGCGCTCACCGGCGCAATCGTGGAACTCGGCAAGGATGTGAAGGCCGTTCATAGCGAGGACGCAAAGGATACGCCGAGCCGGCGCAACGTGCGCTCGGCGGCGAGCACGCCGCGATGGTTGGCTTCCTCGAACAGCGACAGGCCTGAGACATCGGCATGGGCAAACTGCAGCCCCGCGCTGCCTTGCTCAAAGACCTGGCGCGCACCACCCCACAGCCGCCCCGGCAGCGGCCGGATCATGGCGTGGGCATGGCGGTGCACGTCCAGCCGGGTCACCAGTTCGCGGATTTCCGGGTGCGGCCGCGAAAGGTCGTCCAGCACCTCGCGCGCCCATCCGGCGTGGTCCAGCAAAAGTCGGCGTTGGCGGTACGGCGTTTCCTCGTGCAGCGCGCGGTACCAGGTGATCACGGTCGGCCCCGGCGCATAGCGCAGTTGCTGGTGGGTCGCCACCACGTAGCCCAGCGCCGCGCTGTCGTGCAGCACGTTGTCCCAGGCCAGCGGCTGGCCGGCGCGTGTCTGCGGCGCCGACGAGAGCGTCAGGTTGGCGACGATCCACGGCGCATGTTCGGCGCCGGCCAGTGCCGCCCGCCATTCCGGGCGCGGCGCGACGAACACGTGCGGCAGCAGGAACAGCGGCGCGGCCCAGATCAGCTCGCGGGCGACGACGCGGATGCTGCGGTTCTCGGCGGCAAGGTAGATGTCGCAGTGCCAATCCTTGCCGCGCTGTTCGACGCGGAAAGCCAGTGCGTCCGCCTGCACCCGTCCGGTGCTGGCGCGTGCCAGCCCGCGTGCCAGCCAGGCGTTGCCCTCCGGCGCGGTCAGCACCTGGCCTTCGCCATCGCGGCAGGCAAAGTAGTGCAGCCCCGCCCAGGCCGAGGTTCGCGCGGCGGTGGTGCCGTAGTCGTCGCGGCAGGCGTAGTCGGCCAGCCAGTGCAGGCCAGGCGCCGTGTAGCCCTCCTGCAGCAACCACTCGCGCAGCGTCGTGCGGTCGAGCGCCAGGAGCTTCGGGTCGCGGCCGGACAGGGCCAGCGGCAGCGCGAAGGGGCGGCGTCCGGCGCCGTCCCGGCGCTGGCGCAGTTCGTGGATGTGTTCCTGGAAGCGCACGTACTGCGCGCGCTCCGCCGCCGGCACGCCCAGCGTCGGCCACAGTCCTTCCTGCCAGTAGCCGTTGGTGTACAGGCGTTCCTGCGGGGCATGACAAAGGTATCGCTCGTCATACTCCGGATGCGCGGCATCGACTTCGCCGCGCAACACGCCGAGTTCGGCCAGCAGTTCGCGCGTCGCCCGCGCCTCGCGCGGCGGCAGCGGCAGGTAGTGGGCGCCCAGCGGATGCGCCGACACGGCATTGCGACTGGCGCGCGAATTGCCGCCGGCCTCGCTTTCCATTTCCAGCAGCAGGTAATCGTCGCAGCCCGAGCGCGCCAGCTTCCATGCCGCCGACAGGCCGCCGATGCCGCCGCCGACGATGGCCACCGCAACCCGGCGCGTCTCGGTCGGCGCCGGAAAGTCGGGCTTGCGCAGGCGGTGGCCGAGCCCGTCGCTGGCCCCGGTCATCACGCCCGGCGGCAGCGGCGCTTCGGCTTTGGAACCGCAGGCGGCAAGCGCGGCGGTTGATGCCGTGGCGGCAAGGAAGTCGCGGCGGCGCATCAGTGCGCCTGCACCCGTCCCCACTCGCGTTCGAAGGTGCGCACCAGGTTCTGGTTGTCGAGGCGGTTGGGTTCGGCGGCGACGCGCGCCATGTCGGCGGGGAAATGGAACAGCGCGGGCAGCGCGTCGGGCGTGACGAAGCGGGTCGGCACCGGGATGGATTGCGGCGACCGGTACTCGCGACGACCGGCGAGGATGTACCCCCATTCGCCGAAGCTGGGCACCAGCGCGTGGTAGGGCGCGGTCTGCCAGCCGGCGGCTTCGAGCGTGGCGACCACGGTCCAGAAGCTTTCCCGCGCGTACAGCGGCGAGGTGGCCTGCACGACGATGCGGCCGGTCTCGGCCACATGTTGCTTCAGTAGCCGGTAGAAGGCGGTCGAGTAGAGCTTGCCCAGGCTGTGGTTGGAGGGATCGGGAAAATCGGCGACGACGAAGTCGAAGATTTCCTGCGACGCTTCCAGCCATTGCAGCGCATCGGCATTGACGATTTTCAGCTTCGGCGAGGCCAGCGCGTCGCCGTTGAGGTCGCGCAGCAGGGGCGATTGCGCGAACAGCTCGGTCATGCGCGGATCGAGGTCGACCAGCGTGATGCTGTCCACCTGCGGGTACTTGAGGATCTCGCGCACCGCCATGCCGTCGCCGCCGCCCAGCACCAGGATCTTGCGCGCGCCGGGCAGGGTGGCGAGGCCCGGATGCACCAGCGCCTCGTGGTAGCGGTATTCGTCGCGCGAGGAAAACTGCAGGTTGTGGTTGAGGTAGAGCCGGGTTTCGTCGCGCCAGCGGGTGACGACGATGCGCTGGTAGGGGCTGGATTCGGCGTGGATGATGTCCTCGTTGTAGAGGTTGGCCTCGGCCAGGCCGACGAAGTGGCCGGCGAAACCGAAGGCGACGGCGAGTGCGCCGATCACCGCGATGCATTGCGCGCGCAATGCCGGCAGCGTGCCGAGCTGGGCGCGGAACAGCCACAGCGCCCAGGCGGCAACCAGCGCGTTGAGCAGGCCGAACAGCAGCGCGCTCCTGACCAGCCCGAGGTGCGGCGCCAACAGCAGCGGGAACAGCAGCGACACGGCCAGCGCGCCGACGTAGTCGACGCTGAGCACCTGCGCCACGAGGTCCTTGAAGGCCACTTCGCGCTTGAGGATGCGCATGATCAGCGGAATCTCCAGCCCGACCAGTATCCCGATCAGCAGCACCAGGCCGTAGAGCGCGAAGCGGAAGGGTCCGGCGTGCAGCGTGAACAGCAGGAACAGCAGTCCGGCGGAAAGGCCGCCGAGCAAACCCACCAGCAGTTCGATCTGGATGAAGCGCACCAGCAGGTTGCCGACGACGTGCTTCGACAGCCAGGAGCCGATGCCCATGGCAAACAGGTAGGCGCCGATCACGGTGGAGAACTGCGTCACCGAATCGCCCAGCAGGTAGCTCGCCAGCGCGCCGGCGATCAGCTCGTAGGCCAGCCCGCAGGAGGCGACGATGAAAACGGAGACGAGCAGTGGGGCTTGCATGTCAGTAGGGCGGGATGGCCGGCAAGGCGACGCCAACGCCGTGCCGCGGACGCCGACTTTCGTGGCTCAGGATTTGTCCGCGACGGGTGCTTCCCCGGCAGCCAGCGCCTGGGCGCCCAGCAGGGATTCGAGCTGGCCGTCGAGTTCGGTGACGCGTAGTTGCAGGCGCTGGTTCTGCTCCTCCAGCGTGGCCACCTGGCGCCGCAGGCGCGTAGCCGCCCACTGGCTGCGCAGCAGCCGCGGCGAGGACACCAGGCCGGCGATGATGGCGCCGAGACCGAGGGTGATGAGCAGTACCAGTGCCAGCGATCCGCCGAAGCTCCAGGAGAAGAAGCTGACGGTCACCGGGACATTGTTCTGCAGCGCGAACAGCACCGCGACGATCGCGAAGGCTATGCCGGAAATCAGGAGCACTTGCATGGGTTCCCCAGGGAAAAGGCGCAGGGCCGATGATACGCGTCGCCACTCGACCCCATGCCCGCTCGCGAGCCATTCACTTGTGATAACCGCGCGCCGCGCTGGAAGAGCGCAACTGCTGCGCCTCGGCGTCGGTCGAGAACAGGCTCCAGCCCAGGTACTGGCCGTAGTTGAACAGCGCGAAGGCGGCGACGCTCAGGATCATGGCGATGCGCGGCATCAGTCATCGCCTCCGGAGTCGCCGTCATCGCCGGTACCGAACTCGGCGCCGCTGGAAAGGAAGTCGGCTTCCTCCCAGCGTTTGGCCTCGAAGGCCTGCACCCGATAGCGGCTGAACATCGGCAGCGTGGCGAGGAAGATCAGCAGGAAAAAGAAGTTGCTCCATGCCGCCTTGTCGCGGGTCACCGTGATGTTGTCGGCCACGGCGACCTTCTTTTCCGCCGAGAAGTCGGGATCGATCACCAGGTAATAGCTGCCAGCCGGCAGGTCGCGGAACACCAGTTCGCGGCTGCGGTCGCCTTCGCTCCACGTTCCGCCGTCTTCGAAACCGTGCCAGTAGGCCACTTCGGTTTGCGCCGCCCAGGCGCGGCCGGTCTTCTCTTCGACCAGGGTCATGTTGAGCCCAAGCCAGTTGTTGTCGAGGTTGGTATCGTGGCGCAGCACGAGGTTGCGCGCCTGGCTGTCGAGCTTGAAGGTCTTCGTGGTGACCGCTTCCTCGCTTTCGGTGTGGAACCAGATCCGCTGGTCGAGCAAGGTTCGCCCGCCGAGCAGGAAGACCCAGAGAAACTGGGCGACCACGGCGAGCAGGGCGAACTTCCAGAAGCTGGCGCAAACGCGTTGATGGCTTTCGCTGCGAGGATTCGGCTGGTTCATGGCAATGCCGACCGGCGCCGGCAGCGGCGTCTTGAGCTTGAAGGCGGCGGTCACTTCGGCCGCCGGCAGGTAGTCGCCGAGGGACCAGGTCGTTTCGGTACGGCGCGTTTCGCGACTGAGCATCTTCGGCGGCGCGACGAAGTCGATGATCTCCCAGGTCTCGCCGACCTCGACCTTCCAGGTGAATTCGCCGATGACATAGCGGGTTTCCGCCGTGCCGGCGGAAAAACGCGTGAATTCCCCGCCGCCATGCACTGCGGAGAGCTGGCCGTCTCGGTAGCGCGGCAGCACCGCCAGCGGGCTGACCCAGCTCCAGTGCCCGGTCGATTCCACCAGCCAGCGAAATCCGTCTTCGGGATGGTGCAGCAGGAATTCCTGCCACGGATAATCGGTACCCTCGACGCTGATGACGCGCTGCTGGAAGCCGATTACGGTCCAGTCCTTGCCGAGGAAGTGCCCGCTGCTGCCCAGCGGAATCAGCGGCTCGATGTGTGTCGCGGCGGCTGCCTTGCGCAGAACCTTCAGGCTTTCGTTGGCCGGTTCGAGGATGCTCAGGCAGGAGGGGCAGGCGACGCTCTGCACCGCCTTGTCGTGGATCGAGATCGCGCCGCCGCAGGTCGGGCACTGCAGCGCCCTGACGGTGCCCGCCGATTTCGCCGCCATTTCGCCGCGCAGGTTGGCGAAACCGAAAGCGGCAAAGGGCAGCGATTCGCCGACGAAGAACAGCGGCGGCGTTTCCGAATAGTCGATGCTGGCGAATGCCGCTGCGCCGTCGCCCGCGCTGCGCAGGTCCACCAGTTGCGCCGGATAGCCGGCCCCGAAGGCGAAGGGCAGTTCGCCCTCGCCCGCGACGCACAGCGCTTCTTCGATGTCGGTGACCACGAATTCGCGGCCCGCCAGTTTCATCTCCTGGTTGGCCTGCAGCGTGGCGAACGCGGGCAGGGTCGCGCCGGGTGGCTTGAGGAAGCTGATGGTGTATTCGCCGCCGGCATCCGACAGCCAGCCGCCGCGCATGTCGTCGAACAGCACATGCCATTCGTTCCAGACCCCGGCGGCATACTTGAGCTGGATGCGGCCGATCACCGCGAAATGCACGCCCTTGTAGCGGCCCTCGGTGCCGAGCCGGAGCGGCGAGGCATCCTCGATCAGGTCGGCCATGCGGCCGAGGTTGTCGAGGTTGCCGCCGTGGCGCACCAGCGTGCTGCGACAGAACTCGCAGACGCCGTGGAAGGACGCCGACGACTTGAAGACGACCGGCGCGCCGCAGGCCGGGCAGTTGGCGCTGAAGGGCATGGCCCGCGATCAGTAAAGGTTCGTCAGCCGAGTTTCTTCAACCGAGTTTCTTCAGCAGTTCCGCCTTCTTCGCGTCGAACTCCGCCTGCGACAGCATGCCCTTGCCTACCAGGCCATGGAGCTTTTCGATGGTGGCGACGATCTCGTCGGCGGAAACCGGTGCCGCCGCAGGAGTCGGCGCTGGCGCTACGGGCGCGGCCGGCGCTGCGGCAGGGTTGAGCGACTGCGCCATCGAGGCCGCGACCTGCTGGCCGACGCCGAGCCCGACGCCGAGGCCGGCGCCGATGCCGGCCAGGCCGCCTTCGTTGGCGGCGGCGAGCGGAATCGCCTCGGCGGTCTGGAACTGCGTGTAGGCCTGCATGCCGCCCATCATGTTCACGCCGATGCGCTTGTCGAGCATGGCCTGCAGTTCCTCGGGCAGCGAGATGTTCTGCACATTGAGGCTGTCGAGCGCCAGGCCGTAGCTGGCGAACATCGGCTCCATCTTGGCGCGCAGGGCATTGCCGAACTCGACCTGGTTGCCGGCCATGTCGATGAAGGGCACGCCCGATTCGCCGAAGATGTCGGCGATGTGGCCGACGATGGTGTTGCGCAACTGGCCTTCGAGCTGGTCGGCGGTATAGCTTTCCAGCGTGCCCGAGATCGTGGTGTGGAAGGCCTTGGGATCGGTCAGGTGGAAGGCGTAGATGCCGAAGGCGCGCAGCCGCACCATGCCGAAATCCTTGTCGCGGATCGTCACCGGATTGGGCGTGCCCCACTTGCGGTCAAGCTTCTGCCGGGTGCTGAAAAAGTACACGTCGGACTTGAAGGGCGACTCGAACAGCTTGTCCCAGTTCTTCAGGTAGGTCAGTACCGGCAGCGTCTGCGTGGTCAGCTTGTACATGCCGGGACCGAACACGTCGGCCACCTTGCCTTCATTGACGAACACCGCCATCTGCGATTCGCGCACCGTCAGGCTGGCGCCGTTCTGGATTTCCATTTCGGCCATCGGAAAGCGCCAGGCCATGGTGTCGCCATCGTCCTCCGTCCACTGGATGATGTCGATGAACTGTTTCTTGATGAAATCCATGAGTGCCATGTGTGTCTCCCTTTTAGCGTGAAACAGCAGGATAAGTCAGTGGTGTTATCGAGCGTAGCGAGCAAATCAATAGCCCCGCCCCGGGGCGGGGATGGGGGTGGGGGGCGAGATTTACCAGCACTCGGCCGCACGAAGCTGATGCGTTTTCATGATGCTGGGTGGTCGATGGGGATCATGAGCGTTGATTTCAGTAAGTCATGCAGGCGGCGTTGATCAGGCCGACGGTGATCGACAGCGCGGCGACAAAGGTGGCCGGTGCCGCGCGTCCGGCGGCGATGTCCTCCTTCAGGCGTGGCAGCGCCACGCGCGCCACCATCCACGCCAGCAACTGCACCGCGCCGGCGATCACGCCCCACACCGCGAGGTCGAGCAAGGTGTCGCTGTGGGCGATGACGTTGGCGATGGGCATGGCGAAGCCGAGCAGCGCGCCGGACAGCGAGATGGCCGCGGCGACATTGTTGTTGCGGATCAGCGCGATCTCGTCGTAGGGCGTGACGTAGAGATAGATGGCGACGAAGGCGGCGAGCAGCACGAAGGCGGCGCCGAGGTAGGCGAGGAAGTTCGGCAGCGTGGCGAGGAAGTGGGCGGGCATCGAAAGCTCCTGCGGACGATGGGGCATTGTCGGGCATCGCGGCGGGGCGATCAAGTACCCATGTTTCATCGGCTAGACTGATGCCTGGAGGGAGACCCTATGCTTGACCTGCGCCGGCACGGCTTCGACCCGCAGCACCAGCAGATCTACGACATGGCCTGGCGTTACGCCAGGGAGCGCCACCACCCGCTGCTGCGGCGCATGGATGACGAGGACTGGTTCCCGGCCGACGAATACCGCCGCATGGGGGACGTCGGCCTGCTCGGCACCACCGTGCCGGAGTCGCTGGGCGGACCGGGCCTCGACCTCGTCGCGCAGTTTTTCATCGGCGAGGCCTTCACCTACTGGAACAACATGCTCGCCGCGAGTTGGGGCGCCAGCGAGAACCTCTGCGTGAACAACCTGGTGCGCAATGCCAGCGCGGAACAGCAGGCGCGCTTCCTGCCGCGCATGCTGTCCGGCATCGGCGCGCTGGGCCTCACCGAACCGGGCGCCGGGTCGGATGCGCTGGGTTCGATGAAGACCACGGCCCGCCGCGACGGCGATCACTACGTCTTGAACGGCCGCAAGATGTTCATCACCAATGGCCCGGTGGCCGACCTGCTGCTGGTCTACGCCAAGACCACTCCCGAGCGCGGCCAGCATGGCATCTCGGCCTTCGTCGTGGAGAAGGGAATACCGGGGTTCTCCGTCGCGCAGAGCCTGAAGAAGATGGGCTGGCGCGGCAGCCCGACCGGCGAACTGCTGTTCGACGATTGCCGCGTGCCGGCCGCCAACCTGGTCGGGGAAGTGGACAAGGGCGTCAGGGTGGTGATGAGCGGACTCGACATCGAGCGCGTCTTCTTCAGCGGCCATGTCATCGGGCTCGCGCAGCGCGCGCTCGACCTCTCGCTCGACTACGCCCGCACCCGCGTCCAGTTCGGCCAGCCCATCGCCGCCTTCCAGCTGGTGCAGGGCATGCTGGCCGACATGTATGCCGCGCTGGAATCGGTGCGCGCCTTTTCCTACCAGTTGCTGAAGGAGGTCGCCGCCGCCGATGACGCCGGGCGCGGCGAAATCCACAAGCGCTCCGCGGCCTGCGTGCTCCATGCCGGCAACATGTTGAAGCTGGTGCTCGACCACGCCGTGCAAATTCACGGCGGCAACGGTTTCATGTGGGAGACCGAAGTAAACTGCCTCTATCGCGCCGGCAAGCTGATCGAAATCGGCGCCGGCACGACCCAGGTCAGGCAGTTGATCATTGCGCAGGAATTGCTCAAGGAATAGGACGCCCGCCGCAGTATGAGCGGGTCCAGCAGGGCAACGCCGAGTGTTTGCATCGCCATGGCGGACGAAGGAAATCGAGGAGACAGGCAATGAGCAGATTCGGAATCCTGGCTGCAGCGGCGCTTTTTGCGGGCAGCGCATTCTCGCCAGCTTCGATCGCCGCGGCCGAGCCGGTCGTCGGCGCCGGGCAGGCGGGCGCGGCGCCCCAGTCGCGCGCACGACAACGCAGTGCCGCCGCCAGGGCGGCGACCGAGGCGGCGCGCTGGCGCGAAGTGGTCGCGGCGAAACGTCCGCAGCGCATTGCCTCCCTGAGCACCGCCTTCCTGCGCGATTTCCCCGACAGCCATGCGATTGACGAAGCCCGCCAACTGGCCCTCGGCGCGGCGCGGGCGCATGCCATCCAGCGCGACGTCGGGTTGTCCGGGGATTTTTTCGATACCGCGAAAGGCAACGGCGCGTTCCTGGCGAACCTGCTGAATGCCGCGCGCGGCGACGCGGCGGCGGCATTCGAGGTCTCGCAGGCGTTTGGCTCCGGTAGCTCGGGTACCGCCGCCAACCTTCATAGGCAGACACAATGGCTGCATTTTGCCGCTGAACTCGGCCACCCCCGCGCAAGCTGGGATCTTGCGATCCGCTACAACCGCGATGGCCGCATGGCGGAGGCGGCGCATTTCGAGAACCGCGCGTTCGCCCTCGGTTTCAAGCCGCCGCCACGGCTGTCGAATCGGGATTACTGAGGCGACGGTTCAGCCGCCGTACCGCCGACGACCGAAGGAAGTCCCCGTGGGGTGCCGACTCTTTGCCTGCAGCCGGCAGGTGGACCGCGCATCAAACATCGTCGGCTTCGGCCATCCAGAAGCCGTCGGAGAACTTGACCTGGTCGCGACTGTGGTAGATGCGGGCGCGCACGATCGCCTTCGGATTGATGTACACGTTGCCGGCAACGCCGATGCTGGCGGTAATCGCCGGCACGCCGAAAAATTCCTCGACCAGATTGATGTCACCGACGGCGCCGGTCACGTGCAGGTAGATCGATTCACCGCTGCGCAGGGAAAGCTCAATCAGCGCTTCGAACGGGTCGCCCTCCTTGCCTTTGCGCAACCGCATCCAGCCGGGCCATTGGCGCGCCAGCAGGGACTTGTATTCCTCGACGTCGCCGATGCGGCGCAGGCGCTCGATGTTCTTCGGCACTGACTTGGGCAGGAGCAGATCGGTTTCAACCTCGATCCAGCAGATCTCGTCGGGATGGATGATGCTGAACGGATTTTGCACGCCGATGACGATCGGTCCCGAGCAGAACAGCTTTGCCGGATCGAATCGCTTTGCAAGCAGCACGGCGCGTCGATGGTCGTCCTGGGAATAGTTGCCGGTCTTTCCGTCACAGCGATGAACGCGGATGTGCAAGATGCTTCCCCGAAGGCTTCAACATTCTAGATGTGGCGGCGATGATAGCAGGCCGCACCCGTCCGGCGAGTTGGCCGGATGGCGCGCCCGGACAGGGCTCAAGCGTCCGGTCCGGGTGTTGCGGGGGCGGGCCGCCAATCTTTCTCGGCAACGATCTTCGGCGCCTGCGGATCGAGCACGTAGTGCGGCGACATGATCTGCACGCCGTGAAGGTTGAAGGCGTCCTGGATCGCGGCGTGCAGGTCGCTGGCAACGCGCGCCCGCGTGGCAGGAACGTCAGTGTCCACATAGACCACCAGCTTGTACTCGACATAGAAATCCGACAGCGCCGTCTGCACCACGTAGGCCGCCGGCGTCTTGCGGATCTCGGGAATCGCCGCCGCCGCTTCCAGCAGCAGCGCGTGCACCTGGCGCCAGGGCGTGTCGTAGCCGATGGTCAACTTGCAGTCGAGGACGTAACCGCGGTCGCCGTCGATGCGCGAGAAGTTGCGCGTGACGTTGCCCAGGACAAAGGCATTGGGCAGCGCGATCTCCTCGCCGAGGCCGGTGCGCAGGCGCGTGACGAACAGGCCCAGCTCGGTGACCGTGCCTTCGTAGTCCTGGATGCGCACGTACTCGCCCTTCTTCAGCGCGTAGGTGTAGACGATCATCACGCCGCTGGCGATCTGACCGACCACGCCGGAGGCACCGATCGAAACCATCAGGCCGACGATCACCGACAGCCCCTTGAAGGCTTCGGTATGGGAACCCGGCAGGTAGGGATAGGCCATGGCGACGGCGAACAGCCACAGCGAGGCGTTGACGATGCGCCGCGTCGCCGGTGCGGTATGGTTGTTGAGCATGGCGCTGTCGGACGGCCGCGCCTCGATGCTGTCGAAGAACTCGGACGAAATGCGGGTGGCGACCCAGGCCAGGAGGAAGATCGCCACCGCGACGAAGATGCCCGGCAGCGACTCGACCACCGCCGCCAGGGCCTGTGCCGTGAGGCTGGCGATGGAACCGGACATGGTCTCGCTGGCGGGTCGCGTCAGCGCGAACTGCGCCAGGGCGTAGGTCAGGTAGGAATAGGCCATCGCCATCACCAGCAGCCAGGTCATGAGGATCGCGAGGCGCGCCGCGATGCCCGGCAGAGCGCCCGACATGCGTTGTCCCCAGTGGTTGGCGGGAAGCGACTCGAGGCGCCGGCGCAGGCCGGCGACCAGCAGTTGGCGCAGGCGGGCCGACAGTTTCAGCGTGGCGACCAGCGCCAGCAGCAAGAGCACCGTGGCCAATGCCAGCTTGAGCAGGCCTTCCAGGCGGGCGCGCGGGTCATTGCGCTCGCGGGCTTCGCTCCAGGCTTTCTGCAACGCCCGCGACGCCCGGTTGGCCAGATCTTCCGCGGATTCGCCGGTCTCCGCATGCACGTCGCCGGGAACCACCAGGAACAGGACTTCGTCGTCCAGGCGCACTTCCACGCCCAGCGCGGTGGGCTTCACCGAGGTCCAGCCTTCGCCCGTCTTGGCGAAGGCGCGCTCGATGCGCTTGCGCGCACCCTCGGCGCGTTCGGCAGCGCTGAAGGTGCCGATCGGCGCCCGGAAAATGTGGACATCGCGGCCACCGATGACGAGCGGAAAGTCTTCGGCGGCAGAAGCCCCGGCGGCGCAGGCCACGGTGGTGACGCACAGCAGAACGAGGCCGGAAAGCAGCGCTGCTGCCCACGTCTTGATGGATTTCAAACCCAACGCAGGTATCTCCAGAGAATGGATCGAGTGTAGCTCAGGAGGGCCGGCTGAAGCGCGCCAGCCCTTCCAGGACCAGGTTGTCGATCGACCTGCAGGGCGTTGCCACGAACGGCGCGAGCTCCACCGCGGCCCCGCCGGAAAGCAGGCAGGTCGCGCCCGCCTCCAGCGTCGACCTGACGCGCTCGATGGCGCCCAGCGTGGCGTGCAGCGCGCCGCTGACGATGGCGTCGTCGGTGTTGGTCGCCAACTGACGGTAGTAACCGCAGGCATCGGGCAGGCCGGCGGTGTTCCGTGCCAGCGCGCTGCGCATCATGGTCAGGCCGGGCAGGATCAGGCCGCCGCGGAAGCGGCCCTGGGCGTCTAGCGCGTCGATTGTGGTGGCGGTGCCGGCCATCACCACCAAGCAGGCGTCGGCATGTAGCGCGCGCGCGCCGATCAGCGCGGCCCAGCGGTCGGCACCGAGCTGCCCGGGCGTGTCGTAGCCGTTGCTGACGCCGCAGGCCAGTGGCGAACTCTGCAGCCAGTCGAGCGTGACGCACATGCGTGCCGCCAGGTCCTCGATGCGCCGCCGCGCCAGATCACCGGCGACATTGCAGGCGACGATGCGGGTCGGTGCATCGGGCAGCCGGCGCGGCAGGCTGTCGAAGTCGTCGTAGTCGAGCGCCTCGCGCAGGGCCCAGTCGGGGCCGTCGCGCAGGCCGAACTTGAGGCGCGTATTGCCGGCGTCGAGGCAGAGGATCATCGTCAGGCCGGACGCAGCGAGACTTCGCCGGACAGGATGCGCTCGACGCGGCCGTCGGCGTCGAACAGCAGCGCGCCATCGGTATCGACGCCGCGGCAGATGCCGCTGCGCGCCGCGCCGAAATCAGACAACAGGACAACGTCGGTATCGGCATAGGCATTGCGCGCCATCCACTCGTCGCGCAGCGGCGCGAAGCCGGATGCCGCGAAGCCTTCCAGCACGGCGAGCAGCTCGCCCAGCAACATGGCATACAGGGCGTCCTCGTCGGCCGCACCACCCGGTTCGCACAGCGCGGCGGACACCGCGCGCAGTTCGGCGGGCATGGCGGCCGGCAGGTGCAGGTTGAGGCCGATGCCGATCACGGCGGCATGCGGCGCGCCCGGAACCAGCTCGATCAGGATGCCGCCGAGTTTGCGCCGGTTCCTGAGGATGTCGTTGGGCCATTTCAGCGCCGTATCGCCGGTGCCGACTTTCTGCAGCGCGCGCGCAACCGCCAGTCCGACCGCCAGCGAAAGTCCCGCCGGCGCGGTGCCGGGGGCGAAGCGCCAGAGCAGGGAAAAGGTCAGGCTGTCACCCGGGCTGGCGATCCAGCTGCGGCCGCGCCGGCCGCGCCCCGCCGTCTGTTCGTTGGCGACCAGCACGGTGCCCGAGGCCGCGCCGGCTTCGGCGCGGGCCAGCAGCTCGGCGTTGGTCGAGGCGCAGGTGTCGAGGACATCGACATCGAAGCGCCGGGCGAGCGGCCCGAGGGCGGACGCGATCGCGGCTATGGTGGCGGGCATGGCGGTCCCCTTGGGCATGCGCGGCGGATATTGCCGACGCCGGGGACTATAACGTAAGGCGCCGGAGTCCGTTGCGCGGGCGCTGGCCAATAAACGATGCCGCTAGTTCGGAGCTTCAGCTTTCGCCGTGGTCGGCCCGCGTGTCGTCGAGGCCAAGTTCCTGGATCTTGCGCGTTATGGTATTGCGGCCGATACCGAGCAGTTGCGCGGCGTCGACGCGGCGGCCGCCGGTGGCGTTCAGCGCGCGGCGGATCAGGGTCGATTCGAACTCGCGGCTGAGGGTGTCGAACACCTTGCCCGGTGTGGCGGCCAGCAGGCGGTCGGCCTCGGCGGCCAGCGCTGCGTTCCAGTTGGCCGGCAGGTCGCGCCGTGCGCTGTCGGCGCCATCGCGCAGTTCGGCCGGCAGGTCGGGGATATCCACGCTCTGCCCCGGCGCCATGACGGTGAGCCAGTGGCAGAGATTCTCCAGCTGCCGCACGTTGCCGGGGAATTCCAGGCCCTGCAGGTACCTGAGCGCGCCGTCGGTCAGGCGCTTGGGTTCGCCGCCGAGCTCCTGCGCGCTTTTTTGCAGGAAATGCTTCGCCAGCAGCGGGATGTCGTCGCGCCGCTCGCGCAGCGGCGGCAGCCTCAGGCGGATCACGTTGAGCCGATGGAACAGGTCTTCGCGGAACAGGCCTTCCTTGACGCGGCCTTCCAGGTCCTGGTGGGTCGCCGCGATCACGCGCACGTTGGCCTTGACCGGCTGGTGGCCGCCGACGCGGTAGAAGTTGCCGTCGGAAAGCACGCGCAGCAGCCGCGTCTGCAATTCCGCAGGCATGTCGCCGATCTCGTCGAGGAACAGGGTGCCGTTGTCGGCCTGTTCGAAGCGGCCGCGGCGCAGCGCGCCGGCGCCGGTGAAGGCGCCCTTTTCGTGGCCGAAGAGTTCGGATTCGAGCAGGTCGCGCGGGATCGCCGCGGTGTTGATGGCGATGAAAGGCGCATCCTTGCGCGGGCTGTGGCGGTGCAGCGCGCGCGCCACGAGTTCCTTGCCGGTGCCGGATTCGCCGTTGATCAGTACCGTGGCGTGGGACTGCGACAGGCGGCCGATGGCGCGGAACACCTCCTGCAGCGCGGCGCCCTGGCCGAGGATTTCCGGCACCGTGCTGGTCACCTCGGTTGCACCATTCTGGTGCGCCGCCTGCGCGATGGCCCGGCGCACCAGGTCGACGGCCTGGTCCACATCGAAGGGCTTGGGCAGGTATTCGAAGGCGCCGCCCTGAAAGGCCGAGACGGCCGAGTCGAGGTCGGAATAGGCCGTCATGATGATGACTGGCAACTCGGGATGGCGCTCCTTGACATGCTGCAGCAGTTCCAGGCCGCTCTTGCCCGGCATGCGAATGTCCGACACCAGGATCTGCGGCCGCTGCCCGGCGTCCAGCGCGGCCAGTGCCTCGTCGGCGGAGCCGAAGGACTTGGCGGAGATATTTTCACGGCCCAGCGCCTTCTCCAGCACCCAGCGGATGGAGCGGTCGTCGTCGATGATCCAGACGGGATTCATGGTCGGTCAGGGCCGGGGGATGTGTCGTTCATCATTCTTCCTTCTTGGTTCGTACCAGCGGCAGCATCAGCGAAAAGCAGGTGCGGCCGGGGCGGGAACTGACTTCGATGGTGCCGCCGTGTTGCTGGACGAAGCTCTGCGCGATGGTGAGCCCGAGCCCGCTGCCCTTTTCGCGGCCGGAGACCAGCGGATAGAAGATCTTGTCGCGAATCTCGTCGGGAATGCCGGGTCCATTGTCGACCACTTGCAATTCGAGTGCCAGCTCGTGATGCTTCTTCGCCAGCGTGACCTTGCGTGCCGCCCGGGTGCGGAAAATGATCTCGCCTTTGCCCTGCATCGCCTGCGCCGCGTTGCGCGATATGTTGAGGATGGCCTGGATCAGTTGCTCGCGGTCGCCGGTGATGTCGGGCAGCGAGGTGTCGTAGTCGCGGCGCACGCTGACGTCGTGGTATTCGGCATGGATCAGCCGCCGCACGCGTTCGAGGATCTCGTGGATATTGACCAGCGCCGGCTGCATGGTCCGATGCGACGATAGCAGGCGTTGCATCAGGTCCTGCAGGCGGTCGGCTTCCTCGATGATGACCTGCGTATATTCCTTGAGCGGCTCGCTGTCCAGTTCGCGTTCCAGCAACTGCGCCGAACCGCGGATGCCGCCCAGCGGGTTCTTGATCTCGTGGGCCAGGTTGCGCACCAGTTCGCGGTTGGCCTGCTGCTGCTGTGCCAGTTGTTCTTCGCGCGCGGCGCGCAACTGCTGGTCGATGGGGCGCACTTCGATCAACAGTCGTGCGTTGCCGGCCTCGATCGGAGTCACCGTGCAATCGGCATGGAGTTGCCGTTCCGGCGCCGGTTCGATCAGGATGTTGTTGCCGGTATAGCTCCAGTTGTTCTTCAGAGCATTGTCCAGCGCGGCGGCGAGGGCGGCGGGCTTGCCCACCAGGCGTTGCAGCGGGTGGCCCAGCAGTTGCCGCGAGCTGATTGCGAACAGGTTTTCCGCCGCCGGATTCACATGGCGGATGACCAGTCCGGCGTCGACCAGCACGACGGCGGAAGAAAGCAGGTCGAGCCCGCTGAAGGCATTGAAGGGTTCGGCAGTGTTCATTTCCGGAGAATCTCGCAAGAAGCGCACCAGCCGCCAGATAGACTTAGAGCTTGTGAAGAAATCGTCGCGAGCGGGCCGCAGCGGGGTGCGGCCGGCGCGCAGCTACCGGAATGTACGTCTTTGTACATGAGGATAGCGAGCACCGCCCAAGCCCCGATCCGGCACGCGCAGTAGATTTATTCACAAGCTCTCAGCGCAGGTTGCCGAGCTCTTTCTTTAAGGACTCGACGTTGCGTTCGTGCAGCGCCACGGTGTCGCGCAGCGGCTGCAGTTTGTCGGCGGGCTGGTTGCCGGCGTCCTGCAAGGCTTTCTTCGCCTTTTCGGTGTTCTGCAGTTCGTTGGCGAGTTCCTTGTCGAGGATGGCACGACGGTCGCCGTCGCGCGCCTTCTGTTCGCTGCCGGAAACACGCGGGAAATCGCCGGGCGTCGGCGTAGCACTCGCCCGCGGCTTCGCCGCGCCGGGTGCCGGTGCGGGCGCGGCCTGATGGGAAAGCACGATGCAGTTCTTTTTCGGCGCCTTCTGGTTGGTGTACAGCACCACACCGGATTCGTCCGTGCATTTGTAGAGCGTGTTGGCCGCCGTCGCGAACGGCAGGACCAAGGCAATCAAGGGCAGAAGAAGCTTCATCGTTCAAGTGTATGTCAATTGCGGCGGCATCGCCAAATGGGTGCCCGCCTTGGAGCGCAGCCTTGACCGGCGGGGAGCCACGATGCGGACCGGCGAAAAAAAGGACGGGCTTGCCCGTCCTTTGGTCGATCGCCGGAGCGAACCCTCCGCAGCGCCGGGGTCAGCATTATCTGCCGGCCCGAGCGCCACGCATGGGTTTCTGCCTCAGATCGAGTAGTACATGTCGAACTCGACCGGATGGGTCGTCATGCGGAACTTGGTGACTTCTTCCATCTTCAGGTCGATGTAGGCGCTGAGCATTTCGTTGCTGAAGACGCCGCCACGGGTGAGGAACTCGCGGTCCTTGTCCAGGTACTCCAGCGCCTGCTCCAGCGACGAGCAGACGGTCGGGATCTTGGCATCTTCTTCCGGCGGCAGGTCGTAGAGGTTCTTGTCGGCGGGGTCGCCGGGGTGGATCTTGTT
>JBIKLV010000157.1:0-5292 GCA_044359585.1 Sulfuritalea sp. | reverse complement strand
CGCGAACTGCTGCACGCGCTGCTGCCGGAGTACCTGAAGCAGCATGATCCCGCGCACTACGAAGGCGGCCGCGGCGACCTGGCTTCGCTGGCCCCGCTCTGGCAGGAGGACTGTGCCGAGCAATGCCGCAAGGCGGCGGCCATGCCGGTCGGCGCCCATGTGGTCGACGCCAAGGCGACGGTGGCAGGCAGCGACCCGCTGGTCAAGGCGATCTACCTGTTCGCCACGCTCAATGCGAACATCCTTCCTGTCGTCGAGAACGAACGCGTGGTCGCCGTGCTGCGCCGGGTGGACGTGATGGCCGCCGTGGCCGAGGCGGTGCTCGCGGAAAGCGGCAGATGAACACGCAGACCGCCGTCGCAGAAGCCGCCGCCCCACGCTTCGACTGGCGCAAATGGGTTCCCCTGCTGGGCGGCCTGGGTCTCTTCCTGCTGGTCTATTTCGCGCCGCCGTGGGCCGACGCCGTCGATCCTGCGGGCAAGCATTTCGCTCTCTCGCCGGAGGGCAAGGCCGCCATCGGCTTGTTCCTGATGGCTGGCATCTGGTGGGTGTTCGAAGTCATCCCGATCGGCGTCACCGCCATCGCCATCGGCGTGTTCCAGGCGCTGTTCCTGATCCGTCCGGCCAGGGAAGCCTTCCGCGACTTCATGGATCCTTCGGTGATGTTCATCTTCGGCTCCATGATCATCGGCATGGCCTTCACCAAGACCGGCCTGACCAAGCGCCTGGCCTACAAGATGCTCGAGATCGTCGGCGAGAACACGCGCACCATCCTGCTCGGCTGCCTGGTGGTGACGGCGGCGCTGACCCACCTGATGGCGCACACGGCGGTAGCGGCGACGATGTTCCCGATCCTGCTGGCCATCCTCGCCCTCTACAAGGAGGGTGACGGGCCGTCGCGTTTCGGCAAGAGCCTGTTCATGGGCATGGCCTGGGCGGCAGGCGCCGCCAGCGTCGTCTCCTTCCTCGGCTCGGCCCGCGCTCCGGCGGCAGCCAGCATGTTCAAGGAGTTCACCGGCCGCGACGTCGGCTTCTTCGATCTGCCCCTGTTCCTCGGCCTGATCGGCTGGGGCATGGTATTCCTGATCTGGGTCTACCTGTCGATCGTTTTCAAACCATCCAAGGCCACCATTCCCGGCCTGCGCGAAAAGGTCGCCAAGCTTTCCAGCACGTTGGGCCCGATGAGCCGCAACGAGATATTCGTGCTCGGCTGCGTTGCGTTCGTCGTCCTCCTGATGGCCATGCAGTCGGCGGTCCCGGCGCTGAAGAGCATAGACCGCGCCGCGCTGATGCTGATCTCGACCCTGCTCTTCTTCATCTTCGGCGTGCTGAAGGTGCAGGACCTCGAGGAACTGCCGTGGAACATCATCCTGCTGTTCTCCGGCGCCATGAGCATCGGCTTCTGCCTGTGGAAGACCGGCGCTGCCGAGTGGATGGCCGTATCCTGGCTCGGCATGCTCAAGGACGCGCACTGGTGGGTTTTCGTCATGGGCATCGCGGCCTTCGTGCTGGTCATGACCAACTTCATCATGAACGTCGCCGCCATCGCCATCGCGCTGCCGGTGTCGCTGGTGATCGCCAAGTATCTGGGCGTCGCGCCCGACGTGATCTTCTACGCCTCGCTGGTCACCGCCGGCATGCCCTTCGTGCTGCTGATCGGCGCCGCGCCCAATGCCATCGCCTACGAATCAAAGCAGTTCACGCCCGGCGAGTTCTTCTGGCACGGCCTGGCGATGAGCGCCATCCTGCTCGTGGTTCTCGGTCTCGCGCTGGTCACGCTGTGGCCGCTCTTCGGCATGCCGATCCTGATCCCGGGGTAAGAGTCGGCGCCGGCGACACGGCGGCAACCACCCCAAGTGGTCATTGCATTTTGCAATGACCGCAGTGACACCCCGGATTCGCTCCCATAGCGAGAATCGCTTTATTTCAATGACTTGCATCAATCAATCTTGCTGGCATGGCATGTGCGTTAGCTACGCACAACGAGTCCCTGAGGTGTACTGCCATGCAATCATTGCTGAAAGCGTTTCTACGCTACCTGGCCGAAGTCGCCGCTTCCGAAGCCGGCGAGCTTCTTTCCGTGCGACGCAAGTCGCACCTGCTCGAAGCGGAGCGTTATTCCCGCCTCGCCTCAGAGCCAAAGCCGCGGCAATCCGCCACGTCGGTCGCAACGCCCGTCGCAAGCTCGGCGCGCCGTGCCGGTTCCGCGTGCACAGCCCGGACGCTGAAGACACGCAACGCGCACTGAGCGGCAGCGCGCCCGCCCGGCCCGGGCACCCATCGGCAAACGCGGGACCGGGTTGAGGCGCGCGTCGATGAAGCTTTCCCTCCGCACCGTGAAGAGACTTTTTCCCTTCCTGCTCTGGTGGCCGATGGTCACCCGCCGCAGCCTGCGCGACGACCTGCTCGCCGGTTTGACCGGCGCGCTGATCGTGCTGCCGCAGGGCGTCGCCTTCGCCACCATCGCCGGCCTGCCGCCGCAATACGGCCTGTATGCGGCGATGGTGCCGGCGGTGATCGGCGCCCTGTTCGGCTCGAGCTGGCACCTGGTGTCGGGGCCGACCACCGCCATCTCGATCGCCATCTTCGCCGCCCTGTCGCACCAGGCCGAGCCCGGCTCGGCGCAGTACATCAGCCTGGTGCTGACCCTGACCTTCCTGGTCGGTGTGTTCCAACTGGTACTGGGGCTGGCGCGTATGGGCGCGCTGGTGAATTTCATTTCGCATACCGTGGTGATCGGCTTCACCGCCGGCGCAGCCATACTTATTGCGGCGAGCCAGGTGCGCAACTTCTTCGGCATCGACATTCCGCGCGGCACTCCCTTCTACGAAATCATCCGCCAGCTTGTCCTCCAGGCCAGCCAGATCAACCCCTGGGTCGCCGGGGTCGGCGTCGCCACGCTGGCGACCGGCATCCTCGCCCGCCGCTACCTGAAGAAGATCCCGTACATGATCGCGGCGATGGTGGTCGGCAGCATCGTGGCGGAAATCATCGTCCTGTGGCTAGGCCAGGACGCCAGCGGCATCAAGACTGTCGGCGCCCTGCCGGCAACGCTGCCGCCCCTGTCGCTGCCGAATTTTTCGCTCGACACGCTGCGCCATACCCTCGGCCCGGCGCTGGTCATCACCATGCTGGCACTGACCGAAGCGGTGTCGATCTCGCGCGCCATCGCGGTGCGCTCGGAACAGCGCATCGACGCCAACCAGGAATTCATCGGCCAGGGCCTGTCCAACCTCGTCGGCTCCTTCTTCTCGGCCTACGCCTCGTCGGGCTCCTTCAACCGCAGCGGGGTGAATTACGAAGCCGGTGCGCGCACGCCGCTGGCCTCGGTGTTCGCCACCGTGTTCCTGATCCTGGTGCTGCTGCTGGTCGCCCCGCTCGCCGCCTACCTGCCGAATGCCGCAATGGCCGGCATCCTGTTTCTGGTGGCCTGGGGCCTGATCGACTTCCATCACATCGGCCACATCTGGCATACCAGCAAGGCGGAGTCGGCGATCCTCGCCGCGACCCTGGTCGGCACCCTGTTCAACCTCGAAGCCGGCATCTTCATCGGCGTCTTCCTCTCGCTGGTGATGTACCTCTACCGCTCGTCCAAACCGGAGATCGTGCCGCTGGTGCCGGCCGCCAGGGAAGGCGCCTATCACTTCGAGCGCGCCCGGGGCCGGCCGGAATGCCCGCAGCTGCGCATCGTGCGCATCAACGGCTCGGTGTATTTCGGCGCGTCGAGTTTCGTGCAGCAGGCGCTGCAGCAGATCGACGAGGACAACCCGCAGCAGAAGTCGGTGCTGATCGCGGCCGCCAGCCTAAATACCATCGACATTGCCGGTGCCGAAATCCTGGCGCAGGAAGCGCGGCGGCGGCGGCGCATCGGCGGCGGCCTGTACTTTTACCGGCTCAACCAGCCGACCTACGAGTTCCTGCGCCAGGGCGGCTACACCCATGAAATCGGCGAGGGCGCCTTCTTCCCGGTGATGACCGACGTCACCTCCGCGCTTTACTGGACGCTCGATCCCGATGTTTGCCGGACCTGCAAGACGCGCATCTTCAAGCCCTGCACCGGCAAGCTGCTGCCCGACGGCTTCCGCCGCCAGCGCCTGATGCTGGCCACCGACGGCAGCGAGTTCAGCCAGGCGCCGCAGGAAATCGCCATTGCGCTGGCCAGGAGTTTCGGCGTCACCCTGGACATCATGACCTCTATACCGGCTGCGAACGAGGACGAAACGGCGCGCGCCCGACTCGCACTCACCGCGCGGGCGGCACTGGTGGCGGGCGTCGATACCGAGCAAGTCATCCGCGTCGGCAAACACCCGGTGCAGGAAGTGGTGGCAGCGGCGCAGGAAGCGGACTGCAACATCCTGATCGTCGGTCGCCGCCCGCCGCGCGGCGACCTCAAGGAGCGCCTGCTGGGCGCTGTCGCGACGCAGATCATCGCCCGCGCCCCCTGCCACGTCCTGATCGCAGGCTGGAAGGCGACCATGTGGCAACGTCGCATCCTCGTCGCCTGCGACGGCTCGGCGGAAAGCGATCACGTCGCCAGCGTCGCGGGACAACTGGCGAGGGTTACCGGCACGGCGGTCACCCTGGTCACCGTCATTGCCAGCCCGACCAAACGCGACGCGGCCAGCGCGGAGTTGGCACTGATCGCCGGTCGCCTGCGCGTCGATGGCATCGAGTGCGCGATCCATGTCGCAGAAGGACTGCCGGACAAGGCGATCGTCGCCGTAGCGCACGAACTCGCTGCCGACCTGCTGGTGGTCGGCCACCATCAGGGCATGGGCGGCGGCGTGCCGGAGCAGATCGTCGGCGGTCTGGCCTGCGCCGTGCTGGTGGTGCAGTCGGGTGCCGAAGCCGCCAGCATCGACAGGGCGGTCGCCAACCAGGCCTAGCAGCACGGCGTCGGGAGTCTGCAATAATCGGCGTCCGATCCCAACCACCCGAACCTTGCCATGGGCCACAGACTCTCGAAAATCTACACCCGCACCGGCGACGCCGGTACCACCGGCCTCGGCGACGGCTCGCGCACGTCGAAGGACTCGGCCCGGGTCGCGGCCATGGGCGACGTCGATGAACTCAACTCGCTGTTGGGCGTGGTCCTCTGCGAGCCATTGCCCGACGATGTGCGCGACTTGCTGGTCGGCATCCAGCACGACCTGTTCGACCTCGGCGGCGAAATGTCCATCCCCGGCGCCACGCTGCTCAAGACCACGCAACCGGCGCGCCTGGAAGCGGCAATCGACCGCTACAACGCCGAACTGGGCCCGCTGAAGGAATTCATCCTGCCCGGCGGCACCC
>JBIKLV010000074.1:0-18827 GCA_044359585.1 Sulfuritalea sp. | reverse complement strand
AAGCAGGGAATGCCGCGCGGGACTGTCACGCCGAATTTTTTCAGGATTTCCTTGCCCTGATATTCGTGGATTTTCATGCGTCTTCCTCGTTGTAGGTGCTGCGTTGATCTGAAGCCGGCATCAAGCGGCCATTGCATTGCCGGTCTTGTTGTCGCAGGGTCGGCAGTATCGCCGGGGGAACTCGTAAATCGTGCCGTCGCAAGGGCATCGGAGCGTGCCATGGCGCGGTTGTTGCGGCGCGGAATACTAACATAAGCACACTTAATCGAAGCTTACAAAAGACTGTTGCCACCCCCATGCCGAGAGAGCGGAAATTGACGCACCGACGGCCACGGAGTTAATGTCGGGAATCCACTTCCTGCCGGCCCTCGTCCACGATGAACCGCTCCCGCTACGTCCTCGCCCTCGACCAGGGCACGTCGAGTTCGCGCAGCATCCTGTTCGATACCCGCGGCCGGATCGTCGCCCAGTCGCAACGCGAGTTCCGCCAGATTTTTCCCCAGCCGGGCTGGGTCGAACATGATCCGCTGGAAATCTGGAGCACGCAGCTGGCAACGGCAGGCGAAGCCCTGGCCAATGCGGGAGTCAATGCAGCCGAGGTCGCCGCCATCGGCATCACCAACCAGCGCGAAACCACTTTGCTATGGGACCGGCGCAGCGGTGCGCCGCTGTGCAACGCCATCGTCTGGCAGGATCGCCGCACCGCGCCGGCCTGTGCGGAGCTTGTCGCGCGCGGCCTGTCGCAAAAACTGCGGGCCACGACCGGACTGGTGATCGATGCCTATTTCTCCGCCACCAAGCTGGCCTGGATGCTGGACAACATTCCCGGCGCACGGGCCGCGGCGCAGCGTGGCGAACTGGCCTTCGGCACCATCGACACCTGGCTGCTGTGGCAACTGACCGGCGGTGCCGTCCATGCCACGGATGTCAGCAATGCCGCGCGCACCATGCTGTTCGACATCCACCGCAATTGCTGGGATGACGATCTGCTGGAACTGTTCGACATCCCGCGCGCCCTGCTGCCCGAGGTATACCCCTCCAGCCACGTCTTCGGTCACACCACTACAGACGTTTTCGGTGCCGCCGTCCCGATCGGGGGTATCGCCGGCGACCAGCAAAGCGCACTGTTCGGCCAAGCTTGCCATGCCCCGGGACTGGCGAAGAATACCTATGGCACCGGGTGTTTCATGCTGATGCACACCGGTGATCGCTGCTTGGCCAGTAGCAACGGCCTGATTTCCACCAGTGCCGCGCAGATATCGACGACGCCGCAGTTCGCCCTGGAGGGCAGCGTCTTCATCGGCGGTGCGGTGGTGGAATGGCTGCGCGACGGCCTGCAGGCAATACGCAGCAGCGGCGACATCGAGGCGCTGGCGAGCAGCGTGCCCGACAGCGGCGGCGTGACCTTCGTGCCGGCCTTCACCGGGCTCGGCGCCCCGTACTGGCAACCCGACGCACGCGGCGCCATCCTCGGCCTCAGCCGCGGCAGCAGCGTTGCCCACATCGCCCGCGCGGCGCTCGAAAGCATCGCCTTCCAGAGCGCCGCCCTGCTGCAGGCGATGCGCCGGGACATGGCCGACAGTGGCGGCGTCACCGAACTTCGTGTCGACGGCGGCGCCTGCGTGAACAACCTGCTGATGCAGTTCCAAGCCGACCTGCTGGGAATTCCCGTGGTGCGCCCGAAAATCATCGAAACCACCGCGCTGGGTGCGGCCTATCTGGCCGGACTGGCCTGCGGGGTTTTTGCCGGGCTCGACGAACTGGCGGATCACTGGCAGGTGGACCGGACCTTCCATCCGACACTGCCGCGCGATCGCGCCGACGAGTTGATGCAACGCTGGGAGCACGCGGTGGCGCAGGCGACACTGAAATCGCCGTAGCGCCAGCGCCGACTCTTGGACTAGCTTCGGCTCAACTACCGCGCCGGGTTTCCTGCAAGGTCTTGAGGTCCGGCAATTGCAGGCGCTTGCGATCGGGTTCCGCGACCGCCAGCGCCTCGACTTCCTGCATCGTGCCGTGGCAGCGCCGGACAAGGTCGTGATAAACGCTGGTGCCCTCGATCTTCCAGTTCATTTCGAGTTCGGTGAGTTCGCGCATCACCTTGGCCGGCACTCCGCCGGCCAGCATGCGCGGCGGAATCTCGAGACCCGCCTTGACGAAGCTTTGCGCCGCGACGATCGCCGATTCGCCGACCACGGCCTTGTCCATCACCACGGCGTTCATGCCGACCATGCCGTTCCTGCGCACGATGCAGCCATGCAGGATGGCGCCATGGCCGATGTGCCCGTCTTCCTCGATGATGGTGTCGCTGCCGGGAAAGCCATGCATCACGCAGCAGTCCTGCACGTTGGCGCCTGGACCGATGAACAGGCGGCCGAAATCACCGCGCAGGCTGGCACAGGGTCCGATGTAGGCGCGCGGACCAATATGAACGTCACCGATCAGCACGGCCGACGGATGGACATAGGCACTCGGATCGACCACCGGCACGATGCCGTCGATTGCATAGACTTTCATTGGGGAAGGCTCCGCAGGGACAGTGCGATATGATACATTTTCGTTCTAAAATAATCCACGCTTCTGTGTCGCAATCGAAAGTCGTCGTTCCAGCACAAATTCGGACTCGTGGTACGTTAGCGCGGCTGCAGAAATTGCGCCAACGATACGAGACGCCGACAAGAATAGTCGAAGCCATCGCCCATCCCCCGGAGCCCGGACCATGACCTACCAGCACATCCTTTTTTCCATCGAAGGCGGCATCGCGCGCATCACGCTGAACCGGCCCGACCGGCTCAACAGCTTCAACGTCGACATGCACATGGAACTGCGCGAGGCCATCGCACGCACCCGCGACGGGGGCGCCCGCGTGCTGTTGCTGACCGGCGCCGGCCGCGGTTTCTGCGCCGGGCAGGACCTGGCCGACCGCAACGTCTCGGCCGACGCCGCCCCGGTCGACCTCGGCCATACCATCGAAACCTACTACCGGCCGCTGATCCTCAGCCTGCGCGCCCTCGAAATGCCGGTCATCTGCGTCGTCAATGGCGTCGCCGCCGGGGCCGGCGCCAGCATTGCGCTGGCCTGCGACATCGTCCTCGCGGCGCGCTCGGCCAGCTTCATCCAGGCCTTCTGCAAGCTCGGCCTGGTACCCGATGCCGGCGGCACCTGGGCGCTGCCGCGCCTGGTCGGCAATGCCCGCGCCATGGGCCTGGCCATGCTGGGCGACAAGCTCTCCGCCGAGCAGGCCGAAAGCTGGGGCCTGATCTGGAAGTGCCTCGACGACGACAAGCTGATGGGCGAAGCCGAACGCCTGGCCGTACACTTCAGCACCGCGCCGACCAAGGGCCTGGCCCGCACCAAGCAGGCCATCTACGCCAGCGGCGGCAATACGCTGGAACAACAACTCGACCTCGAACGCGACTGCCAGCGCGAACTGGGTTTCGGTCCCGACTACAAGGAAGGCGTCGCCGCCTTCATGGCAAAGCGCAGCCCCTCATTCACCGGAAAGTAATCAATGACACTGACACCCCAGCACGTCGCCGAACGCTGCACCGCCATCATGTGGCCGGACGACCATGCCGCCCAGGGACTGGGCATCGTCATCACGAGCACCACGCCGGGCGGCGCCACCGTCACCATGAAGGTGCGCCAGGACATGGTCAACGGCCACGGCATCTGTCACGGCGGCTTCATCTTTGCCCTCGCCGACACCAACTTTGCCTACGCCTGCAACAGCTTCAACCAGAGAGCGGTAGCCGCCGGCGTGGACATCAATTTCGTCGCACCGGCGCACCTCGGCGATACACTGACGGCCGTCGGCAGCGCGCGCCACCAGGGCGGCCGCAGCGGCATCTACGACATCGAGGTCACGAACCAGGACGGCAAGACCATCGCCGTGTTTCGCGGCCGCTCCACCCGCATCAAAGGACATTTCTTCGAAGAAGGCACAACGGCATGAGTGAACAGGCTTTCATCTGCGACGCAATCCGCACCCCCATCGGCCGCTACGGCGGCACGCTCGCCGGCATCCGCACCGACGACCTCGCCGCCCTGCCGATCAAGGCATTGATGGCGCGCAACCCCGGCGTCAGTTGGGAACAGGTCGAGGACGTGATCTACGGCTGCGCCAATCAGGCCGGTGAGGACAACCGCAACGTCGCGCGCATGGCCGCATTGCTTGCCGGCCTGCCGGTGGCGGTGCCCGGTTCGACGATCAACCGCCTGTGCGGATCGGGCATGGATGCCGTCGGCACGGCGGCACGGGCGATCAAGGCTGGCGAAACGACCCTGATGATCGCCGGCGGCGTCGAAAGCATGAGCCGCGCACCCTTTGTCATGCCCAAGGCCGAAAGCGCCTTTTCGCGCAGCAACGCGGTATACGACACGACCATCGGCTGGCGTTTCGTCAACAAGCTGATGAAGGCGCAGTACGGCATCGACTCGATGCCCGAGACCGCCGACAACGTCGCCGCCGAATTCAGGATCGGGCGCGCCGATCAGGACGCATTCGCGCTGCGCTCACAGCAGCGCTGGGGGGCTGCCAACGCAGCCGGTTTGTTCAAGAGCGAAATCGCGCCGGTCGAGATTGCCCAGAAGAAGGGCGATCCCAAGATATTCGACACCGACGAACATCCGCGTACCGACACCACCCTCGAACAACTGGCCAAACTCAAAGGCATCAACGGTCCTGAACTGACGGTCACCGCGGGCAATGCCTCGGGCGTCAATGACGGCGCCTGCGCCGTGTTGCTGGCTTCCGAAGCCGCCGCCAAGGCGCACGGCCTGACGCCCAAGGCGCGAGTGGTGGCGATGGCCACGGCCGGCGTGGCACCGCGCGTCATGGGCTTCGGCCCGGCGCCGGCAGTGAAGAAGCTGCTGGCACAGACCGGGCTGCGCCTCGACCAGATGGATGTCATCGAACTCAATGAAGCCTTCGCCGCACAGGGGCTCGCCGTCACCCGCGACCTGGGGCTGGCGGACGACGATGCCCGCGTCAATCCGTATGGCGGCGCCATCGCACTGGGCCATCCCTTGGGCATGAGCGGCGCACGCCTTGTCACCACGGCGACCTGGCAGTTGCAGCGCACGGGCGGCCGCTATGCGCTGTGCACCATGTGCATCGGTGTCGGCCAGGGCATCGCGATGATCATCGAAAGGGTCTGAGGCTCTGGCCGCGGACCACTTTTCGGGTCACGCCGCGGACTACGCCAGGGCCCGACCGTCCTATCCGCCAGAGCTTTTCGCCTGGCTGGCGCGGCAGTGTGCGAGGAATGATCTGGCCTGGGACTGCGGCAGCGGCAACGGTCAGGCCGCGCGGGCGCTGGCGGAACACTTCCGCCACATCCATGCCACGGACCTGTCGGCGGAGCAGATCGCCCAGGCCGCGCCCGATCCGCGCATCGACTACCGTGCGGCCCCGGCCGAGGCCAGCGGCTTGCCCGAGCGCAGTTGCGACCTCGTCACCGTGGCGCAGGCCTTGCACTGGTTCTGTGGCGATCCGTTCTACGCCGAAGTGCGCCGCGTGCTGAAGCCTGGCGGAATATTCGCCGCCTGGACCTATACCTTGCTGCGCGGCGAGCCGGAACTTGATGTCATGGTCGAGGATTTCTACCGCAACATGGTCGGCCCCTGGTGGCCCCCGGAACGGCACTGGGTCGACCTGGCCTACCGCGACATCCCGTTCCCGTTTGTCGACATCGCCACCCCGGCTTTCGAGATCCGGCTGGAATGGACGCTGGATGACCTGCTGGCCTACCTGCGCACCTGGTCGGCCACCCAGCGCTACATGAAGGAGAAGGGAAGCGATCCCTGCATCGAACTCGGCGAACGCCTTCTTTCAGTCTGGCCCCGGCGGAATGAGAGGAAGTCCATAATCTGGCCCATTGCGCTGCGCTGCGGGAGAGTCGAATGAACACACCGAACACCCAACCGGTAGCCACCTCGGTTGCCACCGCGGTTGCAACCCTCGGCGGCGGCTGCTTCTGGTGCCTGGAAGCTGCACTGCTGCAACTGCGGGGTGTCGAATCCGTCGTCTCCGGCTATGCCGGCGGCGCCATGGCGAATCCGGACTATCGCCGCGTCTGCGGCGGTGAGACTGGCCATGCCGAGGTGGTCGAAGTCCGCTTCGATCCCGCGGTGATCGACTATCGCACGCTGCTGATGGCCTTCTTCGCCATCCACGATCCGACCACCCCGAATCGCCAGGGGAACGATGTAGGCACCCAGTACCGCTCGGTGATCTTCACCCACGACGCGGAACAGGAAAAGATCGCCCACGACCTGATCGCCGAGCTTGCGGGCCAGAAAATCTGGCCCAACCCGATCGTCACCGCCGTGTCGCCAGCGCCGACTTTCTGGCGTGCCGAGGATTACCACCAGAACTACTACGCCAACAACCCGCTGCAGGGCTATTGCCAGGCCGTCGTTGCGCCCAAGGCCGCCAAGCTGCGCAAGGTGTTTGCCGGGCGACTGAAGGACGCCTGAGCGTCCCTATTCCGCGTCAGGCTGTTCCGCCGGTACCGAACCCGCGAACGCCGGAAGTGTCAGGCACTGCTGGTGGATGCGCATCACGGTCGGCACATGGTCAAGCCGGCAATTGAAGCGTTGCGCATTGAATATCTGGGGCACCAGCAGCACGTCGGCCATGGTCGGTGCATCACCATGGCAATAGGCTCCGGTGCGCGCATCGCCCGCCAGCATCGCTTCCACCGCTTCCAGCCCGGTTTCGACCCAGTGCCGATACCAGGCATTCTTTTGTTCGTCCGTCACGCCCAGGGTCTTGGTCAGGTAGCCGAGGACCCGCAGGTTGTTGAGCGGGTGTATCTCGCAGGCGATCGACAGGGCAATCGAGCGGACCCGCGCCCGGCCCGCGGCATCGGCCGGCAGCAGCGCGGGTCGCGGTCGGGTTTCCTCGAGGTATTCGATGATGGCCAGCGATTGCGTCAGCACGCGTCCATCGTCCTCCTGCAGCACGGGCACCAGCGCTGCCGGGTTCAAGGCCCTGAAGTCGGGGCCGAGCTGCTGGCCGCCGTCCTTCACGAGGTGGACGGGAATGTAATCGTAGTCCAGCCCCTTCAATGACAGGGCAATACGCACGCGAAAACTCGCCGAGCTGCGAAAGTAGCTGTATAGCTTCATGGATATCCCGGGAACGGCTAATTGGAGGGATTGCCGGGGCCTGCTCCGGCCGAGCGTGCAGCAATCACTGGTACTAGAATAGCAGCACTTCAGCGCCTTTCGGAACCCGATGCGGACCTCTCTGTCCACCATATTGACTGCTTGCGGAAGGCGTCTCGGCCGCGCCGCGCTGCTGCTGTTTCTGGCTCCGGGATTGTCGCTGGCAGCCGCCCCGTCCTCCGAACTCAAGCGTTCCGAGACCCTGCAACTGGAACGGCTGGGCAAGGTATCCGATGACGAACGCTCGGTGCTGCGCATCGAGTGGCGAGCGGCATTGAGCGGCGTCGACGAATCCCGCCGCCTGCAGGAAATCAGCGACAAGCTGCGTGGCATGGAAGCCAGCATGGTCACGGTCAACGACCTGGTGCGCAACATGCCTACCGAAAAGCGGGCTTCACCGCCTGCCCCGGTGGCCGCGGCCGAGGAACCGGAAAGCGCATACGACTGGCGCCTGATGGCGGCCAATATCGCGGCATTGGCGCTGGTGACGATCTGGTGGTTCGGGCGACGCAAGACCCGCAACGCGACTGCGGCGGCCGCTGAAAATCAGGATATCGCACGCGCCGAACCCAGGATGCGCGCTGCCCCCCCCGACGCTATTGTCGAACCGGTTGCCCCGCCCGTTGCTGTGCCGCCCGCGGCACCCGAACTGCCACAGGAAGTCGCAATCCAGGCGCCGCCGGTCATTGCCGACATGGAGGCGACGGTCATACTGTCTGCGCCGCCGGTCGTCGCCGCTTCTGCCGCGACCGCTCCCGCAGACGACCAGGCAGCCATCGTGGAGCCGGCTATGCCGGACACACCTTCACCGGTCATCGATTTCGTCCTGGAAGAAGCCGATCCGGGAACCATCGTCGAAGAACCGCCCGTCGCGGCAAAGCCTGCGGCACCAGCCACTCCGAAGGCAGCACCCGACAGGAACGTGGAACCGACCCTGCAACTGGCCGAAATCATGTTGTCCATGGGGCTGGAACAGGGTGCGGCGCAGGCGCTGGTCGAATACACCGAAGCCAACCCGCGCCACGCCGTGTACCACATGCTCAAGCTGCTCGGCATCTACCGCAAGCGGGGGCTGCACGAAGAGTTCACGGCGACTGCCGAAAAGCTGCGCAAGAACTTCAACATCCAGGCCGAAGACTGGGGCGCCAGCGGGCGTGACGAGCTATCGACGCTGGAGAACTTCTCCCGGGTCGCCGAGCATATCCAGTCGATCTGGACCAAACCGGAGGAATGCATTCCCTACCTGCGGCACCTGCTTGAGGACAACCGCGACGGCGCCCGTGCCGGATTTCCGCAATCCGTGGCCGAGGAAATACTGCTGCTGGTCGAAATCCTGAAGAGCGCCCAAGGCGCCAATCAGCCTGTCGCGTAGCGCTCCACTTTCTGCTCGATGGCGCCGAAGATGCTCGCGCCACTGCCGTCGAACATTTCAATCCGGACCTTGTCGCCGAAGCGCATGAAGGAAGTCTGCGGCTTGCCCGCTTCGATGGTTTCGTACATGCGCACTTCGGCGATGCAGCAATAGCCGACGCCGCCATTGGCGACCGAGGATCCGAACAGACCGCCCTGCTTGTTCGACACCGTGCCGGAACCAATGATCGAGCCCGCTTCGAGTTCGCGCGTCTTCGCCAGATGCGCCATTAGCTGGGCGAAATTGAAGATCATGTCCATGCCGGCATCTGGCTTGCCGAACGGCTGGTCATTGAGCGCGACGGCAAGCGGCAGATGCACCTTGCCGTCGCGCCAGGCATCGCCGAGTTCATCCGGCGTCACCGCGACCGGCGAAAAAGCCGTGGCCGGCTTGGATTGCAGGAAACCGAAGCCCTTGCCCAGTTCGCCCGGAATCAGGTTGCGCAGGCTGACATCGTTGACCAGCATCAGCAGCCGGATTTGCTTTTCGCACTGGGCGACTGTCGCGCCCATCAGCAGGTCGCCGCTAACCACCGCCACCTCGGCCTCGAAATCAATGCCCCAGGCCTCATCGCTGGCCCAGATCGGATCGCGCGGCCCGACGAAACTGTCCGAGCCCCCCTGGTACATCAGCGGGTCGGTCCACAGCTCGGGCGGCATTTCCGCGTTGCGCGCCTTGCGCACCAGTTCGATGTGATTGACGTAGGCCGAACCGTCGGCCCACTGGTAGGCGCGTGGCAGCGGACTATGGCAGGCGGCAGGATCGAAGGGCTCGGCATGGCGCGCGGCGCCGTGGTTGAGCGACTCGTACACGGCGGCGAGCCGGGGTGCCGCTGCCTCCCAGTCGTCGAGCGCCGCTTGCAGGGTGGTGGCGATGTCCGCCACCGTCTGACAGCGCGCCAGGTCGCGGCTGACCACCACCAGCGTGCCGTCGCGGCCGCCGCGCTTGAGCGTCGCCAGTTTCATTTCCCGCCCCAAGCCTTGTAGCTGCCGTCATGCATCCAGCGCGCATGCTGGGGCGCCTTCTTCGTCACCGCCCATTCGTTGATCATGTCCCACTTGACCTCGTCGAGTCGCCGCATCATCTCGGGGGTATTGGTGTTGAAGGCAAGTTCGAGACGATGGCCGCTGGGATCAAAGAAATAGATCGACTGGAACAGCGCATGGTCGGTCGGCCCGACCACCTCGATGCCGGCGGCTTCGAGCCTGGCCTTGGCCGCCAGCAGTTCCTCCATCGAAGCAACTTCCAGCGCCAGATGCTGGGTCCATGCCGGGGTATTGGGATCGCGGCCCATGTCGGGCCGCGTCGGCAGCTCGAAAAAGGCGAGGATGTTGCCCCCGCCGGCATCAAGGAAGACGTGCATGTAGGGATCGGGCTCCCCGGTCGATGGCACCGCATCCTCGGCAATGGCAAGAATGAATTTCATGCCCAGATGCTTTCCGTACCACTCGACGGTTTCCTTGGCATCCTTGCAGCGATAGGCGACGTGATGGACCTTGCGGATCAGACTGGAAGCCATGTTCAGACTCCTTCGCGGGCGACGGCCAGCGCTTCGCGCAGCGTGCCGATGTCGCCGATGTGGTTGGCCAGCAGCAGGATCAGGCGGGCGTTGAGCAGTTCCGATTGTTCGTCGGACAGGTCGCGGTGCGCTCCGATCAGGAGTTCATAGAAATCGTCGCCGGGTGAGTAGGCGCTGAAGTAGCGCTTGCCTGCTTCGGACAAATTTGGGTTCAGGTTAAGGGCCATGGCGGTCTCCGGTCACTGCTGGCACGTCGCGCGGGCGACGGCGGAATGGATCTTCTCTGCGTCGAAACTGCGCCAGCGCGCGGCAACATGCTGGTCCGGGCGGATCAGGTAGCTGGTGCCGGGTCGGGCGTCATAGCGCTGGGCGGCAATGCCGCGAACGTCATGTACACATGGCAGGGCGCTGGCTGTTGCGGCAGTCCGCGATACCAGCAGCGGCTCGACCGGGATGCCACCGACATTGAGTCGCGACAGCGCCGAGGTGTCGGTGGTGGAGGGATCGTCGACGAAGACCATCAGCTGGAAGCGATTGCCGGTGCTCTGCAGCAACCAACTGGGGAGCCCTTCTTTTTCCACGGGCGCATCGTCCAGCGGCGCGCCCGGCAGCATGCGTCCGGTAAAACTGTCTTCATCGGGCGTGTTGAGGCTGGATTCGACGAGGAAGGACGGCACCGACAAGCGCCCCGAGTTCACCAGGCTGCGGCCGAAGGCGTGGTCCTTGGCGAGGCTCAGGATCGCGTTGCGGAAAGTCCGGCTGGCGCGACTCTTTGGGGTGATGAAATCCGTCGAGCGGGTCGAGTTCATCAGGTTCTCGTCGGCGGCATACACGCGTTCCTCGCTGTAACTTTCGAGCAGTCGAGCCGGCGCCTTGCCCTCCATCACCAGCTTGAGCTTCCAGCCCAGGTTGTCGGCATCCTGCAGACCCGAGTTGGCCCCGCGTGCGCCGAACGGCGAAACCTGGTGCGCCGCGTCGCCGACGAAGAGCACGCGGCCGTGGTTGAAGCGGCCCATGCGTCGGCACTGGAAGGTATAGACGCTGACCCATTCCAGTTCGAACTCGCGCTCGTCACCCAGCATCGCCTTGATGCGCGGGATCACGTTTTCCGGCTTCTTTTCCTCTTCTGGGTCGGCATCCCATCCAAGCTGGAAATCGATGCGGAAGACGCTGTCGGTCTGCTTGTGCAGCAGCACGGACTGGTTGGGATGGAAAGGCGGATCGAACCAGAACCAGCGCTCGGCGGGAAAGTCGGCCTTCATCACCACGTCGGCGATCAGGAAGCGGTCCATGAAGATCTTGCCTTCGACTTCCAGTCCCAGCATGCGGCGGATCGGGCTGCGAGCGCCGTCGGCGGCGATCAGCCAATCCGCTTCAACGGTATAGATGCCGTCCGGGGTCTCGACCGTCAGCGTGACTCCTACTGCGGACTGTGCCACCGAAACCACCTTGTTCTTCCAGCGCAGGTCGATGCCGGGACGCGAGGCGGCACGGGTTACCAGGTACTCCTCGAGGTAGTACTGCTGCAGGTTGACCATGCCCGGCCGATGGTGGTCGGGCTCCGGCACCAGGTTGAAGTTGTAGACCTCCTTGTCGCGGAAGAAGGTGCGGCCGACATTCCACGACACGCCCTTGGTGCAGACCGCCTCGCCGACCCCGTAGCGATCAAGGATTTCCATTGCGCGCTTGGCGTAGCAGACGCCGCGCGAACCGATGGACACGGTATCGTCCTCGTCGAGCAGCAGCACCGGAACGCCCTGCAGGTCGAGGTCCAGCGCCATGGCAAGGCCGACGGGGCCGGCGCCAACGACGACGACCGGCACCTTCAGCGTCTTGTCACTGCCGACTTCGGGCGGGGTGCGGTAATCGTATTTCGGATAGGTATAAGTCTTCAGCATCGCCGCCCCGCCTCAGACGGCCTGCAGGGCATGCCACATCTGCTGGTCGCGCTCGGCCGTCCAGATGCGCGGGTCGCGGATGCCCGACGCCTCGTCATGGGCGCGGGTGACGTCGAAGGGCAGGCAGTGCTCGTAGATGAAGACCTGGCCGAACTTCGGGTCCATCGCCTTGCGCGTATGCGTCATGCAGGCGGCGAGGTCCATGCCCTGAGCCACGGCTTCCCTGGCGCTGCCATACAGCGTCGATACGAAGTCGCGCGTATAGGCCAGGCCGCGCTGCACCTGGTCGGGATTCAGCAGCGCCGGTCCGCGACCCGGGATCAGCTTTTCCGGCTTCAGGGCCGCAAGTTTGTCCAGCGTCGCCGGCCAGTCGGCAAGATAGGCGTCGCCCGTATAGCAGGCGGCGTCGGCCTCGACCAGGTCGCCGGAAAACAGGATCTTCTGCTGCGGCAGCCAGACCACGGTATCGCCTTTGGTGTGACCACGCCCCGGATGCCAGATTTTTACTTCGAGGTCCCCCATCCACAGCGTCAGTTCGCCGTCGACGACCACGGTCGGCCATGTCAGGCCGGGCACGCTCTCGACGGCATTGAACAGGCGCGGAAAGCGGCCGATCTCGGAATCCATGTCCTGCTGGCCGCGCTCGACGATCAGTTCGTAGGTCGGCTTGGAGGCGATCACCTCCTGAAGGCCATGCTGCTTGTAGCCCGAGGCGCCCAGCACCCGCACCGCGTGGTAGTGGGTCAGCGTGACGTACTTGATCGGCTTGTCCGTGATCTCGCGGACATGGCGCACCACGTCCTGCGCCATCACCGGGGTCGCCGTGGCGTCGATGATCATCACGGAATCGTCGCCGATGATCACGCCGGTATTGGGATCGCCTTCCGCCGTGTAGGCGTAGGCGTTATCCGAGAGTTTTTCGAAACTGATTTTTTTCTGTTCCAGGTCGGCGTGGGAGGCGAATTTCTTTTCGGTCATGACAACTCCTCGGGGATGAATGTGATTTCTTTTTACGTAATTAATTTACGCTTATCGTAATCATACTTTGTTGAGTTGTCAAATGTTCCCCATCCCGCCAAAAATTAGGGCGGCGGGGCTGGCTTCACGTTCGCCGCGGGCGCCAGCGCGGGACTCAATGCCAAACCAGGCTCCGCCGTCGCGGTTCGCAGACTGGCAGCGGCCTGGCGAAAGGCCTCCAACGCCTCCTTGCGACGCCCGGCGTCCTCGTGTTCCCGGGCACGACGCAGCCAGCCATCGGCGCTGTCGCCCTCGACCGCCGTAGCACCAGCGCCGACTTCCGTGGAGCCAGCGCCTTGCACCGGAGCGGCAAAACTGAGGCTCGCCGACTGGGCATCCGGTTTGCCGCGTCTGGCCGAGATCACCATCCCTGTCGCAACGCGCGGCGGCGCCTGGGTAGCCTTGCGCGATGCATCCGCCTGGCGGATCGTGGTGAGCGCCGCACGATAAAGCCGCAGGGCTTCGTCGCGCCGTCCCTCGGCTTCCATCCGACGCGCCTGGGCCATCAGCGAGTCGGCACGGTCCGGCACGGCCTGCGAGCGGACCGGAGGCCCCCAGGACACGGGCGGACGCGTCGCCGCTACTGCAAACGATTCGCTGCCGGCAATGGTGCGGGCGATCGACAGGTTGTTGTGCCGCATCGCCCAGCGCAAGGCGTCCTCGCCCTGCTCATTGACGATGTCGCGCCGCGCACCGGCGGCAAGCAAGGTCTTCGTAATCGCCTCCTTGCCTTCCCTTGCCGCCATCATCAAGGGCGTGGAACCGTTGGTGGAGCGGGCGTTGACGTCGGCACCGCGCTCCAGCAGGTAGTTCACCACGTCCGAATGGCCGGCGAATGCCGCGTAGTGAATCGCCGCCCATTCCTGACCCTCGCGATTGATGCGAGCGCCACGCTCGACCAGCCAGCGCACCACCGGCAGGTGCCCTCGCCACGCCGCGTGCTGGAGCGCCTGTTCTCCCATCGAGTTGGCCTTGTTGATGTCGGCACCGCGGGAGATGAAAAGAACCATCATCGCGATGTTTCCTTCCCAGGCGCCGATCATGATTCCGGTACCGATCGCCTTCCCCTCGAAATCAGGCGGCAGACCATTGTCCAGCCATTCGCGAGCCTGCGCTATGTCACCCTGCTCGATGGCATTGGAAAACCGCGCGGCGTCGGGCAGGCCTGCGGCGTGCACCGAACCGACCAGTGCAAGCAGCCAAAACAAGCCGGCAATGACTTTCAGGCTGGCCACGACCAACGCACCCGACCGGGTGGCGATCCACCGCCACTGCAACACTATTCTCATGCGTCGAAGTATATGTCCGACATTAAACGGCGGACGGCATCTCCAAGTGGGAATTCTCCGCCGTGAAACGAACTGCATCCTGCCTTTCGCTCACGCACCAGCCTTCGCCTGGGAAATCGAAATGGGATTCGCCGCACACGCTCTAGAATCGTCCAATGTCCCTGTACCTTGCCCTGCTGCTGAGCCTGGGCCTGCATGCCGCCGCGATCCTCGCGCCGCTCTGGCTGGAAGCCACGCCGACGCCGATCGCACGCATCGAGGCGCGCCTGCTGCCCGCGCCCGCACTCGAACCCATGGCGGAAGCAGTCAGCACCGACGACGCGCCGGAGCCCCGGACATTGCCAAGGGAAACCGCGCTGCCGCAGCGGCTTGAAGGCGGCTCCCTGCGCCGCGCGCAGGCCGCCCTGTCGCAGCACCTGTTTTATCCGCCGGACGCGATCGCGCGGGGTCTGGAAGGCGACGTAATCCTGCTACTGACCCTGGCACCGAACGGGCAGCTCGCGTCTGCAGAAATTGCCCGCAGTTCTGGTCATGCCCTGCTCGACCAGGCCGCGCTCGATGCCGCCCGCCACATCGGCATGCTGCCGGGCAATCCCCGACAAACCCTGTTTCCGGTGAAATTTCGCCTCAACTGATCAGCGGCAGCCGCAAGGCAGGCATCTTTCGCCGGCCCGCCTGCCACGCAGGGCCTTGCTCAGGCTGGATTGTCGATATCCACGAATTCGCAGTCGATGCCGAAATGCTGCCGAACGCGATCGCCCAGCGCCATCACCCCGTAACGCTCGGTCGCATGATGACCGGCGCTGAGGAAGGCCATGCCGGTTTCCCGCGCCAGGTGCACGGTCTGCTCCGAGATCTCGCCCGTCACGAATACGTCTGCATTGGTCGCCAGGGCATCCTCGAAATAGCCCTGCGCGCCGCCGCTGCACCAGGCGATGCGCGCCACTGCGCGTTCCGGATCGCCGACCAGCAGCGGTTGCCGCCCCAACGCCTGTTCGATTCGCGCCGCCAGGCCGGCGACAGAAGTCGGCGCTGGCGGTACGCCGACAAAACCGATCTCCTGCTCGGCGAATCGCCCCGTTACCGACCAACCGAGGCGCGCCGCAAGTTGCGCGTTGTTGCCCAGTTCCGGATGCGCGTCGAGCGGCAGGTGGTAGGCGAACAGGCTGATGTCATGCGCGAGGAGGCGCGCCATGCGTTGTTTGCGAAAACCGGTGACGCGGCCATCTTCGGCTTTCCAGAACCAGCCGTGATGCACCAGCAGCGCATCCGCCCCACGCTCGATGGCGGCCTCGATCAGGGCCTGACTGGCGGTGACCCCGCAGACGATGCGCCGAATGCGCTCGCGGCCTTCCACTTGCAGACCGTTTGGGCAATAATCGCGGAACCGTCCGGCGTCGAGCAAGGCATCCAGCCAGACTCGAAGATCCTCACGCAGTACGGCCTCACCCGCCATCGCCCATTACCCCGAAAAAGTTCCGATTATGCGCCGCCTTTGGCTGATTTTTGCCCAGACCGTGACGATCTGCGTCGCGGTCCTGTTTGTCCTCAAAACGCTGAAACCCGAATGGCTCGCGCAACTGCCCGATGGCAACGCGAACCTGTCGCAAGTGGCCACCGTAATGGAAGCTCCTCCCGGCGCGGAGGTGCATCGACCCGCCTCATACGCCGAAGCGGCAAAGCGCGCGGTTCCCGCGGTCGTGCACATCTTTACCAGCCAGGAAGTGGCGGGAGCGCGCCACCCCTTCATCAATGACCCCATATTCCGGCATTTTTTCGGCGATCGCTTCGGCGAGCAGGCGCAGCGGCGTTCCGGTCTCGGCAGCGGCGTGGTGGTCTCTCCCGAAGGCTACATCCTGACCAACTTCCACGTCATCGATGGTGCCGACGAAATCGAGGTCGCCCACAACGACGGGCGCAAGTACAAGGCGCGGGTGGTGGGCTCCGATCCGGAATCCGATCTGGCGGTGCTGCGCATTCCGGCCGACCACAAGCTGCCGGTGATGGCCTTCGGCAGCAGCGACACCCTGCGCGTCGGTGACGTGGTGCTCGCCATCGGCAACCCGTTCGGCGTCGGACAGACGGTCACCTCGGGCATCGTTTCGGCGCTGGGCCGCTCCCACCTGGGTATCAATACCTTCGAAAACTTCATTCAGACCGATGCCGCGATCAATCCTGGCAACTCCGGGGGTGCGTTGGTCGACGCCAATGGCCACCTGGTCGGCATCAATACGGCCATCTATTCGCAAAGCGGCGGCTCGATGGGCATCGGTTTCGCGATTCCGGTGTCGTTGGCAAAAAGCGTCATGGAACAAATCGTCAGGACCGGCAGCGTTACGCGCGGCTGGGTCGGCATCGAAGTGCAGGAGATCACTGCCGAACTGGCCGAATCCTTCAAGCTGTCGGGCACCGACGGCGCCTTGATCGCCGGAGTGATGCGTGGCAGTCCGGCCGACAAGGCCGGCATCAAGCCCGGCGACGTCCTGGTTCAGGTCACCGGCAAACCGGTGAAGGACGCCCAGGCGATGCTGGAACTGATCGCCGCGCTGCAACCCGGCAGTACGGCGCGCTTCGGCCTGAAGCGCGAAGGACGTGACGTCGCTGTCGACGTGACGATCGGCAAGCGCCCGCGACCGCCGAAGGAATGACCTTTCGGCTACGGCTTAGCGCAGGGATGCGTTGAGCGCGTCGAGGGCCTTGCTGCCCGGGCACAGGTAGGCATCACCAAGCTGGTTCAGCGGCTTCTCGACCGTATTCAGGTGACGATGCAGATCCTCGGCGCTGCTGTCCACATAGAGCAGGCCGGTAACAATCTCACCTAGTGCATGCCGCTCCTGCAGATAATTCATCGCGGCGACGCGATCCGACGGATCGTAGTCGTTGTCCAGCTTGCGCAGATGCAGAACCGATCCGTCATGCTGAACGATGCGCCGCAGTTCGCCGGGGGCATAGGTGGCGTTGATCTGGTCGCGCGGCAGGATGAAGTCGAGGCGATTGACGGCGTCGTTGTGCTCGCGCACATAGTCGTAGCTCTTGGTCGAGCCGGCGTGGTTGTTGAAGGTCACGCAGGGGCTGATGACGTCGATGAAAGCCGGCCCGCGGTGGCGCAGCGCACCCTTGATCAGGGGGATCAGCTGTTCCTTGTCGCCGGAAAAACTGCGCGCGACATAGCTGGCGCCCAATTGCAGCGCGAGGGCAACGAGATCGATCGGCGTGTCGTTGTTGACCACCCCGCGCTTGCTTTTCGAACCCTTGTCGGCGGTGGCCGAGAACTGGCCCTTGGTCAGGCCGTAGACCCCGTTGTTCTCGCAGATGTAGGTCATGTTCACGCCGCGGCGCATGGCGTGGGCGAACTGGGAGATCCCTATCGAGGCCGAATCGCCGTCGCCCGAAACACCCATGTAGGTCAGGTCGCGATTGGCCAGCGCGGCGCCGGTCAGCACCGAAGGCATGCGGCCGTGCGTGGTGTTGAAGCCGTGTGAGGCGCCGAGGAAGTAATCCGGCGTCTTCGACGAACAGCCGATGCCCGAGAGCTTGGCCACGCGGTGCGGCTCGATGTCGAGATCGAAGCAGGCCTGCACGACGGCGGCGCTGATCGAATCATGGCCGCAACCGGCGCACAGCGTCGAAATGGCGCCTTCGTAGTCGCGCCGGGTGTAGCCCAGCGTGTTCCTTGGCGCATCGGTGCGCAGCAGTTTGGGTTTGGCGAGATAGGTCATGAGGCCACCTGTTTGCGAAGGGGAGTCACCTTGTGCTCGGACAGCGCGTCGGCGATCCGGCCGGAAATGAAGCGGGCCGTGATCGGCGTGCCGTCGTAGTGCAGGACGCGGATCAGGCGTTTCGGATCGACCTCGCCTTCGTTCATCAGCAGCATGCGCAGCTGGCCGCTTTCGTTCTGCTCGACGACAAAGACAAAGTCATGGTCGTCGATGAAGTCGATGACCTCGTCGGCAAACGGGAAGCCGCGCACGCGCAGGGTATCGACGTGTACGCCCTGCGCTTCGAGCAGGGCGGAGGCCTCGGCCATCGCCGGACTGGTCGAGCCGTAATAGATCGCGCCGAAACGGGTGGGCTGCGATGCCGGCTTCAGCACCGGCGCCGGCACCATGGCCTTGGCCGATTCGAACTTGCGCCGCAGCCGTTCCATGTTGTACACATAGTCCGTCCCGGCTTCGCTGTACTTGGCGTAGGCATTGCGCGTGGTGCCGCGACTGAAGAAGGCGCCCTTGGTCGGGTGGGTGCCGGGAATCGTGCGCCAGGGAATGCCGTCGCCGTCGACGTCGAGGTAGCGGCCGAAGTTCTTTCCAGCCTCCAGCATCTCCGCCGTCATTACCTTGCCGCGATCGTAGCGGCGGCTGTCGTCCCAGTCGAAAGGCTGGCACAGGCGATCATTCATGCCGATGTCGAGGTCGAGCAGAACGAAGACCGGCGTCTGCAGCCGGTCCGCGAGGTCGAAGGCCTGCGCGCCGAGCGTGAAGCATTCGTAAGGATCTTCGGGAAACAGCAGCACATGCTTGGTG
>JBIKLV010000073.1:0-18871 GCA_044359585.1 Sulfuritalea sp. | reverse complement strand
CACCTTGCAGTGTTTCGGCGCACCCGTGGCACCCGAGCCGGACCACTTGGAGTAATACTCGATCAGCGGCTGGGTCTGGCTGTGATAGATCGCAAGACGCTTCCTCACCGTCTCCTCCTTGTCGTCATCGCGCTGGATAAGCGGCTCACCCGTCGCATCATCCTTGCCTTCGACTTTGGGCGGATTGAACACCACATGGTAGGTCCGCCCCGATCCAGGATGCACCCGGCGTCCGCTCATGCGACGGATGATTTCTTCGTCACTGACATCGATCTCGAGCACGAAATCGAGTTCGACGCCCTGCGCACGCAAGGCTTCGGCCTGGGGAAGTGTCCGGGGAAAGCCGTCCAGCAGAAAACCGTTGGCGCAATCCGGCTGCTTCAGTCGCTCGGTGATCAGACCAAGAATGATGTCGTCGGATACCAGGCCGCCGGCATCCATGACCTTCTTTGCCGCGAGGCCCATTGCCGATCCAGCCTTGACGGCGGCGCGCAGCATATCTCCGGTGGAAATCTGCGGAATTCCGTACTTTTCGGTAATGAACGCCGCCTGAGTTCCCTTGCCTGCACCCGGTCCGCCCAACAGGATCAATTTCATAATTCCCTCGCGATGATTATCTTGATGATTTAAAAGTGTTTTCATAACTTTTTGATTGCCAAAACTTACTCTGAATCTTTCCCTGCGTCAAACAATCGGCGAACCCGCTCAAGATCTTCAGGGGTATCGACGCCCGCTGCCGGGGCATGATCGACGCTCACCACCTGGATTGGATAGCCGTGCCAAAGTACTCGCAATTGCTCAAGAGATTCGCAGCGTTCCAGGGGCGAGGCCGCGAGTTCCCCATACCGGTGCAGGAAACCGGCGCGATAGGCATACAGGCCAATATGGCGCTGCGCCGGCAAACCGGCAGGCATCAGGTCGGGCTGCGCGGCCAACCGGTCCCTATCCCAAGGAATGGGGGCACGGCTGAAATACAGAGCGCGTCCGCGCGCATCGCAGACCACCTTGACCACGTTCGGATTGAAGTAATCGCATGCCGTGGTCAATGGATGGGACGCCGTTGCCATCACGGCCCCGGGGTCGTCGCCCAATGCACTGGCCACCGCTTCGATCAGCACAGGATCGAGCAGCGGTTCGTCGCCCTGCACGTTGACGACGATGTCGGCATCATCCCAACCCAGTTGCGTCGCGACTTCTGCGATTCGTTCAGTGCCACTGGGGTGATCTGCCCGAGTCATGACTGCCTCAAAGCCATGCTGACGCACCGCATCGGCAATGCGCTGGTCATCAGTCGCAACCCATACGCCCAGCGCGGCCGACCGGCTCGCCGCGGCAGCGACACGAACGATCATCGGCCGGCCAGCAATATCCGCCAACGGCTTCCCGGGCAGCCGCGTAGACGCAAACCTGGCCGGGATAACGATCCGAAAATCAGGCATCTTGGCGATTCAGCGGCTGCAAACGTCTGCATTGGCTGGCGCTGGAAAACCTGAACCCATCAAGTTTCTTCCGAGCCGAGCTGGCGCGCCTCGTCTTCCAGCATCACGGGTATGTCATCGATGACCGGATAGGCCAATCGGCAACCCTTGCAGACAAGCTCGGCCGCCGGCTTGCGATTCTCCAATGGCCCCTTGCAGACGGGACATACGAGTATTTCAAGCAGGCGGACATCCATTGAGCTTCTCCAGGACAAATTCAGCGAGATCCGGGCTGAGTTGCGCCGTCACGGGCAAGACCCAGACCGGCAGCGACAGGGAAAGATGGGCCAATTTTACGGCATCCTTTTCCGTCGTAAGCATTGCACCGCCGGCAAAAGCCAGATCGTCGACAAAATATTCATGATGATCGGGAAAGGCATGCTCGATAACGTCGAGCCCCATCGCGCGCAACATGTCGAAGAAGCGTTGCGGCGCACCGATGCCAGCCACCGCATGCAGTTCCCCACCCGCGAGACCGGCAACGTCGCAGGTGGTTTGCGGGGCGCCAAGGCGATAGAAAAATTTGCCCTGCAATCGCATCGAAAACTCGGGGCGCCCAAGAGTCGGCGCTGGCGACACGGCAGTTCCGTTGAGCACCAGCGCATCCACTTGCGCCAGGCGCGCCAGGGGTTCGCGCAGGGGCCCAGCCGGCAGGCACCAACCGTTCATCACACCCCGCTCATCGAACACGGCCAGTTCCAGGTCGCGTTTCAGGCGGTAATGCTGAAGTCCGTCATCGGAAAGGACCACGTCGCACTCCGGATGCGCCGCGAGCAGGGCATGCGCCGCAGCCAGCCGATCACGTCCGACGAAGACCGGACAGGCTGCGCGACGCGCGATCATCACCGGTTCATCGCCGACCTCGGCCGGATTGCTGCTCGCGGTTACCTCGGTGACGGACCGGTTCTCGCCGCGATAGCCTCGGCTGATAATCCCAGGGCGGCGCCCGCGGGAACACAACGCGGACGCCAGATGAATTACCAGTGGCGTCTTGCCGCTCCCCCCCACCGTGAGGTTGCCGACCACCACTACCGGTACGGACACGCCATGACTTTGCATCAGGCCAGCGCGGTAAGCCGCGCGCCGCAGGGCGATTAGCGCGCGGAATACCAGTGATACAGGAAAGAGCAGGCAAGCCAGCGGACCACGCTGCCGCCAGACTGCGGCCAGCCCGTCAGGCTCAGCGCTGCGCCTGTTGCGTGGCAAAGGAAATGTGCGACAACCCGGCCTGTTGTGCCGCCTGCATGACATCGATCACGCTCTGGTGCGCGGCCTTTGCATCGGCGTTGATGATCACCACCGGTTCTTTTCCGGCTCCTGTAAGGCGTTTCATTGCCGCCGCAATCGACTGGATGTCACGCCCACCGATTGGCGCCTTGTTGACCGTGATCTCACCCGCCGCGGTCACTGCCACATTGATTTCGTTCGGCTGCTCCTTGTTCTGCGGTGCATCAGCCGTTGGCAGGTTGATTTCCAGACCGGAAAACTTCGAATACGTCGTGGTGATCATGAGAAAGATCAGGATCACCAGCAGGACGTCGATCATCGGAATCAGGTTGATCTCGAGTTCTTCACGGTGGCGTCCGCGCTGGAAATTCATCGTATCCGCTCCCTACTTGCGCTCGCCGTGCATGACTTCGACCAGTTTCACCGCTTCCTGCTCCATTTCGATCAGGAAGCCGTCGACCTGGGCGCGGAAGTGGCGGTGGAAGATCATGCTTGGTATGGCGATGATCAGACCGAAGCCGGTGTTGTAGAGCGCCACCGAGATGCCGTGGGCCAGCGCCTGCGGGTTGGTGCCCGACGAAGTCGGCGAACCGAAGATCTCGATCATCCCGACCACGGTGCCGAACAGGCCCATCAGGGGTGCGATCGAGGCAATCGTGCCTAGCGTGGTCAGGAAACGTTCGAGTCCATGGGCCACTCCCCGACCCGCTTCCTCGATCGCCTCTTTCATGATCTCGCGCGAACTCCTGGCATTGCGCATGCCCGCGGCAAGTACCTTACCGAGCGGAGAATGTGCCTCGAGTCGCGTCAATTGCGCATCGGAGATGCCACTCTGGCGAAACTCGGCGACCGTGGCTTGAAGCAATCCGGCGGGAACGATCTTGATGCGTCGCAACGCGACCGCCCGCTCGATGATCAAAGCAACGGCGATGATGGAGGCTAACAATAAGGGCCAGATGGGCCAGCCTGCAGCCTGAATGATTGAAAACACGAGGACAACTCCGGTGGTCGGAAAGCGCGAACTTTAGCCGGAGTGGACCGATTCGGCAATACAACCCGAATGACCGGAACTTCGCCTGATGCCTTTGTATTGTTCTTCTTTGAGTCGATGCGGGTAGCGTGCGGTTCGGTCTCAAGCGATGGCGCGCGCGAAATCCTTATCCACAATTTCTGTGGATAAGCCTGTGGAAAATTCGTCTCGACTCCCGCCATCCGGGACATCGCGAGGTCCTGTTGAATTTCGAGCACGGCAATCGCGCCCCGCTCGCACGGGACCATTGGCATCAGCGCCGGCGCTTTCGCTTGCCATGTAAGGACGCCCCTTCGCCGTGCTTGCCGTCAGGACGGCACGATTCAGGGATGCTGTAGAATTTTTATGCTCTTTTGGCCTTCCCGGAACCGTCCAACCCATGCTCGATCCATCGATTGTCGTCAGCGTCAGCGAGCTGAACCGCCAAGTGCGCAGGACGCTTGAAGAAGGATTTCCCTTGCTCTGGGTTGCGGGTGAAATATCCAACCTGACACGCGCCGCCTCCGGTCACCTCTACTTTTCCATCAAGGACGAAGCCGCACAGGCACGCTGCGTGATGTTCCGCTCGCGCGCCCAGTCCATACCCTGGAAATTGGAGAACGGCCAGCAGGTGGAAGCGCGCGCAACCGTGTCCCTCTACGAACCACGCGGAGAATTCCAGCTCGGCGTCGAAACGCTGCGTCGAGCCGGCCTCGGACGTCTGTTCGAAGCCTTCACGCGCTTGAAGTCGAGACTGGAAGCTGAAGGCGTCTTTGCGAATGAACGCAAACGCGAACTGCCTCGATTCCCGCGCCGTATCGGAATCGTCAGCTCACCCCGGGCTGCCGCATTGCGCGATGTACTCGTCGCGCTGCTAAGGCGCGCACCCAACGTCGATGCGATCCTCTATCCAACTTTGGTGCAAGGCGACAAGGCCGCCGCGGAGATCGCCGAAGCAATCGCCGTGGCCGGCCGGCGGAATGAATGTGACCTGCTGCTGATCGTGCGCGGCGGCGGCAGTATTGAAGACCTTTGGGCCTTTAACGAAGAAGTCGTGGCCCGCGCGATTCTGGCGAGCAGTTTGCCCACAATTTGCGGCGTCGGCCACGAAACCGACACCACCATCGCCGACTACGTCGCCGACTTGCGCGCGGCGACGCCAACGGCAGCCGCCGAACTGGCAACCCAGGGATGGCATGCCGCCGCGCGGGAAGTAGCTGAAGCGGCCGGAACGCTGACACGCGCGATGCAGTACCGGATGGCCACGCGGCAACAGCAACTGGATCATCTTTCCCTGCGCCTGATCCATCCTGCCCAGCGCCTGGCGCAGGCGAGCAACCGACTTGCCCTGCTTTCCTCGCGGCTCAATGCGTCGCTGGCACGGCACCTGGTCAGACAGCGGGAGCGCGTCAATCGTGCAAGTCTTGGACTTGGGCGCATCGCCCCTCGCGCTGACAAGCACCATAACCGGCTCGGACTACTGGCGCAACGCCTTGGCACAGCGGTTCGCCACCAGCAGGAGCAGCGCCGCAGCAGGGTCGACGCCCTGTCCGCCGCGCTCAGACACCTGGATCCGGAGGCCATCCTGACCCGAGGTTATTCGATTGTCCGTGACGCGCAGGGCGCACTCGTCACCGATGCCGCCAAGCTGCGCCCGGGCCAGGCCATCAACCTGCGTCTTGCCAGCGGCCAGGCGGAAGCCACGATCTTGAGTACGACCACGGAATCGTGATCAATTGCCACTTGAATTATTCTTGACTACAATAGTCAACTTTAAACCCCTACCCTCAAGCAACAGGAGAATCGCCATGGAACATACCCTCCCGCCCCTGCCGTACGCTATGGATGCGCTGGCCCCCCACATTTCGAAGGAAACTTTCGAATATCACTATGGCAAGCACCATCAGGCCTACGCGACAAATCTGAACAATCTGATCAAGGGAACCGAATACGAAGCCCTTGACCTTGAAGCCATCGTCAAGAAGGCTCCCGCCGGCGGCATATTCAACAACTCCGCCCAAGTCTGGAACCACAGTTTCTTCTGGAACAGCATGAAAGTCGGCGGTGGCGGCACGGCGACCGGCGCTCTGGCCGACGCGATCAACAAGAAATGGGGTAGCTTCGACGAATTCAAGAAAGCCTTCCAGGCCTCCGCGGTCGGTAATTTCGGTTCTGGCTGGACATGGCTGGTGAAGAAGCCTGATGGCTCGGTAGATATCGTCAATACATCGGGCGCCAGCACACCGCTGAACACGGAAAACAAGGCCCTGCTCACGGTCGACGTCTGGGAACACGCCTATTACATCGATTACCGCAATGCGCGCCCCAAATTCGTCGAAACTTTTCTGAACTCCCTTGCCAACTGGGATTTCGCAGCCAAGAACTTCGGCTGATCGTTACACGGCGCCGGCGCTTTCTAAGGATTCGACCCAGGGCGCCGAAAGGCGCCCTTCTGCTCAAGTTCAGGGAAAACAGCGTGGAATCAATTATCAGCGAACTGGAAATCAGACTCGGGTTGGCGGAGGACCACCTCGACACGCTGAATCGCACGATATTTCGCCAGCAAGAGCAGATCAACCTGTTGCAGGCCCAGATTCGCGAACTGGCGAGGTCGGCTCGGTCCGCCGAATTGGCGGAGGCGGAACCCCGCAATCCGGCCGACGAGGTTCCGCCCCATTACTAGAACTAGAACAGTCTGCCCGCATCGGTGGGCTGCAGACGGCTCGATCCTCGTGCCCTGATCAACGACCGGACGGCGCCTTGTTGATACCAGTAATTTCGGCGCCGGTCCCAAGTCCCCGGCTCTTGAACCATCCCAGGTTCATTTCCAGCGCATACCGTGCCGGTTGCGCGGCGCAGTGATTGTTTTCGGTTCGCGGCTGCATGTCCGCGACATTGATGATCCTGCCGCGTTCATCAAGGAATGCCACCGATAGCGGCAACAAGGTATTCCGCATCCACATGCAATGTGGCGCGACTTCGGTAAACACGAACAACATGCCGCGTTGTGGCGGCATTATGGTGCGCAACATCATGCCGATCTGGCGGCTTTCGGGTGTCGCGGCTACCTCTGCCTCGATGCGATGCATCCCGACGGACAGATCAATGATGGGCAACTGCGGCTGCTGGGACAGTGTCGGTAAGGACATTGCCGCCAGGCAAGCGAAAAGCGCGATTCGCAACATGTCGAGGATTCTCCGTCAGCGTTCGTTAGTTGGGCCAGTCCCTGTTGACTCAGGCAAGTTGCCTCCCAAACGGGTCGCCCCTGTCTCCGAATATTGCTTATTTATCAGAGAGTAAATAGCCAACACAAATCTCGAGGCGAAAAAAATGGCAGGTTTCCCTGCCATTTTCTTTCCCATTACGGGAATTACTTGGCTGCGTCAGCCTTCTTGGCCTTCTTGGCCTTCTTGGCCTTCTTTTCAGCCTTGGCCGGAGCGGCTTCAGCCTTCTTCTCGGCAGCCGGAGCGGCCTTCGGGGCAGCAGCGGGAGCAGCAGCCGGAGCAGCAGCAGCCGGAGCGGCAGCCGGAGCAGCCTTCGGAGCGTCGGCAGCAAAAGCGGAAGTGGCGATCAGGCCGGCAAACAGGGTAACGAGAAGCTTGTTCATGGATTTTCCTTGAATTTATGATTGGGTAGAGTGCCATTAACACCACGGTTAAATGAGGCGTCACGACCTTTAACGCGGCGCTTCCCGCGCGGTTGACCTGAGATTGCAAGTTCATGCCACTCTCCAGGCGCGAGCCCCTCCAGGGTCCAGTCACCTACTGACCAGCGTATCAACCGCAGCGTCGGGAAACCAACGCGCGCGGTCATGCGCCGCACCTGGCGGTTCTTGCCCTCGCGCAGTACAAGTTGCAGCCATGTGGTGGGAATCGAAGCTCTGTACCGAATCGGCGGGTTCCTGTCCCAAAGATTCCGAGGCTCCTCGATCCGGCGCACTTCGCAGGGAAGTGACACGAAGTCAGCCAGATCGACGCCGGCTGCAAGGGCGCGCAGTGCCTCGTCGGTAACCAGACCTTCCACCTGTGCCCAATAGGTCTTTGCAAGCTTGTGGCGGGGATTGGAGATCCTTGCCTGCAGCGCACCGTCGTCGGTCAAAACCACCAAGCCTTCGGAATCGGCATCCAGGCGGCCGGCGGCATACACACCTGGAGCGGCAACAAAGTCTGCCAATGTGGGCCGTCCCTCCGTATCACTGAACTGAGTCAGGACGCCATAGGGTTTGTTGAACAGGATCAGGCGACTCAATCGGATCGGGCACCGCTATAAAGATTGCAGAAACGCAGGGCTTCGGGATAGGGGAAAAAGTCCTGCATGGCCCCATCACGAACCTGCTGCTGGGTGTTTTGCCAGAATTCGGCGTCGAAGAGGTCGGGATGATGGCGCATGAAAGCGGCGCGAATCCTGTCCGAAACCAGGAGAAAAGTTTCAAACTCTTCCGGGAAAACGTCCAGACGCGACACCGAGTACCAGACCTCTCCGGACATTTCGGCCTCGAAATTGGGTGGCGGAGGGATGCGTCGGAACTTGCAGTCGGTCATGTACTCGATTTCATCGTAATCGTAGAACACCACCCGACCATAACGCGTAACGCCGAAATTCTTCCACAACAAGTCGCCGGGGAATATGTTGGCGATCGCGAGTTCGCGGATGGCATTGCCGTACTCGCAAACCGCATGCTCCACAAGGTCATCGCGACCCGCCTTCTCGGCTTTTTCAAGATACAGGTTCAGCGGCTCCATCCGTCTTTCGATATAAAGGTGCCTGATGATCAGGTCGTCGCCATCCTCCTCGATGAGCGAGGGCACCTCGCGGTACAGTTCGTCTATCAATTCCACGGAAAACCGTGCGCGAGGAAGTGCGACCTTCGAGAATTCGAGCGTGTCGGCCATCCGCCCGACTCGATCCACCTGCTTCACCAACTGATACTTGCTGCGTACCGTATCGTGGTCGACTTCCTTGGAGCTGCCAAATACATCCTTGATGACCTTGAACACGTAGGGATACGAAGGCAGCGTGAAAACCAGCATGACCAATCCGCGGATCCCCGGCGCGACGATGAACTGGTCCGCCGAATGGTGCAGGTGGAAAATCAGGTCGCGAAAAAACATGGTCTTGCCCTGCTTGCCCAATCCCAGCATGGTGTAAAGCTCCGAGCGCGGCTTGTTGGGCATGATCGCCCGCAAGAACTGCACATAGCCGGACGGCACGTCCATATCGACCATGAAATAGGCGCGGGACAGTGAAAAAAGTACGCCGATCCGCCAGCCATCCAAAATGATAGTGTCGAGATACAGCTTGCCGTCCTCCGAATGCAGCACCGGAACGGCAAACGGGTGTTCCACAGCCCCGTTGACTGCTTTACCGATCACATAGGCACCCTTGTTGCGATAGAACGCCGAGTTGAGTACCTGAATCTGCAGGTTGGCCTCACGCGCCGGTATTGCGCCCAGATGCCTGCCAATGCTGCGCAGGATGAACTCCACATCGCGGTCGAGATCCACGAATTCGCGCGCCCATTCGAAATCGACGAACAGCTGGCGGATCGACGCCCGGAAACCGACCTGGTTGGGGTAATAGCAACGATAGGTAGGTGGATTCGACTCGATGTATTCGGTCGATACCGCCGGCCGAACAAAAATGAAATCATTGTGGAAGTAGGTGCGGTGCAGTATCTGGCAGAACACCGAATTGAAAAAAGTTTCGGCGAGTTCGGGCTGCTTGTGGTCGGTCAACAGTCCTATGAACTGGAGCTTTGCCTGTTGCCAGACGATATCGCTCAAGCTATCCGCATTGAACTCGCGGTGAAGCTTCTCGGTGGTTTCACGAACCCGATCGTCATAGAACTGGATCCGATCGCGCACAGCCTGTTGCACCTCCTGCCAACGCGCCAGCTCGAATCGTTGCTTTGCCAGCGCAGAACTCTCACGGAACAGGCGATAGTGCTTGTTGAAGCCATCCACCAGCACGGCGGCAATGGATTCAGCGATCAGATCATCGGAGCCGCCGGCTGGCATTTTGCGGGATTCTGTCAAATGGACACGAGGATTTTACCAGTGGGAACGACGGCAAGTCCGGCGCCCGCGGCGATGTAAGCCGCGGCTGATTTTGGAGGATAATCGTCTCCGATTCATCCCGCATCCATCTTGAACTCCAACACACCATCATTGAACGGAGCAGGCATGAGCACTTCCCTTATCAAGGTTCCAGCGCAGGGCCAGAAAATCATTCCGGGTCACCCGATGCCCGACAATCCCGTCATCCCTTTCATCGAGGGTGACGGCATCGGTGTGGATATCACCCCCGTCATGCAGAAAGTCGTGGATGCCGCCGTGCAGAAGTCCTACGGCGGAAAGCGGAAGATATCGTGGATGGAAGTTTATGCCGGAGAAAAAGCTACGCGCCTGTACGGGCCCGACGTCTGGCTTCCCGCCGAGACCATCACGGCCTGCAAGGACTATTCGGTGTCCATCAAGGGACCACTGACGACACCGGTCGGTGGCGGAATTCGCTCCCTCAATGTTGCCTTGCGTCAGGAAATGGACCTCTACCAGTGCGTGCGCCCGGTGCGCTATTTCAAGGGCATTCCCTCGCCCTTGAAGGATCCCAGCAAGACCGACATGGTCATCTTCCGCGAGAACACCGAAGACATCTACTGCGGCATCGAATGGCAAGCTGAATCGGCGCCGGCCAAGAAGTTGATCAAGTTCCTCCAGGAGGAAATGGGGGTTAACAAGATTCGTTTCCCCAACACATCGGGCATCGGCATCAAGCCGGTTTCACGCGAAGGCACCGAACGCCTGGTACGCGCCGCGATAACCTACGCCATCACCAACAAGCGCAAATCCGTCACGATCGTGCACAAGGGCAACATCATGAAGTACACGGAGGGTGGCTTCCGTGACTGGGCATATGCGCTGGCAAAGAACGAATTCGGTGGCATGGAAATCGACGGCGGCCCCTGGCTTAAGTTGCCGAACGGTATCGTCGTCAAGGACGCCATTGCCGATGCGTTCCTGCAGCAGATCCTGTTGCGTCCCGCCGAATACGACGTAATCGCCACACTCAATCTGAATGGTGACTACATTTCGGATGCGCTGGCTGCCCAGGTTGGTGGCATCGGCATTGCCCCTGGCGCAAACATCTCCGACCTCTATGCCTGCTTCGAAGCCACGCACGGCACGGCACCGAAGTATGCAGGCAAGGATTACGTCAATCCCGGCTCACTCATACTCTCTGCCGAGATGATGCTGCGTCACATGGGCTGGACCGAAGCTGCCGACCTAATCATCAAGTCAATGGAAGCCGCGATCGGCGACAAGGTTGTGACCTATGATTTTGCGCGCCTGATGGAAGGCGCCAAGGAAGTCAAATGTTCGGCGTTCGGACAAGCCATGATCGACCGGATGTAACTTCAGGCCTCGGCGCCACAAAAACAAAGCCCGCCATTCGGCGGGCTTTGTTTTTCGGACCCGGTTTTCCCGGTATCCGAAAGCTTCAACAATCAGGGCTTCTGGATGTTCGACGCTTGCTTGCCTTTGGGGCCTTGCACCACGTCGAAAGTCACCTTGTCGCCTTCTTTCAGGGACTTGAAGCCGGCCATGTTGATGGCCGAGAAATGCGCGAAAAGGTCTTCGCTGCCATCATCCGGGGTAATAAAACCAAAACCTTTGGCGTCGTTGAACCACTTAACAGTACCAGTTGCCATGTAACTTTTTCCTTAATCAAAAACGAACGAATCGGCCACCGCTGCGGGCTGCAAAACACCGCACCCCGGCCGGGGCATGTTGAGACTCAAGTTCGGAATAGCAGAGGGGGCCAAGCGGCGATTCAGAGGAGCTGCGATTTGCCAGACTGTGAGACGACCGTAGGTCACTGCGGAGGGAACCTGAACTAAACACGTTTCGCGTTTTACGCACATTGTCAAGCAGCGTCAACAACTTTCGATGCTGCAATGCACATTCCACCCCCTTGCATATTCGCTCATCAACCCAAAATGCAACGACATCGGCGCGCTATTCCCCTCTTTTGCGAGGTGTTGAACTGCTCCGGAATCACATTAGAATCGAGACATGGTTACACGAAAGCAAGTCGGACCGGGAGGCGGTGCTGCATTGGCGCCTGAGCAAAGTCGTACCAAGCCGCCACCAATGTACAAAGTCCTTTTGCTCAATGATGACTTCACTCCGATGGATTTTGTCGTGGTGGTGCTGGAGAAGTTTTTTGGCTTGTCGCGCGAGCAATCGACGCAGGTCATGTTGAAGGTGCATCGCGAAGGCAAAGGTGCCTGTGGCGTGTATCCTCACGACGTAGCGGCGACAAAGGTTGAGCAGGTAAGCGAATTTTCGCGTCGACACCAGCACCCGCTGGCTTGCGTGATGGAGGAAGACTGATGATTGCCCAGGAACTCGAGGTCAGCTTGCACATGGCGTTTGTCGAAGCCCGACAAAAGCGTCATGAGTTCATCACCGTCGAGCACCTGTTGCTGGCGCTGCTGGACAACCCCTCCGCGGCTGAGGTTCTGCGCGCCTGCGCCGCCGATATCGATGGCTTGCGCAAGGAACTGCTCACTTTCATCAATGAACATACGCCGACCGTCGCCGGCAGTGACGAGATCGATACCCAGCCGACCCTTGGATTCCAGCGAGTCATCCAGCGTGCGATCCTCCATGTGCAATCGTCCGGCAAGAAAGAGGTGACGGGCGCAAATGTTCTTGTCGCCATTTTTGGCGAAAAGGATTCGCACGCCGTGTTCTTCCTGCAACGGCAGAACATAACCCGGCTGGACGTGGTGAACTTCATTTCCCACGGAATTACCAAGACCCCGCAAGTTCGCGGCAAGGAAGAACCTGCGGAAACCGAGGCCGAGACCCAGGAAAAGGGTGGCGCGCTCGAGAGCTTCACGCAGAACCTGAACCAACTTGCATTGACCGGCAAAATCGATCCCCTTATCGGGCGCGACAAGGAGCTTGAGCGGGTCATCCAGACCCTATGCCGCAGGCGCAAGAACAACCCGTTGCTGGTCGGGGAGGCCGGCGTCGGCAAAACGGCGATTGCCGAAGGTCTTGCACGTCACATTGTCGAAGGACGCGTACCGGAAATTCTCGCCAACGCGACGGTGTATTGCCTCGACATGGGCTCCCTCTTGGCTGGAACCAAGTATCGGGGTGATTTCGAACAACGGCTCAAGGGGGTTCTCAAGCAGCTTGCCGACAATCCCAACGCCATACTGTTCATCGATGAAATTCATACGCTGATCGGTGCCGGCGCGGCATCTGGCGGAACCATGGATGCATCGAACTTGCTGAAACCGGCCTTGTCCTCCGGTGCGTTGAAATGCATCGGGGCCACGACCTACACGGAGTTTCGCGGCGTGTTCGAAAAAGACCACGCGCTCTCGCGCCGCTTCCAGAAGGTCGATGTCGATGAACCGTCGGTGGGCGAAACAGTTTCCATCCTTCGCGGCCTCAAGTCGCGCTTCGAGGAACACCACGGAGTCAAGTATTCCGCTGCCGCCATATCCAGCGCGGCCGAACTCGCCGCCAAGTACATCAACGACCGCCATTTGCCGGACAAGGCGATCGATGTGATCGACGAAGCCGGTGCCGCGCAACGAATCCTGCCGAAATCCAAACAGAAAAAGACCATTGGCAAACTCGAAATCGAGGACATCGTCGCCAAGATCGCTCGAATCCCGCCGCAGCATGTGTCAGCCGACGATCGTTCGGCGCTGAAGAACCTCGATCGCGACCTGAAGAACATGGTGTTCGGCCAGGAGGCCGCCATCGATGCGCTGGCCAAGGCGATCAAGATGTCACGCTCCGGACTAGGCGACCCGCAGAAGCCGATCGGCTGCTTCCTGTTCTCCGGCCCGACCGGGGTTGGCAAGACCGAAGTTGCTCGCCAACTTGCTTACGGCATGGGCATTGAACTGATTCGCTTCGACATGTCGGAATACATGGAGCGCCATGCCGTCAGCAGGCTGATCGGCGCGCCCCCGGGATATGTTGGATTCGACCAGGGTGGCTTGCTGACCGAGGCAGTTACCAAGAAGCCCCATGCCGTGCTGCTCCTTGACGAGATTGAGAAGGCCCACCCTGAAGTCTTCAACATACTTCTTCAGGTGATGGACCACGGCACGCTGACCGACAACAACGGCCGCAAGGCGGATTTCCGCAATGTGGTGATCGTAATGACCACGAATGCCGGTGCAGAAGCCCTGCAGAAGACCAGCATCGGATTCACCACCAGCAAGGGTCCCGGGGATGAAATGGCGGACATCAAGCGCATGTTCACCCCCGAGTTCCGCAATCGCCTCGATGCCATCATTTCCTTCCGTGCCCTAGACGCCGAAATCATCCTGCGGGTGGTCGACAAGTTCCTGATGCAGCTCGAAGGGCAGCTGCACGAGAAGAAGGTCGAGGTCATCTTCACCGATGCCTTGCGCGCCTGGCTGGCCGAGAAGGGCTTCGATCCCCTGATGGGCGCGCGACCGATGGCGCGATTGATCCAGGACACCATCCGTTCCGCGCTGGCCGACGAGTTGCTGTTCGGCAAGTTGATCCATGGCGGACGAGTCACGATCGATCTCGACGAGCACGAAAAGATCACCCTCGGCTTCGAAGACGTTCCCGCAACTCCGGCGATTCCCTCACCGATCTAGCGCGCCGGCGTTTCAGGGCTACCCGGCACTGCCGTGTAGCCGGTCTTTCAACATATCCCCGTTGCACACCATGGACCTGCTGACCACCGACCTTTGCGACGCCAATGAATCCACCGTACGCGTCGTTGAACCGATGTTCAACAGCTTTGGCGGGCGGGCGGCCTTTTTTGGCCGCATCGCTACGCTCAAGCTGTTCGAAGACAACTCGCTGGTGCGAAAAACGCTCGAGTCCGAGGGCAACGGCCGTGTCCTGGTTATCGACGGTGGCGGCAGCCTGCGCCGCGCCCTGGTTGGAGACCAACTTGCGGCACTGGGCGTCAAGAATGGATGGGCAGGCATCGTGGTCTACGGGTGCATCCGGGATTCGCGGGCCATTGGCGAAATGGATATCGGCGTCTTCGCGCTCGACACGCACCCCATGAAAACCCTGAAGAAGAACACGGGTGACGCTGAGATTCCAGTGACATTCGGTGGCGTGACATTCACTCCGGGTGAATGGCTGTATGCCGACGAGGACGGTGTAATTGTGAGCGAACGACAACTGCACTGATCCGTATCTTATATAAGACATAAAAACCCGCAGGATCGAGCTCATCATTGCGAAACATCTTTCGCAATATGAAACTGCATACTTAATATACTGTTATTTAACAGTAAAATAAAATGCATAGTCTTATATAAGACTATTGCTGCAACGCAAAATCCTCTCTATACTGTCGAGACTGCTCCCGTTTGGGGCACCCCCTTTCGACAACCCCTGCAAGAGGATTCAACATGACTGATCGCAAAGCACAAGCCGCCGCCCTGGCCAAGGACTGGGCCGAGAACCCCCGCTGGAAAGGCATCAAGCGCGGCTACAGCGCCGATGACGTGGTTCGCCTGCGCGGTACCTTCCCCATCGACTACACGCTGGCGAAGCGCGGCGCGGAAAAGCTCTGGGCCGCCGTGAATGGTGGCGCGAAGAAGGGTTACGTCAATGCCTTCGGCGCCATCACCGCCGGACAGGCCATGCAACAAGCCAAGGCCGGCCTTGAGGCAGTCTATCTGTCGGGCTGGCAGGTTGCCGCCGATGGCAACACCTCGGAAACCATGTACCCGGACCAGTCGCTGTACGCCTACGACTCGGTGCCGACCATGGTCCGCCGCATCAACAACACCTTCAAGCGTGCCGACGAAATCCAATGGTCGCGCGGCATCGACCCGGAAAGCAAGGAGTTCATCGACTACTTCCTGCCCATCGTGGCCGATGCGGAAGCCGGCTTCGGCGGCGTGCTGAACGCCTTCGAACTGATGAAGAACATGATTGCCTCCGGCGCCGCCGGCGTGCACTTCGAAGACCAGCTTGCGGCCGTTAAGAAATGCGGCCACATGGGCGGCAAAGTTCTGGTACCGACCAACGAAGCTGTCGAAAAGCTGATCTCCGCGCGCTTCGCCGCCGATACCATGGGCGTGCCGACCATCATCCTCGCGCGCACCGACGCCGAAGCCGCAAATCTGATCACCTCGGATCATGACGCCAACGACAAGCCCTTCATTACCGGCGAGCGCACCCCCGAAGGTTTCTATCGCGTCAGGAACGGCCTCGAGCAGTCGATCAGCCGCGGCGTCGCCTATGCGCCTTACGCCGACCTGGTCTGGTGCGAAACCGGCAAGCCCGACCTCGGCTTCGCCCGCGAATTCGCCCAGGCGGTGCAGGCGGCCAGCCCCGGCAAGCTGCTGTCCTACAACTGCTCGCCGTCCTTCAACTGGAAGAAGAATCTGGATGACAAGACCATCGCCAAGTTCCAGGACGAGTTGTCCGCGATGGGCTACAAGTACCAGTTCATCACCCTGGCCGGCATCCACATCAACTGGTTCCAGACCTTCCAGTTCGCCCACGCCTATGCCCGCGGCGAAGGCATGAAGCATTACGTCGACATGGTGCAGGAACCCGAGTTCGCCGCGCGCGACAAGGGCTACACCTTCGTTTCGCACCAGCAGGAAGTCGGTGTCGGCTACTTCGACGACGTCACCACCGTGATCCAGGGTGGCGCTTCGTCGGTGACAGCGCTGCACGGCTCGACCGAGGAAGAGCAATTTCACTAAGCTTCCGCGGAATGCTTCACCGAAGGCCGTAGCGGGAAACCGCTGCGGCCTTTTCTTTATGTCCGGCCCGGAGAGGCGGACGGCATCCAGAGGATTGCGTTACATTCGACCAGAGGCATCTACCCTAAGCAAATGTACAGCCATGGACGGCGGAAGAAATCAGAAGGGAAAATCGATGTTCTGGGCGGCAATCCAGATCGGACTTCTGGTCTATTTAGGGCTGGCCGCGCTGATCTACTTCACGCAGGATGCGCTGGTATTCCAACCAGCCATGGACCGCGGATTTCAGGCCACGCCTGCCAGCATCGGCCTGCGTTTCGAATCACTAACGCTCGCTACCGATGACGGTGAAAAGCTCGACGGCTGGCATCTGCCCGCCGCGCCGGGAAGCCCTGCACGCGGCCTCGTCACGCTCTTCCATGGCAATGCGGGCAACATCAGCCACCGCCTCGACTACCTTCGGATGTTCCATGCCCTGGGCTTTGCCGCCCTGATCATCGACTACCGGGGCTATGGCCGCAGCACCGGCAAGGCATCGGAGGAAGGCAGCTACCTTGACGCGGACACAGCGTGGCGCCACGCTACGGAGGTACTCGGCTATCCGGCCGAACGCATCGTCCTGTTCGGTGAATCGCTCGGTGGCGCCGTGGCAGCGCAACTTGCTGCGGCAAGAAAACCGGGGGCACTGGTGCTGGCATCGAGCTTCACCTCGGTGCCGGACCTCGGGGCCGAGATTTATCCCTGGCTCCCGATCCGACTCCTGGCCCGGATCCATTACGACAGCCGCGAGCGCCTCGCGGCCGTGAGTTCTCCGGTACTGGTGATCCACAGTCCCCAGGATGACATCATTCCCTTCGCCCATGGCGAGCGCCTGTTTGCGGCAGCAATGGATCCCAAGCGCTTCCTCGAAATCGCAGGCGGTCACAACGAAGGCTTCGTCTTCGGCCGCGACGCCTGGGTCCGCCAACTCGACGACTTCTTGCGCTCGGCCCTCGAGCGAAAAGCGTTTCAAACGCCGGCCGCCGCCGTCCAGTAGGCCGAATCGCGCCAACGGGCCTTCAATAGGTCGATGAACGAACGCACGCGCAGCGGCAGGTGGCGACGCTGCGGCACCACGGCATGAATGCCGACCGGCGGCGCGGCAAACTCGTCGAGCAGCGTCACCAAGCGGCCGGCCTTGATGTCGGCCCCGACTTCCCACAGCGAACGCCAGGCCAGGCCCTTGCCGGCAATTGCCCAGTCGTGCAGCACTGCACCGTCGTTGCACTCGAAGCCACCGCTCACTTTCACCAGCCTGACTTCGCCATCTACGCGCAGGGTCCAGCCACGTTGCTGGCGCAGCGAGAGGCAATTGTGGTCGGCAAGGAAAGTCGGCGCTGACGGTACGCCAGATCTTGCGATGTAATCGGGACTGGCGACCACCACCCGGCGCATTTCACCCAGGCGAATGCTGATCAGGCTGGAATCGGCCAGATCGCCGATGCGGATCGCGCAATCGACATTTTCCTCGACCAGGTCCACCAGTCGATCCGAAAGCTCCAGCCTGACGGTCACGTCCGGGTTCTCGGCCATGAAGTCCATCAGCAAGGGAGACACATGCCGACGCCCGAAGCCGGCCGGGGCGGACACCTTGAGATGGCCACCGGGACGTATCCCGCCCAGACTGACGGCGCCCTCCGCATCGGCCAGTTCGCGCAGGATGCGCTGGCAGTCTTCGAGGAAGGCCGCGCCTTCGAAGGTCAGCGAAATCCGCCGCGTCGTGCGCAGCAAGAGCTTTGCTCCGAGGCGCTCTTCCAGCGCATCGAGGCGACGCCCTATGATGGCCGGCGTGACGCCCTCGATCCGGGCGGCGGCCGAGAGGCTGCCGCGACTTGCGACATTGACGAACGCAGAAATCTGCTTGAACTGATCCATTACATACTTTTAGTAACTAATCATTTGATCGCATAGTAGCTTCTATATCTTATTTGGCAAGAATAGAATTTGACCATCCCAGCAACCCATTTCTAGGAGTCCCACATGGCCCTGCCCGCCGGCGTCCAGATCAACGCCCCAGTTTCTGCCGAATACGCCACCATTCTCACGCCCGAGGCGCTGGAACTCGTCGCCAAGTTGCACCGCGCGTTCGAGCCGCGCCGCAAGGAATTGCTGGCCGCCCGCGTTACCCGCCAGGCCCGCATCGACGCCGGTGAAATGCCCGACTTCCTGCCGGAAACCAAGCACATCCGCGAAGGCGAATGGAAGATCGCGCCGCTGCCCAAGGCCCTCGAGTGCCGCCGCGTCGAAATCACCGGCCCGGTCGAAGCCAAGATGGTGATCAACGCCTACAACTCGGGGGCGGACAGCTACATGACCGACTTCGAGGACTCCAACAGCCCGAAGTGGGACAACCAGATCCAGGGCCAGATC
>JBIKLV010000072.1:0-19030 GCA_044359585.1 Sulfuritalea sp. | reverse complement strand
CGCGCGAACGAACTATCGATGAACTGCACCGCCACCCCCAGCGCCTTGGCCAGGTCGCGGGCATTGTCGATGTCGATGCCGGCCAGCACCTGCGTCTTCGGGTTGCGGAACGAGATGCCGTAGTAATCCGGCCAGATGCACACGCGCAAGGTCTTGCCGGCGTCGATGCGCGCCAGGCGGTCGGCCGCCAGCGTCGGGCCAAAGGTCGCACACAGCAGCAGCCCGCTGGCGATCATGCGGAAGAGGTGGAGTGACATGGTCTGGTGGAGAAAGCTGGCTAGGGAGTCGCGCCATTATACCGAGCGACTTGCCCGTTCTTTAATGCCGGATTAAGACTGGCCACCGAGAATGAACACATCCCATCGCAAAGGAAATCGCCATGACCCGCAGAATCCCGACGTTTGCCAACAACATGCTGTTCGTCATCACCGCCACGCTGCTCGCGGTCATGAGCATCGCCTTCGTTTCCATCCCGCTTTCGCTGGGCAGCCATCCCGGCGAGATCGTCGCCCTCGCCGGCACGGCATTCCACCCTTGCTGATCCGGCGCTGCGTCGCCTGCAAGAGTCGGCGCCCCACAGGGACTTCCTTCGGGCGCCGGCGACACGGCGCGACGCCGCTCAGGTCAGCAAAGCCGGATTGAGCCGGGTCACCGCGAAGGTCAGTATCGAAGCGAAGCTGACCCACGCCAGGTAGGGGTAGAGCAGGTAGGCGGCAAGCGGGCTGACGCGGCGGAAGGCGACGATGGTGGCCACGATCAGGCACCACAGCAGCAACACTTCGACGCAGGCCAGGTCGCCCCGGCGCCAGGCGAAGAACAGCCAGCTCCACAGTGCGTTCGCCGCCAGCTGGACGATGAACAGGGTCAGCGCGGCGCGCGCGCCGCCGAAGCCGCGCGCCCGCCAGACCAGCCAGGCGGACACCGCCATGAGCGCGTAGAGCCCGCTCCAGACCGGGCCGAACAACCAGCCCGGCGGCGCCCAGGCCGGGCGCACGAGTCCGGCGTAGAACGTGGCGGCACTGACCGACGCCACGGCGCCGATCGCCGCCGCGGCGAAGGTGAGCGCCAGCCAGCCAATCAGGCCGAGGGCCTGGCGCGAGGCGGGCAGGGCCGGCGGCAAGGGATTCATATGCATTGCGGGAGTCGATCTGGGTAGCGATTGAGCTTACGCCGTTTCCGCGCCGGGTCCGTATAAGTCCGCAGGGACAGAACGCGGCACAATGCCGTAGCATTGAAGGCTCGGCACCGGGGCCATTCCCCGCCGGCATGAGGTCGCGCCATGAGTTTCCATTTCCTGCAAAGCCTGTTCGATCCGCAAAGCATTGCCGTCATCGGCGCCAGCGCGCGTCCGCAGCGGATCGGCAACGTGGTGATGCGCAACCTGCTGGCGGGTGGTTTCGGCGGCGTCATCATGCCGGTGAACCCGAAGCGGCAGGCGGTGGCCGGCGTGCTGACCTACCCGAACGTCGCCGCGCTGCCGCAGACGCCGGACCTGGCCATCCTGTGCACCCCGGCGGCCAGCATCCCGGCGCTGCTCGACGAACTCGGCCGGCGCGGCACGCGCGCCGCGATCATCATGGCCGGCTACCTGGCGATCACCTTCGACGCCGACGGACGATCGCTGGAGACGGTCATCCTCGAAACGGCGCGGCGCCACGGCATACGCCTGCTGGGCGGCAGCACGCTGGGCATCCTGGTGCCCAAGGCCGGTATCAACGCCACCTTTTCCCAGGTGCGGGTCGAACCGGGCACGCTCGCCTTCGTCTCGCAGTCGGATGCCGTGGGCACCATGGTGCTCGACTGGGCGCGGCCGAAGAAGGTCGGCTTCTCGCATTTCGTTTCGCTGGGCGACGCGCTGGACATCGGCTTCGGCGAAGTCCTCGACTTCCTCGCCAGCGATCCCGACACGCAGGCCATCCTGCTCTACATCGAATCGATCCGCGACCGGCGCAGCTTCATGGCCGCCGCACGCGCCGCGGCGCGCAACAAGCCGGTGGTGGCGATCAAGGCCGGGCGCGCACCCCACCGCCGCCAGGCGGGCGGCGCGGAACCCTCCTTCCTCGGCATGGCCAGCCTGATCAGCAGCGACGACGTGTTCGATGCCGTGCTGCGCCGCGCCGGCATCCTGCGCGTCGAGCATCTCGACGAGCTGTTCGGCGCCGTGGAAACCGTGGTGCGCTCGCGGCCGATGAACGGCAGCCGGCTGGTGGCCATCAGCAACGGCGGCGGCGGCGGCATCATGGCCGAGGACAGCCTCTACCTCGGCGGCTACGCGATGCCCGCGCTCGACGATGCCACCGTGGCGAAGCTGCGCCGCATCCTGCCGGCGAGCTGGGATGGCTGCAATCCGATCGACATCCGCGTCGATGCCAGCGCGGCGCGCTACGAGGCGGTGCTGGGCGCACTGTGCGAGCAGCGCGCGGCGGACGCGATCCTGGTGATGCACACGCCCAATGCGCTCTCCAACAGCGGCGAGATCGCCGAGGCGGTGATCAAGGCCGCGAAATCGATCTCCTGCACGCTGCTCACCTGCTGGGTCGGCGACGAAAGCGTCGCCGCCGAACGCAAGCGCTTCGTCGCTGCCGGCATTCCCACCTTCTCGACGCCCGGCCACGGCGCGCGCGCCTTCCTGCACATCGACAACCATCGCCTGGCGCGCGAACTGCTGATGCAGGTGCCGCCCTCGATCTCCACCGGGTTCACGCCCGACCTCGATGGCGCGCGGCAGGTTGTGCGCGCGGCGCTGGACAAGGGGCGCACCCAGCTCACCGAGGCGGAATCCAAAGCCATCCTGGCCGCCTACGGCATCCCCGTGGTGGCGACCCATGCCGCCACCGGTCCGCAGGACGCGGCCCGCGTCGCGCAGCAGATCGGCCTGCCCGTGGCGCTGGCCGTCATGTCGCGCGACCTGCGGCGCAAGTGGGACATCGGCGGCGTCGCGCTCAACCTGGAAACCGCCGAGGCGGTGGAAGCCGCCGCGCGCGGCATGATCGAGCGCGCCCGCATCACCTGCCCCGAGGTGACCATCAGCGGCTTCAACCTGCAGACCATGCAGCCGCGCGGCCATGCCCGGCAACTGCTGGTCGGCGTCACCACCGATCCGCTGTTCGGGCCGCTGATCATCTTCGGCGAAGGCGGCCGCGCGACGGGCATCCGCCGCGACATGGCGGTGGGCCTGCCGCCGCTGAACCTGCCGCTGGCGCAGGACCTGATCGACCGCAGCCGCGCCGCGCCGCTGCTCGACACCCATCGCGGCGACCCGGCGGCGGATCGCGATGCCATCGCGCTGGCGCTGACCAAGGTTTCGCAGCTCCTGATCGACCTGCCGGAGATCGTCGAACTCGACATCAACCCGCTGTTCGCCAGCGACCGCGGCGTGATGGCCGTCGACGCGCACATCGAGCTGCTGGCCGCGCCCGCCAACCCGCATCGCTTCGCGATCCAGCCCTACCCGCAGGCACTGGAGCAGCAGGCCGCGCTGCGCAATGGCCGGCCGGTGCTGTTCCGCCCGATCCGCCCGGAAGACGAGGCGGCGCACTACGTGTTCCTGTCGCACATGAGCGAGCAGGACCTGGTCTACCGCTTCTTCCACTATGTCAAACAGATTCCCCGGCGCGACATGGCGCGCCTGACCCAGATCGACTACGACCGCGAGATGGCCTTCGTCGCCAGCGCCGCGGGCGAGGATGGCGTGGCGGAGACCCTGGGCGTGGTGCGCGTGGTCGCCGCGCCGGACAACCAGACCGGCGAATTCGCCATCATCATCCGCTCCGACATGAAGGGCCAGGGCCTGGGGTCCGGACTGATGCGCAAGATGATCGACTATTCCCGCAAGCGCGGCATTCGCATCTTCCGCGGCGACGTGATGTACGACAACCAGCCGATGCTGACCCTGCTCAAGGGCTTCGGCTTCAGCTTCGGCCGCAGCGAGGAGGCCGGCATCGTGCGCTGCACGCTCGACCTGCAGGCGGCGCCGCCACTGGCCGAGCCGGAAGTTCGCGCGTCGAAACGTGAAATATGAACATTTTTTGCAATGCAGCGATGGGATAATCCATAGCCATGACAACGTTGTGGCTGGCCCGACATGACCGAAAAGACCGCCGAGAAGACCGCCGAAACCCTGCGAACCCTTGTTGATCGCTGCCGCGACCAGCTCGAGGGCGACCTGTGCGAACTGGTGGCGGAGCTGGGGCCCGCCCTGATCGAAGGCGCGCGCGTGCTTGTCGCCAGCAGTCGCGACGATGCCCGGCGGCACGCCTGCATCAACCTGCAGTTCGAGCTCAGGAACCACTGGGCGAAGGCCGCGCCGGCCCTGAAGGAGGCGCTCGCCCGGCGCCGCAAGCCGGCGCCCAAGGCAGGCCAGAGCAACTATGGCGACGCGGGGAACCTGCAGATCGTCACCGACGACGAGACGTCCATCCAACTCGCCATGCGCAGCGTCGTCGATCGCGTCAATGCGGCCTGCAGCGAGGAATCCGGCTCCCTCGAACGGCGCGTTTCCTATCTTGTCCTGCGCGGCGCCATGGCCCAGGGCGACGCCAGCTTCCGCGTCTCGTCGCTCTGCGACTGCCTCCAGAGCGCCTGCGCCGAGGTCGTCGCCGACGCCGGCCAGCGCATCGTGCTGATGCAACTGATGGGCGAACACATGGCGTCGGAGCTGCCCCAGCTGTTTCGCGCGACCAACGAAATCCTGTATGAAGCCGACATCCTGCCGCGCCTGAAGCGCAGCTACCAGGGAACGGTGCCGGTCGATCCGAACACCCTCGCGGCCGAGTCCTCCAAGATGGCGGGCAAGCTCGAGATGCTGGTAAAGGCCAGAACCCAGGCCCGCGGCGCGACGAAAGTAGCCGATGGACCAGCGGCAAGCCAGGCCTTCTTCCTTTCGCTGAAATCGCTGCAGAAGGACGCCGTGAAGGCGTCGAACAACGCGCTGACCAACGTCGTCAAGATCGCCCGTGACAGCGAAGGGGCGCGCCACGTCGGCGTCCAGGAATCCGTCACGCTGGACATCGTCGCCGAGCTGTTCGACCTGATCTTCGGCGACAAGAGCGTGGCCGAGGGCATCAAGGAACTGGTCGCCCGCCTGCAGACGCCGGTGCTCAAGGTGGCCATGCTCAACCAGCGCTTCTTCGCTGATCGCAGCCACCCGGCCAGGCTCTTCCTCGACAGCATTTCGGGCATCGCGATTCGCTGGGGCAAGGTCGTCAATGCCAACGACCCCTTCTATCGCAAGCTGTCCGAACTGGTCGATCGAATCCAGCACACCTACGATGGCGATGTCGCGGTTTTCGAGGCTGCCAACACCGAACTCGCCGAATTCCTCGTCGAGCGCGAGGAAATCGAGGCCGAGGAAAACCGCATCCTCGCCGAGGCAGTGCGCGCGCGCGAGGAAGAAATGCACCAGCAGCGCGCGGCGCAACTGCGCGCGCAGCGGACGGCCGACCAGTTGCTGGCGCCCCTGATCACGCACGGCATTCCGACCGAAATCGGGCACTTCCTGCTGACTTACTGGCGCGACGTGCTGCAGGGCCGGGTCTATGCGTCCGGGGCGGAAAGCCAGGCCGTGTCCGGGACCCTGCAAGCCGCGGCGGACCTGCTGTGGACCGTGACCCCGAAACACAAGCCGGAGGACAGGCAACGCCAGGCGGCGGCCCTGCCGTCGCTCCTGAAGCGGCTGAACGCCGGATTCGAGGAAATCGGCACTTCGGCGAACGAACGCAGCGCCTTCATGGACATTTTGGTGGATTTGCAATTGGCCGCGTTGCGCGCCGACGCGAAAGTCGCCAGCAAGGCCGGGGCGAAGGATGGCGCGAAGGATGGCGCGAAAGAGCCGCCGAAGGAATTGCCGAAGCCGCCCGTCATCAGCGGCGGGCCGACCCTGCAGGTCAGCCACTCGACGGCGAGCGGGGTTCGCGTGCAGGACATTTCGCTGCCCGGCGGCGACAGTGCCGGCGAGGACGGCACGCCCGACAGCGCCAACCTGCGCCGCGTCAGGCAACTGGTGCGCGGCGACTGGGTGGATTTCACCACCGCCGGACAAGACCGCCGCGAGCGCCTGACCTGGATCAACCCCAGTCGTACCCTGCTCCTGTTCAGCAACAGCGCTTCCGCCTGCGCCATTTCCATCACGCCCGAAGCGCTGGCGGTGCGCCTGAAGAATCAGACCGCGAGCCTGGTGAAGGCCGATTCGCCGATCTTCGAGCGCGCCCTGCACGGCGCCGTCCAGTCGCTGGAAAACGCCGGCTGATAGCCGCTCCGCATCGCGGGGCGGGAATGGTGCGCCTGCCGGTGGGCCGGCGTGGTGTGTCGGCGATCGTCAGGGCCGCTTGCGACAGGGGTTCCGCTCCCGGCGCCTAGTCGACCGCGAGCGAGTAGCACTGCTCCAGATGGCTGCGGACGAGGTCGACCATGCGGCGGTCGAGCCGGCCGAGGGCGAGCATGTCGTCCAGTTGCGCCATGACTTCCTCGCGGGCCAGGCGCGTGCGGTAGGGGCGCTCCTGCGATAGCGCCTGGAAGATGTCGGCTACGGAAATCAGGCGCGCTTCCGTCGATATCTGCGCTGCCTCCAGATGATCCGGGTAGCCGGTGCCGAGCAGGTTCTCATGGTGCATGCTGGCCCAGTCGCCGATAGCCTCGCCGGGGAAAACCTTCTTCAGGATGCGACCGGTGTCGTAGCTGTGCCGCTTGACGTAGGCCCGCTCCGCGGGCGTGATTTCCGACGGCTTGTCGATGATCGCCTCGGGCACCCGCAGCTTTCCGATGTCGTGCAGCAGGCCGGCGATCTCGACCTTGTCCAGTTCGTCGCCGGCGATGCCGCTGGCTGCGGCGAGGAAACGCGCGATGCGGGAAACGCGCGTCGAATGTTCCAGGGTGTAGTTGCTTTTCGCATCCGTGATGCGGGCAAACAGGCCGGCGACGGCCAGCGCATTCGCCGTGTCGAGTTCGACCGGGACCTCCTCCTGCAGGTGGGTCTCGATTTCGTCGAAGATGTAGGAGGGATCCATGCACAGCCAGAAGGCCTCGCGTTCCGCCGCGCGGCTGAAGGCCTGCACGAACTCCGGCTTGAACAGGGTGCCGGACAGGCCCTCGAGGCGCCGGGTGATGGCCGGGTGCTCCCAGAGGATTTCATCCGCCAGCACGCGCCCGGAAACGTAGGGCGCGAGCAGGGTATCGGCGCGGTCCGCGAGGTAGATCAGGTTGGCCAGCTGCTTATCCTCTTCCGCGACCGGCGTCGCCAACAATACTTCCCAGCGCGTGTGGTGCCAGCGAATGGCCGGCGCGAAGCGCGCCAGCGGCGAGCAGGCGAGCAGGAACTGTTCGCCGCGCAGGCAGTGCTCCTCGGCGCCCTCCCATTCGAGGGTGTCGGTGAGTTGCCGGTGCTCCTGGTTGCGCGATACGCCGCAGTCGTGGAGCATTCCGGCGTAAAGGACATCGCGCCGACGGACCGCGTTCCAGCCCAGTTCGACCGCCATGCCGAACGCCATCAGGGCAACCCGCTTGCCGTGCTGGACCTCGTCGATGCCGACGAAATCCAGGGCGCTGGTGAGTGAAATGATGGCCCTCGGCAGGCTGATTTTCATGGGTGGCTATTCTTGCGTCATCGAAGCGGAAAAGGAGGGGCCTGCGCGGCCCGGGCCGAGTCTATCCCAGTTCAACGCGGCGGAATTTCGCCTACGCCTTCGGCCCGGCCTCGATCAGTTCGACCGGCGGCGGGCGCATCAGGCCGGCCGCCTCGTCGGTCGAGCCCTGCAGCCAGGCATCGACGTCGCCGAACTCGATCGCCACCACGCTGCGCTTGTCCTGCCGGTCCGGCGGCAGCTTGGGGTCGGGGCGATGCATGCGCGACATCAGCGGATGGCTGTCGGCGTTGATTGTCAGCATCGTGTAGCTCTGCAGCACCTCGCCGGTTTCCCGGTCGGTCCAGGCATTCCACAGGCCGGCCAGGCCCCACGGCGCTCCGTCCGCGCGGCGGAAGCCCCACCACACGTTGCGCCCGCTCTCCCAGCACGGCTCGTCGAAGGACCAGGCCGGGATGATGCAGCGCCTGCCCTGCAGCCAAGACTGCTTGTAGGACGCCTTGCCGGCGATTTCCTCGAAGCGGGCATTGTTCGTCGAATACGTCAGCTTCGCCGTCTTGGCGAACCAGGGAATCAGACCCCACTGCCCGACCACCAGCTCGCGCTCCGGCGCCGTCCCGCCCGGACGCACGAACGGACCTTGCGCGCGCGGAAAAACCTGTTCGGCCCAGCGCGGCTGATTGTGCCGGCCGACATGCCAGAAGCGCTCGATGGCCGCTTGATCGGGAGGGACGTAGCGAGTGCACATCGCGGAAGTTTAGTGCCCGAACCGCCGTCCCGCCAGCGACCGAAGGAAGTCCCTGTGGGGCGCCGACTTTATGAGTCGCTGCAAGCCGACACCAAGAGCCATTCAGGCCTTCAGGAGTTGCGGCAGCAACGTGCCCTCGACAGGCATTGAACTCAATCAAGAGCCGACGTTCACGGCAGTGGTAGGGCGGAAAAGCGAAGCGCCTTCCGCCGCATGCAAATCGCGTCAGACAACGCTGCGCTCGCCGACGACAAGATCGCTGTCACCGGACCCAGCCCAATCAATGGCGTATGCTCCCTGTGCTACGTAGCGGTGAAACGATGAGTATGGCCAGTCCCGTATGTTGGCGACAAGCCTGTGTTTGACGGGATTGATATGGACGTAGTTCACGTGCGCAGCGTAGTCGTCATCGTCACGAATCGTGTGTTCCCAGAATCGCCGTTGCCAAATCCCCCGCTCGCCCCTGGCCGCGCGCACTGGCGAGACATATTCGGTCTTTGGCAGCGCCTTGGCGAAAGCGATCTTGATCGCTTTCCAGCGTCCGGAAAAGTCAGCATCATCAGTTGGCAAGGTCCACACGGCGTGCATGTGGTCGGGAAGCACAACCCAGGCATCGATGTGGAAGGGCCGTCGGGCGCGTTCCTTGCGAACGGCCTCGCGCAAGATATCGACATGCGTGACGAGCAGTGCGCTGTCACGATCGTGCAGATTGACGGTGAAAAAGTAGGTCCCGCCCGGGACGCGATTGCGGCGGTAGTCTGGCATCGCGCCATTGTGCCGAACGAACTCATGTGGCGGAAGGCGCTTCGCTTTTCCGCCCTACCTCATCGACCGGCGGCTTTGTGGCGCTTGCCCGATAGACTGCAAATGGCCGGCTGCACTCATTGGGTTTTCCGGGCCGAGCGCATCTGATCGATGCAATGCTGCCGCAGGCGCTGAATACCCGAACAACTGTAGAGGGCACGCAAGCCGTCACCCCACAACTCTTCCTGGTTGCCGCAACTGCAGCGCGAGCGCACTATGCGCCAGGCAGAACCGAGAGTCGGGCTGCGCTCCATTCTCTGGCAGGCAGCCATGCGGCATTTTTCGGCGTAAGCTCGACGCAGATGCCCGCCCGGCATCTGCCAATCAGGAAACCATGCAATGACACAGGCAAGTGATACCCATTCTAAGACGGTCGGCTACGTGCTCTGGCTGTTCGGTTTCACCGGCGCGCACCGCTTCTATTTCGGCAAGCCGGTCACCGGCACGATCTGGTTTTTCACCTTCGGCCTGCTCGGCATCGGCTGGCTGATCGACCTGTTCCTGATTCCGGCTATGGACCGCCAGGCCGACCTCAGGTTTCGCGCGGGCAAGGTCAATTATTCCCTTGCCTGGATCCTGCTGGCCTTCCTCGGCGTCTTCGGCGTGCATCGGATGTACATGGGCAAGTGGCTCACCGGCATCCTTTACCTCTGCACGCTCGGCCTGCTCGGCATCGGCTATCTCTACGACTTCTGGACGCTCAACGACCAGATCACCGTGGTTAACGCAACGGACTGAGCCGCAGGGAAAGCCGGTCCGGCTCAGGCCACGGTGGCGCCGCCGGCCGCGACAGTTTCGCGTGCCCAGGCCTCGTCCTGCGTCAGTTCCTCGGGCAGGCAGCCGACCGGCGGGCCGAGATCGCCCAGGGCGCCGTTTTCACCTTCGAAGCGCACCAGGTAGATTGCCTGCTCCTGATCCAGCTCGAGATGTCCGGCATTGACCACCACGCCGCGCCGGCCGGGGGTGGCAAGGACGGCGTCGGCGGCGACGTCGGGAATGCCGCCGTCGTTGATCAGCAGTTCGCGGCTGTAGACGATCTCGCCGATTTCGTAGGCGTCAGGTGTGGGCATGGTGGTGCTCCAGGGTTTGCAATTCGTCGTCGAGTTGTCGCAGCCAGGCGTCGACGCGCGCCTCGCTCAGCGCCGGCTGGTTGATCTGGTCCAGCGCCAGGCCGACGAAGCGCTCGCCGACCAGTGCCTGCGAGGCCTTGAATTGGTAGCCGGCCGCCGGCCAGGTGCCGATCACGCGGGCGCCGCAGGCGATGACGGCGTCGTGCAGCAGGATCAGGGCATCGACGAATTCGTTGGTGTACTTGTCCTGGTCGCCGAGGCCGAACAGCGCCACGGTCTTGCCGCGCATGTCGCGGCCCTGCAGGCGGGGCAGGAACTCTTCCCAGCTTTCCTGCGCCAGTCCGGTCGAAAGTCCGGGCAGCGCGCCCTCGCCGTAGGTCGGCGTGCCGAGGATCAGGGTGTCGTGGGAGAGGAAGTCGTCGACCGTGCTGCGGCCGATGTTCGCCGGCGACAGCGCCCGTTCCCCCAGCTTCTGCGCGATCAGCTTGGCGATGCGCCGGGTGCGGCCGGTGTCGGTGCCGAAGTAGATGGCGATCTTGTTCGTCATATCTGCCGCACTTCGATGTTCAAGGTCTGGATGCGGTAGGCGATCTGGCGCGGCGTCATGCCCAGCAGGCGCGCGGCGCGGGCCTGCACCCAGCCGGCCTGTTCCAGCGCGGCGATCACGCGCTGGCGTTCGCTTTGCTCGGCGCCGGGGTCGATGGCCTCGTCGCTGCCTTCGCCATCGGCAATCGCCCTGAAAGTCGGCGCTGGCGCCACGGCGGCCGCCGTGCGCGCGGCGGTGCGCGGCTTGTCGATGCGGATCAGGTCGGCGTCGATATCGCCGTCGAGCGACATCACGGCGGCGCGTTCCAGGCAGTTCTCCAATTCGCGCACGTTGCCCGGCCAGGGGTGTTGCGCCAGGCGCCGCTGGGCCGCCGCGGTCAGCGTCAGCGGTCGGGCCTGCACGCCGCCGAGGCGGTCGAGCAGGTGGCGCGCGATCTCGGGCAGGTCCTCCATGCGTTCGCGCAGCGGCGGGGGCAGGATGGGCATGACGTTGAGGCGGTAGTAGAGGTCCTCGCGGAATTCGCCGGCCTCGACCGCGGCTTCGAGGTCGCGATGGGTGGCAGCGATCAGGCGCACGTCGACTTTCACCGTGCGGCCGGCGCCGACTCTTTCCAGTTCGCCTTCCTGCAGCACGCGCAGCAGCTTGGCCTGGAAGGCCGGCGAGATTTCGCCGATCTCGTCGAGGAACAGCGTGCCGCCGTCGGCCATTTCGAAGCGGCCCTTGCGCGAGGCCACGGCGCCGGTGAAGGCGCCCTTTTCATGGCCGAAGAGTTCGGTTTCGAGCAGGGTCTCCGGCAGCGAGGCGCAGTTGAGCCGCACGTAGGGCCCGCGCGCGCGCGGCGAGTTGTAGTGGATGGCGTTGGCGATGAGTTCCTTGCCGGTGCCGGTCTCGCCGCGGATCAGTACCGTGGTCGGCCATTTCGAGACGAGGCGGATCTGGTCGAAGATGCGCCGCATCGGCGCCGAATGCCCGACCAGATTGTCGAAGCCGTGCTTCTGGCGCACGGTGCGGCGCAGGGTGTCGCGCTCTTCCGCCAGTGCCTTGCGTTCCGTCTCCACTTCGAGCGACAGGCGCACGCTCTGGCCGATCAGGTTGGCCACCATTTCGACGAAATGCACGCGCTCGTCGAGCAGGCCGTCGTCGGGCTGGTCGGGCTGCACCGCCAGCACGCCCTGCAGCGCGCCGCCGACCTGGATCGGCACGGCGATGAAGGGCAGCTCCTTGTCATACAGCCCGAGCCGGTTGAGGAAGCGCGGATCGTCGCCCAGGCGCGCGACGGCGATGGTGCGCTTGCTTTCCAGCAGCACGCCGAGCAGGCCTTCGCCGGGCTGGTAGCGCACCGGCTCGAAGGCCTCGGCGTCGAGGCCGTGCACCGCATGCACGGTGAGGTCGCCGGCAGCCGGGTCGACCACGCTGACCATGCCGCAGGTCAAATGGCCGGTGATTTCCAGCGAGCGCAGGACCTCGCGCAGCGTGTGCTGGAAGTCGAGCGAGCGCGAGAGGACCTGCGAGACGCGGAACAGCGTCTCGTACTGGGTGCGCAGCAGGGTGGGCGAGCGTGCATCCATCACCGAGCCCTCCCCCCGCCACCCTGCCCATGGCAGGGGGTGACGGTGGTTCGCCGCTGCGCGGCTCCGTGCGTTGGCTGCGCCCTCCTTGGGGCGGCCCGGCGGTGGGCGCTCATGGCCTTCGCTTCAGCGGCAGCAGCACGCAGACGCGGCAGCCGGATTTGCGCTTGGCGTCGATCTCGATGCTGCCGCCGTGGTCGGCGGCGATCTGTTGCGCGGTCGCGAGGCCGGTGCCGAGGTGGCGCCGGCTTGCGCGCTTGGTGGTGTAGAAGGGCTCGAAGACCTTGAGCTGGAGTGCGGGCGGTATGCCGGGGCCGCTGTCCTCGACGAGGATTTCCAGGCTGCCCAGCCGCGCCCGGGTGATCACCACCAGTTCGCGCTCGCGCCAGCCGCGCGCGCTCATGGCCTCGATGGCATTGTCCACCAGCGCCTTGAACAGGCTGCGCAGCTTGTTGGGGTGTGCCTGCAATGCCGGCAGCATGGCCTGTGGCTTCCAGCTGACGCGGATGCCGTTGGCCAGCAGGCGCTCGGTGGCGAGGTCGAGCACGTCGCGCAGCAGTTCATTGACGTTGGCCGGGCCGGCGGCTTCGCGGCTTTCGGCCGGAATCATGGCGCGCAGCTCGGCCAGCGCGGCCTCGCCGGCGGTGACCGCCTCGCCCAGCGCTACCGCCATCGGGTCGGCGGCGCCGTTGCGCCGGGAGAGCATGCCGACCGCCGAGGCCATCATGTTGAGCGGGCCTTCGAGGCGGAAGGTGGCGGCCGACAGGCTTTCGCGCAGCGCGGCGACGCGGTCCTCGTCGGACATCACGGCCTGCAGCGCGGCGACGCGGGCCTTTTCCTGCTGCGCGCGCAGGCCGGTGATTTCCTTCGCCACCAGCAGCAGGTAGTCGCGGCTGCCGCCGGCGAAGAAAGCGTCGGCGCGCACGTCGTCCTCGCGCACGCGGCTGCCGGAGCAGGTGTACCAGCGCGGCGGCTTGCCGTCGGGCAGGTCGAGGCGCACTTCGAGGTCGAGGAAATCATAGCCGGCGCTGCGCCGTCCGCCCGGCGGCAGGTTTTCACGCAGGGCGCGGATCGCCGTCATCAGCATCGGCGCCGGTTCGGCCATGCCGAGGTCGGCCTGAAGCTTCTTGTATTCCTGGTTGTCGAGCACCACGCGATCGTCCACGTCGAGCAGGGCGATCACCATCGGCGCCGCGTCGACCACCGATTCGATCAGCGCCTTCTGGTTGCGCACCTGCGCTTCGAGGCGATGCATGTCGGTGATGTCGCGATGCATGCCGAGGTAATTGACCACCACGCCGGCGCCATCGACGACCGGCGAGATGGACAGGTCGGCGAGGTAGCGCGTGCCGTCCTTGCGCCTGTTCACCAGTCGTCCGCCCCAGGCCTCGCCGCGCGAGATTTTCTGCCACATCGACTTGTAGATCTCGGGCGGAGTGGTCTTGTTCGAAAGCAGGGACTGGTTGTGGCCGATGGCCTCGGCCGTGGCGTAACCGGTGACGCGGGTAAAGGCCGGGTTGACGTAAAGGATGGTGCCCTGCACGTTGGTGATGGAGATCGCCATGTCGGCCTGCGCCACGGTGTGCTGGAACACCGCGGGATGGATGCTCGGCGTCCCCCGCCCGGCGGGATGTGCGTCATTGCCGGCGGCGACGCTGAACTGCTTTTTGGCCATGATGGAACGCCCGTTCAGAATATTGAAGGGGAATGAGCAGGTTCCGTGCCGAGACTGATTAAACAACCAAATTTTTGATGTTTTGTCGTGTTTTGTAGGACTTGCGACACTGTGGAAAGTCGGCGCCGGCGCTACGGCGAGGATTACGGAAGGGAAAAAACCTCCAACCTGGTGCGGACTTGGCGCGCTATGCACGGCTTTGGGGTGACCGCTCGCGGGAATGGCACGCTTCCTGCGAAATGTCGGGCAGGAAACCACCGACCATGACCGCCTACCTTCTCCTGCTGATATCCACCGCCCTCGTCAATAACGTGGTGCTCGTGAAATTCCTCGGCCTGTGTCCCTTCATGGGCGTGTCGAAGAACATGGACAGCGCGCTGGGCATGGGGCTGGCCACCACCTTCGTCATCACTCTGGCCTGCGCTGCAACCTGGATGCTGGAACACTGGCTGCTGCAGCCCTTCGGCCTGGCCTATTTGCGCATCCTGAGTTTCATCCTGGTGATCGCCGCCACCGTGCAGTTCGTCGAACTGGCGGTGAAGAAATCGGCGCCGGCGCTTTACCAGGCGCTGGGCATCTACCTGCCGCTGATCACGACCAACTGTGCGGTGCTGGGCGTGGCGCTGCTCACCTCGCTGGAGGACATGAGCTTCGTCAAGACCCTGGTGTATGGCTTCGGTTCGGCGGCGGGCTTCACGCTGGTGATGCTGATGTTCGCCGGCTTGCGCGAGCGCCTGGCGCTGGCCCGCGTGCCGGCGCCGTTTTCCGGCGCACCAGTCAGCTTCATCCTGGCGGGCCTGCTGGCGCTGGCCTTCATGGGCTTTTCCGGTATGAACTTCCAATAGTGCTTAACAGGCGGACACGATCATGTTGATGGCCATTCTCAGTCTCACGCTGCTCGGCACGGTGCTCGGCTTCGGCCTCGGCGTCGCCGCCCGCAAGTTCCATGTCGAGGCCGACCCGGTGACGGCGCAGATCGAGGCCCTGATGCCCGGCTCGAATTGCGGCCAGTGCGGCTTCGCCGGCTGTCCCGGCCTGGCGGCGGCGATCGCCGAAGGCACGGCGGCGGTGACCGCCTGCCCGCCCGGCGGCAAGGCGCTGGCGATGGCCCTGGCGGACAAGCTCGGCATCAGCGTCGATCTTTCGGCAGTCGCCGATCAGGGACCGCAGATCGCCACCGTCGCCGAGGAAATCTGCATCGGCTGCTGCCGCTGCATCAAGGTCTGCCCGACCGACGCCATCCTCGGCGCGGCAAAACAGATCCACAACGTGATCCGCGAAGCCTGCACCGGTTGCGGCAACTGCATCGACCGCTGCCCGACCGAGGCCATGGTGATGCAGCCGGTGCCGGTAACGCTGCAGCACTGGATCTGGCCCAAACCCGCCAGCGCCTTGGCGGCCTGAGCGAGCGGACCGCGCCATGGGATTCCTCGATCGCTTCATCCGCCAGCCGAGTTGGGGCGTCCACCCCGACGACCACAAGCGCCCTGCGGCCGACGCCGCCTTGCGCATGCTGCCCCTGCCGGAGCGCCTGTTCGTGCCGCTGCAACAGCACGTGGGCGGCCCGGCGCGGCCCATCGTGCTGGTCGGGCAGAAGGTGCTCAAAGGGCAGTTGATCGCCGAAGCGCAGGGCAACATCTCGGCGCCGGTGCACGCGCCGACCTCGGGGCGCATTACCGCCATCGGCGAAATCACCGCGCCGCATCCTTCGGGCCTGGCGCAGATGGCCATCACCATCGACAGCGACGGCGCCGAACAGTGGGTGGCGCGCGATCCGGTGGCGGATCCCTTCAGCCTCTCGCCCGAGGAAATCGCCCGCCGCACGGCGGCGGCCGGCGTCGTCGGGCTGGGCGGCGCCACCTTCCCGGCGGCGGTCAAGTTCAACCTCGGCCGCCGCCTCAAGGTGACGACGCTGATCGTCAATGGCGGCGAATGCGAGCCCTACCTGTCGTCCGATGACCGCATCATGCGCGAGCGCGCCGACGAGGTGGTCGACGGCCTGCGCATCATCATGCATGCGATCGGCGCCAGCGAGGCGCTGGTCGGCATCGAAAACAACAAGCCGGAGGCGACCGCCGCCATGCGCGTCGCCGCCGCCCCCTTCGGCGACGTCAAGATCTGTCCGGTGCCGGCGCGCTACCCGATGGGTTCCGACAAACAACTGATCCAGACCCTGACCGGCAAGGAAGTGCCGGCCGACGCCCGCGCCGCGGAAGTCGGCGTGCTGGTGCATAACGTCTCCACCTGCGCTGCCGTGCATCGCGCCCTGCGCCGCGATGAAGCACTGGTCGAACGCATCGTCACGGTGAACGGCGGCGCCGTACTGGCGCCGGGCAATATCTTCGCCCCGCTCGGCACGCTGGTGGCCGACCTGCTGGCCTTCGCCGGCAGGCACTGCGACCCGGCGCGCCTGATCCTCGGCGGGCCGATGATGGGCAGCGTGCTGCCGCATGGCCGCGTGCCCATCGTCAAGGGTGCCTCCGGCATCCTCGCCTTCGATGCGCAGGAAGCGCGGGTGCCGGAAGCCGGCCCCTGCATCCGCTGCGGCAATTGCACAAAGGTGTGCCCGATGGGCCTGCTGCCGCTGGAAATGGCCAACCATATCCGCGCCGGCGACCTCGACGGCGCGGTGCGCTTCAAGCTTTCCGATTGCATCGCCTGCGGCTGCTGCGCCTATGTGTGCCCGTCGCATATTCCGCTGGTGCAGTATTTCAGCCACGCCAAGGGCGAACTGCAGACGCGCGAACGGACCCGCTTGCGCAACGAATCGTCCAAACGCCTGGCCGAGCAGCGCGTCATTCGGCTGCAGCGAGAGACAAAGGAAAAGGCCATCGCCGCCGCCAAACGCAAGGCCGAACGCGAAGCCGCCAAGGCCAAGGCTGCAGCCGAAGCTGCCGCCGGTGCGGACAAAGCCAGCAGCGAGGATGTAGCGGCATGACGCACTCCGCATCGCTCACCGATACCCCGGTTGCCGCGCCGCACTCCGTCACGGCCAGCAGCGTATCGCGCGTCATGCTGCTGGTGGTGGCCGCGCTGACGCCGGCCACGCTCTACGGCTTCTGGCTCTATGGCTGGCCGGCGATTCATCTGTGGTGGATCACCGTCGGCTTTGCCGTCTTCGGCGAGGCCTTCTGCCTGCGCCTGGCCCGTCGCCCCGCGATTCCGGCCCTGCTCGACGGTTCCGCCGTGCTCACCGGCTGGCTGCTGGCGCTGTCCCTGCCGCCCTGGGCGCCGTGGTGGATCGGTGCCGTCGGCGGCCTGTTTGCCACTGTCATCGGCAAGCAGGTGTTCGGAGGCCTCGGCCAGAACCTGTTCAACCCGGCCATGGTCGCGCGCGTCGCCTTGCTGATTTCCTTTCCCGCCGTGATGACCGCCTGGGTGGCACCGCTGCCGCTGGGCAGCGCCGGCGCGCCGGGATTCATCGACGGCTTGCGCATCACCCTGGGCGGCATCCCCGCCAGCTTCGATGCCATCGCCAGCGCGACCCTGCTCGGCCACGCCAAGACCGAACTGTCGCGCGGCATCGACCTGCTGCAGTCGCTGTCCGCCGGCGGCGCGCCGACCGTCGGCTGGAGCGGCATCCGCGCCGGCAGCCTGGGCGAAACCGCGAGCCTGCTGATTGCCGCCGGCGGGCTGGCGCTGATTGCCCTGCGCATCATCACCTGGCATATCCCGCTGGCGATGCTGGCCGGCATCGCCATTCCGGCCGCCATCTGCCACGCCATCGACCCGGCCCGCCATCTGGATGTCGCGACGCATCTGTTCAGCGGCGCCACCCTGCTGGGCGCCTTCTTCATCGCCACCGACTACGTCACCTCGCCCAACACCAAACCCGGGCAGCTGCTGTTCGGCCTCGGCTGCGGCCTGCTGACCTGGGTGATCCGTACCTGGGGCGGCTACCCCGAGGGCGTCGCCTTCGCCGTGCTGTTGATGAATGCGCTGACACCGGTGATCGACCGCTACATCAAGCCGCGCATCTACGGTCGCGACCGCAAGGAACGTGCGCTGGAGATCGAGTCGTGAGCATCGACCTCGCGAACGCTCGCGCCACGCTGCAGTGGCAGGGGATCTCGGTCGGCGTGGTGGCGCTGGTCGCGAGTGCCGCGCTGGTGTTCGCCAACGCCCTGACCCAGGGCCCGATTGCCGAGGCCGAGGCGCGCGACCTGCAGGCTTCGCTGGCGCAGGTGCTGCCTGCCGGCTTTGCCGACAACGACCTGCTCAAGGACACCGTGGAACTGACCGATGCCGGCGGCGCGAAGAAACTCGTTTATCTGGCGAAGAAGAACGGCAGCGTGGCCGGCGCCGTGTTCCGCAATTCGGCGCGCGGCTATTCCGGAGACATCGTGGTGCTGATGGGCGTCGACGCCGAGGGCCGCACGCTCGGCGTGCGCGTCGTCAAGCACACGGAAACGCCGGGGCTGGGCGACAAGATCGAACTGCCGAAGGCGAAGTGGATACTGAGCTTCGACGGCAAATCGCTGGCCAACCTGCCGGTGGAAAAATGGGCCGTCAAAAAGGACGGCGGCGTCTTCGACCAGTTCGCCGGCGCCACCATCACCCCGCGTGCCGTGGTCAAGGCGGTCAAGGGCGGGCTCGACTTCTTCGCCGCCCATCGCGGCGAAATCCTGGAGGGAAAATCCAGATGAACATGCGCAGCATTGTCGGCAACGGCCTGTGGGACCAGAACGTCGTCTTCACCCAGATGCTGGCGCTGTGCCCCGCGATGGCGGTCACCACCAGCGGCACGAACGGCCTCGGCATGGGGCTGGCGACCACCGCCGTGCTGGTCACCTCCAACGCACTGGTGGCGAGCATCCGCCACCTGGTCAGCCCGCAGGTACGGATTCCGATTTTCGTCGTGCTGATCGCCACGCTGGTGACCCTGGTGGACATGGCGCTCAACGCCTGGCTGCACGACCTGTACAAGGTGCTCGGCCTGTTCATCGCGCTGATCGTGGTGAATTGCGCCATCCTCGGCCGCGCCGAAGCCTTCGCCTCGAAGAACACCATCCTCGCCTCGGCGGTGGACGGCCTCGCCATG
>JBIKLV010000071.1:0-19042 GCA_044359585.1 Sulfuritalea sp. | reverse complement strand
CGACCTTCCGCTTCTATTCCGACTGGGCGCTGTTCCAGACCGCCGACCCGGCCGGCGCCAACTACATCTCGGCCGAATACCACGCAGCGCCGACCATACCCGGCCAGAGCCCGGCCACGGTGCAGAAGCTCAGCGTGCGCTTCGACCAGAAAGGCCATGAGCGTCCCTTCCAGAAGGCCGTGATCGTCGATACCTACGACGGCTACCTCAAGGCCGGCGACCACATCATCATCCGCCTCGGCGATCGTCGCTTCGGTGGCGCCGGGACGCGGGTGCAGACCTTCGTCGAAGAGTTCTTCCGCATCCGCTGCTACGTCGATCCGCTCGGCACCTCGCGTTTCGCCTCGGTCGGCGAGGACCTGGTGATCGACGTCAAGGCCGGCGCACCGGCGCAATTGATGTGGGCCGGTTCGCGCATCGTGCGCGCCGGCGAGACCTTCCCGCTGCGCCTGCGTTCCGAGGACCAGTGGGGCAACACCTGCTGGAACCGGGCCGACAAGGTGTTGATCACCGCCACGCTGGATGGCAAGCCGGTGTATGAAAAGCAGGCGCAACTGGCCGCGCAGGGCTGGGCCGTGCTGTTGCTGGAAGACCTGCCGACCCGCGAAGCCGGCGAACTGGTGATCACCGCGAAACTGCCCGAACATCCCTGGGTCAAGTCGCAGACCTTCTACGTCACGGTGGACAAGGCATTGACCGAGCCGCGCATCTACTACTGCGACCTGCACGTGCATTCCGAAGACACCATCGGTACCAACTCGACGACCTACAACCTGACCTATGGCCGCGACGTCACGGGCCTGGACATCCTCGCCTTCGCCCACAACGATTTCAACATTACGACCGAGAAGTGGAAGAAGACGGTCGAGTTGATTCGCGAGATCACGCAGGACGGCAGTTTCGTCGCCTACCCGGGCACCGAGTGGTGCGGGTCGAGCTGCGCCGGCGGCGACCACAATGTCGTGTTCCTGCACGACGACGAGCCGGAGTTCCCCTATCTGAAGACCGGAGAGCACGTGCGCTCGGTGGAATGGAACGAGGAAATGAAAGGTGGCGGCGTCGAGCCCGGCGCCTGGCCGCTGGAAGAACTGTGGGCGGCCTATGCCCACGATCCCGAGGGGCACCTGCTGATCCCGCACGTCGGCGGGCGCCGCTGCATACTCGACTGGCATTATCCGAAACTCGAACGCCTGATCGAAATCGGTTCGAGCTGGGGCCATTTCGGCTGGCTCTACCAGGAAGCCATGACGCGCGGCTACAAGATCGGCGCCTCGATGGCCGGCGACGAGCATCGCGGGCGTTGCGGCGGCGGCGTTCCGGGTACGGCGGTGTTCGGCACCAAGGGCGGCATGTCCGGCGTGATCGCGCCGGAACTGTCGCGCAAGGCGATCGCCACGGCGCTTCGCGCGCGGCACACCTTCGCCTCCACCGGCGAGCGCAGCTATGGCCTGATCCGCTGCGGCAATCACATCATGGGTGACGAGTTCACCCACAAAGGCGCAGCCACCATCGACTACCGCTTCCTCGGTGATGCCGGCTGGGACGAGATCGTCGCCTGCGACCACACCGGCGAGATCTGGCGTCGCGACCTGCAGCAGGAACTTGGCTACTCCGAGCGCAAGATCCGCTTCCGCTGGGGCGGCGCCCGGGTCAAGGACCGCTACCGCTGGGCCGCATGGAAAGGGAAAGTCACCATCACCAATGCCGTCATAAACGACTTCGCGGGGCGCGGATTCGAGCACATCGAGGAAACGTGCTGGCGCGAATCGGCCACCACGGTGGGTTTCAAGAGCGACACCTACGGCGACGTCGATGCCATCGAACTCGACGTCTCGCACCTTGCAACGGCGCGGATACGCGTCGAGGGCACCATCGACGGCTACGTCAAGGTCGGCGATCCGCTGAAGGGCAATCCCTTCGTGCATTGCCCGAGCTTCAGCTGGGAAATCACCGGTGCGGAACTGCTTGAGGCCGCGCGCCTGCGGCTCGACCTGCCGGGGGTGGAGATGTTCCTCGCTTTTGAGCGCATGAGCGATGCACCGGCGCCGCGCGAGGTCAGCGGCACGCTCAACATCGATCCGCAAAACGGGCCGCACGGCCATCGGCCGGTTTACTTCTTCGGCCGGCAGATCGATGATGCGAAGGTATGGACCTCGGCGCTGTTCCCGACCTTTACCTGACCTCTGCGGCGGTCTTCGCGCGTGGCTAGCCTGGACTGGCCACGCGAGACCGCCGGCGCGGGCGACGCGGCAGATGCCGGCTTCATTCAGCCGGCCTCGAACATCTGCCTCGATTTTCACGGCGATCCGTTGCGCGCCCGACTGGTGGTCGCCTCGGACGGCAACCACCACATGGCGCTGCGCGACGTGCTGGCGGCATTCCTCGTGGTGCATCCCGCCGTCGAGGACATTTTCTATTCGACCACGCCGCCATCGGTGGCCCTGCAATGGCTGGACAAGGGGCATATCGATGTCGGCAACCTGCGCCTCTCGGCCAGGCCGCATGTACTGATCAGCCCGCCGCCCGTGCTGGACCAGGCGATTGCCCGCGGGCACATGGAGAGCTATCGGCCGTTCATGCGCAGTCGGGGACTGGCGCTGCTGGTACGCAAGGGCAACCCGAAGGGCGTCAGGCGTGCCGGCGACCTGTTGCGCGCCGGCGTCAGGCTGTTCCTCTCCAATCCGGTGACGGAAAAGGTCAGCCATACGGTCTATCGCCAGGGTTTGCGGGATCTTGCCGCTTCGGAAGGGGTGGCACTGGATTTCCTGGACGATCCGTCGGCGCTGGCCGATCCTGCGAAGCTGGTGCTTGGCGCGGCCATCCATCATCGCGAAGCTCCGCAAGCCGTGGCCGACGGTGTCGCCGACGTCGCGGTGGTCTTTTATCACCTGGCGCTGCGCTACCAGCGCATCTTTCCCGAGGCGTTCGAGTTGGTTCAGCCGGAACCCTGGGCCGAAGATCAGGCGGGAGAAACGGGCCGCACCGCTTGCGGCCTGGTCGGCGATGGCGGGGCCTGGGGCGGCGAACTTCTTGATTTTCTGGCGACCGACAGCGTTACGCATATCTATCGATCGCACGGCCTGGCGCGCATGGAACGCTAGGACGCGCTGCTTCGGTCCTGTCTCGGCAACCAGCGATTGATGCAGTCGCCATGTGTGGCGATCAGGCGTTCCGTGGCAGCCAGCAGGATCGCGTCGAGTTCAGCCTGCCGAGATTGTTCGATTCCCTCGTAGCGGGAAAGGCCCAGGTTTGCGGCGGCGATCGGAAACCCGTGCCGCACGATGTATTCGTTGGCGAGCCGGTCGCCTCCGCGGGCGATGTCGGCCAGAATTTCAGGCGCCAGTTGTCCCACGGTCGTCATGCATTCGATCGGAACGATGCTTGCGATCCGCGCCATCAATGCCGATCCGGCAATGTCCGGCGCCATGTCGCCGCCACGAAAATTGCGCACCGACTCTTCTGCGGCATGGCGATAGAAATTGAACACCGGGTGATTGTTCTCGGCCGCCAGAATGGAACCGCTCACCGCAGCGCCGGCGCCGTCGACGTGCGAGCGGGCCGGCGTCACCTGATAGGTAGCCAGCATGCCGTGCGCAATGTCGATCCGCAAAAGGGCGGCGTCGAATACCAGCACGGCGGAATCGACCCAGATCACTTTCCCGTAGCCCTGGTCGAACAGATCCTGCATCAACAGGAGGCGTGCATGATCGGCAACCGGGCCTTGCCGGGAACCGCAGCGGTGGCGAAACCACTCGGGCGAACGGGCGAGCAGGCCGCGTGGTACAAACTTGTAGGCAAACTGCTGCGTCGAACTCCAATGCCTCACGCTGGCAAGGCAGCGTTCGATCCACTCCGGAATGGGCGGTTCATGCCAGGCTTGCAGGACGATGGTGTCCGCCATTCCCGCGGCAGGCTTTGTGAGTGACTTCGCGGCGCCGGCATCGAAGACGCCGCCGGCGGGCAAAGCAATGACGGGAACGTCGTCGAGCTTGAAGCGCATGTCGTTGCGCGCAAGATAGTCGAGCAGGTACTGCGATTCGATCCACCAGAAGCATTTTTGCTTCCACGCCGGGTCGAGGCGAAACCGGAGCTGCGCAATCACGCCTGCATGCCACTTGAAATGGTGGATCGGGATCGCCTGCGCCGCGCACTTTGTTTTGGGATCCTCGGGGGCGTGATTGCCGGGTCGCAGGCGTATGTCGCTGCGCGCGAATGCGACTTTTTCCATGGTTCCGCGAGCTATGCTGCCGGTGACATTGCAGGGTCGCGAAAACACTTCCCAGACCGGCCGGGAAGGGTCGAAGTCGGGCAGGCTGCCATCGGCGGCGATGCGGTCGATCAGGATGCCCGTAATGGCGTCGATGCCTTGCGCGAGGCAGGACTGCACCACCTCGGCAAGCGGAAGCGGATACACCTGGAACTCATCGCTGTCGCACCAGACGATCCAGTCGTCCTTCGTCACGAATTGATTGGAGATGCGCTCTTGGTGGCGGTACACGCTTGCCGAGTCGTAGGATTCCGTCAGTTCGAAGGATTGCGTGATGCCAAGACCGCGCAGCGCGGATTCGAAACGTGAAGTCTGCGCCAACCGTGCTTGGGCGGCGACGGTCGGTTCTTGCTGCAGGCTGAGCAGGAACCGGTCGACGCCAAGGCTTCGGTAGTGGGCCACGAATTGCGGCAGCCAGTCGATTTTTGTTGGCTCCAGGGTGCAGATCAGATTGATCATCGCTGGCTTGCCTCGCTCGCTTGAGTCGTCGCCGATGGGCAACACACGTCCTTGTTCACACAGGTTCGCCGCAAACCTTACCATCGAAGCATCGCCAGCGACAGGTTTGCCGGGATCGCCTCCAGGCACCTCCATTTTTTCTCAGAAGTCGGCGCTGGCGACACGGCGACCGGGTAAGCTTCGGCCGTCCCTGCGGAGAGCCAGACCATGACACTCGATCCGGAAGCAGTTCAGCAACTCGTCGAGCGCACGCTCGGGCACTACCAGAGCCGGGCCGAGGCATTCTGGGAGGGCACGCGCAACCATGACGTGGCACAGAACATCGACGCCCTGTTGCGCCACATTCGCGGCGCGGCGCCCTTCACGGTGCTCGATTTCGGCTGCGGCCCGGGGCGCGACCTGCGAGCAATTGTGGAACTTGGGCACCGGGCAATCGGGCTGGAAGGGGCGCAGGCGCTGGCGGAGATGGCCCGCAGCCACAGCGGATGCGAAGTCTGGCAACAGGATTTCCTGCGCCTGCTGCTGCCGGTGGCCCACTTTGACGGCGTCTTTGCCAATGCCTCGCTGTTCCATGTGCCCCGCCAGGAGTTGCCGCGCGTGTTGCGGGCCTTGCACGCGACGCTGAAGCCGGGCGGCGTGCTGTTCAGTTCCAACCCGCGCGGCGAAAATCAGGAGAGCATCAACGGCGATCGCTACGGCGCCTATTACGACCTGCCGACCTGGCGCGGCTACCTGGTCGATGCGGGATTTGCCGAACTGGAGCATTACTACCGACCCGCCGGCCTGCCGCGCGAGCAGCAACCTTGGCTGGCGAGCGTCTGGCGCCGTGCGGAGCAGGCGTGACCCGGGCCCTGCGGCTGATGCTGGTGGGCGCCAGCGGCGAAGTTGGGCGGGAGGTACTGGCGCAGGCGCTCGCCGACCGGCGCGTCGCCGAGGTGGTGGCCCTGACGCGGCGTGCGCTGCCTGCGGCGGCGAAACTGACCAATGTAGTGGTCGATTTTGACCGCCTGCCTGAGGATGCAGAGTGCTGGGCGGTGGATGCGGTGGTATGCACCCTGGGCACCACCTTGCGGACAGCCGGATCGCGCGAGGCTTTTGTCGCGGTTGACCGTGACTTGCCGTTGCGCATCGCGCGCCTGGCGCGGACGGCGGGGGCGACGCGTTTCGGCCTCAACTCGTCGCTCGGCGCCGACGCCGGGTCGGGCAACTTCTACTTGCGCACCAAGGGCGAGGCCGAGGACGCGATTCGTCAGCTAGGCTATCCGGGTTACGTCATCCTGCGCCCGTCGCTGATCGATGCGGATCGTGTGGAAGGCCGGCCCGGCGAGCGCCTGGCGCTGACCTTTGCGCGCCGCCTGACGCCGCTGATTCCGCGCCGCTGGCGGGCAGTGACGCCCGAAGCGATTGCCCGTGCCTTACTTGATGGCGTGCTGGCCGTGAAACCGGTGTCTCGGGTGGTCGAATCCGAGGCGCTGCACGCGAATGGGGATTAAAACTCCGGACTTGCCAGATTTTTCCTGGTCTGTTCCGTTGCCGAACGTGCGATCTGGGTAGAAAGGCATGAAAAAAGCGGGCCGAAGCCCGCTTTTTTCATTCAGAATGCTGAATTTACTTCTTTTCAGCCTTCTTCTCTTCCTTCTTCTCTTCCTTCTTCTCGGCCTTCTTCTCGTCCTTCTTCTCAGCCTTCTTCTCTTCCTTCTTCTCTTCCTTCTTCTCTACCTTCTTCTCGTCCTTGGCGGCGGCGGCGTGCGACGCGGCGAAAGAACCAACGGAAACGGTGGCGAAGGCGGCAGCGATCAGGATGGAAAGTAGCTTGCTCATGTGTAAACTCCTAAGGATTATTGGAAAGCGTGACGCCCGTTTTGGCGAGCACGAACACTTAACGCCTATGCCTTTCGCCAAGTTGACCCGTTTTGTCGATATTCGCGCGCTCCTTTTGATTTCAGCAGTGTTTTTGCCTGCGCCCCCCGTCGATGCTGCGCCGCGCAAACCCTCCACCGATGCCGAGGTGATCGAACGTTTGCCGGTGCGCGCCAATGACGGCACGTCCCGGGAACTGGCCGAATTGCGCCGTGCGCAATCCGCGGCCGGCCAGAATCCACAGCTCGCAGCGCAACTTGCGGAGCGCTATTTCGACCTGGCCATGGCCCGTGGCGACCCGCGCTACGTCGGCTATGCCGAGGCAGTAGTCGCTCGCTTTGCGGAGCCGTTGCCGCCTTCGCTGAGAGTGGTCCGGGGCCTGTCGCGCCAGTATCGGCACGATTTCGCCGGTGCGCTCGACGATTTCGCGGCCGCCCTGGCGCAGGATCCGGACTTCGCCACGGCCCATGCCTGGCGTGGTGCGATCTTTCTGGTTCAGGCCGATTATGTTGCAGCGCAAAAGGAATGCGATGCCCTGCAACGTCTGGATCGCGCTGTTTTGCATGGCGCCTGCACCGGCTTGGTGCAAGCCTACGGTGGCAAGCTCGAGTCCGCCTATCAGACCCTGCAAGCCGCGCTGGCGAAAGCGGGCGACCCCGGCAATCGGCTCTGGTTGCTGACCCATCTGGGCGAAGTGGCCGAATGGCACGGCAAACCCGACCTGGCCGAAAAGCACTATCGGGAGGCCCTGGCCCTGGGCCGCGACGATGTCTATCTGCTCGCCGCCTGGGGCGATTTCCTGCTCGATGCGGGCCGGCCGCAAGATGTGCTCAAGCAACTCGCCGGCTGGGAATCCTCCGACAACCTGCTGCTGCGACTGGCGGAGGCCGAGGCGGCATTGAAGGGCGCAAACGCGGCGCGCCTGGCGCAGATGCTGGACGATCGCTTTGCCGCAGCCAAGCAGCGCGGCGACACCACGCACCAGGCCGAGGAGGCGCGTTACCAGTTGCGCCTGCGCGGCAACACGAAAGAAGCCTTGCGCCTCGCCACGGAGAACTACCGCGTGCAGCGAGAACCGCGCGACGCCCGCATCCTGCTTGAAGCATCGGTCGCGGCCGGCGATCCTGCCGCCGCGCAGGCCGTGCGCGACTGGCTGGCCAGCAGCGGCTTCGAGGACGCGCGATTGCGACGCCTTGCGCAAGAGTCGGCGCTGGTGACACGGCGATGATGCGGCGCTGGTGGCTGCTGGCCCTGTTCCTGCTGTGCTCGCTGCCGGCCCTGGCGCACAAGGCCAGCGACAGCTACCTGATGCTCGACGTCAAGGGCAAGGAGGTATCCGGGCAGTGGGACATCGCCCTGCGCGACATCGATTTCGCACTCGGGCTGGATGCCGACGGCAACGGCGAGATCACCTGGGGCGAACTGCGCGTGCGCCATGCCGACATCGCTGCCTGGGCGCTGGCCCGCCTTGCGCTGCAACGCGGCGGCGAGTGCAAGCTGGAGGTCGCCGATCACCTGGTCGATGAGCACACCGACGGCGCCTACGCCGTGCTGCGCCTTTCCGGCACCTGCCCGACCGGCGGTGGCGACCTGCAGATCGACTATCGCCTGCTGTTCGACCTCGATGCCCTGCATCGCGGGCTGTTGCGGCTGGGGCTGGACGGCACCGCGCAAACTGGGGTGTTCGCGCCGCAACGCGCGCAGCAGAAATTCGCCGCCGCCGAAGTGTCGCGTCTGGCGCAGTTCGGGCAGTACCTCGTGGAAGGCATCTGGCATATCTGGATCGGCTTCGACCACATCCTGTTTCTGCTCTCGCTGCTGCTGCCGGCCGTGCTGGTGCATGAGGCCGGGCGCTGGCGCGGCGTCGGCCGCTTCCGCGAGGCGCTGGTCGAGGTGTTGTGGGTGGTCACCGCCTTCACGCTGGCGCATTCGATAACCCTGTCGCTGGCGGCGCTGGGCCTCATCGAGCTGCCGTCGCGGCTGGTCGAATCGGCCATCGCCGCCTCGGTGGTGCTGGCCGCCGCCAACAACCTCAAGCCGCTGGTCGAACACCGGCGCTGGATGGTGGCCTTCGGCTTCGGCCTGATCCACGGCTTTGGATTCGCCAGCGTACTGGCCGAGCTGGGCCTGCCGCAGGAGACGCTGGTGCTCTCGCTGCTCGGCTTCAACGCCGGGGTCGAGATCGGCCAGTTGGCGATCGTCGCGGTGTTCCTGCCCTGCGCCTATTTTCTGCGCCAGACGCCGTTCTACCGGCGTGGCATCTTTCTGGGCGGTTCGGTGCTTACGCTGATGATCGCGCTGATCTGGTTCCTCGAGCGGGCTTTCGACCTCAAGCTGATCAGCGGCTGACAGGGCAACTCAGGCCTTGCCCAGGCGCAGGTCGTGTTCCGCCCAGAGCGCCTGGGCGAAGGCCTTCCATGCTGGCCCGCCGTGGGTATGGATGTCGTTGTCGGCACTCTCCTTCATCACCGCCAGCATCAGCTGGGCGAGGCCGAAGAGTTCGACGCGGGCGCGATCGGCCGGATCGTCCGGTTCGCAATCGACCGCGCCGATCCGGCAATCGAAGGCCTCGCGCGCCAGTTCGCGTACCTGTACGGCATTGTTCCAGTCGATGCCGAGGATCACGCCCTTGGTTTCGATCTCGTGCTCGATCTGCCGCGCCTCGCGCGAAAAGTTCTCGAAGCCGCTCATGGCTTGGCCTTTCTGGCACGAGCCGCAGCTTTCGGCTTGGCCGCAACCGCGTTGCGTGCGGCAAGGAAGCGCGCCAGATAGCGCCCGGTGTAGCTGCCCTTGACCTTCGCCACGTCTTCCGGCGTGCCGGTTGCAATGATGCGGCCGCCGCCGTCGCCGCCTTCGGGCCCGAGGTCGACGATCCAGTCGGCGGTCTTGATCACGTCGAGGTTGTGCTCGATCACCACCACGGTGTTGCCGTGGTCGCGCAGGCGGTGCAGCACCGAGAGCAGCATCTCGATGTCCTGGAAATGCAGGCCGGTGGTTGGCTCATCCAGAATGTAAAGCGTGCGCCCGGTATCGCGCTTGGACAGTTCCAGCGCCAGCTTGACGCGCTGCGCCTCGCCGCCCGACAGCGTGGTCGCCGACTGCCCGAGCTGGATGTAGGAGAGCCCCACGTCGACCAGGGTTTGCAGCTTGCGCGCCACCACCGGCACCGCGTCGAAGAATTCGCGCGCCTGTTCCACGGTCATCTGCAGCACTTCGTGGATGGTCTTGCCCTTGTAGCGCACTTCGAGCGTTTCGCGGTTGTAGCGCTTGCCGTGGCAGACGTCGCAGGGGACGAAGATGTCGGGCAGGAAGTGCATCTCCACCTTGATCATGCCGTCGCCCTGGCAGGCCTCGCAGCGCCCGCCCTTGACGTTGAAGGAAAAGCGCCCAGGTGAGTATCCACGCTCGCGCGATTGCGGCACGCCGGCGAAGAGTTCGCGGATCGGCGTCAGCAACCCCGTGTAGGTGGCCGGATTCGAGCGCGGCGTGCGGCCGATCGGTGACTGGTCGACATTGATCACCTTGTCGAAGAATTCGAGGCCTTCGATCTCGCGGTGCGCCGCCGGTTCCGTGGCCGAGCCATACAGGTGGCGCGCGGCACCGGCGTAGAGCGTGTCGTTGATCAGCGTCGACTTGCCCGAGCCGGAAACGCCGGTGATGCAGGTCAGCAGGCCGACCGGAATCTGCAGGTCGACGTGCTTCAGGTTGTTGCCGCTGGCGTCACGAATCTTAAGTTCGCGCAAGGCATTGGGCGGCGTGCGCTGCGCCGGGATGGCGATCTCGCGTCGTCCGGAAAGGAATGCACCCGTCATCGAGGCGGTGTTGGCCGCGACCTGCGCCGGCGTACCTTCGGCCACCACGCGGCCGCCGTGCTCGCCGGCTCCCGGCCCCATGTCGACGACATAATCGGCCGATTCGATGGCCTCCAGGTCGTGCTCGACCACTATCACGGTGTTGCCCAGGTCGCGCAGCCTAGTCAGGGTTTCCAGCAGGCGCGAGTTGTCGCGCTGGTGCAGGCCGATCGAAGGTTCGTCAAGCACGTACATCACGCCGGTCAAGCCCGAGCCGATCTGCGAGGCCAGTCGGATGCGCTGCGCCTCGCCGCCGGAGAGCGTTTCGGCCGAGCGGTCGAGCGATAGGTAGTCGAGGCCGACGTTGATCAGGAAGGACAGGCGCGCGGTGATTTCCTTGAGGATCTTCTCGCCGACTTGGGCCTTCTGTCCGGTGAGTTGCAGCAGGTTGAAGAAGTCGCGGCAGTTGATCAGCGACAGGCGGCTCAGGTCGGAAATGTTCCGGCCGCCGACGAAGACGTGGCGCGCCTCGCGCCGCAAACGCATGCCGCCGCATTCGGGGCAGGGCTTGTTGTTGAGGTACTTCGACAATTCTTCGCGCACCGCCATCGAATCCGTTTCGCGGTAGCGGCGTTCCAGGTTGGGAATGATGCCTTCGAAGGCGTGGGTACGGTCGAAGCGGGTGCCCTTTTCGTTCAGGTACTTGAACTTGATCTGCTCCTTGCCCGAGCCGTAGAGCACGATGTTGGTCGTCGCGACCGGCAGCTTCTCGAAGGGAAGGTTGGTGTCGATGCGGTAGTGCGCGGCCAGCGATTCGAGCATCTGGAAATAGAACTGGTTGGGCCGGTCCCAGCCCTTGATCGCCCCGGCCGCGAGGCTCAGGTGCGGATAGGCAACCACGCGCGCCGGATCGAAGAACTGGATCTGGCCGAGACCGTCGCATTTGGCGCAGGCGCCCATCGGGTTGTTGAAGGAGAACAGGCGCGGCTCGAGTTCCTGCAGCGCGTAGTTGCAGACCGGGCAGGCGAACTTCGACGAGAACAGGTACTCCTTGCCGGTATCCATTTCCACGGCCAGCGCGCGGCCCTCGGCGTGCATCAGCGCGGTCTCGAAACTTTCGGCCAGGCGCTGGCGCACGTCCGGGCGCACCTTGAGGCGATCGACCACGATGTCGACGGTGTGTTTATGTGTCTTTGCCAGCTTGGGCAGGCTGTCGATGTCATGCACCGCGCCGTCGACCCGCAGACGGACGAAGCCCTGCGCGCGCAACTCGGCGAAAAGATCGAGCTGCTCTCCCTTGCGGTCGGCCACCACCGGGGCGAGGATCATCAGTTTCGTGTCCTCCGGCAGGGCCAGCACGTGGTCGACCATCTGCGACACGCTGTTGGCCTCCAGCGGCAGATCGTGGTCGGGGCAGTGCGGCGTGCCGGCGCGGGCATAGAGCAGGCGCAGGTAATCGTGGATCTCGGTGACCGTGCCGACGGTGGAGCGCGGGTTGTGGCTGGTGGCCTTCTGCTCGATGGAAATCGCGGGACTCAGCCCTTCGATCAGGTCTACGTCGGGCTTCTCCATGAGTTGCAGGAACTGGCGGGCATAGGCCGAGAGCGATTCGACGTAGCGCCGCTGCCCCTCGGCATAGAGCGTGTCGAAAGCCAGCGAGGATTTGCCCGAGCCGGACAGGCCGGTGATCACCGTCAGCCGGTTGCGCGGCAGGTCGAGATTGATGTTCTTCAGGTTGTGCGTTCGCGCGCCGCGAATCTTGATGTATTCCATGGTGCTTGTGCGGGTTGGGGAACCGGTAAATATACGCCGCTGCGCCCCGCAGAGCGAAGCTGCTGTTCACTCGGGATAAATTCGCCGTATCACCAGCGCCGTCCGCAAGGGATACCGCTTCCGGCTTTGCCGGCGCCGACTTTCAAAGCGCGCGAACGCCCTGATACAGGATGCTGAGTCCGCCTATTGCGATCAGGACCTCGATCGCCGCGATGTGCATCTTGTGCCCCATGTGCTTCACCAGCATCGAGGCGACCCAGGAGCCCGGCAGCGAGGCCAGTCCGATCACGGCGCCAAGGATCACGCCCGACATGTCCAGCAGGTCGAGCTTGCCGAAGATCAGGGAACGCGTGATGTCGATGGCGATGGTGACCAGGGCGTCGGTGGCGAGTACTGCCGTGCCGGAGAGTCCCGCGCCCAGCAGCAGCGAGATCAGCACCACGCCCATGCCCGAGGCGATGCCGTTGAGGAAGCCGAACAGGCCGCCGCCCACCGTCAGGCCGCGCGCGCCGAGGTGCAGGTTGCGCGCCTGCAGCCAGCGCCGCGCCGGGAGTGCCGCCAGCACTACGAGGCCGATTACGATGGCCAGCGGCGCCGGATCGAGGTGGCAATAGACCAGGGTGCCGCCGACCAGGCATAGCAGCGCCGGCGGCAGCACCAGCTTTACGACGCGCGCATCGAAATCATGGCGGTAGAACCAGAAGCGCCCCATGTTGATGATGATGCCGGCCAGCGCCAGCAGCGGCACCACGGCCTTGATGCCGAGGATGGGCGTCAGTGTCGCGGTGAGGATGATGCCGGTGCCGAAGCCGCCCATGCCGCCGACGATCGCCGAGCCGAAGGAAACGGCGATGACGAGCAGGAGAAGGTTCGACGATAGGTCCATCGCGGCATCATAGCCGCGCGGGCAGGGAGGGGCGCTGGCCGCGGCCGGTGTGGATCACCCGAGCGCCGCAACGCCTCGCGCGGCGACGACGCCGTCTTCCGCCGAAGTGGCGCCGGAAACGCCGATCGCGCCGAGGTAGACACCCTCCCGCACGAGGGGTACGCCGCCTTCCAGGCAGATCACGTCGGGCAGCGTCATCATCACCGTGCGGCCGTTGAGCACTGCGTCTTCGAGCAGCTTGGTCGGCCGCTTGAAAAGGATGGCGGTGCGCGCCTTCTGCTCCGCTACGCGGACGGAGCCCTTCTGCGTGCCGTCCATGCGCTCCAGCGTGATCAGGTGGCCGCCGTCGTCCACCACGGCGATCACCATGGTCCAGCCGTTTTCGAGTGCCGCGGCGCGCGCGGCGGCGGAAATGCGTTGTGCGTCGTCGAGGGTCAGCATGGTGTCTCCTGTGTCCGGCAAGTCGGTTCGCGGATCGATGATACCCGTCCGCATCGCCGTATCGCCAGCGACCGAAGGAAGTCCCGGTGGGGCGGCGACTCTTGGTGCCGCGTGCGCCGGAATCCGACGGGTACCGTAGCCCGGCGGTTTTGGGGCATCATTCCCCTGGCCTGACGTGTCCCGCAATTCCGGCGGGGAACGGCGCGCGGGCGTTGGCGATGTTTCCTTTTTCGTAACCGATCGATTTCGAAAGCGGCCGTGCCCGATGAACCTCCTGCGTGTCGATGATTGCCCGCCATTCTGCGATGGCATCGCTGCCGCCCCATGACGACACCAACGCCCCACTGGAACCGCAACGCGACGCAGTGGCAATTGCTCGCATCGCCTCTGCGTCCCTGCGCCGAAGATGTCGCCCTTTACTCGGCCGGCCTGCAACGCTGGCGCAGTCAGAGCGGCGACTTCTCAAGCCGGGTCCTGCTGCTCGGCGTCACCCAGGAGCTGCGCGCGATGGCATGGCCGGCGGATACCGAGTTGCTGGCCTGCGACCGTTCGCTGGCGATGATCCGCGCGATCTGGCCGCTGGCGGCCTTCGGCGGCGCCCGTGCCGCGCCGGTCTGCGCCGACTGGCGCGCGCTGCCGCTTCCGGCGGCGTCGCGCAACATCGCCATCGGTGATGGTTCCGCCTCGGCGCTGGCGACGCTGGCCGACCTGCGCCTAGCCGCCGGCGAGATCGAACGGGTGCTGGTGCCCGGCGGCGCGCTGATCCTGCGCCTGTTCCTGCGCCCGACGATCTCCGAGAGTCTGCCTCAGGTGGCGCAGGAGGCGGCTGCCGGGCGCATCGGCAACTTCCACGCCTTCAAGTGGCGTCTGCTGATGGCCGTGCAGCGCGACGCGAACCAGGGCGTGCGCCTGGGCGACGCCTGGGATGCCTTCCAGGCCCACTTCGCCGATCGCGCTACGCTGGCGCGCCAGACCGGCTGGGCGCAGGAGGCGATCGCCACCATCGATACCTACCGCAACGCCGACGGCCGCTACTGCTTCCATACCCTGGACGAGTTCGAGGCGGCCATCGCGCCGGCATTCGGCCTGTTGTCGGTGGACTATCCGGGCTACGAACTCGGTGAGCGCTGCCCGCTGATCGTCGCCCGCCGTCGCGCATGATGCCGCGTTCGGCATTTTCGCTCGGAGTGGGCAGCGCCCTGCCGGGCTTGCGCTTTCCGGCCCTGCCGGCAGCCCATGTGCTGCCGCGTCTTGCCATGTTCCAGCAGCTCGAAGCCAGCCAGTGGCTGGCGCCTGAGGCTTTGCGCGACTGGCAGTTCGCCCAGCTCGATGCGCTCTTGCGGCATGTTCGTGCCACCGTTCCCGCCTACCTGCCGCGTCTGGCGCAGGCCGGGCTGGATGGCGCGCGCCCTTGCACTCCCGCTGACTGGGCGCGGTTGCCCGTCCTGACGCGGCGCGACCTGCAAGGCAATGGACGGCGCTTCGCCAGCAATGCGGTACCGGTCGAACACGGCGCCGTCGCCGCGCTGAGCACTTCGGGGTCGACCGGCGAACCGGTCGAGGTCTTGCGCAGCGGGCTGGATCGGCTGATGTGGGAGGCGATCCAGCTGCGCGATCATGCCTGGCACGGCCGCGACCTGGCGGGCACGCTGTGCGTGATTCGCGCCGGCGTCGCACCGAAGCCAGACGACACGGCGCACGCCAACTGGGGAGCGGCCACCGCCGACCTGTTCGCCACCGGTCCCTGCCATGCGCTGCCGATCGACACCGACGTCTCGCGCCAGGCGGCCTGGCTGCGGCGCCACGATCCGCACTACCTGCTGAGCTATCCGTCCAACCTCGCGGCCCTTCTCGACCTGCTGGAACCCGGCGCTCTGCCGCGCCTGCGCGAAGTGCGCAGCATCGGCGAGATGCTGCCGCAGGAACTGCGCGACGCCGTGCGTGCGCGCTGGGGCGTGCCGCTGGTCGACCACTACAGCTGCAACGAGGTCGGCAGCATCGCCCTGCAATGCCCGGTCAGCGGCCTCTACCACGTCCAGTCGGAAAGCCTGATGGTCGAAGTGCTTGACGCGCAGGGGGCGCCCTGCGCGCCGGGCACGACCGGCAGCGTGGTGCTCACCACGCTGCACGGCTTCGCCCAGCCGCTGCTGCGCTACGAACTGCGCGACCATGCCGAGGTCGGCCCGCCCTGTCCCTGCGGCCGCGGCCTGCCGACCCTGCGCCGCATCGTCGGCCGCAGCCGCAACATGCTGACGCTGCCCGGCGGCGAGAAGCGCTGGCCGCTGGTCGGCTTTGCCGAGTACCGCGCCATCGCCCCGATCCGCCAGTACCAGATGGTGCAGACCGCGGTCGATGCGCTGGAACTGCGTCTGGTGGCCGAACGTCCGCTGAACGCCGCCGAGGAAGCGGCATTGACCGCCGTCGTGCAACGTTCGCTGGGCCATCCCTTCGCGCTGCGCTTCGACTACCGCGACCGCCTGCTGCCAGCCGCCAGCGGCAAGTTCGAGGAATTCCTGTCGCTGATTGCGGACTGAACCATGCGGGAAAGTCGGCGCCGGCGACACGGGAAAAGGGGCGGCAGCAGGCGGTGCCCGGCCGACCCGAGCATGGCGGCACCCGTCCATTCGTGATCTAATGCGCGGTTTCCCGCCGCCATCGCCCGCCTCCTGCCGGGCCTGATCGCCTCCACCGACTACAGATGCGCCGCACCGCCGCCTGAGCCCCATGCTATCCCCCACCCCAGACGCCATGACCCGCGACGAAAAGCGCGCGGGCGGCGCCCTCGCTTCGATCTTCGCGCTGCGCATGCTCGGCCTGTTCCTGATCCTGCCGGTGTTCGCGATCCATGCCGCGACGATTCCCGGCGGCGACGACCTGACGCTGGTCGGCATCGCGCTGGGGGCCTACGGCCTGACCCAGGCCATGTTCCAGATTCCCTTCGGCATGGCCTCCGATGCCTTCGGCCGCAAGAAGGTGATCGTCATCGGCCTGCTGCTGTTCGCCTTCGGTTCCGCCGTGGCGGCCCTGGCGCCCGACATCTGGTGGACCATCGTCGGCCGAGTGCTGCAGGGTGCCGGGGCGATCTCGGCGGCGGTCACCGCGCTGGCGGCGGACCTCACCCGCGAGCAGCACCGGACCAAGGTGATGGCCATGATCGGTTCCTCGATCGGCCTCGTTTTCGCCTTCTCTCTGGTAGCGGCCCCGGCGCTGTATGCGGCGATCGGCATGGACGGCCTGTTCTGGATGACGGCTTTTCTGGCCCTGGCGGCGATCGGCCTGGTGACCAACGTCGTGCCGCCGGCCCCGCCGCCGCCTGAAGGGCCGCGCCCGCCGTTTCGCGAGGTGCTGCTGGATACCCGCCTGTTGCGGCTGAATTTCGGCATCTTCACCCTGCACATGGTGCAGATGGCGATGTTCGTCGTGGTTCCCGGCCTGTTGGTGCGTTACGGCGAGCTGCCGCTGGCCTCGCACTGGAAGGTCTATCTGCCTGCCGTGCTGGCCTCCTTCGTGCTGATGGTGCCGGCGATCATTTATGCCGAGAAGCGCAACCAGGTCAAGCCGGTGTTCGTCGCCGCGATCGTGCTGCTGTTCGTCACCCTGCTGGTGATGTGGCGCGGCAGCACGAACTACGTAGTGGTGGTCGGCGGCCTGCTGAGCTTTTTCGTTGCCTTCAACATCCTCGAAGCCATGCTGCCGTCGCTGATTTCGCGCATCGCGCACCCCGACGCCAAGGGCGCGGCGCTCGGCGTCTACAACACGACGCAGGCCTTCGGCCTGTTCCTCGGCGGCGCGCTGGGCGGCTGGCTGGTGAAGAACTACGATGCGGGCGCCGTGTTCCTCGGCGGAACGGCGATGGCCGCGCTCTGGCTGGTCGCGGCGGCGAGCATGCCGCCGGTCCCGATGCGCAGGCAGGCGGCGACAGCGCAGGCGCCGCATGGCATACTTGAACCAAAATCCTGAGGAGGAATTCGCATGGCATCCGTCAACAAGGTCATCATCGTCGGCAACCTGGGCCGCGATCCGGAAGTCCGCTACACGCCCAACGGCGATTCGATCACCAACGTCACCATCGCCACCACGGACACCTGGAAGGACAAGGCCACCGGCGAGAAGAAGGAAGCTACCGAATGGCACCGCGTGGTGTTCTTCGGCAAGCTGGCCGAGATCGCCGGGCAGTACCTGAAGAAGGGGCGACAGGTGTACGTCGAAGGCGCCCTGCGCACCCGCAAGTGGACCGACAAGGAAGGCCAGGAGCGCTACACCACGGAAATCGTCGCCAACGAGATGAAGATGCTCGGTTCGCGCGAGGGCATGAGCGACGCGCCGCCACGCGAGAGCGGCGGCGGCAGTGCCGCTGGCGGCAATCGTCCGGCTCCGGCAGCGCAGCCGTCGGGTGGCAACTTCAACGATTTCGAGGACGATATCCCGTTTTAGGGCGGACTGGTTCGAACGCGGCGACTCAGGGCTTTTTGCCCGTCGCCTGCGACACGGATTTCGCGTCGCGCACCAGTGCGCCGCAATCGCTGTCCTTGCCCGGACCGGCGTCGATCAGCGGGATCAGCGCCAGCAAGGGATTGACCAGGCCGAGTGCGCGCACCGCGCCCCGGCTTTTGTCGACTGCCACCACCGGCCTGGCAAAACTGCCGCGAACGTAGTCGAGTATTTCCCAAAGGTGCAAGCCGGCCTTCTCCATCATCAGCTTGCTGATCTTGCCGCCGGCGACGACCAGATCGACCTTGCCGCTGGAACTCGCCAGCATGCGCCGCATTGAGCTGCCCGCCGGCGACGCCGAAATCCAGTGGATCGAGTTTCAGCACGGAATCGCGCAGGCTCAGACGGGCTACCAGGTCGTCCAAGGGCAACTCCCTGGCGTGGCGGAAGGTCTTGGCCTTCAGCGTCACTTCGGCGTCGACACTGTTCCAGCGATCGGTCTTGAACGGCATGTCGGGCAGTACGCGGGCCGCGATCGGCGTCGCTGCGGCAGTCGGCAGCAGCGCCGGCGCTGCCTTTTTGGCCGCCTGCACGGCGCCGGGCTGCGCGCCGATCAGGGGGCCCAGGTCGGCCATGTCGAGCACCTTCGACACCAGGTCGGCTTTCATCGCAGGGCGCTTGCCGCCGGTGTCGACCTGGAGCGACCCGGCGATGTCGCTGCCGCGATGCGCCCCGAGAAGTTTTCGTAGCGCCAGATGTTCGCCTGATGCACCAGGTGGCCTTCGGTGGCGTAGTCGCGAGTTTCGGGAAAGGCGATGCCGAGCAGCGGGAACAACCGCGCCAGGCTGTCGCCGCATACGTCGAGGCGCATGTCTGCCGCAGCGAACTTCAGCAGGCCGGTAATCGTGCCGGAAGCCTTGACGGCGGTACGCCCAACGAAAAGCATGGCCTGAAGGGGGATAGGGCGTGGCTTCGTCGCGCAGGCCCAGCACGGGGCCGCCCTTGCCGCTAGCCCGAATATTTCACGAGAGTAGGTCGGCGGAATCGCCGTGAGGCGCGTTAATACTGGTGTCGAGACAGAATTAACGGAGTATTCCGCCGATGCCAAATTGTACGCGTGGAGAAATGGAGTTT
>JBIKLV010000156.1:0-5498 GCA_044359585.1 Sulfuritalea sp. | reverse complement strand
GGAGAATTCCCCCTTATCCGCTCCCGAATGGGCCAAGCACCCCATGAATATGGCATTTCCGTCACAGTTTCGTCTCTATTTCAGTCCGTCGCCGTTTTTTGCGGTGGCTTGTTCAGCATTTCCCTAGCAGGTCAAGCGGCAGGAGTTTGAGCGAAAGTTTCCGTCGGTATTCGGTACGTTTTCGCGTGTATGCACCCGCCAAGCTTTGGATGTGCTCTGCAGATAGTCTCATCTTCAAAATCGGGCAGAGGTGGCGAAGTCAATTCAGGAGGCATAACGAAGATATTCGCGCAGGTCGCCACGACCATAGTGTTAGGTTCGTAGTGGAACAATGAGCACCTCTTCGAACTTTAGCGAGAAGGAGGTTTCATCTGCGGATGCTCTAAGCACGCGGATAGGATGAACTCGGCTTTCCGCCCATCCAATTACCCTTTTGGCATCTATGTCGGAGATTTGTGCCCCGAGAATAATCCCCGTGAGGGATTCCGGCGGAAAGTGTTTAATGCCTGGGCCACTCTTGTACTGGACGATGCGCCACTCACGCTCGTACTTCCAATGCTCCGCTTTGGTGAGAAGTGCAGCTTCCATCATCTCTGTTGGGTTCTGACGAAAGGGATTGATTCGGGGACGAGTAGGAGGATAGTCAACCTTCTGTGCATTGGCGAAGAACTCAAAGCATCCATCAAACTCTAAGCACACCCCACGATGAGAATCCGCGTAGTGCGACCACATTAGTATGTCTTCACACACCTCGGACAGGCACAGTACGCCAATGTTTTCGGTGATCTGCTCTGTGTGAAGTTCGGTAACCCGGCGAAGTGTCTTGGGGTTTCGGGGACTCCGCTCCCAATCACCGAGCTTGTTACGTGCTTCTTCTCGGCGGTGTTCGCGGTTGAGGCCCGACATGTACTTCTTAACAAGGCCACGATAGTATTTTGTCATTTCCGCCTTCGTTGCCTCGAAGGAAAACGAAGGCCGGCAGTCAAATGGGTCATTGAACGATGACGGTTTTGGGAAATAGATTTCACCGTAATGAACTGTGCGTTCAACGAATGCAGCGTCATCGCCAGCAAGGCTGCGATAGCGATAAAAGCGCTCAGGACAATCTGCCATGGCGAATGAAGAACGAATCTAACGAAGCTGTAGAAAAAATCTTTTCATGGACGCATCGTGCCGTGAACCAAATGGAATAACAAGACTCCAAGCATAAGCTTATGCGAAGGAGGAACCATGGCCCGCTACACCCCCTCGACACCAGCCCGCGCTTCATAGCCGTCGATCTCGAACGGCAACTCCTGCCCGACACCTTCGAACACGCCCTGAACTCCCTGATCGATTACCAACACGATCTTTCCGGCTTCGATCGCCGCTACAAGAACGACCAGACTGGTGCCAGTGCCTACCCGCCGGCCATGCTGCTCAAAGTGGTCCTTTTCGCCTACAGCCGGGTATCGTCAGTAGCCGCGAGATCAAGCGCGCCTGCCGCGAGCAGGTCACCTTCATTGCCTTGTCCGGTGACAGCGCCCCGCATTTCACCACCCCTTCGCCGACTTCGTCAGCCCCCTGGGCGCCCAGATCCGCCACTATTCAAGGACGTCCTGCTCATCTGCGACCGTCAGGGGCTCAGCAGCAGCAAGATGTTCGCCATCGACGGCGTCAAGCTGCCACACAACGTCAGCATGGGCAGGATATGGTCGGTCAGAGGCCATTACGGAGACTCAAGCTTCCAGACTTATGCGGCCTGCAACGTCTCGATATGGTTATAGCTGCCGCGCTGCTCAAGCTCCCATAGGTCGAGAGTCTGCTGCATTCGCAACCAGATTTCGGGGCCATTCCCCAGAAGCCGGCCCAGGCGCATGGCCATGTCCGGCGTCACGGGGCGCTTCTCATGGAGCACTTCAGACACTGTCAGTCGAGACACGCCGAGGCGATCGGCGAAGTCCTTCTGCGTCATGCCCAGGTGAGGTAATACGTCCTCACGCAAGATGGCGCCGGGGTGCGTCGGGCGCCGGATCGAATCTCTTAGAGACTTGGCCATCAGTGATAGTCCTCCAGATTAACCACGATCACGTCTTCACCGTCGAAGCAAAACGTGATACGCCAATTGCCCGACACCGTCATCGCCCATTCGCCCTTCCGTTCGCCCTTCAGCGGATGAAGAAACAAGCCCGGAATGTTCAACTGCTCGGGACTGCTTGCTTCGTCCAGAAGGCTGAGAATTCGTCCAACGCGGCTGGCGTGCTGCGCCTGAATACCGCGGGAATCGCTCTTGCGAAAGAAGCGTTCGAGGCCTTTGTGCCGGAAGCTCTTGATCATGCGCGCCAGTGTAATGCAATGAATTACACCATGCAAGGCGTTCGATTACACAATTTCGAGGGTCAGGGACAGATTTACCACTGCACCGATTCGCGCCTGCCGTCTTCGTACAGTCAAATGACCTGGCGATTTCGCTCAACGCCGTACCGCCAGCGCCGACTTTTGCAAAGCTTGTGAATAAATCGTCCCCCAAGGGGACTTCCTTCGGGGCGTAGCCGCTGGGCCGCAGCGAGTTGCGGCCGGAGCGCAGCTACCGGAATGTACGCGCTTGTACATGAGGGCGAGGCGGGGTTTCGCGAAGCATGCTTCGCGCCGCCGCAGCCGGCCGGCTGTGCAAAGCCAGCCGTGGAAGAGCACCGCCCAAGCCCCGATCCGGCACGCGCAGTAGATTTACTCACAAGCTTTCAGCAGCCCTTCCACTCGGGCTTTCTCTTCTGCATGAAGGCATCGATGCCTTCGGCCGCGTCGTCGGCCATCATGTTGCAGGCCATGGTTTCCACCGCCAGCTGGTAGGCGCCGTCGAGGCCCATTTCGAGCTGCTTGTAGAACATCTGCTTGCCCATGCCGACCGCGACGGCGGACTTGGCGCAGATCGAATCGGTAAGCTTTTTCACTTCGGCATCGAGTTGTTCCAGCGGCACCACGCGATTGATCAGGCCGCGCCGCTGCGCTTCGGCGGCGTCGATGAAATCGCCGGTGAGCAGCATTTCCATTGCTTCCTTGCGGCCCATGGCGCGCCCCAGCGCCACCGAGGGCGTCGAACAGAAGAGGCCGACGTTGATGCCGGACACCGCAAAGCGCGCGCCCTCCGCCGCCACCGCCAGATCGCACATGGCGACCAGCTGACAGCCGGCCGCCGTGGCGATGCCGTGGATGCGCGCGATCACCGGCTGCGGCATTTCGACGATGCTCATCATCACCTTGCCGCATTGCCTGAACAGCTTCTGCATGTAGGCCTTGCTGTGGTTGGCGCGCATCTGCTTGAGGTCGTGGCCGGCGCAAAACGCCTTGCCGGCGCCGGCGATGACCACGGCGCGCACCGTCTTGTCGGCAGCGATGGCATTCAGCGCCGCCTGCAACTCGCCGAGCATTTCTTCCGACAGCGAGTTGAACTGCGTCGGACGGTTGAGCGTCAGCGTGGCGACGCCCTCCCTGTCCTCGCGCATCAGGATGGGCAATGTGGTTTCGGGTGCATTCATGGTGCGTCTCCTTGCGGTGTTCGATGGGCTCATTTTGCCCTATGCAGGACCAGGATGCGATTCCCCTTGCCCCACAGCGGCAGGTCGCGCACGGCAGTCCATGGTCCGACGAAGCCGCGATACTCCGGCGCCAGCACCAGCCCGGACTGGCCGCTGGAATGCATCACGCTCGAATTGGCGGCGTCCTTCAGATCGTAGATGGCGCGCAGGCTGGCGGCATGTTCGTTGAGGTAGGGCTCGTCGCCCTTGAGGTGGTAGCGGGCGACGTTGACGGTGTAGTTGTCGCCGCCGGTCGCGGTGCGCAGCTCGAACCAGGGCGCCAGCGCCTTGACCTTCGAGAACGGCCGATGCTCCGAACGCGCCTGGTGCACCGCACCCCACTGCCAGCGCGCCAGGTCCGGCCCAAGCCGCTGCTGCAATTCGTCGAGCGCCCGATCGAGCGAACGGCTGATGAGTCGTTCGCAGGTTTCCACCGCCGGCGTGGCCTTGTCGTCGCACCACCAGGCGTCGTTTCGTTCGAGCACGCCTTCGAGCGCCGCACGGAAATCGCTGCGCCCGACCTGGCGCAGATAGGCGTCGTCGCCGCCCATTTCATCGGCGAACACGGCGCGCGTCAGTTCCCGTGCCCATGCGGCGAAGATCAGCGGCGCCGCATCGCCGGCGCGCATTTCGCCGTCGAAGGCCGTCAACCGCTGCATGGCTGTTGCGCCCAGCGCATGCGCCGGTTTGGCTTGCCGCAGCCAGGGCAGCAGGCGCTGCGCGGCCAGCGACACGACGTCGGTCTGGATCCGGCGCAGGCTCTCCTTGTCGTGCTGCGGCCGCGCCTTGAGCAGGGCTTCGATGCGCTGCTGTCGATACGGCACCGCCCATTCGCTGGTGATGTAATGCGGATAGTCGGCGCTGGTGATACGGTGATTGGCGGTGGCGATCCAGCCGCGCGGCGGATTGATCTCACGCGGCGTCTTGTCCGCGACAAGGAAGCCGTCCCAATCGTAGCGTGCCTCCCAGCCGGGCGCGGGCGCCTGCCCGCGCAAATCGTTGTCGGCGCGGCGTAGCGGAATGCGGCCGGCGGCGATGAAACCGATATTGCCGTCGACATCGGCCACCACCATGTTCTGCATCGGCGCCTTGTACTTCTCCGCAGCGTTGACGAATTCGCCCACCGATCCGGCGCCGCTGATCGCCAGGCCGGCATCGATGCTGGCCGCGTCGGCATCGAGCGCCGTCCAGCGCAGCGCGAGAGCGTAGGTCGGTCCGCTTGCCGCGCCGCTTAGGCCGGCGACCATGGCCGTGCCGGCATCCGAAATCACCGGGCCATGGCGCGTGGCGCGTACCGTGAGACTGACGTCGGCCTGCCCCTTGACGCGGATGGTCTCGGCAAACGACTGGAACGGCGCCCAGCCTTCCGGCGTACGGTAACGCGACGCGTCGTCCGGCTTGATCTGCTCCAGATAGACATCCTGCACGTCGGGGTTGGTGTTGGTGAAACCCCAGGCGATGCGCTCGTTCTGCCCCAGCACCACCATCGGCAAGCCGGGCATGGTGGCCCCGGCCACCTTGAGGCCCGGTGCTTCCAGCCGCGCGAAATACCACAGCGCCGGCGCCGTCAGCTTGAGATGCGGATCGTTGGCCAGCAAGGGCTTGCCGGACACGGTATGCGAACCGGCAACCACCCAGTTGTTGGAACCGACACCCTCGATGCCGGATTCGGGCGCATCGAGCAAAGCCTGCTTGCCCAGTTCGCCACTGATTTTCAGCTCGCGATACAACGCGGCGTAGTCGCGGGTTGCGAGCGATTTCTCGCCCGGATAGGGCGGCAGCAATTCGTTGATGCGCTGCACCGGCAAGCTCAGGGCGAGACGCATGCGCAGCAGCTCATTGGTCCAGTTGCCACCCAGGTCCCAGGCCATCATGATGCCCCAGGCCAGGGTATCCAACGGCGTCCAGGGCTCCGGCTGCAAACCGAGGATCAGGAACTCGGGC
>JBIKLV010000155.1:0-5512 GCA_044359585.1 Sulfuritalea sp. | reverse complement strand
CAGCATCAGCCCGCCATCGGAACTGAGCGCGCCGCCCTCGAAATTCGCCTCGATCTTGCAGCGACCCAGGCGCCCAAACTCCATTTCTCCACGCGTACAATTTGGCATCGGCGGAATACTCCGTTAACTCTGTCTCGACACCAGTATTAACGCGCCTCACGGCGATTCCGCCGACCTACTCTCGTGAAATATTCGGGCTAGCTGGGTGCGAACAGCTTTACATGGCAGTTGTCCGGAATGTCAAATGACTCTGACCCTGAGATTTGCTGAGGTTTGGTCCACGGCGGCGGGAATTCCTTGCGGCTCATTTCAGGTTTGTGGTAACGTACCTACATTCATTGGAGAAGAGGTAAAGCCATGACCCTCACAACCCTTTCCAGCCGCGAATTCAACCAGGATGCCAGCAAGGCCAAGAAGGCGGCAAAGTCCGGCCCGGTCGTGATCACCGATCGCGGACGACCCGCTCACGTTCTTTTGAGCTTCGAAGACTACAAGCGGCTCACCGGTGGGCGCACCCGCATCGCCGACCTCCTGTCGATGACTGGCGTCGAAGACATCGAGTTCGATGCCCCGAAGGCCCCCGACCTCGCACAAGCCGCCGACCTCGCCTGATGTACCTGCTCGACACGAACGTCGTTTCCGAATTGCGCAAGGTCCGTTCCGGCAAGGCCGCCCACAATGTCGCCAAGTGGGCCGACAGCGTGGATGCGAATGAACTCTTCATTTCGGTAGTCACGGTTCAGGAACTCGAAATCGGCGTCCTCCTCGTTGAGCGTCGCGACCCGAAGCAGGGATCGATGCTGCGCACCTGGCTCCATCGTCACGTGCTCCCCGCCTTTGACAACCGGATACTTTCTGTCGATGTCGCAGTGGCTCTGCGCAGTGCCCAACTCCAAATTCCCGATCCGCGTCCCGTGCGCGACGGGATGATTGCCGCTACCGCCCTCGTCCACGGCATGACCGTGGTGACCCGCAACACCGCCGACTTCGAACCCACCGGCGCCGCTACTCTGAACCCCTGGCTTCCACACTGACCGCCGGGGCGGGCGGGATCGCATGTCAGGTGCTCAGAATGTCAAATGACCCTGACCTGCACTTTTGGTCTTGCACTTTTGGTCTTGCATCGGGCATCATGCCAAACGCTTGACTCCGCTCCCCCCCGCCTTACAATCCCAATAACAACCGCCCACCCGCGGTTCAGTCCAGCAAGGTTTATCCGCCGCCATGATCCTCCGTGCTCATCCTGCTCTCCCTCAGCGGCGGATAGACGCTGTTCGTTAGGGTTCGCAAATCGACTCATCACCATGGGAGCGTCGAGATGGCAAAGTCAAAGTTGCATCAGGAAGCAGAACAGACACTGACACCGCAGCTCAGAGAGGTGTTCAACGCGCTTGTACACGACTACGAAGAGTCCTGCGTAAGGCATACGAGCGACCATAAGAAGCGCGTCAACTACAAGATCCTCGCTGACCTTATTGTGTCAGGATGGCGCAAAGAGAAGCAAGAATGAAAAAGTGCCCGTATTGCGCTGAAGACATTCAAGACCAAGCTACCAAGTGCAAGCACTGTGGCGAGTGGTTGCCAACGGGCGCAGCAAATGGTCAATCGCTCATAGGCGGGTTCATTGCCAGAGCGAAGGAAAACAGGGCGCTTCGGAAGGCCGAAAGGGAAGCTCAGTACAAGGCGTCGTGTCCAGCTATGCGTACGTGCAAGGTATGCGGTCGTTCAAGGATGACCCAATGGGCCGACTTCCAAGAAAACGTGAGCTATTTCATTGCTCGTCAAGAGCGAAATTTTGCGGGCTTTGTTTGCTTCCCCTGTATGAGCATGACCTTCGCTGAATTTGAAATACGAACACTGCTTTTCACATGGTGGGGAATTATTGGTCTCATGGTTGGACCGATCTATTTGTTAGTAAATCTCGGCGAGTATATGCATTTATCGTACCGCTTTCTAAAGGCGAAGCCCTAACATGGCGGCCGACCTCGCTCCCTTCGGTCGCTGGACGCTGCGCGATCAAGCCGCGCAGCGCCGTTCACCTCCACGTTGAACTAAACCGCTGACGCGGTAGTGGCGCGAGTCACCGCCAACTGAATCGCCCTGCCCCTTCACCCGCCCAGCGCGATTTCGTCCCGATGCCCGAAGCCCTTGCTGTTGTCGATGAAGTACATGCGACTTGGCGTTAGCCGGTACCAGTTCACCCGGGCAAAGGCTTCGACGATGGCGGGCGGCAGTTTGGCCAGGGGGCGGGCGATGGGGAATTTCTCGCCGTACTGGCGCCGTGCTTCGGCTTCGTCGGTACCCGTCAGGCGGGCGACCCGGCCTTCAAGCTGGATGCCCTTGATGCGAGCCCAGTCGCTGTAGTCTTCCTGGATGGTGGCGGCGCAGCGGGGATCGGCGGCGAGGTCGAGGGCGTGGCGCGACTTGGCCGAGGACAGGAAGATCAGCGAAGCACCGTCCCAGGCGTAGAACACGGCGGCGGCCCAGGGACCGGCCGCGCCCTGGGTGGCCAGCGTCATGACCTGGTGCTCGGCCAGATAGGCCGCCGCGTCGGCCGGCAGCCGTGCTGCTGGCATCAGGAGAGACCGACGCGCGGCGGGTCGAAGGCTTCGTGGGTCGGGATGCCGGCGTCCTTGCCTTCGTGCAGGCGCTTGAGGCGGTAGGCGATCTGCGGCCGGGTCAGGCCCAGCATGCGCGCCGCCGACGACAGGTTGCCGCGCGCCTTGTCCACGGCGGTTTCGAGCAGCATGGCCTCGACCTGGTCGAGCGTCAGCGATCCGTTGAACACGGCTTCGCGCAGGTCCTTGCCGGTCTCCCAGCAGTTGATGTCGACGTTGCCGGTGGAGCCGAGGCCGAACTCCTGGGGCTGTGCGTCGCCGCAGGACATGAACAGGTGGCTGACTTCGATACGGGTGCCGCTGGGGGCGAGGATGACGCCGCGCTCGACGGAATTCTGTAGTTCGCGGATGTTGCCCGGCCAGGGGTAGGACAGCAGCGCGCGCTTGGCCTTGTCGGTGAAGCCGCGCAGCTTCTTGCCGTGGATCGCCGAATGCTTGGCGAGGAAATGCTTGGCCAGCAGCGGGATGTCCTGCTTGCGCTCGCGCAGCGGCGGGATGACGATCTGGAAGGCATTGAGCCGGTAGAACAGGTCGGAGCGGAAGCGCCCTTCCTTGACCAGTTGCTGCAGGTTGGCGTTGGTGGCGGCCACCACGCGCACGTTGATCTTGCGCGTTTTCTGGTCGCCCAGACGCTCGATCTCGCCTTCCTGCAGCACGCGCAGCAGCTTGGCCTGGGCCGAGGCCGGCAGGTCGCCGATCTCGTCGAGGAACAGGGTGCCGCCGTCGGCGCGCTCGAAGCGCCCCGGGCGCGACACCAGCGCGCCGGTGAAGGCGCCCTTCTCGACGCCGAAGAGTTCGGATTCGACCAGTTCGTGCGGGATCGCCGCGCAATTGACGGCGACGAAGGACTTGCCGCTGCGCGGGCTCATCTCGTGCAGGCTGCGCGCGAAGACTTCCTTGCCGACGCCGGTTTCGCCGCGCAGCAGGACGCTGATGTGGCTGCCGGCGGCCTGCTTGAGCAGTTCGTAGGCGGCACGGAAACCTGGCGAGGCGCCGGTGACGTCCTCCGGCATCTGGTCGCGGTCGCCGATCGAGGAACGCAATTGCACCACCTGGGTCTGCAGGTCGATCAACTGGTCGGCGATCGATTCGCCGTTGAAGTAGCGCATCTGTTCGGCGGCGTCGTCCCATTCCTCGGCGGGCTTGCCGACGATGCGGCAGTTGTTGTGGCCCATGCCGGTGCACTCGACTTCCTTGTAGAGGATGGTGCGCCCCATGAAGGCGGAGGTGTAGCCGCAGGCGTAACCGATCTGGGTCCAGCACACCGGCTCGCTGTGGATGCCGTAATGGTGACGGTGCCACTGGCCTTCCCAGGAATGCTCCCAGAGGAACTCGGCATAGAACTGCCCGCTGTGGCGGTTGAGCTCGAGCTTGATCGGCGTGACGCGGACGATGCCTTCGAGGGTGTGCAGTTGCGGTCCGGTCATGAAGGCTTCGAGGTCGCTCGAATCCTCGGCGCGGGTGCGTGCCAGTTCCGCATCGCGCACACCGGAGGCATAGCCCATGCGCGTCAGCAAGCCACGGGCGCGCTCCATGCCCAGTGTGTCGATCAGTTCCTTGCGCAGGGTCGCCTGCGCCTCGGCATGCACCAGCAGCATGCGGTGTTCGTGCAGCCAGATCTGCCCGGTCTCTGCACAAAAGTGCACGCGGGCGCGCAGATCCTCGCTGGTATTGCGTCCTACGCTGCGGAGTTTGGTCATAGCCTCGCTCTCCTCCTCGGCCGGCTCTTTTACCCGTGGATCGTGAACCCTGCCTTGATGGATGTCAAACAGTCCAGTCATAGGCCCGTCATTCCGGGGCCGCGATTGCGGAACCCGGAATCCAGAACCGGCGTGCGGCAACCCTCTGGATTCCGGCATCCGCCGGAATGACAAGCCACCGCCCGCCTGGCTGGCAACTCCGCTCATCGCGGCAACTGATGGAAACATCAATTGGCGATATCGGTAGCCGAAATATTTACCAAATGATCAATGGTCGATTTTTTCTCAGGCGCCGCCGTAGCGCCAGCGCCGACTTTTGCATGTCATTTTTGCTGCGCGCGCAAACGGTCGGATTCCTTCATGCCGTCTAATTTCCGCTGCGCCGAACCGCGTCATTTGGCGGAATTTATTGCGCCGCCGCAAGGACGGGTGGCCCGCCGCTTGCAGTAGGACTGTCGCTCCGGACAAGTCCGGGACCAAACAATCCGAAATTCAAAAAATTACAGAAGGAGACATTCAATGAAGTTTCCAGTGCCGCACGATGTAAAGGCCGCCACGATTCCGGGTACCGAAGGCTGGGAGAGGATGTACCCGTACCAGTACCAGTTCGTCACCGACGACCCGGAGCGCAACAAGTACGAAAAGGAAACGTTCTGGTTCTACGACGGCCTGCATTATCCGGAGCCGCTGTATCCCTTCGACACGATCTGGGACGAGGCCTGGTTCCTCGCCCTGTCGCAGTTCAACAACCGCATCTTCCAGGTGCCGCCGGTGCGCGGCGTCGACCACCGCATGATCAACGGCTACGTCTACATCTCGCCGGTGCCGGTCAAGGATGGCGCGGAGATCGGCAGCCGGGTGCCCAATTTCATGGAGCGTGCCGGCTTCTACTACAAGAACTGGGACCAGTTGGAGGCCAAGTGGAAGACCAAGATGGAGGCCACCATCAAGGAACTGGAGGACCTGAAGATCTCGCCCCTGCCGGACCTGGAAGACATTTCCGTGGTCACCGACGCCCTCGGTGAATCCAAGGGCTACCACCTGATCAAGAACTACGACGACCTGATCAACCTCGGCATCAAGTGCTGGCAGTACCACTTCGAGTTCCTCAACCTCGGCTATGCGGCCTATGTCTTCTTCATGGACTTCACGCAGAAGTTGTTCCCTTCGATCCCGCTGCAGCGCATCACGCAG
>JBIKLV010000154.1:0-5541 GCA_044359585.1 Sulfuritalea sp. | reverse complement strand
GGAACAGAGTTCGGGGATCGAGCAGACCACCCAGGCGGTGGGCCAGATGGACGAGGTGACGCAGCAGAACGCGGCGCTGGTGGAACAGGCCGCTGCCGCAGCCGAGAGCCTGGAGGAGCAGGCCCGCGGCCTGGTGCAGACGGTGAGCATGTTCAAGCTGGCCGAAGGGGCCGGCCGCTCCTCCCTGCCGGCGCCGGTGCTGCGCGATGCCACGCCGCGCCAGTTGCCCAATGCGTCCCGTGCCACCTCCCAGCCCACCTCGCGACCCGCCGGCCGCAAGGTCCTCCCTCCCAACACCACCGATTCCACCGAACAGTGGGAAGAGTTCTGAGACCACCATCCGAATGAAAGTCGGCGCTGGCAATACGGCGAAGGCGCATGCGCCAACGCCCGCCGCATAGCCAAGTATCTGAGACCAACATGGCAAACCCAGTGGAATCACGCGAACGCGAGTTCCATTTCACAGACTCCGACTTCGAGCGCGTCCGCAAGCTGATTTACAAGCATGCGGGCATCTCGCTGGCGCCGATCAAGCGCGATATGGTCTACAGCCGTCTCGCCAGGCGCCTGCGCGCGCTGGGCATCGTCAGCTTCGGCGAGTACCTGGCACACCTCGAGGCGAACGACGACACGGAGCGCGAAACCTTCGTCAATTCGCTGACGACCAACCTCACCTCGTTTTTTCGCGAGGCCCACCACTTCGACATCCTGCTGCGCCATCTGCAGGGACTGACGCAGCGGCCGATCCGCATCTGGTGCTCGGCGGCCTCCACCGGTGAAGAACCCTACACCCTGGCGATGACCGCCTGCGAAGCCTTCGACACGCTGACGCCGCCGGTCTCGATCGTTGCCAGCGACATCGACACGAACGTGCTGGCCGCCGCCCAGAAGGGCGTTTACCCGATCGAACGTATCGAAAAGCTGAGCCGCGATCGCCTGCGTCGCTTCTTCCTCAAGGGCGCCGGCGCCCAGGCCGGTTTCGCGCGGGTGCGTCCCGAGTTGCAGAAGCTGCTCAACTTCACGCGCATCAACCTGCTCGACGCGCGCCTGCCGCTGCAAGGACCGTTCGACGTGATGTTCTGCCGCAACGTGATGATCTACTTCGACAAGCCGACGCAGTATGCGATCCTGAAAAAGTTTGTGCCGCTGCTGCGCGACGATGGCCTGCTCTTCGCCGGACACTCCGAAAGCTTCCTGCACGCGGCCGACCTGTTCCATTCGCTGGGCCGCACCGTCTATGAACGTGCCGATCGATCCGAACACGGCCGTCGCGCGAGACTCTGACCATGGAAGCCGCGTACGTCGAACACCTGGCCGGCAATCGCTACTTCGATCCGACGTTCAGCGCGGAGGCGGTGAAAGTGCTGCCCGGCGAATACTTCGTCACCACCACCGACATGCTGCTGGTGACCGTGCTCGGTTCCTGCGTCTCGGCCTGCATCCGCGACAAGACCAAGGGCATTGGCGGCATGAACCACTTCATGCTGGCCGACTCGGGCGAACCTTCCGTGACTTCCGCCTCGGCACGCTACGGCACCTATGCCATGGAGATTCTCATCAACCACCTGCTCAAGCTCGGCGCCCGACGCTCCAACCTTGAAGCCAAGGTATTCGGCGGCGGCAGGGTGATGTCGGCGCTCGCCAGTTCGAATGTAGGCGAGCGCAATTGCAGCTTCGTGCTCGAATTCCTGCGTACCGAAGGCATCCCCGTTGCAGCGAGGGACCTGCTCGACATCCATCCGCGCAAGGTATATTTCTTCCCGGCGACCGGACGCGTGCTGGTCAAGAAGCTGACTCGCCTGCACAACGACACCCTGCTGCGCCGCGAATCCGAGTACGCCGCGCGACTCTCGCAAGCGCCCATATCGGGCGACATCGAATTGTTCTAGGACACGCCATGCCCATCAAGGTACTCGTGGTCGACGACTCCGCACTGATGCGGGCGCTACTCACCGAGATCATCAGCGGCGCACCGGATCTCGAAGTGGTAGGCGCGGCGCCCGATCCCATGGTCGCCCGCGAGATGATCAAGTCGCTCAATCCCGACGTCCTGACTCTGGACGTGGAAATGCCACGCATGGACGGCCTCGAATTCCTCGATCGCCTGATGCGCCTGCGACCCATGCCGGTAATCATGATCTCGTCCCTCACCGCCGCCGGCTCCGAGGTCACCCTGAAGGCCCTGGAGCTGGGCGCGGTCGACTTCCTGCCCAAGCCGCGGGCCGACAACATCTCGATGCTGCAAAGCTATGGCGAGGAAATCCGCGACAAGATTCGGGTTGCCGCCGGCGCACAGGTGAAATCGGCGCCGCGTATCGCCCGCCAGGCGGCGCCTGCCGCGGCCCCGCCCAAGGCCGCATTTTCGCCCCGCCTGCTGCAGGATACGGTGATCGCCATCGGCGCATCGACCGGCGGTACCGAGGCGATCAAGGACGTTCTCACAGTGCTGCCCGCGGAGATGCCGCCCATCGTCATGGTCCAGCACATGCCGGAAACCTTCACCCCCTCCTTTGCGCGCCGACTCGACAGCCTGTCCCGGCTGACGGTAATCGAAGCCCAGGGCGGCGAGCGGCTGCAACCCGGCACGGCTTACCTGGCGCCCGGCAATTCCCACATGCGGGTTAGGAAAAGTGCCCGCGGGCTGGTGCTGGAGCTTTCCCAGGACGATCCGGTGAATCGCCATCGACCTTCGGCCGACGTACTGTTCTGGTCGGTCGCCGAACTGGCGCGGAAAAGCTCCCTGGGAGTGATCCTGACCGGCATGGGCAAGGACGGCGCCAAGGGCCTGCTGGCGATGCGCCAGGCCGGGGCATGGAACCTCGGCCAGGACCAGGCCTCCTGCGTCGTCTATGGGATGCCGCGCGAAGCGGCGGAAATCGGTGCGCTGGACGAAGTCGCCAGCCTGCAATCGATTCCCGAAAGGATACTTTCGCGGCTGCGCGCCCTGGACAATGCCTCGGTACGCAACTGATCCGAAGCTCCGCCCGCCCGGCTTGGCGGCAGCGATAGAAGCAATGCTTGCCGGCGGCGCACGGGCACGGAACTCAATGTAAACTGTGCGCCTTCTGTTGCAGTCTTAGCGAAAGGAAACACCGTGGCACGCATGGTCAATTGCATCAAACTCGGACGCGAGGCCGAAGGCCTCGACCTGCCCCCCATGCCCGGCGAAATGGGCAAGAAGCTTTACGAGAACGTCTCCAAGGAAGCGTGGCAGCAGTGGATCAAGCTGCAGACCATGATCATCAACGAGAACCGCCTCAGCCTGGCAGATGCCCAGCACCGGAAATACCTCGCGGAACAGGTGACGAAACATTTCTTCGGCGACGGTGCCGACCAGGTCGGCGGCTACGTTCCACCGAAATGAACGCAGCCTGAGCGCTGCGGATCGGGACGCCGGCACAGCCGGCTGATCCCACTGGCATCACCGCTCAGCCGGAAGCGACTTCCCTCTCCATCGCTTCGAGCCCGATGTGGCGCACGTCGCGCCCTCGCACCAGGTACACGACGTACTCGGAAATGTTCTTTGCATGGTCGCCGACGCGCTCGATCGAGCGGGCGACGAACAGCAGGTCGAGCGAACTTGAAATGGTGCGCGGGTCTTCCATCATGAAGGTGATCAGCTGGCGCATCGCCGCCTTGAAGCCGGCATCCACGTCGCGATCCTGACGCACCACCTCGGCCGAGGCATTGACGTCGAGCCGGGCGAAGGCGTCGAGCGCCTTGCGCAGCATGGCCACCGCGATATCCGCCGGCGGCCGCAGGTCGACACGGGGAACAAAGCGGGTATCGCTGCCGTGGATGTCGCGCGCCATTTTGGCGATCTTCTTCGCCTCGTCGCCGATGCGCTCGAGGTCTGTGATGGTCTTGACCACGGTCATGATCATGCGCAGGTCTATCGCGGCCGGCTGCCGGCGGGCGATGACGTTGTTGCAGGCTTCGTCGAGCTCGACCTCGTGCCGATTGACCTGGCGATCGTTGGCGATCACCTGCTCGATCTGGGCCATGTCGCCCGACTCCAGCCCATCCATGGCGCGGATCAATTGCTGTTCGACCAGGCCGCCCATCGCCAGGACGCGCGTGCGCAATCCCTCTAGGTCGGCATCGAATTGACGGCTGATGTGTTCCTGGTTCATGGTGCGACCCCGGTTGCAATTTCGCGACTATAGCCGCCGTATGTGACGAAAATGTTTCAGCGCCCGGGTTTCAGCGCGAAAACGTCCGCACGCCGTCCTGTGTCGCCAGCAGCAACACGTCTGCGCCCCGCCGCGCGAACAGCCCGTTGGTGACCACGCCGACGATCTGGTTGATGCGATCCTCCAGGCCGACCGGGTCGGTAATCGACAGGCCGTGCACGTCGAGGATCAGGTTGCCGTTGTCGGTGACGAAGCCCTCGCGCAGCTTCGGCGTGCCGCCGAGTTTCGCCAGTTCGCGCCCGACGTAAGCGCGGGACATCGGGATCACCTCGACCGGCAACGGGAAGCGGCCCATCACCGGCACGCGCTTGGACGCATCGCAGATGCAGACGAAGGTTTCCGCCACGGCCGCGACGATCTTCTCGCGGGTCAATGCGCCGCCGCCACCCTTGACCATGGCCATGCTCGCATCGATTTCGTCGGCGCCGTCGACATAGATGCCCACGGCATCGACATCGTTGAGGTCTAGCACGCGGATGCCGTGGCCCCGCAAGCGCTGCGCCGTGACCTCCGAACTTGCCACGGTGCCGCCGAGGCGGTCCTTGATTGCGGCGATCTCGTCGATGAAGAAGTTCGCCGTGCTGCCGGTGCCGACGCCGAGGATGCCCCCGATCGGCAGCCGATCCGCCACGTGGTCGCGCGCCGTGCGCGCGACGGCCTGTTTCAGTTCGTCTTGTGTCATTTATGCCTCAGGAAATGCGGGAAAATTCTATGCGATCGTAGTCCGCTCCGTGGTCGAGCAAGGCTTCGAGCCGTACTCGCCAGCGTCCAACCTCGCTGCGCACGTCGACCTCCAGCCGCTCGACGAAAGTCCCGCTGGGCAATATGAGCTGGTTGCCTTCCAGGCTGCAGATGATGGCATCGGACCAGCCGTCGCCGCCGCCATCGACGACGCGGGCCCATGCGCTTTCCTCGCCGACCGGCTTGGCCATGGCGCAGATCGACGGCCACGCCAGGGTTTCGAGGCCGATGCTGGGTCGATTGGCGCTGTCGCGACCGATGCGGCGGATCAGGCCAAGGCGCCAGTCGATTCCATCCGACTCGCGCGCGCAGACCAGCGCGCCGATGCGATGACGGGACAACACGGCCGGCGCGACGGCGCCGATGCCGGTAGCACTGTGGTCGGCCAGTATCCATTGATCCATTTGCGCCTGGGCGCCTGCGATTTCGAGGCTGAGCAGAATGTCCATCGGGCTGGCGACTTCCTCGGCACCCGGCGGTGGGGCTTTCTCGGACGCGGCGGCTTCCGGCGTGGCAACCCTGCCGAAACGCGTCTCCTCGAACTGCCGAATCATCTTGGCCAGGTCGTTCCCCTCGTATTTCATGGAACGTCCCTTGCGGGCGAACT
>JBIKLV010000153.1:0-5542 GCA_044359585.1 Sulfuritalea sp. | reverse complement strand
ATGAGTTTGACTCTCTCTCAGCACACCTCGAACAATCCTGCGGCACCTTGCCCGCCGCCGATGCACATGGTGACGACCACGAGTTTCGCGCCGCGGCGCTTGCCTTCGATCAGCGCATGGCCGACCAGGCGGGCGCCGGAAACGCCGTAGGGGTGACCGACGGCGATCGCGCCGCCATTGACGTTGAGGCGGTCCATCGGAATGCCCAGGGTGTCGGCGCTGTACAGCACCTGCACGGCGAAGGCCTCGTTGAGTTCCCAGAGGTCGATGTCCTGCACCGTGAGGCCGGCCTTCTTCAGCAGCTTGGGCACGGCGAATACCGGGCCGATGCCCATTTCGTCGGGTTCGCAGCCGGCGACGGCGAAGCCGCGGAAGATGCCCAGCGGCGTCAGGCCCTTCTGCGCCGCGACCTTGGCGCTCATCACCACCGAGGCCGAGGAACCGTCGGAGAACTGGCTGGCATTGCCGGCGGTGATGACGCCGCCGGGTATCGCCGAGCGGATCTTGGCGACGCCTTCGAGCGTGGTGTCGGCGCGGATGCCTTCGTCGGCGGCGATGGTGACTTCGCGGGTACCGAGGGCGCCCGTGGCCTTGTCGGCGACGCCCATGGTCACCGTCATCGGCACGATCTCGTCGTTGAACTTGCCGGCGGCCTGGGCGGCTGCGGCATTCTGCTGGCTGCGCACGCCGTACTCGTCCTGGCGGTCCTTGCCGAGCTTGTAGCGCTTGGCCACCTGTTCGGCGGTCTGCAGCATGTTCCAGTAGATCTCCGGCTTGATCTTCAGCAGGGCCGGGTCGGTGATCATGTGGCGGTTGGCTTCCTGCTGCACGCAGGAAATGCTCTCGACGCCGCCGGCGACGAGGATGTCGCATTCGCCGGCGATGATGCGCTGCGCAGCCATGGCGATGGTCTGCAGGCCGGAGGAGCAGAAGCGGTTGACCGTGGCGCCCGGAACGGTGACCGGCAGGCCGGCGGCCAGCGCGATCTGGCGCGCGATGTTGCTGCCCGTGGCGCCTTCCGGCGTGGCGCAGCCCATCAGGACGTCCTCGACTTCGGCCGGGTCGATTTTGGCGCGGGCCACGGCATGCTTCACCGAGTGCGCGCCGAGCGTGGCGCCATGGGTCATGTTGAAGGCGCCCTTCCAGGACTTGGCCAGTCCGGTGCGGGCGGTGGATACGATAACGGCATCAGTCATGTGATTCTCCAGTATTCGAAACGCCAATGTTCGTCATTCCGGCGAAAGCCGGAATCCAGGGCAGCGGTCGGTCTGGACACCGGCGTCCGCCGGTGTGACGAGGTTCCATGGTGCAGGGCAATGATCAAGTCAGCGATTTTCCTTCGGCGACGCGCTTGGCGATCAGCGGCGCCGGTTCCCAGAAGGCGTCGCCGGAACTGGCGGCGAACTCCGTCATGGTCCGCGCCACGTTGTACAGGCCCACCTCGTCGGCATAGAGCATCGGGCCGCCGCGGAACAGCGGGAAGCCGTAGCCGGTCAGGTAGATCATGTCGATGTCGGAAGCGCGCGCGGCGATGCCCTCCTCGAGGATGCGCGCGCCTTCGTTGACCAGGGCGAAGACGCAGCGCTGGACGATCTCGGCGTCGGAAATCTTGCGCGGCGTGATGCCCAGTTCCTTGCGGTAGGCCTCCAGCATCGTGTCCACTTCGGGATCGGGGATGGCCTTGCGATCGCCGGCCTTGTAGAGGTACCAGCCCTTGCCCGTCTTCTGCCCGTAGCGGCCCTGCTCGCACAGCTTGTCGGCAAACTTGGCGTAGCGGATCGAGGGCTTCTCGACATAGCGGCGCTTGCGGATCGCCCAGCCGATGTCGTTGCCGGCGAGGTCGCCCATGCGGAAGGGGCCCATGGCCATGCCCCACTTTTCCAGGGCCTTGTCCACCTGCGCCGGGGTCGCGCCTTCTTCCAGCAGGAAGCCGGCGACGCGCCCATAGTGCTCGATCATGCGGTTGCCGATGAAGCCGTCGCACACTCCCGAGACGACGGCGGTCTTCTTGATCTTCTTCGCCACCTGCATCACGGTGGCCATGACGTCCTTGGCCGTCGCCGCGCCGCGCACCACTTCCAGCAGCTTCATCACGTTGGCCGGGCTGAAGAAGTGCATGCCGACCACATCCTGCGGGCGTTTGGTGAAATTGGCGATCTTGTTCACGTCCAGCGTCGAGGTGTTGGAAGCGAGGATCGCGCCGGGTTTGGCGATCGCATCGAGTTGCTTGAACACCGCCTCCTTGACGCCGATTTCCTCGAACACGGCCTCGATGATCAGGTCGGCGTCCTTGAAGTCGTCGTAGGACATCGTCCCCTTCAGCAGGCCCATGCGCTGGTCCAGCTTCTCCTGGGTCAGCTTGCCCTTCTTCATGCTGTTTTCGTAGTTCTTGCGTATCGTCGCCATGCCCTTGTCCAACGCTTCCTGCTTCATTTCCAGCATGGTGACCGGGATGCCGGCGTTGAGGAAGTTCATGGTGATGCCGCCGCCCATGGTACCGGCGCCGATCACGCCCACTTTCGCGATCTTGCGCGCCGGAGTGTCGTCGGGCACGTCGGGGATCTTCGAGGCGGCGCGCTCGCCGGTGAAGGCGTGGCGCAAGGCGCGCGATTCCGGCGTGCCCATCATTTCGATGAAATAGCTGCGCTCGATCTTCATGCCTTCGTCGAAGGGCTTGGTCACGGCGGCCTGCACGGCGTCGATGCACTTGAAGGGGGCCGGGAAGGGGCCGGCCACGCCCTTGACCATATTGCGCGCGAACTGGAAGTAGGCCTCCTGGTTCGGCATGTCGATCCTGATGTCGCGGATGCGTTTCAGCGGCCGCTTCTCGGCGACCACCCTGGCGGCGAAGGCCAGCGCGCCGGCCTTCAGCTCGCCATCGATGAACTCATCGAACAGCGGCGTGCCCTTGAACTTTTCGGAGGGCACCGGATTGCCGGACAGGATCAGGTTCAGCGCCGCTTCGACGCCGATGATGCGCGGCATGCGCTGCGTGCCGCCGGCGCCGGGCAAGAGGCCCAGCTTGATTTCCGGCAGGGCGATCGAGGCGCCGGCCACCGCGACGCGGAAGTGCGCGCCCAGTGCCAGTTCCAGGCCGCCGCCCATGCAGACGCCGCCGACCGCGGCGACCACGGGCTTGGGGCAGGCCTCGACGATGCGGATCACGGTCAGCAGGTTGGGTTCGGCGTAGGACTTGGGCGAACCGAATTCGCGGATGTCGGCGCCGCCCGAGAAGGCCCGGTCGGAGCCGATCATGACTACGGCGGCGACCGCGGGGTCGGCCGCGGCCTTCTCGATGCCGGCGACGATGCCGCAACGCAGGTCGTAGCCGAGGCCGTTGACCGGGGGATTGTCGAGTGTGATGACGGCGGTGCCGCCGATGACTTCGTACTTGGCGCTGCTCATGCTGACTCCTGACAGGTGGAATGTGTCGGTGGGGTAAAAATCATACTTCCAGCCATTCCTTGCGGATGGCTTCATTGGCCTTGAGGTCGGCCGGCGTGCCTTCGAACACGATGCGGCCGTGGCCCATGAGGTAGAGGCGCTCGGAAATGTCCAGCGCGATGGCCAGCTTCTGTTCGATCAGCAGGATGGAAATGCCGCGCTTTCGGACTTCCTGCAGGAACTCGCCGACCAGTTCGACGATCTTCGGCGCCAGACCCTCGGTGGGTTCGTCGATCATGACGAAATCCGGGTCGCCCATCATGGTGCGGCACAGGGTGAGCATCTGCTGCTCGCCGCCGGAGAGCACGCCGCCGGGCGTGCCGTCGCGTTCCTTGAGGCGGGGGAACAGCGCATACATGTCGTCGATGCTCCAGCGCCCGACCGCACGCGGGTCCTTGACGCCCAGCATCAGGTTCTGCCGCACCGTCAGGTCGGGAAAGATGTCGCGGTTTTCCGGCACCAGGCCGATGCCAAGCCGTGCGATCTCGTAGGCCTTCAGGCCGAGGATGTCGCGGCCCTTGAAGCGCACCGCGCCCTTGGCCACGACCTGGCCCATCACCGCTTTGGCGGTGGTCGAGCGGCCGACGCCGTTGCGACCCAGCAGGCAGACGATCTCGCCGGCATTGACATGCAAGTTCACGCCGTGCAGGACGTGGCTCTTGCCGTAGTAGCCGTGGAGGTCGGCGATTTCCAGCATGGCTTGGGCGGATTCAGTCATGGCTGACGGAGGTTCCCAGATAGGCTTCCTGTACCGCGGCGTTGCAGCGGATGGCCGCCGGCGCATCGGTGGCGATGACCTGGCCATAGACCAGCACCGAGATGCGATCGGCCAGGCCGAACACCACGCCCATGTCGTGCTCGACCATGACCAGGGTCTTGCCTTCGGTGACGCGGCGGATCAGGGCCACGGCTTCTTCGGTTTCGGTATTGCTCATGCCGGCGGTGGGCTCGTCGAGCAGGATCACGTCGGCGCCGCTGGCGATGGTGATGCCGATTTCGAGCGCGCGTTGTTCAGCGTAGGAGAGGATGCCTGCCGGCGTGTCGCGCCGCTGGCCCAGGCCGATGTCCTCCATCACCGCCTCGGCGCGCTGGCGCGCGTCCGCCAGCCCGGCCAGGCGCTGCCAGAACGAGTAGCGGTAGCCCAGCGACCACAGCACCGAGCATCGCAGGTTCTCGAACACCGAGAGGTTATGGAAGATGTTGGTGATCTGGAAGCTGCGCGAGAGGCCGCGGCGCGCGATCTCGAAGGGCTTGAGGCCGACCACGTTTTCGCCCTTGAGCTCGATCGCCCCGGAACTCACCGGCAGGCGCGCGCTGATCAGGTGGAATAGCGTGGACTTGCCGGCGCCGTTGGGGCCGATGATGGCGTGGCGTTCGCCGCGATGGATGTCGAGGTCTACGCCACGGATGATTTCGCTGGCGCCGAAATTCTTTTTCAGGCCCTTGATTCGAATCGCCGGCGCGCTCATGCCTTGTCCCCATGCAGCGTCGCCAGCGCGGAATTCCACGCCACGCCGGCGCGACGGCCAATCCAGCGGGTCAGGATCAGGCCGGTGCCGACTACCGCCAGTGCCGTCACCCAGGGCCCCGGCGAGCCGAGCTTCAACTGCATGCCCATTACTTTGGTCGCCGTGTCGCCGGCGCCGACTCCTTCGCCGGCGAGCAGGGCGTAGGTCAGCTCGACCAGCCCGACCAGACCCGCCAGCAGGATCAGGACCGGCAGCGCCATGGCCAGGTAGTGCGGCAGCATGCGGCCGAACAGGCCGGCGTTCCACAGGTTGCGCTGCACGGCGATCAGGCTGGCGATGCCGCCCGGCGCCCTGAGCACCATGAAGAGGAAGAACAGGCCGAAATACAGCAGCCAGGCGTGCGTCATGCCGCCGATCACGATCTGCATCACGGTGATCAGGATCGCGCCGATGATCGGCCCGTAGAAGAAGCCGATGCCGCCGACGAAGGTCATCAGCAGCACCACGCCCGAGGTGTGCGCATTGAGCGTTTCGGCGGTGACGATTTCGTAGTTGAGCGCCGAGAGGCCGCCGGCGATTCCCGCAAACAGGCCGGAGAGGATGACCATCAGGAAGCGCACGCGCTCGGT
>JBIKLV010000152.1:0-5559 GCA_044359585.1 Sulfuritalea sp. | reverse complement strand
CTCAGCACCGGCGTGATCACCCTGTCGCTGCTGGCGGTTTGCGTGCTTTCGGCGCTTTGGCTGGCGCTGCCGCAGGTACTGGGCTTCCTCAAGGTGCTGCCCGAGCAGCGCGGGATGGCGACGATACTTGTCATGGGCTCGGCGGCGATGTTCCTGCTCGACCTGTCGCTGGGCGCCTATTGTTACCTGCTGCACGGCCTGCAGCGCATCCGCGAGGAGAAGCAGGTTGCCATCGTCGGCTACGCGATCGAGCCGGTGCTGATCCTGGTCTTTCTGCTTGCCGGGGCCGGCGTCTATAGCCTGCTGGCGGCCTTCGTGCTGCGCTACACCTGGTCGCTGGCGTCCTTCGCCCGCCTGGCGCACCGCTTCCTGCCGGGCCTGGAGTTGCGCGCGCGCCATTTCGACAAGGCGATGCTGCGCCACTTCTTCGGCTTCGGCGTCGCGGTCCAGGCCAGCACGCTGCTCGGCACGGCCTTGTTCTCGATCGACCGGGTGATTGCCGGCGTCCTGCTCGGGCCCAAGGGAATTGCCCTCTTCGAACTCGGCGCCAAGCTGCCGGTGGCGGCGATTTCGGTGCCCTCGTCCATCAGCAACGTGGCGATGCCGGCCGCCGCGCGCCACGCAGCGAACGACGACATGCCGGCGGTCCGCGCCCTCTACCGCCAATCGAGCCGTGCCGTGAGCCTGCTCGCCGGGCTGCCGCTGGGCTTCATGGCGGTGTTCTCCGCGCCGCTCGCCCTCGCCTGGCTGGGCGCCAGCGAAGGCCTCGAGCAGATGCCGCAGATTCTTGCGCTGACGGCGCTCTGGTCTCACCTCCACATCGTCACCGGCCCCGGTACCGCAGTGTTCCGCGCCATGGGGCGGATGGGCAACGAATTCCTCTACCACGGCATGCGCATCGTCGCGCTCGCCGCCGGCATCGGCCTCGCCATGCTGCTTCTGGGCAGCACCGCGACCGCGCTGATCGTCGGCCTGAGCGGCGGCAACGCGCTCGCGGCGATCGCCTACCTGCTCTACAACCAGCGCCGGCTCGCGCTGCCTTTCGGCGAATTGTTGCGCGAGATCCTGCTGCCCGGATTCGTCGCCTATCCGCTGGCCGCGGCGTTGCTGCTGCTCTGGCAGGCCGTGATGCCGGGCCTGCCCGGACGCTGGGTGACCCTGGCCGGTCTGCTGTGCTTCGGCCTGGCCTACAGCGCCGCCTGGACCGTGCTGACCTGGAAATTGCTGGAGGAAGACGAGCGGTTCCGCGTGCGGGGCCTGTTCGACCGGTTTTTCAACGCCTTCCCGAAATGGAAAAACACATGATGCGTCGCGCCGCCAATTCCTTGCTGCTTACATCCTTGCTGCTGCTTGCCGGTTGTGCCGGGATGGGCATCCCCAACGCGCCGAAGAACGTCGACGCCTTCCAGAAGGCCGAGAAAAGCGATCGCGTGAGCTTTCATGACAAAGCTGCCCTGGCGGCATTCGAGGCCGATGTCGATCCGGTTTACCGCCTGGGCGAGGGCGACAAGATCACGCTCAACGTCTGGAACCGTCCCGAACTCAGCGGCAAGCATACGGTGGGCCCGGACGGCCAGATCACGATGCCGCTGATCGGCCCGATGCGACTGACTACCATGACGCGGGAAGAGGCCGCCGGCAACATCGGCGAACGCCTGCGGCGCTACTACACCGCGCCGGTGGTCAATCTCGGCGTCGACGAATACCACGGCAACCGCGTCACGATCCTCGGCCGCGTGCTGACACCGGGCGTGATGCAGTTCGACAAGCCGCCGATGCTGCTTGACGCGCTGGCCCGCGCCGGCAGCCTGCCGGTGCTGGACAAGCAGGCGACGCTGACGCGCTGCGCGATCTTCCGCGGTCGCGAGCAGATCATCTGGGTCGACCTCAAGCGCCTGCTCAACCGCGGCGACCTCGCCTACAACATCCGCCTCAAGCCCGACGACCTGATCTACATCCCGGATTCCAACGACACCCTGATGTACGTGATGGGGGCCGTGCAAAAGCCGGGCGGCTACCGCCTGACTCCGGACATGTCCGTCATGGACGCACTGGCGCAGGCCGGCGGCCCCAACGAGGATGCGAATGACGACGAGATTTCCCTTTACCGGCCGGGCCGCGAAGCCGTCCAGCAGATTCCCCTGAAGTCGCTGCTCACGGCCGATCGCAAGCTCAATTTCGCGCTGGAGGAAGGTGATGTCATCTACGTCCGGAAGAAAGGCATCGCCGAAGTGGGCTACTTCCTGCGCCAGCTCCTGCCCGGCCTGTCCTTCATGACCTTCGGCCTTGGCGCCGGCGGCAAGTGAGAAAAATATGAGCATACTCGTCACCGGCGGTGCCGGATTCATCGGCAGCAACTTCGTCCTCGACTGGCTCGCGCAGTCGGACGAGACCGTCATCAACCTCGACAAGCTGACCTACGCCGGCAACCGGCAGAACCTCGCCGGCCTGGAAGGCAACCCGCGCCACGTTTTCGTCCGCGGCGATATCGGCGACGTCGATCTGGTCGCGCAACTGCTCGCCGAACACCGCCCGCGCGCCGTGGTCAACCTCGCCGCGGAGTCCCATGTCGATCGCTCCATCCACGGCCCCGGCGAATTCATCGAGACCAACATCGTCGGCACTTTCCATCTGCTCGAAACCGTGCGCGCCTACCATGCCGGCCTGCCCGAGCCGCAGCGCAGGGACTTCCGCCTGCTGCATGTGTCCACCGACGAGGTCTACGGTTCTCTCGCGGCGGATGATCCGGCCTTCACCGAAGGCCATCGTTACGAGCCCAACAGCCCCTATTCCGCCAGCAAGGCCGCCAGCGACCACCTGGTGCGTGCCTACCACCACACCTACGGCCTGCCGGTGCTGACCACCAACTGCTCGAACAACTACGGTCCCTACCACTTCCCGGAGAAGCTGATCCCGCTGATGATCGTCACCGCCCTGGCCGGCAAGCCGCTGCCGGTCTACGGCGACGGCCGGCAGGTGCGCGACTGGCTCTATGTGAAAGACCACTGCAGCGCCATCCGCCGCGTGCTGGAGGCGGGCCGCGTCGGCGAGACCTACAACGTCGGCGGCTGGAACGAGAAGCCCAACATCGACATCGTGCATACCGTCTGCGCCCTGCTCGACGAACTGAGCCCGCGTGCCGGCGGCGGGTCTTACCGGGAGCAGATAAGTTTCGTCACCGATCGTCCCGGGCATGACCGCCGCTATGCCATCGACGCGCGCAAGATCGAACGCGAACTCGGCTGGAAGCCGGCGGAGACTTTCGACAGCGGCATCCGCAAGACCGTGCAGTGGTACCTCGAAAACCGGGAATGGGTCACCGCCGTGCAAAGCGGCGGCTACCGCGACTGGGTGTCAAAACAGTACGGCGCCTGATTCCCGAACCACGCAAAACCCCAATTTACCTACGACTGGTCCAGACATGAATACTCGACGCAAAGGCCTGATCCTCGCCGGGGGCTCCGGCACCCGGCTCTACCCTGTCACGATGTCGGTGTCGAAGCAGTTGCTGCCGATCTACGACAAGCCGATGATCTACTATCCCCTCAGTACCCTGATGCTGGCGGGTATCCGCGAGATCCTGATCATCTCCACGCCGCAGGACACGCCGCGCTTCGAGCAGTTGCTCGGCGACGGCAGCCAGTGGGGGCTCGATCTTTCCTATGCCGTGCAGCCGTCGCCCGACGGCCTGGCCCAGGCCTTCGTCATCGGCCGCGATTTCATCGGCGACGACCCCAGCACCCTGGTCCTCGGCGACAACATCTTCTACGGCCACGAGTTCGCAAGCGCTCTGGCAGCCGCCGGCGCCAGGACATCGGGCGCCACGGTCTTCGCCTATCCGGTCAATGACCCGGAGCGTTACGGCGTCGTCGAATTCGACGCCGGCGGCCGCGCGGTCAGCCTCGAAGAGAAGCCCCGGGTGCCCAAGAGCCGCTACGCCGTCACCGGACTCTACTTCTACGACAACCGCGTGATCGAACTCGCCGCGGGCCTCAAGCCCTCGGCCCGCGGCGAACTCGAGATCACCGACCTCAACCGGCTCTACCTCGAACAGGGCGCGCTCGACGTCCAGGTCATGGGGCGCGGCCACGCCTGGCTCGATACCGGTACCCACGAGTCCATGCTCGAGGCCTCGCAGTTCATCGCCACCATCGAAAACCGGCAGGGGCTCAAGGTCTCCTGCCCGGAAGAGATCGCCTGGCGCCGCAAGTGGATCGACGACGCCGCCCTCGAACAACTGGCGCGACCTCTGGCCAAGAACGCCTATGGCCGCTACCTGCTCAATATCCTCCACGAGAAAGTATTCTGAACATGAACGTCATCAAGACTCCCATCGAGGGCCTGCTGGTCATCGAACCCGAGGTGTTCGGCGACGCCCGGGGCAGCTTCTACGAGAGCTTCAACGCGCGCGACTTCAGGGAAGCGACGGGCGTCGATGCCGTCTTCGTGCAGGACAACCATTCGACCTCGGCGCGCAACGTGCTGCGCGGCCTGCACTACCAGGTGCGGCAGGCCCAGGGCAAGCTGGTTCGCGCCACGGCCGGCGAAGTCTTCGACGTCGCGGTGGATATCCGCAGTTCGTCGCCCACCTTCGGGCGCTGGTACGGCTGCACCCTGTCGGCTGAAAACCGGCGCCAGATGTGGATCCCGGCCGGTTTCGCGCATGGTTTCCTGGTGCTCTCCGGATCGGCCGAATTTCTCTACAAGGTCACCGACTACCGGGCGGCCGGGCATGAACGCTGCATCCGCTGGGACGATCCGCAACTGGGTATCGACTGGCCCTTGCAGGGCCCGCCTGTCCTGTCGGCCAAGGATGCCGAGGGAATTTCGCTGGCTGCGGCTGAGCTGCCGGCATTGAAGGCAGCGACGAAGCCAACTCGCAGAATGCCGTCGCCTCAGCGGATAACGCGTCTGAAGCGGAAGGGTGGTTTCGGGGTGTCGGCGGCACTGCCTTCTGCCTTGCCGCCGCCGATGCCCTGATAGCCCTTGCCCTGGATGTAGCCTTCCGCCCAGCCCAGCAGCATGAAGAAGGCCGGGACGACATTCTCGCCGAGGTAGACGGTCACCATCGACACCGCGAAGGCGAGGATGATGCCGAGGAAGGTGAAGGCCAGCGAACTCTCGGCCGCGGGTTCGGCCATGCCCTTGCGAAACAGGCGGATGCACATCCAGCCGATCAGGGTGGCCAGCAACGCAGTGGTCAGCACGCCGTGCATCAGCGACAGCAACAGATAGTAGTTGTCGATCGAGGCCATGCCGGCAATCTTCGGCCAGGTATTGCGCCCCCAGCCGAACCAGGCGTGGTCCAGTGCGATCAGGTAATACTTCTCGAACAGCACTTTGCGGTACATCGCGGTTTCCTGCGACAGCGTGGCCTCCATGCCCGGCGCGACGTCGAGGTAGGCCTGGAAGGCCAGGTAGCCCGGCACCGACAGCAGGAGGAGGGCACCCAGTCCGATGGCAAACGCCTTCTCGCGTTTCGGGTGGCGGCCGGCATTGACGAAGAGCGCGCCCAGCAGGCCGCCCAGCCAGGGGCCGCGGGCGATGGTGGTGATCGAG
>JBIKLV010000070.1:0-19539 GCA_044359585.1 Sulfuritalea sp. | reverse complement strand
TTGCAAAGCTTGGCCCACTTGCTGGTGGTCAAGTTACCTTCAAAACCATCAAGCAGGCGATTGAGCACTTTGATCTGACGCTCGTTCATTTGAGCATCGCTGAAACGATCCCAGAACCTGGCCTTCTCCATCACAGCCGACAAGGTATCGTCAGCTCGCCGTATTGATCGATCCAAACACACCAGGAACCACAGCAACCATTCGGTCACATCCAGATCACCCTTCTGGGTCTTTTCGAGGATGTCGTAGTAACCGCTACGTTCCAACTGAATTTGGGACGACAGACTGTAGAAACGCTGGTGGGTCCGCTCCGAACGGGCAAGGGCCATGTCACCGACAGCCCTTGCAATCCGTCCGTTTCCATCGTCAAACGGGTGAATCGTCACCAGCCATAGATGAGCCAGTCCAGCCTTGATCACGCCATCGAGTTCGTCTTTGAAGCTTTCAAACCACATCAGGAAGCGGCGGATTTCGTCGCTGAGTCGTTCGGCTGGTGGCGCCCGATAATGGATTTTCTCCTTACCAACCGGGCCAGAAATCACTTGCATTGGTCCTAGGGAATCATCTCGCCATTTCGCCACGCGGATCTTGGCCAGGCCGCTGCGCCCTGTCGGGAAAAGTGATCCATGCCAAGCATGGAGACGCTTCACGGTCAGTGGTTTGGCGCAATTTTGTGTAGCATCGAGCATGACCTCGACGATTCCCTCAACATGGCGGTCAACCGGCGCCAATGCGCCAATGTCCATGCCCAGTCGTCGGGCGATCGATGATCGCACCTGGTCGGTATCGAGGCGCTCTCCTTCGATTTCTGACGTCTTGATCACATCCTGGGTCAAGGTTTGTAGCCAGGCTTCGTCGCGAAGCTTGAAGCCAAGTGACTCCATCCGCCCCAGAAGCCTGCCCTGGGCATGACGAACAGCCGCCAAAGGTACTATTAGCTGTCCAGAGTCAAAGGTCATTTCTGGCCAGCGAGTGCGTTCCCAGATGTACTTGGTCATGCCTTTACTCCGCATTGAATGCGGAGAGTATCGAGGGTTTTCTCCGCAAAGGCAAGTCTTTTCTCCGCACTTTTAGCGGAGTATATCCCAGCTATTCTCCGCATCCTCCAGCTATTCACTTCTCCCAAATCCCTCAAGGATAGGGCTGGTCTGTTCCAAGTCCATCCCTTCAGTCGGAGGGCTACCGATCAGGGACCTTGTACATCTTTCCCATGGACTTGAGATTTCGTAGCTTGGTATCAGTAAGCACCTTTTCGTCCTTAAGTATCAGCGCGTTATCGATCACAAGTTTTTCGATCATGGTATCGATGGTGATTCCCGATACCATGATTTCGAAAAACGTCTAATCCCTCGGAAAGGCGCATGAATACTGCGTTTCATGCTCTGCGATACCATGCCAACTTGTATCGTCAATGGATGGTATCGAGCTTTTTTGAAGGAGCTCGATCGATGATACCCATCGAAATACCATCGCCAAAACTTGCTTCCAGCTGCCTGTCGTTGCCAGCCAAACAAACAAACAAGCCCGTGAAATCACGGGCTTGTTTGTGTCTATTGCCAGCTACTGCTGGCGGTTGCCAGACGTCGAATCATTCCCACTCGATGGTCGCCGGAGGCTTGCCCGAAATGTCGTAAACCACGCGGTTGATGCCGCGCACTTCATTGATGATTCGGTTGGAGACGCGGCCCAGCAGTTCATGGGGCAGTTCGGCCCACTTGGCCGTCATGAAGTCCGAGGTTTGTACTGCGCGCAGGGCCACCACGTATTCGTAGGTGCGGCCGTCGCCCATGACGCCGACGCTTTTCACCGGCAGGAACACGGCGAAGGCCTGGCTGGTCTTGTCGTACCAGTCGGCGGCGCGCAGCTCGTCGATGAATATGGCATCGGCGCGGCGCAGCAGGTCGGCGAATTCCTGCTTCACTTCGCCGAGGATGCGCACGCCGAGGCCGGGACCGGGAAACGGGTGGCGATAGACCATTTCGTGCGGCAGGCCCAGCGCCACGCCGAATTCCCGCACTTCGTCCTTGAACAGTTCGCGCAGGGGTTCCAGCAGCTTCAGGTTCAGCGTCTCGGGCAGGCCGCCGACGTTGTGGTGGCTCTTGATGGCGTGAGCCTTCTTGGTCTTGCCGCCGGCCGACTCGATTACGTCGGGGTAGATGGTGCCTTGGGCGAGCCATTTCGCGTTGGGCAGTTTCTGCGCCTCGGCCTGGAACACTTCGACAAACTCGCGGCCGATGATCTTGCGCTTCTGTTCCGGGTCGCTGACGCCCTTCAGGTGGCCCATGAACTGGCCCACCGCATCGACGTGGATCACTTTGACGCCGAGGTTGCGGGCGAAGGTGTCCATCACCTGCACGCCTTCGTTCAGGCGCAACAGGCCGTTGTCGACGAAGACGCAGGTCAGTTGGTCGCCGATCGCGCGATGCAGCAGCGCGGCAACCACCGAGGAATCGACGCCGCCGGAGAGGCCGAGGATCACTTCCTCCTTGCCGACCTGCTCGCGCACCTTGGCAATCGCCTCCTCGACATAGTTGGGCATGTTCCAGTCGCCGCGGCAGCCGCAGATGTCGCGCACGAAGCGAGCATAGATCTCGCGGCCCTTGAGGGTGTGGGTGACTTCCGGATGGAACTGGACGGCATAGAAACCGCGCGCCTCGTCGGCCATGGCGGCGATCGGGGTGGATTCGTTGCTGCCGATTATCTTGAAGCCGGGCGGAATTTCGGTGACCTTGTCGCCGTGACTCATCCAGACTTCGAGCAGGCCGTGGCCCTCCGCGTTGGTGCGATCCTGGATGCCGTCGAAGAGCTTCGAGTGACCGCGCGCGCGCATTTCCGCGTAGCCGAATTCGCGCTTGTGGCTGCTTTCGACCTTGCCGCCGAGCTGTGCCGCCATGGTCTGCATGCCGTAGCAGACACCCAGTACCGGTACGCCCAGGTTGAATACGATGGCGGGCGCCTTCCATTCCTCGGCCTCATAGACCGAGTTGGGACCGCCGGACAGGATCACGCCTTGCGGATTGAATTCGCGGATGAATTCCTCGCTGACGTCAAAGGGATGCATTTCGCAATAGACCTGCTGCTCACGCACGCGGCGGGCGATGAGTTGCGCGACTTGCGAACCGAAATCGAGGATGAGAATCTTTTGGTGAGCCATGGCGGGTATCCCTGAAATGACAAAAGCGGCCGTAGCCGCCTTTGCCGTCGAAAACTGAATCAATCGATGTGGTAGTTCGGCGCTTCCTTGGTGATCTGCACGTCATGGACGTGCGATTCGCGAATCCCGGCCGAGGTGATTTCGACGAATTCGGCGCGCGCGCGCATTTCGTCGATGGTGGCGCAACCGACGTAGCCCATCGAGGAACGCAAGCCGCCCATCAGTTGGTGGATCACCGCGACCACCGGCCCCTTGTAGGGCACGCGGCCTTCGATGCCTTCCGGCACCAGTTTTTCAACGTTGGCGTCGGAATCCTGGAAGTAGCGGTCGGCGGCCCCGTCCTTCATCGCGCCGAGGCTGCCCATGCCACGATAGGCCTTGTAGGAGCGGCCCTGGTAAAGCACCGTTTCGCCGGGCGCTTCCTCGGTACCGGCGAACAGGCCGCCCAGCATCACGGTATTGGCGCCCGCGGCGATTGCCTTGGAGATGTCGCCGGAATAACGAATGCCGCCGTCCGCCACCAGCGGGGTGCCGCTGGCCGCCAGTGCGTTGGCGACCAGGTCGACCGCCGTGATCTGCGGCACGCCGACGCCGGCGACGATGCGCGTGGTGCAGATCGAGCCGGGTCCGATGCCGACCTTGACGCCGTCGGCGCCGTGGTCGACCAGCGCCAGCGCTGCGCTGGCCGTGGCGATGTTGCCGCCGATCACTTCGACCTGCGGGAAATTCTTCTTGACCCACTGCACGCGCTTGAGCACGCCCTCGGAATGGCCGTGGGCGGTATCCACCACGATCACATCGACGCCGGCCTCGGCCAGCAGCGCGACACGCTCTTCGGTTCCCTCGCCGACGCCGACCGCGGCGCCAACGCGCAGGTGACCCTGCTCGTCCTTGCAGGCAAACGGGTGTTCGCTGGACTTGAGGATGTCCTTTACCGTAACCAGGCCGCGCAACTGAAACGCGGCATTGACCACCAGCACGCGCTCCAGGCGATGCTTGTGCATCAGGGCCTTGGCTTCCTCGGGCGAGCTTCCCTCCATCACCGTGATCAGTCGTTCGCGCGGCGTCATGATGTTGCCCACCGCCTGGTCGAGGTTGGTCTCGAAACGCGTATCGCGGTTGGTGACGATGCCGACCACGACGCCGTTATCCACCACGGGCAGGCCGGAAATTCGGTAGCTGCGCGTCAAGGCCAGCACTTCGCGCACCGTCATGCTCGGCGGCACGGTGATCGGATCTTTCAGCACGCCCGACTCGAAGCGCTTGACCTTGGCCACTTCGGCGGCCTGCGCCTTGGGGTTCAGGTTCTTGTGCACGATGCCGATGCCGCCTTCCTGCGCCAGCGCAATGGCCAGGCGCGATTCCGTCACCGTGTCCATGGCGGCGGAAAGCAGGGGCAGGTTCAACTGGATCTTGCGGGTGAGGCGGGTGGCGAGGCTGACGTCGCGGGGAAGGATCGCCGAATGGGCGGGTACCAGGAGGACGTCGTCAAACGTCAGCGCCTTCTGGAGCAGTCGCATAGTGAAATTCCTTGATTCCAAAAACGCATTATACGCGAGAGCCCAACCGTCTTTGCCGTGCCGCCGGCGCCGACTTTCAGCAGCGCGAGCCGCGCGGCGCTCAGGCTTCGCCGCCCTCGCCGCCGCCTTTTTTCATCACTTTTCCCTCTGCAGCGCGCTGCTTTCGCACCTCCTTGGGGTCGGCGATCAGCGGCCGGTAGATCTCGACCCGGTCGCGGTCGCGCAGCAGGGTATCGACCTTCGCCAGCTTGGCGTAGATGCCCAGCTTGTTCTTCGCCAGGTCGATTTCAGGAAACTTTGTCCGCAGGCCCGAGGCCTCGATCGCTTGCGCCACGGTACTGCCGGCCGGGACCTCCAGGCTGGCGACTTCCTGGCGCTCCGCAAGGGCGTAGACGACTTCGACGTGGATGGTTTCAGCCATAGACCTGCCCTGCCCTTTTGACGAAGGAATCGACGAAGGTATCGGCGATGTGGTTGAAGACGGGACCGAGGACCTTTTCCAGCAAGTGGCTGGAAAACTCGTAGTGCAGGCGAAATTCTATCTTGCACGCGGTATCGCCCAGCGGCTTGAAGCGCCAGTGACCGTCCATGTGGGCGAAGGGGCCGTCGGTCAGGCGGATGTCCATCAGGAAGGGTTCTTCCTTGATGTTTTCCGTCGAAAAGTGCGACTTGAGGCCGTGGTAGTTGATGCGCACCGTAGCCGCCGTGCGCCCCGGCGTGCGCTCATGGATCTCCGTGCCGCCGCACCAGGGCAGAAACAGGGGGTAATCCTCGATGCGGTCGACGAGAACGAACATCTGCGCCGGCGTGCGCTCGATGAGAACGGATTTTTCGACCAGGGCCATTCAAGTCGCATGAACTGCGTACAGTAGAATGCCGCATTTTATCGCGCCGCCCAATGAGCATCGCCGACAACAAAAAGGCATTCCACGATTACTTCATCGAAGAGCGCTACGAGGCCGGCCTGGTGCTCGAAGGCTGGGAAGTGAAGGCGATCCGCGCCGGACGGGCGCAGATCAAGGAAGCCTACGTGGTGCTCAAGAGCGGGGAAGTGTTCCTGATTGGCGCCCACATCACCCCGCTGCTGTCCGCCTCGACCCACGTCCATCCCGACCCGGTGCGCACCCGCAAGCTGCTGCTGAACGCCGCCGAGATCGACAAACTGATCGGCAAGGTCGAGCGCGCCGGCTATACGCTGGTGCCGCTCGACCTGCATTACAGCAAGGGGCGGGTCAAGCTGGCGGTCGGCCTGGCCAAGGGCAAGAAGCAGCACGACAAGCGCGACGCCGAGAAGGACCGCGACTGGGTAAGAGAGAAGGCGCGCGTAATGCGTGACCGGCGCGGCTGAGCGGCAAACTGAACCGCCCCGGCCAATGACTCCCACCACCCTGCTCTGGCTGGTCACCGGCTGCGTAATGCTGCAGCCCTTGTCGACCGACCTCTACCTGGCGTCACTGCCAAGCATGGCCGCCGATTTCGGCGTTGCGCCGGCCGCCGTCCAGCACACCCTTTCCCTGTTCGTGATCGGCTTCGGCTCGGCGCAACTTGTCAGCGGTCCGCTGTCGGACCGGTTCGGGCGGCGTCCGGTCCTGATCGGCGGCCTGACGCTCTACCTGATCGCCAGCGTGGCCTGCGCCCTGGCGCCAAGCCTGGCTTTGCTGGTCGCGGCGCGTTTCGCCCAGGCCATCGGTTGTTGCACCGGGGTAGTGGTGGCGCGCGCCATCGTGCGTGATGCCTACGAACCCGCGGAAGGCGCGAGCGTGCTGGCCAAGTCAAGCTCGCTCCTCGCAATGGCGCCGCTGCTGGGGCCGATACTCGGCGGCTACCTTCAGGTGGCCTTCGGCTGGCGCGCAGCCTTTGTCGCGCTCACGGTGGCCGGTCTCATCGTGTGGATCGCGGCCTTGCGCAGGATGCGCGAGTCGCACGCGCAACCCGACCGTGACGCGCTGCGTCCGGGGCGACTGGCGCGCAGCTATCTCGATGTCGGGCGCAACCCGGCGTTCTGGGCCTATGCACTGCCCGGCACGCTCTCATACGCTTCGATCTTCGCCTTCATCTCGGGCACGCCTTTCGTGCTGATTCGCGTGCTCGGCGTACCGACCGAACACTACGGCTACTACTTCGCCTTCGGCGTGATCGGCTACCTCGGCGGCACCCTGCTCTGCCGCCGCATGATCGGTCGCATCGGCATGCAGCGTTCGCTCGAAATCGGAACCATGATCGGACTCGCGGGCGGGCTTGGATTCCTCGCCATGGTATTCGGTGGCTTTGGCAGCGCGGCACTGGTGGTCGGCGCGCAGTTCGTGGTCATGGTGGCGCACGGCATCAACTTTCCCTGCGCCCAGGCCGGATCGCTCGCGCCGTTTCCGGACAAGGCCGGCGCGGCCGCCGGACTGTTCGGTTTCATCTCCATGCTCGGCGCCTTTTTCACCGGCATGTGGGTGGGTTCCAGTCACGACGGCACGATCCTGCCGCTGGCCTCGATCAGCGCCACGGTCTCGGTGTTACTGTTCATTTCGGCGCGGATTCTTGCACGCCATGGACGCACGGCCTGAATCGCCGTATCGTCGGCGCCGACTTTTCCGATTCAGTAAGCGAAGCGGTCGCGCAGGTCGTCGAGGTCCAGGTCGGCCAGGATCTGTTCCAGGCGGGCGCGGGCATTGCCGCGCGGCGCGGTGCTGCGGCGGGCGACGATCAGCTCGTTCTTCATCGAATGCTCCCAGCCCACCAGTTCGGTGACCGTGAGCTGGTAGCCGTGCGCTTCCAGCAGCAGGCAGCGCAGGACGTTGGTGACGTGGCTGCCGAATTCGCGCGTGTGGATGGGGTGGCGCCATATCTCCGCCAGCGCGCTGCGCGCCAGCGATTCGTTCTTGTGCCGGCGCAAGACGGCGGCGACCTCGGCCTGGCAGCAGGGCACCAGCACGACGAAGCTCGCCTGCTTCGCCAGGGCGAAACGGATGGCGTCGTCGGTGGCCGTGTCGCAGGCGTGCAGCGCGGTGACGACATCGACCTGCGGCGGCAGTTGCGCCGAGCCGATCGAGTCTTCGACCGACAGATTGAGCACGCTCAGGCGTGCGAACCCCAGCCGCAGTGCCAGCGCGCGCGACTTCTCGACCAGTTCGGTCCGCGTCTCGATGCCGAACACCCGGCCGGCATCGCGCGACTTGAGGAACAGGTCATAGAGGATGAAGCCGAGGTAGGACTTGCCGGCACCGTGGTCGACCAGCGTCAGGTCGCCCTGCGCCGCGAAGGCTTCTTCCAGCAGCGGTTCGATGAACTGGCAGAGGTGGTAGACCTGTTTCAGCTTGCGCCGGCTGTCCTGGTTGAGCTTGCCGTCGCGCGTCAGGATGTGCAGTTCCTTGAGCAGTTCCAGCGACTGCCCGGGGCGGATCTCGGCAATGGCGCTCACGATAGAAACTCAGAGCTTGTGAAGAAATCGTCGCGAGCGGGCCGCAGCGGGGTGCGGCCGGAGCGCAGCTACCGGAACGTATGTCGTTATACGTGAGGATAGCGAGCACCGCCCAAGCCCCGATCCGGCACGCGCAGTAGATTTATTCACAAGCTCAGTCGTCGACCGGCAGGCGAATAATGTGCTGCCCGGACTTCTCGTCGCGTTCGAGCAGCAGCAGCTTGTGCTTCTGCGCGTCTTCGAGCAGTTCGCCGAATGAACGGTAGCCGTAGTAGGACTCGCTGAAACCCGGCTTGCGCCGCTTCAGCGTCTGCTTGACCATCGAACCCCAGATTTTTTCGTCCTCGCCGCGTTCGGTGACCAGCGCCTCGACTGTCGCCACCACCAGGTCGATGGCCTGCTGGCGCTTGGAGTCCTCGGGCTTCTCATCGGGCTTGTCCTCAACCTTCTCCTCGGCCTTCGGTTTGGCCGCGGCGCTGGCCGATTGCTTGGCCGGTGCCTTGCGTTCGCCGCGCGGCTTCTTGGCCGGCAGTTCGCGCACCAGGTCGTCGTAGAAGATGAACTCGTCGCAATTGGCGGCGAGCAGGTCCGAGGTCGCGGCCTTGACGCCGACGCCGATGACGCGCTTGTTGTTCTCGCGCAGCTTGGATACCAGCGGCGAGAAATCCGAATCGCCGCTGATGATGACGAAGGTATCGACGTGCGACTTGGTGTAGCAGAGGTCCAGCGCATCGACCACCATGCGGATGTCGGCCGAGTTCTTGCCAGACTGGCGCACGTGGGGGATCTCGATCAGCTCGAACGAGGCTTCGTGCATCGGTGCCTTGAATTCCTTGTAGCGCGCCCAGTCGCAGTAGGCCTTCTTGACCACGATGCTGCCCTTGAGCAGCAGGCGTTCGAGCACCTTGCCGATGTCGAACTGGGCGTATTTCGCATCGCGCACGCCCAGCGCAACGTTCTCGAAGTCGCAGAACAGCGCCATGCTGGTGATTTCGGGGTTTGTTGCCATGATTGTGGTCCGTTGCATCGAATTGGAATGCGCCAGTTTCGCATGAACGCACGCAACGCCGTGTCGCCAGCGCCGACTTTTGGCCGGCCGCGATTCCCGGCCGACACGAACGGGCATAATGCACGCCCCTTCGCCCACCCGGAAATCCCTGCATGACTGATCCGCTCGAAACGCTGCGCCGGGTGTTCGGCTATGCCTCGTTCCGCGGCGCGCAGGCGGAGATCATCGAGCACATGGTCGGCGGCGGCGATGCGCTGGTGCTGATGCCGACCGGCGGCGGCAAATCGCTGTGCTACCAGATCCCGGCCATGCTGCGGCCCGGCGTCGGCGTCGTGGTTTCGCCGCTGATCGCGCTGATGCAGGATCAGGTCGATGCCCTGCTGCAGGCCGGCGTGCGCGCCGCCTTCATCAATTCCTCGCAGGATTTCGCGACCGCCTCGGAGATCGAGCGCCGCCTGCGCGAGGACGAACTCGACCTGATCTATGTCGCGCCCGAGCGCCTGCTCACCGATCGCTTCCTGGCGCTGATGGACTATCTGGCGAGCCGCGGCCGGCTTGGCCTGTTCGCCATCGACGAGGCGCACTGCGTGTCGCAATGGGGCCACGACTTCCGTCCCGAGTACATCCAGCTATCCGCCCTGCACCAGCGCTATCCGCAGGTGCCGCGCATCGCCCTGACGGCGACGGCCGACCAGCTCACGCAACGCGAAATCATCAGCCGGCTCGGCCTCGATGCGGCGCGCGTGTTCGTCGCCAGCTTCGACCGGCCCAACATCCGCTATACCGTGGTCGAACGCGACAACCCGCGCCGGCAGTTGCTCGACTTCCTTGCCGGCTACCGCGGCGCTGCGGGCATCGTGTATTGCCTGTCGCGCAAGAAGGTCGATGAAACCGCCGACTGGCTGGCGCAGCAGGGCATCACCGCCCTGCCCTACCACGCCGGCCTGGAGGCAGCGACGCGCCAGCGCAACCAGCAGCGCTTCCTGCGCGAGGATGGCATCGTGATGGTGGCCACCATCGCCTTCGGCATGGGCATCGACAAGCCCGACGTGCGTTTCGTCGCCCACCTCGACCTGCCCAAGAGCCTCGAAGCCTACTACCAGGAAACCGGCCGCGCCGGGCGCGACGGCGAACCCGCCGAGGCCTGGATGACCTATGGGCTCAACGACGTGGTGATCCATCGCATGCGCATCGACGAATCGGTCGCCGGCGAGGAACAGAAGCGCATCGAGCGCAGCAAGCTCGACGCCCTGCTGGCCTGGTGCGAAACGGCGGATTGCCGGCGCGCCCTGCTGCTCCGGTATTTCAGCGAGGAAGCCGGGGCCTGCGGCAACTGCGACACCTGCCTGGCGCCGCCCGAAATGTGGGACGGCACGGTGGCCGCGCAAAAGGCCATGTCGGCGGCGCTGCGCACCGGGCAGCGCTTCGGCGCCGGCCACCTGATCGACGTCCTGCGCGGCAAGGCGACCGAGAAGGTGCAGCAGTTCGACCATGGCGACCTGCCAACCTTCGGCGCCGGTGCCGACCTCGACGAGGCGGCGTGGCGCTCGGTGTTTCGCCAGTTGCTTGCCGCCGGACTACTGCATGCCGATGCCCAGGCTTTCGGCGCCTTGCGCCTGACCGAGGCAGCGCGCTCGGTGCTGAAGGGCGAAACCCGGATTTCACTGCGCAAGGCGGCGACTCGCGTGCGCGGCAAATCAAAACCGGGTAAAGAGTCGGCGCTGGCGGGACGGCGCTCTGCCGCTGACGTCACCCTCGGCACCGACGACGAGTTGCGCTTCGCCGCGCTGCGTGCCTGGCGCGCCGATCTGGCACGCGAACAGGGGGTTCCGGCCTACGTCATCCTCCATGACCGTAGCCTGCGCGAACTCGCGACGCGACGTCCGGCGGTCGTGGCGGAACTGCTCGACGTTCCCGGCATCGGGCAGGCCAAGGCCGATCGCTACGGAGAGGCCCTGATCCGGTTGTTGGCTTGAGTTCGCAAGAATTTTCCGGCGCGGGAACGTCATAAGCCGGTGCCGACAGGCGATAATATCGGGCTGCGGGCGAAGTTCCGGGGGAGGAGCCGGCGCCGGATTCAAAGGCGCCGCGCGCAGCGACAGAAACCAAAACACGGGAATGTTTCTCAATGAAGCGCGTCGATGATTTTCGCCTGCGGCTGGGCAAGCAGGAACTGGTGCCGATCATGGTCGGCGGCATGGGCGTGGATATCTCGACCGCCGAGCTAGCGTTGGAGGCCGCGCGGTTGGGCGGCATCGGCCACATCTCGGACGCCATGGTGCCGACGGTGTCCGACCGCCGCTTCAATACCAAGTACGTCAAGAACAAGCTGAGGCAGTACAAGTTCAACGTCGCCAATACGGAAAAGGCCGTGGTTCAGTTCGACCTCGGGCTGCTGGTGGAAGCCACCGCGCTGCACGTCGGCCGCACCATGGAGGCCAAGCGCGGCGACGGTCTGGTCTTCATCAACTGCATGGAAAAGCTGACCATGAACGCGCCCAGGGAAACCCTGCGCGCCCGCATCAAGGCGGCCCTGGACCACGGCATCGACGGCATCACCCTGGCCGCCGGCCTGCACCTCGGCTCGTTCGCGCTGATCGAAGACCATCCGCGCTTTCGCGACGTCAAGCTCGGCATCATCGTTTCGTCCTTGCGCGCGCTGCAACTGTTCCTGAAAAAGAGCGCACGCACCGATCGCCTGCCCGATTACGTCGTCATCGAAGGACCGCTGGCCGGCGGCCACCTCGGCTTCGGCATGGACTGGGCCCAGTACGATCTGGTCAAGATCGTCACCGAGATCCGCGAATGGATGAAGGCCGAGCATCTCGACATTCCGCTGATTCCCGCCGGCGGCATCTTCACCGGCTCGGATGCGGTCGCTTTCATGGAGGCCGGCGCTGCAGCGGTGCAGGTCGCGACCCGCTTCACCGTGTCGAAGGAATGCGGACTTCCCGACGATGTCAAGCAGCACTACTTCGTCGCCAGGGAGGAAGACATCGAGGTCAATGGAATTTCGCCCACCGGTTACCCGATGCGCATGTTGAAAAGCAGCCCGGCGATCGGCGACGGCATCCGTCCGAACTGCGAAGCCTATGGCTATCTGCTCGATGCCAAGGGCAATTGCCAGTACATCGAGGCCTACAACCGCGAAGTCGCGCTGCATCCCGATGCCAAGAAGGTCAAGGTGTGGGACAAGACCTGCCTGTGCACCCAGATGCGCAATTTCGAGTTGTGGACCTGCGGGCACTACACCTACCGGCTGAAGGACACGTCGCGGGTGGATGCATCGGGCAAGTACGAGTTGCTCACCGCCGAGCACATATTCCACGACTACCAGTTCAGTACCGACAACAAGGTCGCGCTGCCGGGCTGAAATCTACTGCGCGTGCCGGATCGGGGATTGGGCGGTGCTCGCCATCCTCATGTACAAAGACGTACATTCCGGTAGCTGCGCTCCGGCCGCACCCCGCTACGGCCAGCTCACTACGATTTACGCGGGGAAAACCCCGGTCGACAAGTAGCGGTCGCCGCGGTCGCAGACAATGCTGACGATCACCGCGTTCTCCACCTGGCTGGCGATGCGCAAGGCGACCACCATGGCGCCGCCTGACGATATGCCGGCAAAGATGCCCTCCTCGCGCGCCAGTCGCCGCGTCATTTCCTCCGCCTGGCCTTGGCCGACGTTCTCCACCTGGTCCACCCGCGAACCGTCATAAATCTTCGGCAGGTAGGCTTCCGGCCATTTGCGGATGCCGGGAATCTGCGAGCCTTCCTCGGGCTGGCAACCGACGATGCGGATCGCCGGGTTCTTTTCCTTGAAGTAGCGTGAGCATCCCATGATGGTGCCGGTGGTGCCCATGCTGGAAATGAAATGGGTGATGCGACCCTCGGTGTCGCGCCAGATTTCCGGCGCGGTGCCTTCGTAATGCGCCAGCGGATTGTCCGGATTGGCAAACTGGTCGAGCACGATGCCTTTGCGGTCCGCCATCATCCTGTCGGCCAGGTCGCGGGCGGCTTCCATGCCACCGGCCTTGGGCGTCAGCACCAGCTCGGCACCGAAGGCGCGCATGGTCTGGCAGCGCTCCACGCTCTGGTTCTCCGGCATGATCAGCGTCATGCGGTAGCCGCGCATCGTCGCCGCCATCGCCAGCGCGATCCCGGTGTTGCCGGAGGTGGCCTCGATCAGCGTATCGCCAGGCTTGATTCGGCCGCTCGCCTCGGCGCGCGCGATCATCGACAGCGCGGCACGGTCCTTGACCGAACCGGCAGGGTTGTTGCCCTCCAGCTTGGCCAGAACCACGTTGTTGCGCCTGGCGATGTCGGCGCCGGGCAGTCGCTGCAACTGCACCAGCGGCGTGTTGCCGACGAAATCGCCGAGTGATTTGAATGTCATCGTGCGAGCCACTTCACGTATTCGGCCACGCCCTGCTCGACCGTGGCGAATTCCTCCTGATAGCCAGCGCGGCGCAACTGGCCAAGGTCGGCTTCGGTGTAGCTCTGGTACTTGCCCTTGAGCGCATCTGGAAACGGGATGTACTCGATGATGCCTTGCGCCACCAGTTCGGCCACGGATTGTGCCGGCTGGCCGTCCAGCGCGCGACAGGCATTTACGGTCGCCGCCGCGAGTTCGTTGAAGCTCTGCGCGCGTCCGGTGCCGAGGTTGAAAATTCCCGAGACACGGGTTTCGAGGAAATCCATATTGACCCGCGCCACGTCGCCGACATAGACGAAATCGCGGCGCTGCTCGCCGTTGCCGTAGCCGGCATGGCCCTCGAACAGTCGAACCTTGCCGTCGGCGCGGTACTGGTTGAAATGATGGAAGGCCACCGAGGCCATGCGCCCCTTGTGCTGCTCGCGCGGGCCATAAACGTTGAAATAGCGGAAGCCGGCGATCTGGGAGTCGGCGCCGGCGAAACGGCGCCGCACCACCTGGTCGAAGAGGAACTTCGAATAGCCATAGACATTGAGGGGGGCTTCGTAGTCGCGTTCCTCGCGGAACATCCCGCCACCGCCGTAGACAGATGCCGACGAGGCATACAACAGGGGAATCTCCTGCTCCATGCAGAAGTCGAGCAGCGTCTGCGAATAGCGGAAATTGTTGGCCATCATGTAGCGGCCGTCGGTTTCCATGGTGTCGGAACAGGCGCCCTGATGCAGGATGGCCTCGACGCCGCCGTCGAGCTGACCATGCTCGACGAGGTCGAGGAATTCCTGCTTGTCGAGGTAATCGGCAATCTCGCAGTCGGTCAGGTTGAGGAACTTGTCGGCGCGCTTGAGGTTATCCACCGCGATGATGTCGGTGACGCCCCGCTCGTTCAGCGCCTTGACCAGGTTGGCGCCGATGAAGCCGCAAGCACCCGTAACGACGTAGTACATGTTTTCTCCCAAGCCTTGTCTGTCAACCGGGTCAGGCCCGGATTTGCGGTCGTGCCGAACTAGTCCTGCGCGGCGCGCAATTCCTGCAGGCTGCAAGTCGCCGCCCCCAGTTTGCCAACCACCACGCCAGCGGCCAGATTGGCCTGCCGCATTGCCTGTTGCAAGGACATGCCGCCACCGAGCATCACCGCCAGCGTCGCGATGACGGTGTCACCGGCGCCGCTGACATCATAAACCTCGCGCGCGACGGCGGGTTCGTGCGTCGCGCCGGTCGCCGAAAACAAGGTCATGCCCTCCTCGCTGCGGGTCACCAGCAGCGCCTCCAGGTGCAGCTTTTCGCGCAGGCCGGCGGCCTTGGCCGCGAGTTCCACGTCGTCCAGCCAGCGTCCCACCACCTGGCGCATCTCGGAACGATTTGGTGTCAGCAGGGTAGCGCCCGCGTAACGTGCGTAGTCGTCACCTTTGGGATCGACCAGGACAGGCTTGCCCGAGGCGCGGGCCTGTTCGATCATGTGCTTGATGTGCGTGAGGCCGCCCTTGCCGTAGTCGGACAGGATGACGACATCGCAATCGGCGAGCCGGGATTCGAAGTCGGCCAGTTTCGCCTGCAGCACCTCGTGATCCGGGGCATTCTCGAAATCGATGCGCAGCAACTGTTGCTGGCGGCCGATCACCCGCAGTTTGACGGTGGTGCTGAGCTTTGCGTCCTCGTGCAGGCTGCACTCGATGCCGGCATCGATCATCAGGCGCGCCAGACTGCGGCCCGCTTCGTCGGCACCGACCACCGAAAGCAGCGATACGCGCGCGCCCAGCGCGGCGCAATTGCGCGCTACGTTGCCTGCGCCACCCGGGCGCTCTTCGACGCGGTCGACCTTGACTACGGGCACCGGAGCCTCGGGCGAAATGCGCGAGACTTCGCCGAACCAGTAGCGGTCCAGCATTACGTCGCCGACCACCAGGATGCGGGTGGCAGCGGTATCGGGGATCAGCATTTTCAGCAGCGCCTGCCGGTCATGGCCGGCCAATGGCGAAGTACTCCAGTCCCGCCGCACGTGGCGTTGCCGGTTCGTACAGGTTGCGGCCGTCAAAAATCACCGGCGTCTTCAACTTGGCCTTGATCGTTTCGAAATCGGGGCTGCGGAATTCCTTCCACTCCGTAACGATGACCAGCGCATCGGCGCCGTCGAGGGCTTCCATGGGCGTCGCCGTATAGGCGATGCGGGGGTTCGCGCCGAGGATGCGACTGGCCTCGTGCACCGCCACCGGATCGTAGGCGCGGATCGAGGCGCCGCGCGCCAGCAAGTCGGCGATCAGCACCAGGCTGGGTGCCTCGCGCATGTCGTCGGTATTGGGCTTGAATGCCAGCCCCCACAGGGCAAAGGTCATGCCGGAGAGGTCCTGACCAAGACGCTTCGTGATCTTGCCGCCGAGCACGCTTTTCTGCGCCTCATTGGCGTCTTCCACCGCCTGCAGCACCTTCAGACCCTGTCCGGCTTCGCCGGCCGTGCGGATCAGCGCCTGCACATCCTTGGGAAAGCAGGAACCGCCGTAACCCACCCCGGGGTAGAGGAAGTGGAAGCCGATGCGCGGATCTGAACCGATGCCCTTGCGCACCAGTTCGATGTCGGCGCCGAGTTTTTCCGCCAGGTTGGCCAGTTCGTTCATGAAACTGATGCGGGTGGCGAGCATGGCGTTGGCGGCGTACTTGGTCAGTTCGGCGCTCTTGATGTCCATCACGATCAGACGCTCGCGATTGCGCTGGAAAGGGGCGTACAGCTCGCGCATCAGGCCGATCGCGCGTTCGTCCTCGGCACCGACGACGATGCGGTCGGGCTTCAGGAAGTCGTCCAGCGCAGCGCCCTCCTTGAGGAACTCCGGATTCGAAACAACGCTGAATTCGACCGATGCACCGCGAACTGCGAGTTCCTCGGCGATGGCGGCCCGCACCTTGTCGGCGGTGCCGACCGGAACCGTGGACTTGTCGACCACGACCTTGTAGCCGGTCATGTGGCGACCGATGTTGCGCGCGGCGGCGACGACGTACTGCAGGTCGGCCGAGCCGTCCTCGTCCGGCGGCGTGCCGACGGCGATGAACTGCAGCACGCCGTGCGCGGCCGCGGCTTCGATGTCGGTCGTGAAGCGCAGGCGTCCGGCTGCCTGGTTCTTGCGCACCATGGCCTCCAGGCCGGGTTCGTAAATCGGGATTCCACCTTCATTGAGGGTGCGGATTTTTGCGGTATCGAGGTCGAGGCAGAGCACGTCGTTGCCGACGTCCGCGAGACAGGCGCCGGAAACGAGGCCGACGTAGCCGGTGCCGATGACGGTGATTTTCATGTCGCCTCCGCAGGGCCGCCCCAAGGAGGCGAAAGCAAGTCACATGGAGCCGCAACGCGGCGAACTCTAGTTACCCCCTTCCATTGGAAGGGGGATGGGGGGATGGTTGCGTTCATGATCTTCCTATAGCGTGATGTCGAATTCTTCGGTGCGGCGGGGCGGATAGGTTTCCCATCCGCCGCAGCCCGGGCAGCGCCAGTAGAACTGGCGCGCCTTGAAACCGCAGGCGTCGCAACGATAACGCGCGACGCGGCGGGTGTGATTGTGGATCAGATTCTTGATCAGTTCCAGATCGGGACGCCGCTCGGGCGGCACCACCAGGATCTGTGCTTCGAGCAGCTTGTCGAGGCCGAGCAAGGTCGGATTGCGCCGCAACTCGTCGCGCACCAGGGTATAGGCCGCTTCCGCACCGCCGGTGTCGAGTTCGACGCGAAAAACCGCATCGAGCAGATCGAGCGAGGGATGGCGATCGAGCCAGCCGCGCAGCAACTGGATGCCCTGCTCCTTGCGGCCCAGCTGGATGTGCGCCGACATGAGTTTTTCCGCAGCAAGGGAAAGATAAACGGGATTCTGCTGCTCGATGGATTTCCAGTGGTCGATCGCCGTGTCGCCAGCGCCGACTTTTGCGGCCAACTCACCCAGCAGCAGCGTGGCGCGAATGCACTTGCGATTCGCCGCCAGGGCTTCGTTCAGCAGGCGGCGCGCTTCATCAGGGCGGTCGTGCAGCATTTCATTCGCGGCCATCTCGCAATGAAATTCGGCGATTTCCTTTTGCCAAAGATGGTCGGAGTGATTCGGCATGGCATTGGCGATGGTGATGGCCTTGGCCCATTCCTTTTCCTGCTGGTAGATCTCCAGCAGGTTCTTCAGCGCCTCCTCGTCGCGGTCGGTGCCGCGCAGCTTGAGGAATATCTCCTCGGCACGATCCAGCAGACCTGCCTTGAGGTAGTCCTGCCCGAGTTCCGACAGGGCATGCAAACGCTGCGTCGCCGAAAGGCCGTCGCGTTCGATCAGGTTCTGGTGTACCCGGATGGCGCGGTCCGTCTCGCCGCGCCGCCGGAACAGGCTGCCCAGCGCGAAATGCAGCTCGATGGTTTCCGGGTCGACGCGCGCCGCCTCGATGAAGGCCTCGATGGCCTGGTCGGGCTGCTCGTTCAAGAGGAAATTCAGGCCCTTGAAATAAGAACGCGGCAGGGCGCGTGATTCCTTCAGCAACTGCTTGATGTCGATGCGTGCGGCGACCCAGCCCAGGGCGAAGAATGCCGGCAGCACCAGCAGCCACCACAGTTCGATTTCCATGGTACTAGCGCGGCCCTTGTTCCGAATTCTGCCGAGGACGCGAGAGAACCCCCATGGCGGTCGTCAGTCCGACACCGACGCCGATCGCGAACACCGCAAGGATTACCAGCGAAATTGGCGCGGTCCAGGATTGATCGAGAAAAAACCGAAGTTCCATGGGCCCGCTATTCTTGATCGCCAGGCCGAACAGCCCGACGAAAACCACGATACGCAAAAGCCAGATAAAGAGCCTGAGCAACGTGGTCATGGTTCAGCGGACCCGTGATCGGCCACGAAAGACGGGATTCTGCCGGCGCGAAGCGCCGCCTGCCCTACCGTCCGTCGCAAACCGTCACTTGTCATCCGATCCGTAATCAACCCGCTCCCGCAACTCCTTGCCAGCCTTGAAGTGGGGAACGTACTTTTCGGGCACCTGCACCTTGTCGCCAGACTTCGGATTGCGACCGATCCGCGGCGGCCGGTAATTCAGCGCGAAACTGCCGAAGCCGCGGATCTCGATGCGATCACTGCGCACCAGCGCCGCAGTGAGAGCATCGAGAATCATCTTGACGGCAAAGTCGGCATCCTTCGCCACGAGCTGGGGAAAACGCTCCGCCAGCCGGGCGATGAGTTCCGATTTGGTCATGGCCTGGTCTTACTGCTGGTTGAGCTTGGCCTTGAGCAGCGCGCCCAGATTGGTCGTGCCGCTGCTGGCGGAACCGCTGTCGGATGCAAGCTTCTGCATCGCCTGGCTCTGCTCGACCTGATCCTTGGCCTTGATCGAGAGGTTGATCGAACGCGTCTTGCGGTCGACATTCACGATCAGGGTCTCGATCACTTCGCCGACCTTGAGGTGCTGCGTCAGGTCTTCGATGCGGTCGCGCGAGAACTCGGAAACGCGCAGGTAACCCTCGACATCGTCGCCCAGGCTGACCACCGCGCCGCGCTGGTCGACGCTGGTCACCGTGCCGGAGACCAGGCTGTTCTTGTCATGCGTGGCCACGAAGCTGGTGAAGGGGTCGCCATCGAGCTGCTTGACGCCGAGCGAAATGCGCTCCTTCTCGACATCGATGGAGAGCACCACGGCATCCACTTCATCGCCCTTCTTGAAGTTCTGCTTGGCTTCCTCGCCGGTGGCCGACCAGGACAGGTCGGACAGGTGCACCAGGCCGTCGATACCGCCGGGCAGGCCGATGAAGATGCCGAAGTCGGTGATCGACTTGATCGCACCGCGGACCTTGTCGCCCTTCTTGTGGTTCATCGCAAAATCGTCCCACGGGTTCGCCATGCACTGCTTCATGCCCAGCGAAATGCGGCGACGGTCTTCGTCGATTTCGAGGATCATCACTTCGACTTCGTCGCCCAGCTGGACAACCTTGGTCGGGTGGATGTTCTTGTTGGTCCAGTCCATTTCGGAGACGTGCACCAGGCCTTCGATGCCCTGCTCGATCTCGACGAA
>JBIKLV010000151.1:0-5571 GCA_044359585.1 Sulfuritalea sp. | reverse complement strand
GCCGCCTGATGGTCGTCCGCCACGGCGCGCAGCGCGCGGCCGGTAGCGGTCTTCTGGAAGAAGATCGACAGCGAGATCACCAGCAGGGCCGCGATCAGCGCGGCGATGAAGTCTTCCTTGTTGATCAGGATGCCGCCTTCGAAGACGCTTTCCAGCATCATCACCGGCTCCTTGGGCATGCCGACGTCGATCTTGTAGATGGCGCTGCCGAAGATGGTCTGACCGATGCCGTCAAGCACGTAGGCGATGCCCAGCGTGGCCATCAGCAGTGTCGCGCCTTCCTGGTTGACCAGATGACGCAGCGCCAGCCGCTCGATCAGCCAGGCCACGATGAACATGATCACCACCGCGACGGCAAAGGCCAGCACATTGGCCATGAACAGGTTGTCCATGCCCAGCCAGGCGGGAATCCATTCGGAGAAGCGCGCCATCGCCAGCGCGGCGAACAGCACCATCGCGCCCTGGGCGAAATTGAAGACGCCGGAGGCCTTGAAGATCAGCACGAAGCCCAGCGCCACCAGCGAATACAGCATCCCGCTCATCAGGCCGCCAAGCAGGGTTTCCAGGAAAAAAGCCATGGTTCAGATTCCTCAGTGGCTGGCGCCAAGATAGGCGCTGATGACGTCGGGATTGGCGCGAACCTCGTCGGGCGTGCCATCGCCGATCTTCTTGCCGTAATCAAGCACCACGACACGATCGGAAATGTCCATCACCACGCCCATGTCGTGCTCGATCAGCACGATGGTGGTGCCGAACTGGTCATTGACGTCGAGGATGAAGCGACACATGTCCTGCTTTTCTTCGACGTTCATGCCGGCCATCGGCTCGTCCAGCAGCAGTATCTGCGGCTCCATGGCAAGGGCGCGTGCCAGGTCGACGCGCTTTTGCAGGCCGTAAGGCAGGCGACCGACCGGAGTCTTGCGGATGTGCTGGATTTCGAGGAAGTCGATGATCTCCTCGACCTTGGCGCGATGCTCCAGTTCCTCGCGCATCGCCGGACCGAACCAGATGGCCTGCTGCAGCATGTTGGCCTTCATCTTCAGGTTGCGCCCGGTCATGATGTTGTCCAGCACCGACATGCCCTTGAACAGCGCGATGTTCTGGAAGGTGCGCGCCAGGCCGGCTTTCGCCGCACCATAGGAGTCCATGTTGGCATGGTGCTCGCCGCGCAGGATGATGTCGCCCTGCTGCGGCCGGTAGACGCCGTTGATCACGTTCAGCATCGAACTCTTGCCGGCGCCATTGGGGCCGATGATGGCGCGAACTTCATGTTCCAGGACATTGAAGGAAATGTCCTGCAAGGCCTTGACGCCGCCGAAGCTGAGGCTGATGTTCTTGAGGTCGAGAATGACCTCGCCGAATTTTCTTTCGCTCATCAGGCTGCTTTCTTCAGTACGGGGAAGGTCTTCACTTCGCAAATCTGCAGGTCGGCCGACACCTTGCCAGTGCGGCCGTCCTCGAACTTGACCTGGGTTTCGATGAACTGCGAGGTCTTGCCGGTGTACAGGGCATCAATCAATACGCCGTATTTTTCGGCGACGAAGCCACGCCGGACCTTGCGCGTGCGCGTCAGTTCGTCGTCATCCGGATCGAGTTCCTTGTGCAGCACCATGAAGCGATGGATCTGCGTTTCGGCCACCATCGCATCGTGCGACAGGTCGGCATTGACCTGTTCGACGCACTCCCGGATCAGTTCCAGGACCTCGGGCTTGGCGGCCAGGTCGGTGTAGCCGGAATACGGCAGGCCGCGCCGTTCGGCCCAGTTGCCGACTGCGCCCATGTCGATGTTGACGAAGGCGCAGACCATGTCGCGGTCGTGGCCGAAACAGACCGCTTCCTTGATGTGCGGGAAGAACTTGAGCTTGTTCTCGATGTAGTTCGGCGCAAATATCGCGCCTTGCGCCAGTTTGCCGACGTCCTTGGCGCGGTCGATGATCTTGAGGTGGCCGTCCTCGTCGAAGAAGCCGGCGTCGCCGGTATGGAACCAGCCTTCGGCATCGATCACCTCGGCCGTTGCGTCCGGCCGCTTGTAATATTCCTTGAGCAACAGCTTGCCGCGCACCAGCACTTCACCATTGCCGGAAATCTTGACCTCGACGCCGGGCGCCGGCTTGCCGACGCTGTCGAACTTGATCTCGCGATCCGGTTGCAGGCACACCGCGGCGCAGGTTTCCGTTGCGCCGTACAACTGCTTGAGATTGACGCCGATGGAGCGATAGAAGCGGAACAGGTCGGGACCGATCGCGGCACCCGCCGTGTAGGCAACGCGGACGCGGCTCATGCCGAGAACATTGCGCAACGGACCATAGACGAACAGATTGCCCAGCGCATAGAGCAGTTGATCCGAGGATGACACGCTCGACTTGCGGTCGAGGATGTCCGAGCCGCAACGCTTGGCCACCTTCATGAAGTAATGGAACATGTTGCGCTTCAGCGCGCCGGCATCCTCCATGCGGATCATCACCGTGGTCAGCAGGTTTTCGAACACGCGCGGCGGTGCGAAGTAGTAGGTCGGGCCGATCTCGCGCAGGTCGGTCATCACCGTGTCGCCCGATTCGGGGCAATTGATGGTGAAGCCCGCCACCATGGCCTGGGCGTAGGAAAACAGGTGGTCGCCGACCCAGGCCATCGGCAGGTAGGAAAGTATGTCTTCCTGGTCGGTCAGGTGATCGAAACCGACGCCGCTCTGCGCTGCGGCAATGAAGGTTTCATGGGTCTGGCAGACGCCCTTGGGCTTGCCCGTGGTGCCGGAGGTGTACAGCATCACCGCGACATCTTCGGTACGCCCCTTGGCGATCTCGCCGGAAATGAAGTCGGGCTGGTTCTTGTCGTGGATCTTGCCCATGGCGATGACTTCGTCCAGCCCTTGCAGCGAAGTCTGGGTGTAGTGACGCATGCCGCGCGCATCATCGTAGATGATGCGCTGCAGGCTGGGACACTGCCCCTTGATCTCCAGCATCTTGTCGACCTGCTCCTGGTCCTCGACGATGGCGAAGCGAATTTCGCCATCGGTCAGGACAAAGGCCATTTCGGCCGCCACGGCATCCTGATACATCGGCACCGGCACGCCGCCCAGCATCTGTGCAGCGCACATCGCCCAGTACAGGCGCGGGCGGTTGTCGCCAATGATGGCCAGGTTGTCGCCGCGCTTGAAACCGAGTTCGGCCAGGCCGCAGGCCATGGCGCGGACTTCCTCGGCGACCTGGCTCCAGCTCCAGGTCTGCCAGATGCCAAGATACTTCTCGCGTGTCGCCGGGCGATCGCCACGGATCGCCGCGTGATTCAGCAGCAAACGGGGAAACGTATCGAGCGGGCCTGAAGCCCGCCCCGATTGGGATGCGGCCATGCGTTTTCTCTCCTCCAGCACTAGCATTGCGGAGTCGCTTTTGTCGCGACTTGCCCACATTGAATTTCGAGTCTAAGGCATTCCAATGGCTATAATTGTCGCGTGCCTGACAATTCCAAAAATACCGCGATCTCGCTCGACGACATGCTGCGCCGCACAAGCTGGGCGCAGGCGCTGTCTGCCGTCGACTACGCGCGGGCACGCGAAGGCACTGTGGAGCGCCAGGTCCCGACCGGCAGCTACGTATGCCACAAGGGTGAGCCGGTGGAACATTGGCACGGCGTCATCGACGGCCTGGTCAAGATGTCCAGCGACTGGGCCACGGGCAAGACAGCCAGCTTCACCGGCATCGCGGCCGGCGGCTGGTTCGGTGAAGGCTCGATACTGAAACCCGAGCCGCGTCGCTACGACGTGGTCGCGTTGCGCGACAGCCGCATCGCCTGCATGAAACGCGAAACCTTCCACTGGCTGCTGGACAACAGCATCGCCTTCAACCGCTTCGTCATCAACCAGATCAACGAACGCCTGGGCCTGTTCATCGGCCTGCTCGAATCGGAACGGCTGCTGGACATCGATGCGCGTGTCGCGCGCACCCTCGCCGCCCTCTTCCATCCGGTGCTGCAACCCGGCATCGAAGCGCGCATCGCCATTTCGCAGGAGGAAATCGGTTATCTGGCCGGCGTCTCGCGCCAACGTGTCAACAAGTCGCTGCGGCTGCTGGAAGCGGATGGCTTCCTCACCACGCAATATGGCGGCGTCACCGTGCTCGACCTCGAAGGCCTGCGCCACTTCGGCGGCTAGCGGTCCACGCCGGCCCGACACGACCGAAACCGTTCGGCCTGAGCTTGTCGAAGGCCAGCGGCGACACGCTGCCGTATCACCAGCGCCGACTTTTGCGCGGCCACTCAATACTGGTAGAAGCCGCGCCCGGTCTTGCGCCCCAGGTAACCGGCAGCGACCATTTCCTTCAGCAGCGGCGCCGGGCGGTACTTGGAATCGTTGAAGCCTTCGTAGAAGACGTTCATCACGGCGAGCATGGTGTCCAGCCCGATCATGTCGGCCAGGGCCAGCGGGCCGATCGGATGGTTGCAGCCCAGCTTCATGCCGGCATCGATTTCCTCGGGCGAGGCCAGGCCCTCGGCCAGCACGAAGATCGCTTCGTTGATCATCGGGCACAGGATGCGATTGACGACGAAGCCCGGATTGTTCTTCACCGTGATCGGGCTCTTGCCCAGCGCCTTTGCCAGCGCCTCGACCTTGGCATGCGTCTCGTCGCTGGTCTGCAGGCCGCGGATCAGTTCGACTAGCGCCATCATCGGCACCGGGTTGAAGAAGTGCATGCCGATGAACTTGTCGGCGCGCCCGGTCGCTGCGGCCAACTGCGTGATCGAGATCGACGAGGTGTTGCTGGCGATGACGGTGTCCGCGCCGATCGCGGCTTCGATGTCCTTGAGGATCTTCAGCTTGAGGCCGAGGTTCTCGGTGGCCGCCTCGATCACGATATCGACGCCCTTCATGTCGGCCATCTGCGTCGTCGCGCGCACGCGCGCCATCGCCGCCGCCTTCTGCTCGGCCGTCATCTTCTCCTTCTTGACCAGGCGGTCGAGGCTGCCGGAAATCGTGGCGACGCCCTTTTGCACCGCTGCGTCGTTGATGTCCAGCATCACGGCGTCAATGCCGGAAACCGCGCAGGCCTGCGCAATGCCGTTGCCCATGGTGCCGGCGCCGACGATGCCCACTGTCTTGATGCTCATGTGATTCTCCTTGCTTGGCGTGGATTGATGCAGTGCATTATCGCGCGGATCACGGTGTTCGCGCGGCATCGAATGCCGCGCAGGGAACTGGCCGGAGTTTTTCGCTTCAGCGATGCTGACGGCGACGGCTCCCCGGAATGTCATAGTCAACTGTCGTGGCGAAGCCCGCAACAGCGGTGGGCCCCGGCTGCATGCATTGTCACCGCAAGCGATGAAGCTCGATCGACGAGCGGAAAGCTCAGACATCCGGTGAAGTATCGGCCACCGTTTTCCCGAAGCACTTGCGGCTGAACCAGACCAGCTCGCGAAACAGCGCGCGACCTCGCAACACGATTGCGGCGAGGCTAGTGTAGTGTTGCTATCTTGATGGAACTTATATTAATCCCGCTTCTCCAATGCACAATACGTGCAGAGTGGAGAAGTGAATGCGAGTTGCCCCCGAGATCGTGCTGACCAATGAAGAGCATGCCG
>JBIKLV010000069.1:0-19588 GCA_044359585.1 Sulfuritalea sp. | reverse complement strand
CGCGGAAATCGCCGCGGATGTCGACGCGTGCTGCAAGCTGGCGCGGCGGGTCGGCGGTGAGGCCGAAGCGGTGGCGGCTGCCGCTGTTGTCGAGCTGGAAATTCAGGTGCTTGAGCTCCAGCGGCGCCGCGCCGCGCAGTTCATCGAGCCAGGTGATGCTGGCGTCGCGGATCACGACGCGTTCCTGCACCAGAAGCCAGTCGGCGAAACCTTCCTCGTCCCCGGGCTGCGGAGTGATTTCCAGCCCTGCGGCGAACAGGCGTCCGTCGCGGTCGCGGCGCAGCAGCAGGCTGGGCGCATCGAGTTCGAGCAGCGCCAGGCGCAGCTCCAGGTGCCACAGGGATTTCCACGACAGCTCGGCGTCGACCTGGTCGAAGCCCAGCGCCGCACGTCCCTGCGCGTCTCGGATCTCGAAGCCCTCCAGGCTCAGCGCCGGGCGCAGTCCGGCCCAGTGTGCCTCGATCTTGCGTATTCCGACCGGGCGGTTGATCGACGTCGAGATCATCCGTTCGACGTCGCCGCGGTAGCTTTCGATCTGCGGCAGGATGGCGTAGCGCAGCGCCAGCAGCAGCAGCGCGAAGGCGAAGTACCCCAGCGTCAGCACCCACATCAGCACGCGCGCCGCGACCGCCAGCCGCGGATGGGCGTTGGCGGCGCGGCGCAGGCGGGACAACGGTTGCGAAATGATGGACGTGGCGGCTCTGGGTGCGGGCATGGAGGGGGCTGCGCCCGCACCCAAGCTAGAATGGGGCGGTCACAGCGTTCAGCATGTATAAATTCTAACCGATGCCCTACCGCGCCGTTATCGCCGAAACATCCCCTTACTTTGCACGACTGCTGGCGGCGAAGCCCGCGCTGGCCGCCGAAATCGATGCCGCGCTGAAACAGGCGGTAACCGCCGATGAACTGTCGGCCTGGCTCGCCGCGCAGCCGCTGACCGAGGCCAGCCTGAAGCCCTTGCTGCGCCAGATGAAGCAGCATGGCTACGCGCGCATCGCCACGCGCGACCTGTGTGGGCTGGCGCCGCTGGGCGAAGTGGTTGAAGGCATGACCCTGATCGCCGAACTGGCGGTGGCCACGGCGACGCGGGTGCTGAGCCAGGGTCTGGTCGAACGCTATGGCACGCCGCGCGGCCCCGGCGGTGCGGCGCAGGAATTGATCGTGGTCGGCATGGGAAAACTGGGAGGGCGCGAACTCAACGTGTCCTCGGACATAGACCTGATCTTCGTTTATCCGGAGGACGGCGACACCGACGCAGTTAACGCAAATTCGAGGTCGATTTCCAATTTCGAATTTTTCACCCGCCTGGGCCGCGCGCTGATCAACGCCATCGCCGACGTCACCGAGGACGGCCAGGTCTTCCGCGTCGACATGCGGCTGCGGCCCAACGGTGATTCCGGGCCGCTGGTGTGTTCGTTCGAGATGCTGGAAAACTACTTCGTCACCCAGGGCCGCGAATGGGAGCGCTACGCCTGGATCAAGGCGCGGCCGCTTACCGGCAACAGTGGCGGCAACAGCGCCGGCGGACGATGGGACGAGCTGGAGGCGATCCGCCGACCCTTCGTTTTCCGCAAGTACCTCGACTTCGGCACCATCAACGCCATGCGCGAATTGCATGCGCAGATCCGCCAGGAAGTGGCGAAGAAGGACAAGGCCGACAACGTCAAGCTCGGCCCCGGCGGCATCCGCGAGGTCGAGTTCATCGCCCAGGTGTTCCAGCTGATTCGCGGCGGGCGCGATCCGGCGCTGCAGATCAAGCCGACACTGGCGGTGCTGCGCATGCTGGCCGACAACGGAACACTTGCCGCCGAGGCCGTCGGCGAACTGTCCGCCGCCTACGAATTCCTGCGCCGCGTCGAACATCGCCTGCAATACATCGACGACGCGCAGACCCACATGCTGCCCACCGGCGACGACGACCGCGCGCGGGTCGCGCGCGCCATGGGCTATGGTTCGTTCGAGGGCCTGCTGGTCGAACTGGACGACCATCGCGCCAACGTCGCGCGCCACTTCGAGGCGGTGTTCGCCGACCCCAATCGCGGCGAGCACAAGCTGGCCGGCATGTGGCGCGGCGCCGGCGGCGAGGAGCAGGGCGAGGAATTCGCCAACCTCGGCTACAAGAATCCGCGCGAAGCCGCGACACGCGTCGCCGCCCTGCGCGAAGGGCCGCGCTACCAGCAGCTTGCGGCCAGCATTCGCGAGCGATTCGACGCACTGGTGCCGCAACTGATCCAGGCCGCGGCGGAAATGCCCAACCCCGACGCCACGCTCTCGCGCAGCCTCGACCTGCTCGAAGCCATCTCGCGCCGCGCCGCCTACCTCGCCTTGCTGCAACAGTATCCGCAGGCGCTGAGGAAAGTGGCGGAACTGGTCAGCAGTTCCAGTTGGGCCGCCGAATACCTGCAGCGCCACCCCATCCTGCTCGACGAGTTGCTCGACCCGCGCCTGCTCGACGTGCTGCCCGACTGGAGCGGCGTGCGGCGGCAACTCGCGGTGAAACTGGAAGAACTGGAACCGGATACCGAGCGGCAGATGGACCTGTTGCGCGAAACGCACCACGCCCAGGTCTTCCGCCTGCTGGCGCAGGACGTGGCCGGGCTCTACACCGTCGAGCGGCTGGCCGACCATCTCTCGGAGCTGGCCGACATCCTGCTCGATGCCGCCCTCGGCCGCGCCTGGCTCAAGCTGCTGAAGCGCCACCTCGAGGCGCCGAAGTTCGCCGTCATCAGCTACGGCAAGCTGGGCGGCAAGGAACTCGGTTTCGCCTCCGATCTCGACCTGGTCTTCCTCTACGACGACCCGGCGCCGGAAGCCGGCGAGAACTACGGACGGCTCGGCACCCGGCTCAACACCTGGCTCTCGGCGCAGACCGCCGCCGGCCAGTTGTTCGAGACCGACCTGCGGTTGCGGCCCAATGGCGAATCGGGCCTGGTCGTCAGTTCCATGGAATCCTTCCGCAAGTACCAGCTCGAATCGGCCTGGGTCTGGGAACACCAGGCGCTGACGCGCGCCCGCTTCTCGGCCGGCGATCCGGCCGTCGGCGAGGCCTTCGAAAAGATCCGCTGCGAGGTGCTGTGCCAGCGGCGCGACCTCGAAAAGCTGCGCGCCGATATCGCCGAGATGCGGCAGAAGATGATGGACAGCCACGGCACGCGCGGCGACCTGCGCGAAACCGTGTTCGATCTCAAGCACGATCCCGGCGGCCTGGTCGACGTCGAGTTCATCGTCCAGTACCTGGTGCTCGGCTACTCACATGCCCATCGCGAACTCACCGGCAACAAGGGCAACATCGCGCTGCTGAAGATGGCCGCCGACGCCGGCCTGATCCCCGCAGAACTGGCCGAAACCGTGCGCAACGCCTACCGCGACTACCGCCGCATGCAGCATGGCTTGCGCCTCAACGGCACCAAGGCGCGCGTCGCGCCCGAAGAAGTCGGCGACCGCGTCACGGCGGTACGCGAGTTGTGGCTGCGGGTGTTCGATAGCGGACCACGGTGAAATCAACCCATCGTTGAACGCAGTTGAACGGCGGGCGCAATAGGGCTACACTCAATCGGTAAGCCATCAGGAGGTAGCCATGACCACCATGATTCTTTCGGGCAAACGGCAAGTGGTACTGCCCGCCGAACTTTGCCGGCAGGTCTCGCTGGCGCCGGGCTCCCGCGTCCGCGTCGAGCTGGCGCCGAATGGGGACGGGATCCTGGTGCGCGCCGATGGTGCCGGAGATAAGAAGCCGGCCTCGGTCCTGTTCGACCGCGTCGCCCGTCGCGGCAAACCGCTGGCAGTCGAAGACTTGCAGGGGCTGGCAGTGGCGAAGAAGCAAGGCAAGCCATGATCGCCCTTGACACCAATGTCCTGGCCCGCGCCATTGCAGTCGAAGTCGATGCCGATGCGGCGACCAGGGCGCAAAAGAAGAGCGCCCAGGCCTTGCTGACGTCGGGCCAGCAACTCTTCGTGCCGGTGACGGTGATCGAGGAACTCGAATGGGTGCTGCGCGGCGCCTATGACATGCAGCCCGCCGATATTGCCGCCGTGTTCGAGGACATGCTGGCCGTAGAAAACCTGACCGTAGACCGCGCGGCCGCAGTCGGTCAGGCTCTTGCTTGGTATCGCCAGGGACTGGATTTCTCCGATGCCCTGCATTTGGCCCAGTCTGGTTTGTGCAGCGGTCTTGCCACCTTCGATGCACGCTTTGTCAAAGCCGCGCGCCGCCTCGGCCTGGAGCCCGAGGTATCGGCGCCGGGTTGAGGCCTCGTCCGAAGAACCCAAAAGTCGGCGCTGGTCAGACGGCGACAGTCGCTGTGATGGCAATCGAAAGGCCAAATGAACCATTCGGGCTGGTGACTGGGATGAATCGAACGAACTGGAGAAACGCTCATGCGTGTTGGAAGTGTTTTCAAAAGTCGGCGCCCCACAGGGACTTCCTTCGGTCGCTGGCGGGACGGTGATACCTCTAGCGCAAATCAGGAATAGAGGCTTCAAGCATGAGTCGCCAGAATCAAGGCCAATCCCCAGCCGATCATTCCGACAGGAATGCTCCCGAACCGGGAAATCCAAGGCCGGCAGATAGTTTGCGGAAATGGCTCGTGTGGCTCCTGCTGTGCGCGGGACTGATTGGCGGCGGTTGCATACACATTGCTTGTTGGTGGCACAAGAGCCAAGCAACGCTCGTTTCTTGGCATTCCGATCAGTCCGTATGAGCAAGCGAGTTCGCCGAAGCTCGGCGCCGTGCACGGTGTACGGCTGGCGATACCGGCGAAATACTTGTTCTTTCCCGTCGAATACGAAGGCGAGGATTCCTGGGCACCCAAAAAGACCAAGCCGGTGCGCACACCGGAGAGCGAAATCTCCTCATTCTCTGTGTATGTGCAATGGCCGACGCTGCTGCCACGTCAGGACAGCAACGAGGAGAGTTATCAGGACAGCTTCAAAACGCTCGGCCTGCGTCCGCATGACTGGCTCATGATCAACGTAAGACCCCATAACCTCAAGCCGCCGACTAGACCGGGAGAGCTTAACTACATGCTGGAGGACCGGCCCGACAACTACCTCGGCAGAAGAACTCGTTCTAGTCTTGACCTGCTTGACCCAACCAATCCGGGTCGCCCCAAAGACCTCTCGCCGCAAGTTTATTTCGAGTACCGCGCGCAGCCTGCCCTGGGATTGCAGTCGGCCATCCCGGTCGGCCCCGGAACCGAGTGGTCAGATAGTCATTGGAACTACGCGATCTATTGGCAGGGAACGCCCGGGGGGGTAGTTACAACCTATATCAAATGCACTCGCGGCAAGAATGTGCATGGCAACGAGTTGGCTGGCGATTGTAAGCACAGCTTTGAATTGAAAGAGTTCAAGGCGAATGTACAGGTCAATTACACCGCCAACCTATTGCTCCAATGGCGAAGTATCGAAGAGCAAGCTCGGCGCTTGATGCTGTCATTCAGAGCCGGCCCCGAGTAAGCCGCTATAGAGAGTGAGAGGGTCTACCATCGAAATTGTCGCGAATGATCGAGCGGGTGGAAGCCGCACGCAGCGTAGCGAAGAAGTCGGCGACCGCGTCACGGCGGTGCGCGAGTTGTGGCGGCGGGTGTTCGGCGAGCCGACCCCTTCGGCGGTTTGATGAGGGAGGGCAGGCGCGAACCTGTCCTCTGCCCTGCCTGATTTCTGCAGGCTTGCGCCCCTACAGCGGCAACCCGTCAAACGTCGCGTAGGTCGTCTTCAGCCAGCCCTTGACGCGCTGCCGTTCCAGCATGCCCAAGGCATCCGGCCCGTCGCGCAGGTTGATCGCGGCCCAGAAACTGGCGTTCTGGCGGTCGATCTTGCCCATGCTGGTTTCGTGCAGTTGCGGCAGCGAGATGACGCGCGCGCCGAGGCCCTTCGCCTTGCCGAGCGCTGCCGATTCATCGAGTTGCGAGAAGTCGGAGCCGCGGCCGAGGTTCCTGACGACGATGTAGTTGGGGCCTTCGCCATAGCAATCGACGAGGCGGTCGAGAAGGCCGACCGAGTCCTTGCCGTTGTCGGCGAGGTGCCAAAAGTTCACGGTGACGCCCAGCTCCGTCATCAGCGCCAGCAAATCCGAATCCTTGATCCAGCGAGCCAGCGGTGCCGCGGTCTGGGCGGCGAGATCGACGATCGCGCGGTGCTGCGCGGGTTCGCCGGATTCGGTTTCGAAGACGCCGCCGATCATGTCCAGGCCCTCGTAGGTGTCGACCACGACGGGGGCCGCGTAGTCGGCGTAGAAGCGGGTGAACGAAGTGTGCGAACGGTCGGTGTCGAAACCGGTGAAGGCCTGCCCCTTGTCGATGAAGTACTGGGCCAAAACCCGCGCGGTAACGGATTTGCCGACGCCGCCCTTTTCGCCACCGATGAAGTTGAGTGAACTCATTCGCTATCCAGTCTGTGTTGGGTAATTGAAGATCGGCCGATTTTTCGTCCGCTTGCATCACAGCAAGAAGCGTGCATTCCGCGTCGGCTTTGTGAACAATCTTGTTCGTTCTTCGCCAAACCCCTGACTGCATGGCTTACTGCTTACCGGTTGGACCACGGCAGTGCGCGGTCACTGCGGTGAGCCGGGTTTCCTGCACTACCGTGGACCACGAAATCGGCTAGCGCGCCATTTTGGTGCGGTGCGAAGCCGCGCAATCAGGCACCCACGAATCGATCCCGCCGATCTTCGGCAGCACCGCGCTGGATTTCCGTTCTGCCGCGCAGTAGGCTTGTCGCCTGCTCATTGCGGAGTGAAGACATGAAGGCATGGAACTCTCTGCTGCTCATAGTCGGTCTTGCCCTTGTCGCGCTGGGCTTGCAAGGTTGCGGCACCACGCGGGCGACGATGCCGAATGCGCTGGGCGAGGAGGTGATGCTGCTCGGGCACGACCCGGTCGCCTATTTCATCGGGGGCAAGCCAACCTACGGCAACCCTGCAATCAAGTCCACCCTGCCGCAGCGCACCTACTACTTTTCCAGCGCAGCCAACAAATTGCTGTTCGATGCCAACCCGGAAAAGTACGAGCCGCAGTACGGCGGCTTCTGCGCGTCCGGCGCGGCCTTCGCGCTGAAGCTGGGCAGCGATCCGACGGAGTTCGAGATCGTCGATGGCCGCCTCTTCATCTTCGGCGACGTGCTCGGCCACGAGGCCTGGAGCATTGATCCGGCATGGAACATCCGCCACGCCGACAGCGTCTGGGACGAGTCGCACGACACCGGTTGGCGCCTGCAGTCCCTGCGACGTTATGCCAGCAAGGTGGATTGGTACAAGAGCGGCGCTGACATCCGGCGCGACTGGGCGGCGAAGTTTCCCGGGCGCGCGATGTCGGCCTACGATCCGGGCGGCATGGTCGCCAACCTGTTCCTCAAGCTGCCGGGCTGGCGCGCGCGCGAAGGTTACGGGCCGCAGCCGGTGGTCGGCTTCGTCGGCGAGGATGCCTGCCCGCCGGCGTGCCCGGGCGCCGTGTCGCGGCGTTTCGGCGCCGATTCCGCCGTGGCGCCGCCGCATCCTTCGCGCTGAACCAGGAGCGTCACGCCCGCGACAGCAGATGGATGTGCCCCGCAACCGGCGCCTGCGATTCGAGTCGCACCTGTGCGGGTTCCTGTACCAGCACCGACCAGCCGGCGTCCTCGGCGCAGCGGCGGACGAACCCGGGGGCGTGGGCGTAGCGGCCGCTGCGCCGCAGTTGCCAGTCGCCTTCGCTTGTTGTTTCGGTGGAGAAGGCGAACAGGGCGCCGGGGCTGGCGCGCGCCAGCGCGGCTTTGAACAGCGCATCCAGGGTGCCCATGTAGATCAGCACGTCGGCGGCGACGAGCAGGTCGAAGCTTGCGCTTTCGGCGTCGAGGAATTCGATCAGGTCGGCAGCGACCAGCCGGGTGTAGAGGTTCTTCTTGCGCGCCTGGTCCAGCATTCGCGGCGACAGGTCGATACCGACCAGTTCGTCGGCGCCGGCGAGGTGCGGGCCCATCAGTCCGGTGCCGCAGCCGAGGTCTGCAACCCGCGCGAAGCGGCGCTCGCCGGCATGGTGGGCGAGCAGGCGCTGGAGCTGCCGCGGAATGTCGTAGGCAAGTGTGTCGACCAGGTGCTGTTCGAAATTGTCGGCATAGCCGTCGAACAGGGTCCGGATCGTGTCGCCCGGCGGATAGGCCATCGGCCGGCCTTCGAGCCGCGCCAGCAGGAAGGCGGCGCTGCCGTTGCCGGGCTGGATTTCGAGCGCCCGGCGGCAATAGGCGATCGCCTCGTCGCTGCGCCCCTTCTTGTCGGTGACGCTGGCGAGCAGGCTCCACGCCGGCGCCATCTGCTTGAGGCCGACCACGCGCAGCAGGCAGGCTTCGGCATCGTCGAGGTTTTCATTGGCGACATGGATGCGGCCGATGCCGAACCAGGCTTCGGCGCTGCGCGGGTCGAGTTCGATCGCCCGGGTCCAGGCGGCGAGTGCGCCGTCGATATCGCCCGCCAGCCGTCGCAGGCTGCCAAGGTTGCTCCAGACATAGGGCGAGCGCGGGTTCAGCGTCGCCGCGATGTTCAGGTGCTTTTCCGCCGCTGGCAGGTGGCCGCGTTCCGCCAGCAGCGAGCCGAGCAGATAGTGTCCATCAAGGTTGCCCGGGTCGCGCGCCAGCACCTTGCGGTAGAGCCTTTCGGCGGTTTCGTGCATCCCGGCCGAGGCCGCGGTTGCCGCTTCGGCGATCAGCTTGCTGCTTTTCTTCATGATCGATTCTTCCCGTAGTGCCGGTGCGCGCCCCAAGCCCATAGCGGATGGGGGCTGCCGCCGCATGCCAAGTGTGGGCCAATATCGCCGTGCCGTGGGCGCCGACTGACGCACGGCGGTGCGGCAGGGGATAAACTGCGCCCTCGCGCTTTGGCGCACTCCCCCGATTTCAGCACGAGTCCCGACACCATGCCCGTCAATTACGCCACCCCTGCCCCCGCAGCACTCTTCCCCGTTGCCGGCGTGCGCCTCGGCACCGCCGAGGCCGGCATCCGCAAGAAAGACCGGCGCGACCTGACCCTGGTCGAACTGGCGCCGGGCAGCCGCGCCGCCGGGGTGTTTACGCAGAACCGCTGCTGCGCGGCGCCGGTGACGCTGTGCCGCGAGCACCTGGCGGGCGACGGCAGCCTGCGCGCGCTGGTGATCAACACCGGCATCGCCAATGCGGCGACCGGCGAGCAGGGTATGCGCGCCGCGCGCGAAACCTGTGAAGCCGTGGCCATACTGCTCGGCTGCAAGGCTGGCGAGGTGCTGCCGTTTTCCACCGGTGTGATCCTCGAGCACCTGCCGGTCGATCGCCTGATCGCCGGCTTGCCGGCGGCGCAGGCCGATCTGAAGGCGGACCACTGGCACGCGGCGGCGCACGCCATCATGACCACCGACACCGTGGCCAAGGCCGCTTCGCGCCGCATCGAACTGGGCGGCAAGACCATCACCGTCACCGGCATCAGCAAGGGGGCGGGCATGATCCGGCCCAACATGGCGACCATGCTCGGCTTCGTCGCCACCGATGCCGGCATCGCCGCCGGCCTGCTGGCGCAACTGGCGAAGGACGCGGCGGATCAGAGCTTCAACTGCATCACGGTCGATGGCGACACCTCGACCAACGATTCCTTCGTCGTCATCGCCACCGGCGCCGCGGGCCTCGACGTCGATGCCGCGTCGCCGCACTGGCCGGCGTTGCGTGCGGCGGTGTTTGCCGTGGCGCAGGAACTGGCGCATGCCATCGTGCGCGACGGCGAGGGCGCGACCAAGTTCATCAGCGTGAAAGTCGGCGCTGGCGGTACGGCGCAGGAGTGCCGCAAGGTGGCCTATGCCATCGGCCATTCGCCGCTGGTGAAGACGGCCTTCTTCGCCTCCGACCCCAACCTTGGGCGGATACTCGCCGCGATCGGCTATGCCGGCATCGACGACCTCGACGCCGCCGGCGTTCGCGTCTGGCTCGGTTCGGGCGACGAGGAGGTGCTGGTCTCCGAGCACGGCGGACGCGCCGCGAGTTATCGCGAGGAAGACGGTTCGCGCATCATGAAGAACGCGGAGATCACGGTGCGCGTGGACCTTGGGCGCGGCGCCGCAAGTGCCACCGTGTGGACCTGCGACTTCTCCTACGATTACGTGAAGATCAACGCCGACTACCGCAGTTGATGGAACAGCTGCCGCTGGCCGTCGGCTGGGTGCTCTATGCCGTGCTGCATTCGCTGCTGGCCGCGCTGCGCGTCAAGGCGGCGGTGGCGGCGCGTTTCCCGCGATTCACGCCCTGGTACCGGCTGGCCTACAACGGCATTGCCCTGCTCACCGCGCTGCCGCTGATGTGGCTGATGCGGGCGGTGCCGGGCGCCGAACTGTGGGCCTGGAACGGCGCGCTTGCCTGGCTGGCCAACGGCCTGGCGATCGTCGCGCTGTTCGGCGCGATGCAGTCGTCGAAGGCCTATGCGATGAACGATTTCCTCGGTCTGGGGGTGCTGGGTGGCGACAAGGCCATCGAGCGCGACGTGTTCCGCCTTTCCACGGCGCATCGCTTCGTGCGCCATCCCTGGTACAGCTTCGGCCTGGTCGTCGTCTGGACCCGCGACATGAACGCGGCGATGCTGGTCTCGGCGCTGGCAATCACGCTGTATTTCATCGTCGGTTCCTGGCTCGAGGAGCAGAAGCTGATCGCCATTCACGGCGACACCTATCGCCGCTACCGCGAGCGCGTACCCGGCCTGTTGCCCCTGCCGTGGAAGTGGCTTGGCCGCGACGAGGCGGCCAACTTTCGCTGAACGGCGGGGCGGCGCAGCGGTTACCATTGCGCTTTTGCCGGACCCACGAACTCCAGGAGGACATGCATGATCGCCGACCAGGCCCGTTTCGACCGCGCCATCGCCCTGTTCGATGCCGCCAACGCCCAGGACCCCAACCAGGACGAAGGACAGCCCAAGGAGCTGCTTTACGCCAGGCGCATGACCGACATGATCGGCCGTTACGCGCCGGACGCCAGCGAGGCGGCACAGCTTGCGGTGCGCGCGCAGCACATCAAGCGCTGGACCGTGCCGCGCGACAGCTACGCGATGACCAAGGAAGGCTACCTCGCCTGGCGCACCGGCCTGTACAAGTTCCACGCCGAGACGGCCGGGGAACTGATGCGGCAGGCCGGCTACGATCAGGACATGATCGACAAGGTGAAGATGGCGGTCGGCAAGCGCCAGCTCAAGGTGAATGCCGACACGCAGATGATGGAGGACGTCACCGACCTGGTCTTCATCGAGCACTACATGCTCGGCTTCGCCGGCAAGCATGCCGAGTACAGCGAAGAGAAATGGCTCGAGATCGTGCGCAAGACCTGGAAGAAAATGTCCGAGCGCGCCCACGCCTTCGCCACCGGCGGTGGCATCAAGCTGCCGGAACCACTGGTGCCGCTCATTCTCAAAGCCATTGGCGCCTGAAACTGAAAACAACAACCGCGAGGAGATAACACATGAATGTCGGATTCATAGGCCTCGGCCTGATGGGCCGCCCCATGGCGCTGCACCTGGAAAAGGCCGGCCACACGCTGCACCTGTGGGCGCGCCGTCCGGAGTCGCTGGCGCCGTTTGCCAGCGTAAATGCCAAGACCTACGCGACGCCGGCGCTGCTGGCGGCGAATGCGGATGTCGTGATCACCATGGTGGCCGACGCACCGGATGTGGAAAACGTCTGCCTCGGCGCGGACGGCCTGGCGGCGGGAGGCAAGCCTGGCCTGATCGTGGTCGACATGTCGACCATCAACCCCAATGCCGCGCGCAGCATCGGCCTGCGCCTGGGCGAAAAAGGCATCGCCTTCGTCGATGCGCCGGTGTCGGGTGGCGAGATGGGCGCGATCAACGCGGCGCTGACCATCATGGTCGGCGGCACGCCGGAAGCCTTCGAGAAGGTCAAGCCGCTGTTCGAGAAAATGGGCAAGTCGGTGACGCTGATCGGCGGTTCCGGCGCGGGGCAGGTGGCCAAGGCCTGCAACCAGATCCTCACCGGCGTCGGCGTGATGGCGGTGGCCGAAGCCTTCAATTTCGCCACCAAGAGCGGCGTCGATGCGGCCAAGGTGCGTGAGGCGCTGCTTGGCGGCTTTGCCTATTCCAAGGTGCTGGAAAACCACGGCCAGCGCATGCTGGATCGCAACTTCAAGCCCGGCTTCAAGGCCTGGATGCACCAGAAGGATTTGCGCATCGTGATGGAAGAAGCGCACCGCATGGGCCTCATGCTGCCCTCGGCGGCGGCCACGGCGCAAGCCTTCAACGCCATCGTCGGCAGCGGCATGGGCGAGAACGATTCGATCACCGCCCTGCAGTTGCTGGAGAAGATGAGCACGCCGGACGCCAAATGAAAATCGGCTTCATCGGTTTCGGCACCATGGGTCAGGCCATGGCCGAGCACCTGCTGAAGGCCGGGCATGAGCTGCGCGTCTGGAGCCGCCGTGCCGCCAGCGCCGACTCTTTGGTCGGGCAGGGCGCGGTGCGTTGCGCATCGTTGCAGGAAGTGGCGGAGGGCAGCGAAATCGTCTGCACCAACGTCACCGGCAGCGCCGATGTCGACGGTCTGGCTGCGGAACTTCGGCCCGCCCTCGCGCCGGGCGCCATCCATCTCGACTTTTCTACTATCGCCCCGGGCGCGGCGCGCGCCATCGCGGCGCGCCATCGCGAATGCGGCGTCGATTTCGTCGATGCCCCGGTGTCGGGCGGCGGCACCGGTGCGCGCAATGCCACGCTGGCGATCATGTGGGGCGGCCGCGAGAAACTCGCGCCACGCCTGGCGCCGATCTTTTCGGTGCTGGGCAAGAGCGCGGTGCGCATCGGCGAGGCAGGGGCCGGGCAGGTGGCCAAGGCCTGCAACCAGATGATCCTGGTCAACCTGATCGAGGCCTGCGCCGAGGCGGCCGCGCTGGCCAACGCAGCCGGCGTCGATTTCGCTCTGGTGCGCGAGGCCATGCTCGGCGGTTCCGCCGGCTCGCGTGCGCTGGAAGTGTTCGGCGGGCGCATGGCGACGCGTGAATTCGCCGCCGGCGTCGAGGCCCGCCTGCACCACAAGGACTATGCGCTGCTGATGGACGAGGCGACCCGCATCGGCGCGCCGCTGCCGGTCGCGGCGGCGGTCTGGCAGCAGCTCAATGCCCTGATGGCGCAGGGGCTGGGTACCCAGGACACATCCTCCCTGCTGCGCGTGCTTGAGGTCGCGACGGGCCGGGCGACGGACTGAAGGGCAGGCGACCGATGGTGCAGGCGCCGAAAAAGGCCGTTCTCGAACTCAACGCGATCTTCGAGAACGCGACGGTCGGCATCCTGTTCACCAACAATCGGCGGCTGATGCAGGCCAACCGCCTGTGCGCCGAGATGTTCGGTTATGAGCTCGACGAGTTCCTCGGCCAGTCGGCGCTGATCCTGTATGCCGACCAGGAGGCCTATTCCGCGCTTGGTCGCGTGGCGGGCCCGGTCCTGTCCGAAGGCAAATCCTTTCGCGCCGAAACGCAGCTCAAGCGCCGCGACGGAAGCCTGTTCTGGTGCCGCGTTTCAGCCAAGGCGGTCGACCCGGAACTGCCGCGCGACGGCACGCTGTGGATCATAGAGGACATGACCGATGACCACCGCATGCTCGAAGCGCTGGAGCGCAGCACGCGGGAGTTGTCGGCGATCCTCGAGAATGCATCGATCGGCATCGCCGTGGTGCGCAACCGCGAATTCGTTCGCTCCAACCACCGCTTCGAGGAACTGTTCGACCTGGAGCCCGGTTCGCTGGTAGGGCAAAGCGCGCGGCGGCTGTTCGATAGCGAGGAGGAGTTCGAACGCATCGGGCAGCAGGTGTATGCCGAGTTCGCTGCCGGCCAGGTGCACCGCCGCGAGCAGCAGCATCGGCGCCGTGACGGCCGGGTGAGCTGGCTGCGGGTCAGCGGCAGCGTCTTCGATCCCGCCAGCCCACATGCCGGCTCGGTGTGGCTGACCGAGGACTTCACCGCCACGCGCGAGGCCGAGGATCGGGCGCGCCAGGCCTATGACGAGCAGCAGATCATCTTCGACAATGCGGCGGTGGGCATCCTGTTCGTGCGCGACCGCATGATCCAGCGCTGCAACCGTCGGCTGGCGGAAATTTTCGGCTACCGTCCGGAAGAGTTGGCGGGGCGGTCGACGCGGGTGTTCTACTTGTGCGAAGACGATTACCTGCGCCAGGGCGAGGCGATCCTGCCGGTTGTGATCGATGGCGGCACCTATGTCGGTGAGCTGCGGGTGCGGCACCAGGATGGCCATGCCTTCTGGGTGCGCGCTACCGGGAGCCGGGTGGTGGGCGAAGCCGAGAGCGTGGACCTGATTTGGATCTTCGAGGATGTCACCGAGCGCCACCAGGCCGAGGAGGCGCTGCTGCGCGCCCACGAGGAACTCGAACAGCGCGTGGTCGAACGCACCGCCGAACTGGCCAGCGCGAATACCCTTTTGCAGGAGGAGGTCTTCGAGCGCATGCAGGCCGAGCAGCGCATCTGGCAGGTGGCCCACCACGACAGCCTGACCGGGCTGCCCAACCGCGCGCTGCTGCACGACCGGCTGGAACAGGCGCTGGCCAAGGCGCAGCGCAGCCGCAACCGCGTCGCGGTGATGTTCCTCGACCTCGATCGCTTCAAGTCGGTGAATGACACGCTGGGCCATGCCGTCGGCGATGAGCTGCTGAAGTACGTCGCGGCGCGGCTGACCAGCGTGGTGCGGGCCGTCGACACGGTATCGCGCCTTGGCGGCGACGAGTTCGTCATCGTGCTGCACGAAGCCAGCACTTCCGAGGATGTGGCGCAGGTCGCCGAAAAGATCCTCGGCGCGCTCTCCACGGTGGTGAGCATCGGCGGCCACCAGCTGCGTGCCACGCCCTCGATCGGCATCAGCATCTATCCCGATGACGGCGACGAGGTGTTCGCGCTGATGAAGAACGCCGACACCGCGATGTACCACGCCAAGGCTGCCGGGCGTAACAACTTCCAGTTCTTCGCGCGCAAGATGAACGAGCAGGCGACGCACTTCTTCAAGCTGGAAAGCCGCCTGCGCCACGCCATCGAGAGTGGGGCCTTGCTGCTGCACTACCAGCCGCTGATCGACTGGCCGCGCCGCACCGTGTGCGGCATGGAAGCGCTGGTGCGCTGGAAGGACGGCGAGGGCGGGCTGATCGCGCCGGCCGATTTCATTCCGATTGCCGAGGAGACCGGCCTCATCGTGCCGGTCGGCGAGTGGGTGCTGGCTGCCGCGCTGCGCCAGAACCGGCTCTGGCAGCAGCACGGGCGGCCCCTGCTGCCGGTGTCGGTCAACCTTTCGCCGCGCCAGTTTCGCCAGAAGGACCTGGTCGACAGCCTGCGCCGCATCCTGGCCGATACCGGCCAGCCGGCGCGCCTGCTGGAACTCGAAATTACCGAAAGCACCCTGATGCACGACATCGAGGAAACCCAGGCGCGGCTGCAGGAGATTGCCGCGATGGGCGTGCGGCTGGTGATCGACGATTTCGGCACCGGCTATTCGAGCCTCGCCTACCTCAAGCGCTTCCCGGTGCACAAGCTGAAGGTCGACCAGAGCTTCGTGCGCGACCTGACCCACGATCCGGAAGACGCCGCGATCGTCACCGCGATCATCGGCCTGGCCCGCAGCCTGGCGCTCGACATCCTGGCCGAAGGCGTCGAGACCCGGCCCCAGCTCGATGCGCTGCTGGCGCTCGGCTGCGAAAAGTTCCAGGGCCACCTGTTCGCGCGGGCACAGCCACCGATCAACGCCGACGAAATCTTCCGGCCGCGGCTGCCGCCGTCCGGTCAGGCATAATCCCCGCGTTCAACCACCCATCCACGGAGCAATGCAATGACACAAGTCACTACGGCCAGCGGCCTGATCATCGAAGAACTGGTAGTCGGCGAGGGCGCCGAAGCCACGGCCGGGCAGCAGGTATCCGTGCATTACACGGGCTGGCTGACCAACGGCAAGAAGTTCGATTCGAGCAAGGATCGCAACGATCCCTTCGAGTTCGCGCTCGGCGCGCGGCAGGTCATCGCCGGCTGGGACGAAGGTGTGCAGGGCATGAAGATCGGCGGCACGCGCAAGCTCACCATTCCCCCGGAACTGGGCTACGGCGCGCGCGGCGCCGGCGGCGTGATTCCGCCGAATGCGACGCTGGTGTTCGAGGTCGAACTGCTCGGGCTGTCCTGAGTCTTTCCCACCGATCAGCATGACGGCACGGCCGCGCGCTCTGGCGCCGGTCCGCCGTTACCGGACCGTCTTCCCGCCATGAGCCTGTACTTCCCGTCGCGCCTGCCCAACGTCGGCACCACCATCTTCACCGTCATGTCGCGCCTTGCCGTCGAGCATGGCGCAATCAACCTGTCGCAGGGTTTTCCCGACTTTTCGCCGTCGCCGCTGCTGCTGGAGCGCGTCACGCACCACATGGCGGCGGGCGCCAACCAGTACCCGCCGATGGCCGGCGTGGCGGCGCTGCGCGAAGCCATCGCGGAAAAAGTGGCGCGCCTCTACCTCGCCAGCTACGACCCGGAGAGCGAAGTCACGGTGACCGCGGGTGCCACGCAGGCGATCTACACCGCCATTGCGGCCTGCGTCCGATCCGGCGACGAAGTCATCGTTTTCGCCCCGGTGTATGACTCCTATGTCCCCGGCATCGAACTCAATGGCGGCCGCGCGGTGTATGCGCACCTGCGCTATCCCGACTACCGCCCCGACTGGGACGAGGTGCGCGCCCTGATCACGCCGCGCACACGCATGATCATCATCAATTCGCCTCACAATCCCAGCGGTTCGGTGTGGTCGGCGGACGACATGGCGATGCTGGAAACCCTGGTGCGCAATACCAATATCGTGGTGGTCAGCGACGAGGTCTACGAGCATGTGGTGTTCACTGCGGACGATGGCGCGGCGGCCGCTCGGCGGCACGAAAGCGTGACCCGCTACCCGGGGCTGCGCGAGCGCAGTTTCGTCGTTTCCAGCTTCGGCAAGACTTACCACGTGACCGGCTGGAAGGTGGCCTATTGCCTCGCACCGCGCGCGTTGACCAGCGAATTCCGCAAGGCGCACCAGTTCATCGTATTTACCGTGCATCATCCTTCGCAGCTCGCGCTGGCCGACTTCATGCGCGCCCAGCCGGAGTTCGCCGACAAGCTGGCGGCCTTCTACCAGGCGCGGCGGGACTTCTTCCGGCGCCAGCTCGAAGGCTCGCGCTTCACGCTGTTGCCCTGCGCCGGCACCTACTTCCAGCTCGCGACTTATTCGGCGATCAGCGACGAGCCGGACACGCAGTTCGTCCAGCGCCTGACTCGCGAGCATGGTGTCGCGGCAATTCCGGTATCGGTCTTCAATCCCGACGGGGAAGACCGGCGCGTGATCCGCTTTTGTTTCGCCAAGAATGAAGCCACGCTGGCGGCGGCAGGCGAGCGGCTGCGGAAGATCTAGGCTCCGGACGCCGTAGCGCCAGCGCCGACTTTCGGGACGCGCCGGACATATCCCACTAGGGGCTACCGTCTCCGCGTCCCGCGGAGACATAAAAAAGACCCGATGCGTTGCGGCATCGGGTCTGAAACCAGCCCCTTTGCGGGGCCGGAGGAGGAGACGTTACAGTGTTACTTAGGCAGCCTTCTTGGCCTTCGGAGCGGCGGCGCCGTTGCCGACAGCCTTGACGGTCGCGGTGGTCGCGGCGGCAACATTGGCTTCAGCGATTTCGGCGACTTGCTTGGCAGCCTTGGTCATGCTGTCGTAGGCCGAGTTGGCGGCGGCGATGGCCGACTTCACAGCGGCGACGGCGACATCGGAACCGGCCGGGGCGTTCTTGGCAGCCTTGTCCAGAGCGGTGGCGACGTTCTTGTTGATTTCCGAGAACTGGCCTTCAACAACCTTCGACAGCTCTTCCTGGGTCTGGGTGGCGATTTCGTACACGCTGCGGGAGTAGGCAACGGCCTTCTCGACGGCGGGCTGGGCCAGCGTGGTCTGCATCGCGATGAACTGCTGCACGTCCTTGACGGCGAGCAGGGCCTTGGCGCTGGCAACGCTGTCTTCCAGCATGGCGCGGGCGGTGTTCAGGTTCAGGGCGGCAAGGCGCTCGGCGCTGGCGAAAGCGGTGTTGGCGATGGTCAGCAGGGTCTCGACGTTGGCTTTGTTGGCGCTGGCGAATTGTTCGGTGGTGGCGTTCATGATGTTCTCCTGGATTGAATTCAAAAAAGTCTGAAAGTTGGTTTTGTATCGCTCGCCCCTTTGTTCCGGGTCGATGTTGCGGTGCATCATGGTTCGTATTATAGGGATGGAAAGCGCCCTGTCAAGACTTTTTTGGTGCAACGCAACAATTATTTTGTATTCGGAAAAATATCATATGAAACATAGTGTTAATAAATTGAAAAAGGCCCAGCAGGGCCTTTGATGGTGCGACGCAGAAGATTTCTCTCCGGATGCCGGCGGGCTCCCCGGCTGGCGGGTCAGCAATCGCGGAAGACGGGCTTGCGCTTCTCCACGAAGGCCTTCATGCCTTCCTTCTGGTCGGCCAGGGCGAAGGTCGCGTGGAAACTGCGGCGCTCGAACAGCAGGCCTTCCTGCAGGCCCGATTCGTAGGAGCGATTGACGGATTCCTTGATCATCATCACCACGGGCAGCGAGTATCCGGCGATCGCGGCCGCTGCCGCCATGGTTTCTTCCAACAGTTTGTCGGCGGCGAAGATGCGCGCCACCAGGCCGATGCGTTCGGCCTCGGCGGCATCCATGAAGCGCGAGGTGAGGCACATGTCCATGGCCTTGGCCTTGCCCACCGCGCGCGGCAGGCGCTGCGTGCCGCCCGAACCCGGGATCACGCCCAGCTTGATTTCGGGCTGGCCGAACTTCGCGCTGTCGGCGGCATAGATCATGTCGCACATCATCGCCAGTTCGCAGCCACCGCCCAGGGCGAAGCCGGCCACGGCCGCGATCAGCGGCTTGCGGCAGCGGGCGATGCGGTCCCAGTTGCGGCTGATGTAGTTGGTCTTGTAGACGTCCATGAAATTCCACTCGGACATGGCGCCGATGTCGGCGCCGGCGGCAAAGGCCTTGTCCGAGCCGGTGAGGACGATGCAGCCGATGCCATCGTCGGCTTCGAAGGCGTCGAGTGCTTCGCCGAGTTCGTCGATCAGCTTGTCGTTCAGCGCATTGAGCGCCTTGGGCCGGTTGAGCGTGATCAGCCCGACCTTGCCGCGTGCTTCGATGATGATGTTTTCGTAGCTCACTTGCTTGTCTCCTGACGGGGGGTGATGTCCATGGCGCCCTTGAGCGCCGGCGCGGGGTTGGCTGCCGGTTGCGACGGTGCCGCGCCGGTGGCCGGGGTCTTGGGCTGGATCACGGCGCGCACGCGTTCGCCGCTGCCGGCTTGGGCGCGGGTGCCGTTGGGGCCGCTGGTGACGAAGTACTGTTCGGAGAGCGCGTCATAGGAAATGAACTGGCCGCGGACTTCGTCGAGCCCGCTCTTGACCCGCGCACGATTGAAGAACTGCGTCTTCTCGGCCTTGGCGTCATGTTCGATGCGCTCCGCTTCGCCTTCGATGTAGCCGTCCTGGGCCTCGCGCTTCTGGCGGAAGGTCGGAAGCACGCCGGGACCGCCGGTTGCGACGCCGCGCTGGTAGCCGTCATCGT
>JBIKLV010000002.1:0-157172 GCA_044359585.1 Sulfuritalea sp. | reverse complement strand
CGGTGGCCGCGAATCTCGGCTTCATCGCGCACGCCGCCCAAAGCCATGCGGATGAACTTGCGATTGGTGGACTTGGCGATCGACTGTCCGAGCGAGGTCTTGCCCACGCCGGGAGGGCCGACCAGGCAGAGGATCGGCGCCTTTACCTTGTCGACGCGCTGCTGCACGGCGAGGTACTCGACGATGCGTTCCTTGACCTTTTCCAGGCCGTAGTGATCCTTGTCGAGGATTTTCTCGGCGGCGGAAAGGTCCTTGCTGATGCGCGATTTCTTCTTCCACGGCAGCGCCAGCAGGGTCTCGATGTAATTTCGCACCACCGTGGCCTCGGCCGACATCGGCGACATCAGCTTCAGTTTCTTGACTTCGCCATTGACCTTGGCCAGGGCTTCCTTGCTCATGCCGGAAGCCTTGATCTTCTTTTCCATCTCGTCGATGTCGGCGCCGTCTTCGCCCTCGCCGAGTTCCTTCTGGATCGCCTTGACCTGCTCGTTCAGATAGTACTCACGCTGGCTCTTTTCCATCTGGCGCTTGACGCGACCACGGATGCGCTTCTCGACCTGGAGGATGTCAAGTTCGGCCTCGAGCTGGCCAAGCAGCTTTTCAAGGCGCTCCGAAACACCGAAGACTTCCAGGATCTCCTGCTTCTGTTCCAGTTTCAGCGGCAGATGCGCGGCAATGGTGTCGGCAAGGCGACCCGCATCTTCGATTCCAGCCAGGGACGTAAGGACCTCAGGCGGAATCTTCTTGTTGAGTTTCACATACTGGTCGAATTGCGCCAGCACGGTGCGGCGCATGGCCTCGACTTCGTTGTCGACGCGCTCTTCGATCGGAATCAGGCTGACATCGGCGACGAACAGCGTTCGCTGGTCCTCGATGCGCAATACACGGGCACGCTGAACGCCTTCGACCAGCACCTTGACCGTACCATCAGGCAGCTTGAGCATCTGCAGGATATTGGCCAGGCAGCCGATCTCATACATGTCTTCTGGAACAGGCTCGTCCTTCGCCGCCGATTTCTGGGCGACAAGCAGGATGCTCTTGCCGGCTTCCATCGCGGTTTCGAGAGCCTTGATCGACTTCGGGCGCCCAACGAACAGCGGAATCACCATGTGCGGAAAAACGACAACGTCGCGCAGGGGCAGCAAGGGCAGGGTTTGGGTCTCTACGGGGGAGGCGGGCAGGTCAGACATCATCGTGTCCTTCGGTTATGAGTCACGTCACCCACATCGGGGCGGCTGACCGGAATTCAAGACGAACCGGGCAGGCGTATCAGTTCGAGCCTGCGACCTTGGGCTGGTCGGCATGGATCATCAGCGGCTGAGCGCCGCTTTCGATCGTGCTTTCGTCGATGACGACCTTGCTTACGCTTTCCATGGTCGGAATCTCGTACATCGTGTCCAGCAGCACATTCTCGAGGATGGAACGCAAGCCGCGAGCGCCTGTCTTGCGCTTCAGCGCCTTCTTGGCAATCGCCTGCAGCGCCGACGGACGCACCTCGAGTTCGACACCTTCCATCGCGAACAGCTTGTGATACTGCTTGATCAGTGCGTTCTTCGGTTCGATCAATATTTCAATCAGCGCCGCCTCGTCAAGTTCCTGCAAGGTGGCGATTACCGGCAGGCGGCCGATCAATTCCGGGATCAGGCCGAATTTGATCAGGTCTTCAGGTTCGACCTGCTTCAGCATTTCGTCAATGTTGCCGGCGTCGCGACTCTTCACTTCGGCGCCAAAACCAATACCGCCCTTTTCCGACCGGTTGCGGATCACCTTGTCCAGGCCGTCGAAAGCACCGCCGCAGATGAACAGGATGTTGGTCGTGTCGATCTGGATGAAATCCTGGTTCGGATGCTTGCGCCCGCCCTGCGGCGGAATGCTCGCCACCGTGCCCTCGATCAGCTTCAGCAGCGCCTGCTGCACGCCCTCACCGGAAACGTCGCGGGTGATCGACGGGTTATCGGACTTGCGCGAGATCTTGTCGATCTCGTCGATGTATACAATGCCCTGCTGCGCCTTCTCGACTTCGTGGTCGCACTTCTGCAGCAGTTTCTGGATGATGTTCTCGACGTCCTCGCCGACGTAGCCGGCTTCGGTCAGCGTCGTGGCGTCGGCCATCACGAACGGAACGTTGAGCATGCGCGCGAGGGTCTGCGCCAGCAGGGTCTTGCCCGAACCCGTGGGACCGATCAGCAGGATGTTGCTCTTGGCCAACTCGATGCCGTCGCTGCCCTTTTCCTGATGCCGGATGCGCTTGTAATGATTGTAGACCGCGACCGCGAGGATCTTTTTCGCCGAGTCCTGGCCGATCACGTACTGATCGAGCATTTCGCGGATTTCCTTCGGCGCCGGCAATTCGCGCTTGGCCGCACCCGCCGGTTCGGCGGCAATCTCGTCGCGAATGATGTCGTTGCAGAGCTCGATGCACTCGTCGCAGATGAAAACGGAAGGGCCGGCAATCAGCTTCTTGACTTCATGCTGGCTCTTGCCGCAAAAGGAACAATACAGAAGCTTCTCGCTGCTGCCCGATTTCTTGTCGGCCATCTTCGTTTCTCTCCGCGCGAACGGTCAGGTTCCGGCTGCCTCGGTACGGCTGGTCAACACCTTGTCGACCAGGCCATACTCGACGGCCGCCTCGGCCGACAGGAAATTGTCTCGATCGGTATCGCGCTCGACGCGCTCGATCGATTGTCCGGTGTGATGCGCCAGCATGCTGTTGAGCTTCTGCTTGAGGAACAGTATTTCCTTGGCATGGATCTCGATGTCCGAGGCCTGACCCTGGAAGCCACCCATCGGTTGGTGGATCATCACGCGCGAGTTGGGCAGGCAGAAACGCTTGCCCTTTTCGCCCGCCGCCAGCAGAAACGCGCCCATGCTCGCCGCCTGGCCGATGCACAGCGTCGACACGTTGGGCTTGATGAACTGCATGGTGTCGTAGATCGCCATGCCCGCCGTGACGGACCCACCCGGCGAATTGATGTAGAAGAAAATGTCCTTATCGGGATTTTCCGACTCGAGGAAAAGCAACTGGGCCACGATCAGGTTGGCCGTCGAATCATTGACAGGCCCCACCAGGAAGATGACGCGCTCGCGCAGCAGTCGCGAATAGATGTCGTAGGCCCGCTCGCCGCGCCCGCTGGTCTCGATGACCATGGGCACCAGGCCCAGAGCTTGCGTGTCGTGGGTCGGTGCGTCGTAGACGCCACCATGGTGTCGCGAACCGTACATTGACATCTCCGGCAGGATCATGCTGCATTTCCCATCAGTGCATCGAAGGCGATGGGGGTTTCGCTGACGCGCGTATTCGCGAGCACCCAATCAACCACGTTGTTCTCCAGCGCCAGCGCCTCGGCCTCGGCCAAACGTTGCGGTTGGGAATAGTACCAGCGCACCACTTCCTTCGGGTCTTCGAAAGTCTCGGCAAATTCGTCGACGATCTTCCGCACTTGTTCCGGCTTCACATTGAGATCCCGCGCCTTGACCAACTCAGCAAGAAGCAGGCCAAGCTTTACCCGGCGTGCCGCCTGATCGGTGAACCAGGATGCCTCTACCGGAATGTTCTTCATGCCCATGCCGCGCGACTCCATGTCGCGACGGGCCGTCTCGGCCATCTGCTCGGATTCCATCGCCACCAGGGCCTTGGGGACCTCGATCGGATTGACCTTGAGCAGCGCATCCATGACCTGTTCCTTGACCTTGGCCAGCAGACGCTTCTTTACCTCGCGCTCAAGGTTGGCCCGGACTTCGGCCCGCATCTTCACCAGGTCGCCATCGGCCACGCCGAGTTGCCGGGCGAAATCCGCATCCAGTTCCGGCAACTGCGCTGCCTCGACTTTCTTTACGGTCATTTCGAACTGCACGGTCGAGCCAGCCAGTTCGGCCGCCTGGTAGTCCGCGGGGAAGTTGACGTCGAAACTCCTGGTCTCGCCGGCCTTGACGCCTTCCATTTGGGCCTCGAAGTCGGGCAGCATCATGCCGCCACCGACCATCACCGTGTAATCGGTTGCCTTGCCACCCGCAAATTCCTCGCCGTTCTTGCGTCCGACGAAATCGATTACCAGGCGGTCGTTCTTCGCCGCGACGCGGTCGGTTTCCACATACGTGGTGCGCTGCTTGCGCAACACATCGAGCGTCTTGTCCACTTCGGCGTCGGTCACCACCAGGGTGGGCTTGGAGATTTCCTGGCCGGTCAGGTCGCCCAGGGTGATTTCCGGGTACACCTCGAACACCGCGGTGAATCCAAGCTGCCCGGGAGCCGCGTCGGACTTCGGTTCGATGCGGGGATAACCCGCCACGCGCAGGTTCTGCTCGCGTACCTTTTCGCCATAGGCCTTTTCGACTGCGGCGCCGATCGCTTCCGAACGGGCCTGCGACCCATATTGCTGGGCGACCATCTTCATCGGCACCTTGCCAGGACGGAAGCCCGCCATCTTCACGGTGCGCGACATCTGCTTGAGGCGCTGGTCGACATCCTTTTCGATGTCAGCCAGAACCACCGTCATGTCGATGCGCCGCTCCAGCACGCTGGTCGTTTCGCTCGTCGCTTCCGTCGTTGCCATGTCCGTCATCGCTGTATCCGTCATTGAAAATTCATTGAAAAATTCGTGCCAACATAGTGTTCCGGGCCGCGCCTGTACCCGGAGATGGTGCCCAGGAAGGGACTCGAACCCCCACGCCTTGCGGCGCCAGAACCTAAATCTGGTGCGTCTACCAATTCCGCCACCTGGGCGCATGCCGCCGGGCCATAGCAGATGACCCGTCCGACACGATGTGGATGGCGAATTTTACCTGCTTTCAGTTCCCTGGGGCGGAGTGCGCACGACTGCGGACAGTAACGGGCCGGGGCCAAAGCGCCAGTAGAATTCCCTCTTCAACATGTCTTCCGTCCCCGCAATGGCCGTCGATCATTACGAGAACTTCCCCGTTGCGTCCATTCTGCTGCCGGCCCCGCTGCGCGAACCGGTCGCGGCCATTTACGGCTTCGCCCGCAGCGCCGACGACTTCGCCGACGAAGGCGACCTGGCGCCGGAGCAGCGCAGGGAGTTGCTGAACGGCTACCAGGCCGAACTCGACGCAATGGAAACCGGCGCCCCAACCGGGCACCCGATTTTCCTGCGCCTGCGCCCGGTCGTTGCCGGCTACAAATTGCCGCCACAACTCTTTCGCGACCTGCTCGATGCCTTCCTGCAGGATGTGGCCAAGGACCGTTACAGCGACTTCACCGAACTGATGGATTACTGCAGCCGCTCCGCCGATCCGGTCGGCCGCCTCCTGCTGCACCTGTTCGGCCATGCCAACGCCGAGAACCTGCGGCGCTCCGACGCGATCTGTTCGGCGCTGCAACTGATCAATCATTGGCAGGACGTCGGCATCGATGCCGGCAAGGGCAGCGCAGGCCGCATCTACCTGCCGCAGGACGACATGGCGCGCTTCGGCGTCGATGACGCGACGATTCATCGCCGTATCGCCAGCGCCGACTTTCGTGCCTTGTTGCGCTTCCAGGTCGACCGCGCGCGCGCGCTGATGCTCTCCGGCGCGCCGCTGGGCTGGGACCTGCCCGGCCGCATCGGCCTCGAAATCCGCGCCATCGTGGCCGGCGGCCTGCGCATCCTGGATAAAATCGAGGCCGTCGACTACGATGTTTTCACCCGGCGGCCGGTGCTGCAGGCCGCCGACTGGCCGCATATCCTGTGGCGCTCGCTGGTCCGCCCCCTGGAAGCCCAATCGTGACCCCAGACCAATACTGCCAGGAACGCGCCGCCGCCAGCGGCTCCAGTTTCTACTACAGCTTCCTTTTCCTCGAGCCACGCCGGCGCCAGGCGATCACAGCGCTCTACGCATTTTGTCGCGAAGTCGACGACGTGGTGGACGAGTGCCCCGACCCGATCGTGTCACGCAGCAAGCTGGCCTGGTGGCGCAACGAGGTGGGCGCGCTCTACGAGGGCCGTGCTAGCCACCCCGTGACGCAGGCCCTGACTACGTCCCTGAAGCACTTCTTCCTGCCGCAGGAGCAGTTGCTGGAAATCATCGAGGGCATGGAAATGGACCTCGAACAGGTCCGCTACGCCGACTTCAAGGCGCTGCACCTGTACTGCTACCGCGTCGCCAGCGTGGTCGGCCTGCTCGCCGCCGAGATCTTCGGCTACCGCGAACGCCAGACCCTGAAATACGCCCACGACCTTGGGCTGGCCTTCCAGCTCACCAACATCATCCGCGACGTCGGCGAGGATGCCCGGCGCGGACGCGTCTACCTGCCGCAGGACGAACTGGCGCGCTTCGGCGTCACCGAAGCCGACCTGGTCGCCGCGCGCTACGGCGACAACTTCCACGAACTAATGAAGTTCCAGGTCGAGCGCGCCCGCGCCACCTACCGGCAGGCCTTCGCCCAGCTTCCCTCCGCCGACCGCAAGGCGCAGCGCGCCGGACTGATCATGGCGGCGATCTACCAGGCGACGCTGGACGAGATCGTGCGCGACGACTTCCGCGTACTGCACCAGCGCATATCGTTGCCTCCGCTGCGCAAGCTGTGGCTGGCGGGCAAAACCTGGGTCTCGAAATGAGCATTCCCCCCGGCCCCCTTTCCGAGAAAGGGGGTGACGATGGTTCAGCCGCTATCGCGGCTTCCGGGGTGAAACGCGCTCCGCCTTGGGGCGGCCCGGCGGCGGAGAAAATTGCGGTCATCGGTGCCGGCTATGCCGGCATGGCCGCGGCCGTGGAACTTGCCGCCGCCGGGCGGAATGTCACTGTCTTCGAAGCCTCGCGCGTGCTCGGCGGCCGCGCCCGCGCGGCGCGCATCGACGGCTTCGAGGTGGACAACGGGCAGCACATTTTGGTCGGCGCCTATACGGAAACCCTGCGCCTGATGCGCGTTGTCGGCGCCGATCCCGAGCGCCTGCTGCGGCGCACGCCATTGCGCTTCGAGTTTCCCGGCGAATTCCTGATGAGCGCGCCGCACCTGCCGGCGCCGCTGCACACCGCGTTCGCCCTGCTGCTGGCGCGCGGGCTCGACTGGCGCGAAAAGCTTGCCGCGATCCGACTGATGCAGGCTTTGAAGACGCGACGATTCCGAGTCGAACCGGACGTCACGGTCAACGCTTGGCTCGACGCGTGCAAAACGCCGTCGCGCCAGCGCCGACTTTTGTGGGAACCGCTGTGCATCGCTGCGTTGAATACGCCGGCCGAACGCGCCTCGGCCCAGGTCCTGGCCAACGTCCTGCGCGACAGCCTGGCCGGCACGCGAGAAGCCAGCGACATGCTGCTGCCGCAGGTCGATCTCACGCGCCTGTTTCCGCAACCGGCGGCCGATTTCGTCATGCAACGCGGCGGCAGCGTACATCTGGGGCATCGCGTCGCCGCGCTGCGGCGCGAGGGCGACGCCTGGCGGATCGACGATGCGGGGCCGTTTACCCAGGTGGTGGTCGCCGTCGCGCCCTACCATCTCGCCGCACTGGTTCCCGAACTTTCGTCTCGGGTGGATCACTTCGACTGGGAACCCATCGTCACCAGCTACTTCAGCTATCCGCCCGAGACGCGCCTGCCGCAACCGATGCTGGGGGTCGACGCCGGGCTTGCGCAATGGCTGTTCGATCGCGGTGCCCTGTGCGGCCAGCACGGCCTGATCGCCGCCGTCATCAGCGCGCGCGGCCGTCACCTGGACCTGCCAGCTGCAGAACTGGAAGCCGGCATCCATCGCGAGATCGCCCGGCTGGTACCCGGCCTGTCGGCGCCGCTGAAGGTACAGACCATCACCGAGAAGCGCGCCACCTTCGCCTGCGTGCCGAACCTGTCGCGCCCCGCCACCGCCAGCGGCCTGCCCGGCCTGTGGCTCGCCGGAGACTACGTCGCCGGCGACTATCCGGCGACCCTCGAAGGCGCGGTGCGCAGCGGCGTGAACGCCGCGCGGCAGGTGCTCGCGCGCTGAATCAGGTTTCCAGGCGCCCGTTGGAAAGGCGCAGGGTGCGCCCGCAACGCTGCGCCAGGGCTTCGTCGTGGGTGACCAGAATCAGCGTGGTCCCGGCTTCCGCGTTCATGTCGAACATCAACGCGATGATCTGCTCGCCGGTCGCGGCGTCGAGGTTGCCGGTGGGTTCGTCGGCCAGCAGCAGCCGCGGCCGCATGGCAAAGGCGCGCGCCAGGGCCACGCGCTGCTGCTCGCCGCCCGACAGGTGCTTCGGATAGTGCCCGAGCCGCGCGCCAAGCCCGACCCGCGCCAGCATGGCTTCGGCGGTCGCGCGAGCGTCGGCGCGGCCCGCAAGCTCCAGCGGCAGCATGGTATTTTCCAGCGCGGTGAGGGCCGGCAGCAGTTGGAAGGACTGGAACACGAAGCCCAGCAGGCGGCCGCGCAATTCGGCGCGGGCGTCTTCGTCGAGCCCGCCAAGATCCTCCCCGCCGAGGCGCACGCTGCCGGACGACGGCTGGTCGAGGCCGGCCATCAGGCCCAGCAGGGTCGACTTGCCGGAACCCGAGGCACCGACGATGGCCACCGCCTCGCCCGACCTGACCGCGAACGAAATCTCGTGCAGAATCGTGAGCGTGCCATCGCCGCTGGGCACCACCTTGCCCAGTGCGCTCACCTCGATCACCGTGTCCGTCGCCAGACGATTTTCAATCATGTTCAAGAAACTAGCCTCCTGCCCGATTTTCCTGTGGGTCCTGCTGGCGTGCAGCTTACCTGCGCACGCCGTTGAAAAGCGCATTCTGGTTTTCGGCGACAGCCTTTCCGCCGGCTTCGGCATCGCGGTCAGCCAGAGCTGGCCCGCCCTGCTCGGACAGCGCCTGCAGGCCGGCGGTTCCGCCGCGACGGTAACCAATGCCAGCATCAGCGGCGAAACCACCGCCGGCGGCCGCGCCCGGCTTGATGCCGCGCTGGCGCAGTTCAAGCCAGCCGTGGTGATTCTCGCACTCGGCGCCAACGATGGCCTGCGCGGCCTACCGGTGGCGGCGATGAAGGAGAACCTCGCCGCGATGGTGGCGCTGGCAAAGAAGCGGCAGGCCCGGGTTCTCCTCGTCGGCATGCGCCTGCCGCCCAATTACGGCCCCCAATACACGCAGGAGTTCGACGCCGCCTTCCGCGACCTGGCGCAGCGCGAGAAGATCGCCCTGCTGCCCTTCCTGCTTGAGCCGATCGCCCTGGACCAGAAGGCCTTCCAGCCCGACGGCCTGCATCCGACCGCCGCCGCGCAACCGAAGATCCTCGACCACGTGTGGACCGCGCTGAAGCCGCTGCTCTGAGGCCCGCGACCCTCCATGGATGAAAAACTGCCCAAGGGCATCGCGACAGTAAGCCAGCTTGCCGAATTCGACGCCGTGATCGATGCCCGTGCGCCGGCCGAATTCGCCGAGGATCGCCTGCCCGGCGCGATCAGCATGCCGGTACTGGACGACGAGGAGCGCGCCCGCGTCGGCACGCTGTACAAGCAGGTATCGGTGTTCGAGGCGAAGAAGCTCGGCGCCGCGCTGGTATCGAAGAACATCGCGCGGCATATCGAACAGCATCTGCTCGCCAAGCCGAAGAGCTGGCGGCCGCTGGTCTATTGCTGGCGCGGCGGCCAGCGCAGCGGTGCCTTCACCCACATCCTGCGCGAGATCGGCTGGGACGCGCATCGGCTCCAGGGCGGCTACAAGCGCTGGCGCCAGCACGTGGTCGAGCAACTGGCGCTGCTGCCGCCCACCTTTCAGTTTCGGGTCGTCACCGGCGCCACCGGCAGCGGCAAGAGTCGCCTGCTGGAGGCGCTGGCGGCACGTGGCGCGCAAATCCTGCACCTCGAGGAACTGGCGGCGCACAAGGGTTCCGTGCTGGGCAACCTGCCATGGCAGCCGCAACCGGCGCAGAAGGGCTTCGAATCGCAATTGCTGGCCGCCTTGTCGGCGCTGGACCCCTCGCTGCCGGTATTCGTCGAAGCCGAAAGCCGCAAGATCGGGCGCCTGCAGGTGCCGGACGTGCTGCTCGAATCCATCCGCCGCGCGCCCGGCCTGTGCATCGAAGCACCGCTGGCGGCGCGCGTCGAGTTCCTGCTGCGCGATTACGACTATGCCGTGGCCGACCCGACCTGGCTGCTGGAACGCCTTGGCCACCTCAAGGGATTGCAAAGCAACGAGACGCTGGGGCGCTGGTGCGACATGGTCGCTCTCGGCGATTTCGCGACGCTGGTCGCGGAACTCCTCGACCAGCACTACGACCCGCTCTACCAGCGCTCGCAGGCGAACAACTACGCCTCGTTCGGCGACGCCGCGCGCTACGCAACGGATCGCCTCGACCCAGCCGCGCTCGACGAACTCGCCGCGCAAATCCTGGCTACATCTGCCTAAACAGGTGGGCGTAGCCGCGGCTGACGGCGACGGCTTCGGTGCGGTCGCGCAGCTTGAGGCTGACCCGTCCTAGTGCATCGTGGCGCGCGGAAACCACCTGGCGCACATTGATCAAGGTGCCGCGATGCACCTGCCAGAATTTTTCCGGGTCGAGCTGTTCGGCTAGTTCCTTGATCGGCGTGCGAATCAGCAATTCTGCATCGCGCGTGAATACCGCCGTGTACTTGTCGGCCGCCTGGAAGTAGCAAATCTCGTCCACTGCCACCAGCCTGACCTCGGCACCCACCGAGGCGCGCACCCACTCCAGGTGGCCGGCCGACTTCGGCAGCAGCGCCTGCAGGCGCTGCACCAGGTCGTCCTGCGGCGCCGCGGCGACCTGCCGCCGCAGGCGTTCGACGGCAAGCGCGAGGCGATCGTCGGCAACCGGCTTCAACAGGTAATCGACTGCTTCGCGCTCGAAGGCCTGCACCGCGAACTCGTCGTAGGCGGTAACGAAGACCACGCGGCAGGCGGCACGGGCCGCCGGCGACAGCGCGGGTATCACTTCCAGCCCGGACAGGCCCGGCATGCGGATGTCGAGAAAGGCCAGGTCCGGACGCAGGGCCTCGATCATGTCGCGCGCCTCGATGCCGTTGGCGGCGATGCCGGCGATGTCCAGTTCCGGCCACAAGGTGGCGAGGCGGGTGCGCAAGTGCTGCGCCAGCAAGGGCTCGTCGTCGGCGATCACGGCTTTCATGGCGCGGACTCCAGCGGAATGTCGAGCGTCGCCGTGACGCCAGCGCCGACTTTCGACGTCACCTCCAGCCGCGCCGTCGGGCCATAGATCGCCGCCAGCCGCGCCCGGATGTTGGACAGGCCGACCCCCTCGCCGGGCGCCTCGGCGATGCCGATGCCGTCATCGCTGACGCGAATCCGCAGGCGCCCGTCCGCCACCGTGGCGTCCACCCGCAGGAAGCCGCCGCCGAGTTTGGGTTCGAGGCCGTGGCGAATGGCGTTTTCCACCAGCGGCTGCAGCAGCATGGGCGGGAAATCGCGACCAAGCAGCTCGGGCGGAATCTCGAAGGCGTAGTCGAGGCGCTCGCCCATGCGTATCTTCAGGATATCGAGATAGGCCCGCAGCAGGCCCACCTCGTCGCCCAGAGAGCCGCCCTCGGCGCGGGTGCGCTGCAGGCTGGAGCGCAGGTAGCGGATCAGCGCGTCGAGCAAGCGGCCGGCACGCGCCGGATCGGCGTCGATCAGGGCGGCCACGTTGGCCAGTGAATTGAACAGGAAATGCGGTTCGATCTGGGCCTGGAGCAGCCGCAACTGGGCGGCAAGGCTCTGCTTTTCAGCCTCAAGGCGCGCCAGTTCGCGCAATTGCAATTCGCGGAGCAGGTTGGCATTGCGTTCGCGCAGCCAGAAGAATACGGCAGCGATGCCGCCGAAGACGAGGCCTAGCAGCAGCGACTGGGCTTCATGCACACCATCGCTCGAACCGCCGACGCCGGTCAGCAGTCGCGCCAGCATGCCGCCGCCCAGCGCGCCGACCAGGATGCCGACGGCCACTGCCAAGGCACGCGGCAAGGGCGCCAGCGTGGCCCGCAATACGCCCAGCATCGTCAGGGCAATGCTGAGGCCGATGCACTGGGAGAACACCAGGTTGATCGCGAAGCTGCCGCCGAAGCCGAGGGCGGACAGGAAGCCCGCGATCAGCGTGCTGAAGAGGACGGTGGCGACCAGCGAGGCGAGAAGGCTAGGCATCGCAGGATTATTTCACGCCCTTGGCGGCGAGCAGTTCGCGCAGCTTGCGTTCTTCCCATTCGGCACCCAGCCAGCGCGCGCGGCCGAAGGTACCCGCGGCATGCAGCGCAAGCCAGATGCCCCAGCCCAGCAGCGGCCAGTAGAACCACAAGCGCCCGGGCGAGGCGATCAGGTTGATCGCGACCAGCCCGCAATTGACCACGATGAAAACCATGAGGTGGTGGTAGAAGCCGCGCAGCATGCCGACCTGGCGGCGGGCGTCGCGCTCGGCGACGGAAAGCGACGGATCATCGATGTATCGGGAACGGCAGGCCATGACTCTCTCCTTGGAAAATTCCCGCAACGGCGGGATGGCTGCACTTTCCGGCAAGTCGGTCCGCGCCGCCAGCGGCTTGCGACGAACAGCCCGTTGCGGGCGACGAATGGCGACAGGCAGCGATGATCTGCGGCTAGGCTGGCAGCAGCGCGAGCTCGCCGCGGACCGCGCAGAGGCGCTGCACCACGGCAGGACGCGGCGTCGCCACCTCGCCCTGCTCGAAAGCCACCACGCTCAGGTTGCCGCGCACCACCTCGAGCAACTCGTCTTGGCGCAACAGGAATTGCGGACTGGAAGGCTTGCCGAATCGCGCATTGCCGACCATGAAGGTTTCGTACAGCAGCACGCCGCCCGAAGACAATGAGTCGATCAACAGCGGCAGCCGGGGTCGATGCAGGTAGTTCGCCACCACAATGGCGTCGAAGCGCCGGCCGGCGAATGGCCAGGGGCCGCCTTCGAGGTCGGCCTGCACCGAATCGACGGCCGGCGCCTTCGCGGCGATTTCCGCGAGCGCGGCGGCATCGCGATCGACCGCCACGACGCGAAAGCCACGCTCCGCCAGCAGCAGGGCGTGACGCCCGCGGCCGCAAGCGAGGTCGAGCACCGTGCCGCCGGCCGCCACCAGGGGCAGGAAGCGTCGAATCCAGGGCGAAGGCGCATCACTCATATCTTCCTCATGTCGGGTATCATTTTATGTTGAAACAAAACGTCGAACCGCCGCCGGTGCCCGAATCCGCATGCCCTCAACGCTGAAACCCCAAGTTGGCAATGCACAGGACCATCCCGACGCCCTGCGCGAGCGGCTGAGCACGATCACCGAGGCCTACAGCCGCTTCGTCCCGCGCCAGTTCCTCAACCTGCTGGGCATCGAGGACATCCGCAAGGTCGAACTCGGCCAGCAGGTCGAGCGCAAGATGACCATCCTCTTCGCCGACATCCGCAATTTCACCTCGCTCTCGGAAACGATGAGCCCGCAGGAAAACTTCAACTTCCTCAACTCCTACCTGGTGCAGATGGAGCCGGTGATCACCGCCCACGGCGGTTTCATCGACAAATACGTCGGCGACGCCATCATGGCGCTGTTTCCCGATTCGCCCGATGCGGCCCTGCGCTGCGGGCTGGCGATGCTGAAACGGCTCGACGAATACAACGACGGCCGCGCGCGCGCCGGCTATCGCCCGATCAGGATCGGCATCGGCATCAACACCGGCATCGTCATGCTGGGCACCATCGGCGGCGCCGCGCGCATGGATGGCACGGTGATCGGCGACGCGGTAAACCTCGCTGCCCGGCTGGAGCGCCTGACCAAGGAATACCGCGTCTCGCTGCTGATCAGCGAAAACACGCTCTACTGCCTGGACCAGCCCGGTGACTGGTCGATCCGCTTCCTCGACCGCACCCATGTGCGCGGCAAGCAGGGTGCCCAGTCGGTGTATGAAGTCTTCGACGGCGATCCGCCGGCGCTCGCGGAGGCCAAGCGACGGACCTGGAAACGCTTCGAAGAGGCGCTGGCCTACTACCATATCGACGACGACGCCAATGCCAGGAAGCGCCTGGTCGACTATGTCGCGACGGTTCCCAACGATACCGCCGCGCACGTTTACCTGGAGCGCTGCAGCCCGCTGGCACGGGTTGCGGGCGCCGGGCGCGGCGACAGTCCGCCGCTGTGGCACGAAAACTACGCTTTGGGACCGGAAACCGTGGACACGGCGCACAAGGCGCTGCTCTCCGACATGAACGCACTGGCGCGAGCGATCAGCGTTGGCGCGCTGGAACTGGCGAAACCGCTGCTGGCGCAGATCGAGTCCTCCGCCACCCTCGACTTCAATATCGAAGAACGGATGATGAAGGAAGAGGAATACCCGTTCCTCGACCTGCATACGCGCCAGCATCGGCGTTTTTTCGAGTATTTCGACGAATTGCGCAAAGAAATACTCGGCGGCAGCGAAGATCGCGTCTATCTCGGATTTCGCATCAAGCGCTTCCTGTCAGGCTGGCTGATAAACCACATTCTCAGCGCCGACCGGCATTACGGACACCACAAGCACAGCAGGTCCGAAGCGACACGGCATTTGTAGGCGATTTCCTCGGATATTTGCGGCGGGAAGGTGTTATGCTGCACCGCACCAACCGATTGAAAGCGCTTTCCGATTCGCATTGGAAGCGAGACGCGAAGACAGGCCGCAGACAGTGCAGTAGCACGGCAAGGCGCAGTCGACAACGTATCGGTTGCAATGCGAATTGGAATTACCGACGCTGCGGAGCGTTTCCATGCACAACGAACGACACTACCTGCACAACCTTTTCGAGCCCCAGTCGATCGCCATCATCGGCGCCTCGGAAACGCCGAACTCGATTGGCGTCACCCTGGTTCGCAACATGCTTGACGCCGGCTACAAGGGCAAGCTGTACTTCGTCAATCCCAGGCACGAAACCGTATTCGGCCAGCAGAGCTATGCCTCGGTCGACACCATTCCGCAACGCCTCGACATCGCAGTGATCTGCACCCGCGCCGCCACGGTGCCCGAAATCGTCGATGCCTGCGGCCGCGCCGGCTGCAAAAACGCCATCGTGATCGCCGGCGGCTTCGCCGAGGCCGGCCCGCGCGGCGCGGCGCTGGAGCGCGCGACGATGGAAAATGCCCGGCGCCACGGCATGCGCCTGCTGGGCCCCAACTGCCTGGGCATGATGCGCCCGGGCAGCCAGCTCAACCTGACCTTCGGCCATGGCTTCGCCCACGCCGGCACCATCGGCCTCATCTCGCAGTCCGGCGCGCTGTGCACCGCGATCCTCGACTGGGCGCTGCCGAACAAGATCGGCTTTTCCAACGTCGTCTCGCTCGGGGCCGAAAGCGACATTGACTTCGGTGAAGTGCTCGACTACATGGTCTCCGACCCGCGCACCGAAAACATCTTCCTCTATATCGAAGGCATCAAGAACGCACGGCGCTTCATGAGCGCGCTGCGCGCGGCGGCGCGCTGCAAGCCGGTGTTGCTGATCAAGGTCGGCAAGCATCCGGCCGGCGAAAAGGCCGCGCTGTCGCACACCGGCGCGCTGGTCGGCGCCGATGACGTGTTCGACGCCGCCCTGCGTCGTGCCGGCGTGGTGCGCCTGGCCAACGTCGGCCAGATGTACGCGGCCGCCTCCGCGCTGTTCTCGCATTTCCGCCCGCGCGGCAAACGCCTGGCGATCATCACCAACGGCGGCGGGCCGGGCGTCATGGCGGCCGACCATGCCTCCGACATCGACATCCCGCTGGCCCAGTTGAATGCGGCCACGCAAAGCAAGCTGAACGAACTGATGCCGCCGAACTGGTCCAAGTCCAATCCGCTCGACATCCTCGGCGATGCCGATCCCGCGCGCTATGGCGTGGCGTTGCAGGCCTGCATCGACGACGACAACGTCGACGGCATGCTCGCCATCCTGACCCCGCAAGCAATGACCGACCCGACCCAGGCCGCGCGTACCGTGATCGAGATCGCGCGGCACAGCGACAAGCCGCTGGTGACCTGCTGGATGGGCGAAGAACAGGTGAGCGAAGCGCGCAAGCTGTTCCAGGGTGCCGGCATTCCGACATTCCGCACGCCGGAGCCGGCGGTCGACCTTTTTTCGCACATTTCCAACTATTACCGCAACCGGCAATTGCTGATGCAGGCACCGGGTTCGATCTCCGAGCAGGCTCCGCCGCGCCTTGAATCGGCGCGCCTGGTGATCGAGACCGCGCTGATGGAAGGGCGCAAGGTGCTCAGCGAAATGGAATCGAAGGCCATCCTGTCCGCCTTCAGGATTCCCATCGCGCAAACCGTGGTCGCCCGCTCCGCTTCCGAAGCGATGGTGCTGGCCGAAGAGCTTGGACTGCCGGTGGTGATGAAGGTCGATTCACCCGAGATCGCCCACAAAAGCGATTCCGGCGGCGTGCGCCTGAATCTGAACAGCCTCGCCGCAGTGCGCGACGGCTGGCTGGAAATCATGGACGAAGTAAAGAAGGTCCGTCCGGATGCGCATATCAATGGCATCGCGATCGAACCGATGATCCAGAAGCCCAACGGCCGCGAACTGATGGTCGGCATGATGCGCGACAAGATCTTTGGCCCCACCATCGTCTTCGGCCCCGGCGGCACCAGTGTCGAGGCCTACAACAGCGACCGCGCCGTCGCCTTGCCACCGCTCAATCCAGTACTGGTGGCCGACATGCTCGCTTCGACGCGGACCACCGCCCGACTCGGCAAGTTCCGCAACATGCCCCCGGTCAAGATGGAGGCGATCGAAGCAGTATTGCTCAGCGTTTCGGCGATGGTCTGCGAACTACCGTGGATCAGCCACATGGACATCAACCCGCTGATCGTCGACGAACATGGCGCGGTTGCGGTTGATGCGCGGATCACCATCGAGAACACGCCGATCACCGCCGGCCGTTATGACCACATGGCGATCCATCCCTATCCCTCGCACCTGAAGACCGGCTTCCAGGCCAAGGATGGCACCCAGGTCACGATCCGTCCGATCCGACCCGAAGACATCCGCATGGAACACGAGTTCGTCAAGGCGCTGTCCGCCGAATCGCGTTACATGCGCTTCATGAACACCATCCGCGAGGTGTCACAGGCACAACTGGTGCGACTGACGCAGATCGACTACGACCGCGAGATGGCCTACGTCGCCACGGTCGACGACAAAGGCGCCGAGAAGGAAATCGGGGTGGTGCGCTACGCCACCAGTCCGGACGGCGAGTCCTGCGAATTCGCCATCGTCGTGGGCGACGACTGGCAAGGCAAGGGCCTCGCGCGGCGCCTGATGGGCACCCTGATCGACACCGCGCGCAGCAGCGGCTTGCGCTACATGCACGGCGATTTCCTCTCCGAGAACACGCGCATGCTGGCCTTCGTCGCCAGCCTCGGCTTCGTGCTCTCGCCCCACCCCGAGGACCATGGCCTCAAGCGCGGCGTGCTGGTGCTGAACTAGGGCGTCACGCCGGCGCGTCGACCAGTTTCACCCAGGGACCGGTCGCGCCGTCGAAGCCCAGGGTACTCAAGGCCGCAAACTCGGCTTCCTTCGCCACCCCTTCGGCGATCACCAGCGTCCCGATCGAATGGGCGATGGAACTGACGCCCTTGAGAAAGGCCTGGTTGCCGGGATTGGTATCGAGGTGCCGGATGAAGCTGGCATCGACCTTGATGTATTCGAGGCCAAGGTCGTGCAATTGTCCGATCTGACTGAACTGGCGGCCGAAGTGCTCCACCCCGACCCGGCAGCCGTGGCTTCTGAGCAGGGTACACAGTTCGCGGAAGGCGTCGACGTGCTTCAGCACGCCGGTCTCCGCCACCTCGACCCAGAGCCGGCTGGCCACCTTGCGATGGCGATTGAGCAACGCGTCGAGCTTGCGCCGGAAATTCATCCCGGCAATCGAACTGGCCGCAAGGTTGATCGCCAGTCCGGTTGGCGCATCCTGCCCTTCAAGCGCAGCGAGCGCCAGTTCCAGCGCGGCGAAATCGAGTTGCGGCGCCAGGCCGATGCGTTGCGCGATCGGCAGAAAACTGCCAGCCGGCTGCCACTCGCCGTCAGCGTCGAACTTGAGGCGCAACGGGCATTCCTGGTGCAGCAAACGGCCCTGCATATCGACCACCGGGAAGGACACCAGGCGCAGCCAGTGCTGTTCCAGCGCCTGTTCGATGATGCGCCCCCACTCGCCGCCATCGGTCGGCAGTTCGTCGTCGGTCGCCACCTCGGCTTCGCGCACCGCATTCACGCCATCGGCTTCCGCCGCGATCAGCGCCGCATCGACCTGGGACAGCAGCAGGCGCAGCCCGGTCCCCTGCCGGAAGGCGCCCATGCCGATATACGCCGAAGGACCGCCATCGACGTAGGCTTCCATGGTGTCAACCAACGCCTGCAGCAGCACCTCGGCGACTTCGCGGCCGGCGTGCCGCCCGGGCAACAGCAGCGCGAAATCAGCGCCGTTCATGCGCGCCGCCAGCGCATCGACATGCGCCGTGCCGCCAGCGCCGACTTTCTCGGCCACGCGCCGCAGCAGGTCGTCGGTGGCTTCGCGGCCCAGCCGCTTGTTGATGCCGATCAGGTCGGCGACGCGGATCAGGAACAGTGTGCCGCCAGTCGAATCCTCGCCCTCCACCGACGAGCGCAGCTGGGCAATGAAGAACTCGCGATTCGCCAGCCCGGTCAGCGGATCGAAGTTGGCCTCGCGGCGCACGGCCTCCAGCCGTCCGGCTTCCTCCTCGAACATCGACTTGAGGCGCAGCACGGTCGCATTCATGGCGCTGGCGAGCTGGCGAAGTTCGGGCACCTTCGGTTCCGGGATGGTGACAAAACGCCGGTTGGTGATCGCCACCGCCTGGTCTATCACCGCCTGCAATGGGCGCCGCAGGCGACGCAGGATCAGGCTGCCGAGGTAACCGCCGATGAAGCTGGCCAGCACCAGTGCCACGACCATCTCCTTCGTGCTGGTCCAAAGTGCGCGATAGGCAAACTGGCTGTGGCTCAGCAGCGACACCGTTCCGAGTTGCTTCCACCCATTGGTGATCCGCGCCACGCCGGGCTCGTCGGCAATCGGCAAGCGGCGCACGAACCATTCCGGGGCACCGGCGTCACCTGCGGTAGCCACCCGCTCCACCAGCATCCTGCCACTCGGATCATGAACGCGGATGAATTCGTAGTGGCCGCTGTCGAACAGCGCCGCCACCGTGAGTTCGAGCGTGACCGGGTCGGGTTCCTGCTGGCTCAGCGACAAGGCCAGCGCCGCAGCGTTGTCGGCATTCTTCATGCTGAGCTGCTGCTCGAGGTAGGCACGAGCGGAAAGCAGCGTGGCGAACAGGCTGCCACCCAGCGCCAGCAGCATGCTGAGGACAATGGCTAACCAGAGTTGGCGATACATCGACATGATGAATTCCTTTTCTAACTTTCTTGTACCGAGATCCGTGCGCAGAGGATGAAACACGCGAAAGGCGAATTAAAGGCCCGCCCCTCCCATCCTCCCCTCGCGGGGAGGCTTCTATTCAGCTCGCTTCGCTCGGCTATCAGGAGCCGCTCCGACCAGCTTTTTCGTAAAGTTGCCGGATGATGCATGCTCATTCGAAGCCCTCGCTGCGCGCCCTGTTGAGCAGGTCCTGCCAGCGCGAAAGCTGGCCGGTGCCGCCGCGTCCCTTGGTGGCGTTGCCGGCGACACCGCTCCAGATCGCCTCGCTGTTGAAGCTGAACACCGGATGCAGGTCCTTGCGCTGCGATGCGGTCCGGATCTCCGGGACCAAGTTGTCCAGCACCAGCGGCTCGGCATCGGGCGTCGGGTAGTATGCAAGAACCATATGCGCTTGCAGGTGCGGACCGCCGGGACCATCGATCCTGGCCTTGACGTAGACCAGGCGCAGCTTTTCCTGGGAAACTCCGGCGTCCTTCAGCGAGAAGTATTTGATGATCGCGTAGTCCTCGCAGTCGGCGCGCCCCTGGCCGATGGTTTCCAGCGGCGTGGCCCAGTAGTCGCTCTGCGCCCAGATCACCTGGTCCTCGAGAAACTCGACCCGTCGATTGAAGAAATCATTGATGCGGGTCAGCTTCTGCCGTTCGTTGAGCTTGGGCCCCGCCGCGTCCGCAAGCACCCGCCGCCATTCCTGCAGCAGCGGTACCTGGCCAGCACCGAAGCGCGCGACCAGCAACTGCTGCAGGCGGTCGAAATCGTAGGCCGCGACAGCCGACACGGCGAACACCGGCAGCAGCCAGAGCAAGGCCTTGCGTCGGCGCCAACCCGGCAGCAGCCGGGTGAAGGATCGTGCCGCGAAACGGCTCATGCAGAGGGGGCGAACGGTACGGGTGACCCGTTCAGGTTCCCGGCTGAAGCTGCGCACGACCGGGGAGCGCATCGGCCTTCAACGCGGAGTCACCTGCCGGATCGACGGGCGACGAACGATGGCCGTTCAGCAGCAGGACCAGGTGCAACCTGTCGCGCGCCTGGAGCTTAGCCAGGATGGATCCGACATGGGCCTTTACGGTGCGCTCGGTGATCTCCAGCCGGCGGGCGGCTTCCTTGTTGCTGCAGCCCTGCGCGATGCTTTCCGCAACCTCGCGCTCGCGGCTGGTGAGGAGCGCAAGTCGCGCCGCGCCATCGTCGACCTCGTGAGCATTTTCCGGCCGGCGCGCCAGTGCGGCCTGAGTCGCCACCAGCAGGCGCTGCATCAGTGCGCTACCGATCCAGAGTCCGCCGTCGCGCACCACGCGCGCGACGCGACGCAAGTTCGCGGCGGTTGCGTGGGCATTGCAGTAGCCGCGAATTCCGGCCGAGAACAGGGCAAGTGCCTCGTCGTCTTGCGGGCCACTCGCCAGCGCGATTACCGCGACATCGCCCACCCTGGCGCGCAGCGCGGCGATCTGGGCCGATGCCGGCGCCGCGGAATCGAGGTACAGCCAGATCAGGGTATCGTCCTGCAGCGGTCGCGGCAGTTGCTCCGGCGTCGACACGGTCGCCCCCGGGAAGGCCTCCAGCCAGCGCGGCAACACTTGCCCGGCGGGCGCGAGGAAAAGATGCCGAGGCGATGATCGCGGCCTGGAAGTCATGCCGTTCGGAGTCCGGTGGTGGCCCTTCCCGCGCCGCCATGCATGCCGTGCCGCGCAGCAAATTACGTCGGGAAAAGCTCGGTTGGTCTGGACGATTATGCTCCCAAACGCGCTGCACCTTGTTTATCCGTGTTTTGCGCGGCAAACTGCGGTTACTACGTAGCAGCGCGGCGCGCCCGGCCGCGACCGACCAAGGAAGGCCATGCCCAGGACCCCGACCCGCTGCCCATGGTGCGGCACCGACCCGCTGTACACGACCTACCACGATACCGAGTGGGGCGTGCCTTGCCATGACGAGCGCACGCTGTTCGAATTCCTCATCCTCGAAGGTGCGCAGGCCGGCCTGTCCTGGATCACCATCCTCAGGAAGCGCGAAAACTACCGGCACGCCTATCACGGCTTCGACCCGCGCAAGATCGCGCGCTACGGCGAAAAGGACGTTGCCCGCCTCATGGCCGATGCCGGCATCGTCAGGAACCGCCTGAAAATTGCCGCCAGCATCAGCAATGCCCGCGCCACGCTGGAGCTTTACGAACAAGGCGGATCGCTCGACCAGTTGCTGTGGTCCTTCGTCGACGGCCGACCGCGCATCAACCGCTGGCGCGACATGTCCGGAATCCCCGCCGTCACGCCGGAAGCGGAAGCCCTGTCGAAGGAACTCAAGCGGCGCGGATTCCGCTTCATCGGGCCCACCGTGATGTACGCCCACATGCAGGCGACCGGCATGGTGAACGACCACCTGCTGTCCTGTCCGCGCCACGCCGAACTCGGCGGCTGAGGCCGGGCGGCGGATTGCCGCTACGTGATTGTGGTTACAATGGCCGCATCCACAGCCCACCGGGCCTGCGCCCGGATCGCGCATGCAAATCGGCTTCGAAACCATTCGCGAGATCCTCGAACACCGCCTGCATCAAGAGGATATCGAACGCCTGCTGCACGGCCTTGACGAAGCGGGCAAGGCCGAACTTTTCTACCGCATCACAGAACTCCTGCGGCGCACCACCGCGCTCGCCGACATCGCCAACCGCGTTTCGGACAGCCTCTCGCTCGACGTGCTGTTTCCGCGCCTGATGGAAGTGGTGACCGAGGCGCTCAACGCCGACCGCAGTTCGCTGTTCCTCTACGACGCCGACGCCGGCGAACTGTTCTCGCGGGTGATGCAGGGCGACGCCATCGGCGAGATTCGCTTCCCCTCCCATGTCGGCGTCGCCGGATCGGTGTTCACCCGCGGCGAGGCGGAGATCATCGCCGACGCCTATCAGGACCCGCGCTTCAACCAGGACGTAGACCGGCACACCGGCTACCGCACGCGCAATATCCTCTGCGTCCCGATCCGCAACAAGAAGCGCGAGGTGATCGGCGTCACCCAGGTGCTGAACAAGAACACCGGCGACTTCGACCTCGACGACCAGCACCTTCTGGAAGGGCTGTCGCTGCAGGCCTCGGCCGCGCTGGAAAACGCCCGCCTGTTCGAGAAGGTCGAGCGCCAGCAGCGCGAAGAAGCGATGCTGATGGAGATCAGCATTTCCTTCGTTTCCGAAATCCACCTCGATCCGCTGCTGACCAAGATCATGGCCGCCGCCACCGAACTGCTCTCCGCCGACCGCGGCACGCTGTTCCTCTACGACCCCGCCACCGACGAACTGCACTCGCGCGTTGCCGGCGGCATCGCGGGCAACGCCATCCGCTTTCCCGCCACCGACGGCATCGCCGGCGAATGCTTCACCAGCGGCGCGGTAATCAACATCGCCGACGCCTACAACGACCTGCGCTTCAATCCCGAATTCGATCGCCTGACCGGCTACCGCACGCTAACCATCCTGTGCATGCCCATCATCGCCCGCGGCCAGCGCAAGGTCGGCGTGATGCAGATCCTCAACCGCAAGGGCGGCGCCTTCGGCAACGACGACGAGCGCCGACTGCGCGCCTTCTCCGCCCAGGCCGCGATCGCCATCGAAAATGCCCAGCTGTTCGAGGCGGTCAGCACCGAGCGCAACTACAACGAGGCCATCCTGCACAGCATGAACAATGCCGTGCTGACGCTCGACGCCGACGGCATCCTGCGCAAGGCCAACGAAGCCGCGCGCCGCATCCTGCGCCGCAGCGACGCGGAACTCATCGGCCACACGCTCGAAGAACTCTTCGTCGGCGGCAACGCCTGGGTCGCCAACAGCCTGGAAAAGGTCCGCGTCTCGGGCCAGACCGACATCACGGTCGACACCGACCTGCTGATCGAGGGCGGCCAGGCGATCTCGGTAAACATGGTCACGGTGCAGCTCAACAGCACGCTCAACGAATCCATCGGCTACATGCTGATGCTGGAAGACATCACGCGCGAAAAGCGCCTGCGCAACACCATGTCGCGCTACATGAGCAAGTCGGTGGTCGACCAGCTCATGGAAAGCGGCGAAGCCGTGCTGGGCGGCACCGGGCGCGACGTCAGCGTGCTGTTTTCCGACATTCGCGGCTTCACCTCGATTTCCGAGCGCCTCGGCGCCAAGGAAACCGTAGCGCTGCTCAACGAATACTTCACCGACATGGTGGACATCGTGTTCGCCCACAACGGCGTGCTCGACAAGTACATCGGCGACATGATCATGGCCGTGTTCGGCTCGGTGCTGCAAAGCAAGGACGATGCGAGCAACGCCGTGATGGTCGGCAACAAGATGATGACGGGCCTGCACCAGCTCAACCGGCGCCGCGCCGCGCGCGGTGGCGAATCGATCCGCATCGGCGTCGGCATCAGCACCGGCCACGTCGTCGCCGGCAACATCGGCTCGATCAAGCGCATGGAATACACCGTGATCGGCGACCGGGTCAACCTCGCCGAGCGCCTGGAAAGCGCCAACAAGTTCTACGGCACCTCGATCCTGCTCTGCGAAGCGACCTGGGCCCAGGTCAACCACCACGCCGCCGCGCGCGAAATCGACCTGATCCGCGTCCGCGGCCGCAGCACGCCGGTGGCGATCTATGAGGCGCTCGGCCACCATTCCGAAGACAGCTTTCCGCACCGCGCCGAAGTGCTCGACGCCTTCGGAGCCGGCCTCTCGCTCTATCGGCAGCGCGACTGGGGCGCGGCGGAGCGCTGCTTCCGCGAGGCGCTGGCCGGCAATCCCGCAGACGGCCCCTCGAAGATCTACCTTGAACGCTGCCAGGTTTATGGCAAGGAACCGCCGCCCGACGCATGGGACGGCGTCTGGTCGGTGCAGCACAAGTAGCGCCCGGCGCACGGCCGGCGCGACCCCGGCGAACCGAGAACCCACGATGGAACTCTCCTCACTGCTCGCACACCATCCCCGCTACCGGCCGCAGGACACGGCGGTGGTGTTCGAAGACCAGCGCCTGAATTTTGGGCAGTACCACGCGCGCGTGGACCGCGTCGCCCACATGTTTCTCGCGCTCGGCGTCGGCAAGGGCGACCGCGTCGCCTCGTTGCTGCCCAATTGCCTGGAACAGCTCGACCTCTACTGGGCCTGCGCCCGCATCGGCGCCGTCGCGGTGCCGCTGTCGCCCCTGCTGACCGGCAGCGGCCTCGCCAGCCTGATCAACGACGCCGGTGCCATCTGCCTCGTCACCCGCCGCAGCATGTTGCCGGTGGTCGAGGAAGTACTGCCCAGCCTGGCAACGCTGAGCCCCCCGCGCGTGCTGCTGACCGATGCCGAGCTACCGCCCTGGGGCAGCTACGCGGCGCTGGCCGCCGCCGCGCCCGACGGCCCGCCGCCCGATGCGGGCGTGTGTGCCGATGACCTGTTCAACATCATGTACACCTCGGGCACTACCGGGTTGCCCAAGGGCATCATGCACAGCCACCGCGTGCGCGCCATGTACTCGCTGCTGCTGGGCGCTGCCTGGCGCATGACGTCGGAATCGGTAGTGCTGCACACCGGCGCCATCGTTTTCAACGGCGCCTTCGTCACCCTGATGCCGGCCTTTTACCTCGGCGCCACCTACATCCTGCACCGACAGTTCGACGCCGCAGCGATGCTGGCCACCATCGCTGCCGAACAGGTCACGCACATCATGGTGGTGCCGGCGCAAATCATTGCCCTGCTCGACTCGCCGGCCTTCGACCCGAGACAGCTCGCCTCGCTGCAAATGATCCTCTCGCTTGGCGCGCCGCTGCCGCAGGCGCGCAAGGACCAGCTGAACGCCCTGCTGCCCGGCCGCTTCCACGAGCTATACGGACTTACCGAAGGCTTCGTCACCATCCTCGACAAGACCGACGCCGTCAGGAAGTCCGGCTCGGTCGGCTGCCCGCCGCCGTTCAGCGAAGTGCGCATCGTCGATGACGCCGGCCGTGACCTGCCGCCCGGCCTGCCGGGAGAAATCGTCGGCCGCGGCCCCTTCGTCATGCAGGGCTACTGGCGCAAGCCGGAACTCACCGCCGAGACCTTGCGCGACGGCTGGATCTACAGCGGCGATATCGGCCATCTCGACGAGGAAGGCTACCTCTACCTGGTCGACCGCAAGAAGGACATGATCGATTCCGGCGGCGTCAAGGTCTACCCGCGCGACATCGAGGACATCGCCAGCCGTCACCCGGCCATCGCCGAGGTCGCCGTGTTCGGCGTGCCGCACGACACCTGGGGTGAAACGCCGCTCGCTGCCGTGGTTTTAAGAGTCGGCGCTGGTGCGACGGCGATCGAGCTGCGCGACTGGATCAACGAGCGCGTCGCCGCGCGCTACCAGCGCGTACACGAAGTCGTCATCGTCCCCGCCTTCCCGCGCAACGCCGCCGGCAAGACGCTCAAGCGCGAACTGCGCGAACCTTACTGGACGGGACGTGATACGAAAATCTAGTTAGCCCGGCCGCGCCACCCGCCGCCCCATGGCCAGCACCGTCAGTACCGCCAGCACCTGCAGCGCGGCGACGCCGGGCAGGACGCCGTCGCGGCCGCCGGCGTCGAGCAGCATGCCGAAGGCCAACGGCCCGAGTGCCAGGCCGACGTCGAGCCCGGAATAGACGAAGCCATAGACGCGGCCGAAGGCCGGCGATTCCTTGCCGCCGGGCAGCGATTCGGTGGCGACGCGGCGCACCAGCATGTCGCGCGAGGGCCCGGCGAGGCCGACGCCGATGCCGATGCCCGCCATCAGCGGCAGCACGCTCCACGCCGGCGGCAGGCCGCTGGCCAGCACCGCGGCGAACACGGCGGCACCGATCAGCGCGCCGCCCACGGCGCGATCGTGGGCGTGCACCTTCACCGCGACGAAGCCGCCGACCACCATGCCCGCCGCCGATCCCAGCAGGTAGCCGGTGAGCGCCGCCACGGCGACCGCGGCGGAAACGCCGTAGATGCCGCCCAGCACCGGCACGGAAAAACTCTGCAGGCCGCCGAAGGCCGCCGTGACCAGGAAGAAGAAAACGAAGGCGAGCCAGATCGCCGGCACGCCGAGGAAGCCGAACACCGGCCCCTGCGCCGTAGCGCCAGCGCCGACTCTTGGCCGGTCGTCGTCAAGCAGCGGCCGCGCCAACTGCAAGGCGATGACCGAGGCCAGCGCCACCATGGCGGCGGCAACGCCCGCGCCGCGCCAGCCGGCCCAGGCCAGGGCGGTGCCGGAAATCGCCGCGCCCAGCGCCCAGCCCAGGTTGCCCGACAGGCCGTGCACCGAAAAGGCGTGGCCCAGGCGCGCCGGCGACACCTTCTTGTTCAGCAGCGAAAAATCGGCCGGATGGAACACCGCGTTGCCCAGGCCGGCCAGCGCCACGGCCAGCACCAGCATCGCGTAGTTGGTCGCCGCCGCCAGCGCCAGGCCGGAAGCCGCCAGCAGGCTGACGCCGGCCATCAGCACGCGACGCGCGCCATGGCGATCGACGAGGATGCCGGCAAAGGCCTGGCCGACGCCGGAAATGGCGAAGAATACGGTCATCAGGAAGCCCGCCTCGGTGTAGCCGAAACCGAAGTCCGGCATCAACAGCGGAAACAGCGGAGGTAACAAAAGGTGAAACAGGTGCGAGGTGGCGTGGGCCACGCCGACCAGCGCAATCACCGCAGCGTCGGCGCGGACAGTGGTAGTGGGGGACATCGGCCGATGCTAACTGAAATCCACGGCTGAAATATCTGCTGACACTTGCTGACAGATCGGCTCAACGGACACGCCTATGGTGCGCCCATGGACGGCGCGGGTGCGCCGGCCGGACACCAGAGGAGAACCTCATGAAAACGAAGTTTCAGTGGAGGCTAGCGTCGGCCTCAACGACGTTAAGCGCAGCGGCCGGAATTAAAGTCAGAACACTTCAACTCAGCATGATTGCTACCGCAATGCTGGCCCTGAGCGCAATCGCGTCGCCGGCGTTCGCCGACACGCCTCGCAGCGAGTGGCGCCAGGACACCCGCGAGATTCGCCAGGATCGGCGCGAACTGCGCGGCGACTACCGCGAACTGGCCGAAGACCGCGCCGACTACCAGCGCGCCAGGGCCCGCGGTGACGTGGTCGGCATGTTCCGCGAACGCATGGAAATTCGCCAGGACAAGCAGGAGATCCGCCGCGACCAGGCCGAACTGCGCCACGACCTGCGCGACCGCCGCCAGGATGCACGCGCCTACCAGAACCACGACGGCCGCAACCGGCACGCCGGCTACTGGAACCAGGGGCAGCGCGGAAGCTGGGGCGAGCAGCGCCACGACAACCGGGTGGCCTTCCGTCAGGACCGCCAGGAGCATCGCCAGGATCTGCGCGAGACGCGTCGCGACAACCGCCAGGAACATGCGCAGGCCGCTCAGGCACAACGCGTGAACTGGCAGGCGCCGGGCCGCCAACAAGCAGCCCAGGCCACCAACACGCAGCAGAACACCGGACGTCATTCGGGCGGGCAGCAGGGCCGCAGCAATCCGCGCGGCGGTTGATAGACCCTGCGGCAGGGCGGCGGTCGACAGGGGTTCGATGCGGGTGCTACATTGCTCGGCATGGAGCGCACCCCCTTCAACCTCCGCGTCGCCTGGCTCGTCCTGCTGCAGTTCCTCAGCCTGCCGCTGCTGGGCTTCGGTCTTGGCGACCTCACCGGGATGCCGGGGCTGTGGAACCTGCTGACGCCGTTCTGGGTGTTCGTGGCATTTCCGCTGATCGACACCTGGGTCGGGCTCGACACGCGCAATCCGCCTCCCGGCAGCGATGCCGTCCTTTCCGATACGACCAGACATCGCCTGCTGCCGCTGGCTGCGTTGCCGGCCCATGCGCTGATGTTGCTGTGGGCCGCGCCCACCGCGGTCGCGCTGGCGGCGCAGAACCCGCTGGCCGCTGTCGGCCTGTGCCTTTCGGTCGGCATCGTCGGCGGTGCGATCGGCATCACCTATGCGCACGAACTGATCCACAAGCCGACGGCGCTGGAGCGCAATGCCGGCGGCATCCTGCTGGCGCTGGTCGCCTACGGTGGCTTCAAGGTCGAACACGTTTATGGCCACCACGTCGATGTCGCCACGCCGCGCGACACCTCGACGGCGCGCCTGGGGCAATCGGCCTATGCCTTCCTGCTGCGCTCCCTGCTGCTGAATCCGGTGCGCGCCTGGCAACTGACCGGCGCGCGCCTGCGGACCCGCGGCCTGCCGGCCTGGCACTGGCGCAACGAGATGTATCTGTGGCACGGACTGACGCTGCTGGTCGCCGCGGCGATGACGGTCTGGCTGGGGTGGGCCGGGCTGGCCTTCTTCGCGCTGCAGGCGCTGGTCGCCATTACGCTGCTGGAACTGGTGAACTACATCGAACACTATGGCCTGCTGCGCCGCCGGCGCCCCGACGGCAGCTACGAGCGCGTTACGCCGCGCCATTCTTGGAACGATAGCCACCACCTGTCCAACCTCGCCCTGCTCAACCTGCAACGTCATTCCGACCATCACGCCTTCGCCGCCCGCCGCTACCAGGTGCTGCGCCACCACGACGAAGCGCCGCAACTGCCGACCGGCTACGCCTCGCTGGTGCTGCTGGCTTTGGTACCGCCGCTGTGGCGGCGCTTCATGGACCCGCGGGTGGCGGCGTGGCAGGCCGCCGAAACGGGCTGATCAGGCTTTGCGTTGGCGCGATTCGAGGTGGCCGCGCAGCCAGGCGGCGAATTCCTCCTCCTTGAGGTCGCCTGCGGCTAGCGACAGCATGGCCAGCGTCGCCTCGGCTTGCGTCGCCACCAGGCGATAGCCGTTCAGGACAAGGAACAGGCCGATCGAGAGGAAGGCCGCGCGCTTGTTGCCGTCGACGAAGGGGTGATTCTGCGATATCCCGGAGCCATAGGCGGCCGCCAGAGCCGCGACATCCGGATCACCATAGGCCGCGAGGTTCCGCGCGCGAGCCAGCGCGGAATCAAGCAATCCCGCATCGCGGATGCCTGCGGCACCACCGTGCTCGGCGACACTTTCGCCGTGCAACAGCAGCAACGCCTGTTTATCAACCCAGCGCCAGCTCACTTGGCGAGCGCGTGGAAGGTGTCACGAAACTCGCGCATGAACTCACGCCCCGCCGTCACCTGTTCTTCCAGCGCCGGATCGTAGGGCGTGACCACATAGCCTTCCGGCGTTTCGGTCAGAAAAATCGACTCTCCCTTTTCCAGCTTGAGATTGGCCAGCACCTCCTTGGGCAGGATGACGCCGACGGAATTGCCGATCTGGGTGAGTTTGAGGATGTGCATGGCGGGCTCCGGCGAAGTTATAACGGTTGTTATACTACGCCGGAGCCACGCGGCTTTCAAGCCTTCGTAAAGCTGAGCTGCCCCTTAGTCACCCCGACCTTGACGCGATCCTTCGGGCCCAGGGTACCGTCGAGGATCAGCCGTGACAGCGGATTCTCGATGCGCTCCTGGATCGCACGCTTCAATGGCCGCGCGCCGAACACCGGGTCGAAGCCGGCCTCGGCCAGCAAGGCCAGCGCGGCATCGGACACGTCCAGCGCCATGTCGAGTTTCGCCATGCGCTTTTCCAGATACTTGAGCTGGATCTTGGCGATGCCGGCGATGTTCTTTTCGTCGAGGGCATGGAACACCACGATCTCGTCGATGCGGTTCACGAACTCGGGGCGGAAGTGCGTCTTGACCTCGCCCATCACGGCCATCTTCACCACCTGGTAATCCGAGCCGGACATCTGCTGGATCATCTGGCTGCCGAGGTTGCTGGTCATCACGATCACGGTGTTCTTGAAGTCCACGGTGCGGCCCTGGCCGTCGGTCATGCGGCCGTCATCGAGCACCTGCAGCAGCACGTTGAACACATCGGGGTGCGCCTTCTCCACTTCGTCGAAAAGGATCACCGAGTAGGGTTTGCGTCGGACCTGTTCGGTCAGGTGGCCTCCCTCCTCGTAGCCGACATAGCCCGGCGGTGCGCCGATCAGGCGGGCGACGGAATGCTTCTCCATGAACTCGCTCATGTCGATGCGAATCAGGTGGTCTTCGGCGTCGAAGAGGAATTCGGCCAGCGCCTTGCACAGCTCGGTCTTGCCCACGCCGGTGGGGCCGAGGAACAGGAACGACCCATACGGCCGGCTTTCCTCCGACAGCCCGGCGCGCGAACGGCGGATGGCGTCGGACACCAGACGCACGGCTTCGTCCTGGCCGACGACGCGGCTGTGCAGCTTGTCTTCCATCTTCAGCAGCTTTTCGCGCTCGCCCTGCATCATCTTGCTGACCGGGATGCCGGTGGCGCGCGAGACGACCTCGGCGATCTCCTCGGTGCCGACCTGGGTGCGCAGCAGGCGGTTCTTCGCCGTACCGCCAGCGCCGACTTTTTCGCTGGCCGAGTCGGCCGCCTTGAGCTGCGCTTCGAGCTTGGGCAAGGTGCCGTACTGCAATTCGGCGAGTTTGTCGAAGGCGCCCTTGCGCTGCAGTTCGGCCATCTGGACGCGAATCTTGTCGATCTCTTCCTTGATGTGCGCCGAGCCCTGTACCTGGGCCTTTTCGGCGCGCCAGATCTCGTCGAGGTTGGCCAGTTCGCGTTCCAGCTTGTCGATTTCGTCCTTGATCAACAGCAGGCGCCGCTGCGAGGCTTCGTCCTTTTCCTTCTTCACCGCTTCGCTCTCGATCTTCAACTGGATCAGGCGGCGGTCAAGCTTGTCCATGACTTCCGGCTTGGAGTCGATTTCCATCTTGATCTTCGCCGCCGCCTCGTCGATCAGGTCGATGGCCTTGTCCGGCAGGAAGCGGTCGGTGATGTAGCGGTGGCTCAACTCGGCCGCGGCGACCAGCGCCGGGTCGGTGATGTCCACACCGTGGTGCAGTTCGTACTTCTCGCGCAGGCCGCGGAGTATCGCGATGGTCGCCTCGACACTCGGCTCGTCGACCTGCACCTTCTGGAAGCGCCGTTCGAGGGCCGCATCCTTCTCGATGTACTTGCGGTATTCGTCGAGCGTGGTGGCGCCGACGCAGTGCAGTTCGCCGCGCGCCAGCGCCGGCTTGAGCATGTTGCCGGCGTCGATGGCGCCTTCGGCCTTGCCGGCGCCGACCATGGTGTGCATCTCGTCGATGAAGAGGATGATGCGCCCCTGGTCCTGCGCCACTTCCTTGAGCACCGCCTTGAGGCGCTCCTCAAATTCGCCGCGATACTTGGCGCCGGCCAGCAGGCCCGCCATGTCGAGCACCAGCACGCGCTTGTCCTTGAGGGTCTCGGGCACCTCGCCATTGACGATGCGCTGCGCCAGGCCTTCGACGATCGCGGTCTTGCCGACGCCGGGCTCGCCGATCAGCACCGGGTTGTTCTTGGTGCGGCGTTGCAGGATCTGGATGGAACGACGGATCTCGTCGTCGCGGCCGATCACCGGGTCGAGCTTGCCCTGGCGGGCGCGCTCGGTGAGGTCGAGGCAGTACTTGTTCAAGGCTTCGCGCTGGCCTTCGGCGTCCTGCGAGCCGACGTTCTCGCCGCCGCGCACGGCCTTGATCGCATCCTCCAGCGCCTTGCGATTCAAGCCGGCTTCCTTCAGCAGACGACCACATTCGCCTTTATCCTGAGTCAAGGCGAGCAGGAACATCTCGGACGCGATGAACTGGTCGCCGGCCTTCTGCGCTTCCTTGTCGGTGACGTTGAGCAGATTGGTCAGGTCGCGACCGACGCTGACGTCGCCGCCATGGCCTTCGACCTTGGGCAGGCGTTCGATGGTTTTCGCCAGTTGCACCTTGAGCCCGCCGACATTGGCGCCGGCGCGTTGCAGCAGCGAGGCGGTAGAGCCGTCCTCCTGGTTGAGCAACGCCAGCAGCAAATGCTGCGGCTCGATGAACTGCTGGTCGTTACCGACGGCCAGGCTTTGGGCGTCGGAAAGGGCCTGCTGGAAGCGGGTGGTGAGTTTGTCGATGCGCATGGCGGTAGCCCCGAAAGGATGTCATTGCGCAGAACATGGGGATTGCGCGGCCGATTTCAATCCTTGGCGGCACCCACTTCCTTCCGCTGCCGGGACGCGCCCGGCGCGTTCCGGCTAGGCCAGCAGCAATGCCACCAGCGCCAACACCGCCGGCCCGGCCTGCAAGTACATGATGCGCGGCTTGACCGTCATGCCGCCATAGATTCCGGCAACGATCACGCAAGCAAGGAAGAACATCTGGATGTGCTGTCCTGCCGCTCCCGGATAGGCCAGGCCCCAGATCAGGCCGGCGGCGAGAAAGCCGTTGTAGAGACCCTGGTTGGCCGCCAGCACCTTCGAGTCCTCGGCCTTCTGCGCCGTGTTGCCGAAGATCTTGAGTCCCTTGGGCTTGGTCCACAGGAACATTTCGAGGTATAGGAAATACAGGTGTTCGAGCGCCACGAGAAGCACCAGAACCATGCCGAGAATCTTCATGTTCGATCCTTTGCCGCCTGAAGTGAATATGCCGAGTATCCGATACCGCGGGTGCAAAAACAACGCCGGATACAAAATGGATGGGCATTGACGCAGGTCAGAGTCCTGTAAGCCATTGGTGTTACATTAATTCTTTTAATCCAATCACAGGAGAGCATCATGGCAGGCAAAGTCGAACAATTCAGCGAATTGCACCGCAAGAACATGGAAGCCGCCATGCGCATGGCCCAGCTTTCGATCGAGAACTCGCAGCGCATCATGGCCCTGCAAACCGAGCTGGCCAAGGAAATGTTCCAGTCCGGCGTCGAGAACGCCAAGGCGCAATCCACCGCCCGCGACCCGCAATCGATGATGCAACTGCGCACCCAGTACGCTCAGGAAACCACGCAACGCATGGTCGCCGCCGCCCAGCAGATCGCCGAGATCGGCAACTCGGCCCGTGCCGAGTTCTCCCGCCTCGTCACCGAGCAGCTCGCCTCCGGCAGCCAGGACATGACCGAGTCGCTGCAGACCTTCATGAAGAGCCTGCCCGGCCAGACGCCGAACATGATGGAATCCTTCCAGCAGGCGATCGCCACCGCCAACCAGGCTTTCGAGCAAATCAGCAAGGCGTCCACCGCCGCGATGAGCAGCGTCGGCGACGCAGTCAAGAAGACGGCCGCCAAGCGCAAGTAAGTTTCACGGAGGAGGAGCCTCCCGAAGGCTGGTCGCGCAAGCGGCCAGCCTTTTTTTATGGCGCGGACGGTATCCGGATCAGTCTGTTGCCCAGCGCCCGGCGGCGCTGTCGTCGCTTTCGCGGGCGTCGACCCAGCGCCCGCCGGCCGGGGTTTCTTCCTTTTTCCAGAAGGGCGCGCGCGTCTTCAGGTAATCCATGATGAACTCGCAGGCGGCAAAGGCATCGCCGCGATGCGACGAGGCGACGGCGACGAAGACGATGCGCTCGCCCGGCAGCAGGCGCCCGACGCGATGGATCACTCGCACGCCCAGCAGCTCCCAGCGACCCCGCGCCTCGGTGACGATCTCCTGCAGTGCCTTTTCGGTCATGCCCGGGTAATGCTCAAGGGTCATTGCCTGCACCGCATCCGTGCCCGCACTGGCGCCGGCGGCCTTGTCCGCGCGCACCAGGCCGACGAAGCTCGCCACCGCGCCAACGTCGTCGCGCCCGGCAGACAGCACGGCAATTTCGGCACCGGCGTCGAAGTCGGCTTCCTGCACGCTGACCGTCATGTCAGCCCCCCGTCACCGGCGGAAAAAATGCCACTTCGTCGCCGCCCTTGAGCGGGGCGTCGAGGCCGACCATCTGCTGGTTCAGCGCCACGCGCAGGTTCTTCGTCGTCGCCAGGGCCGACCAGGGCTCGCCGCGCGCGGCCAGCAGGTCACGCAGGCCACCCACCGTCGCAACGCCGCCGGGCAAGGCCAGCGATTCGGAGCCGGTGCCCAGCGCCTCGCGCAATCCGGCAAAGAAAAGCACTTTGACTGTCATCGTTTGACTATAGCAGTTCGGAAAAGGGCAGGAAGCGCACCGTGTCGCCCGACACGATCGCATGGCGCGGCAGATTGTCGATCAGGCCGTCTGCCCAGGTGCAGGAGGTCAGCACTCCGGAACTCTGGTTGGGAAACAGGTCCAGCCCCCCGGTGTCATTGATCCGCGCCCGCAGGAATTCGCGGCGCGGATCGCCCTTGCAATCAAAATCCGCCTGCAGGCCGCGCGCGCGCGGCCGCAGTTCGGTCGCGCCCTGCGACTTGAGGATGAATGGCCGCACCAGCACGAGGAAGGTGACGAAGCCCGACACCGGGTTGCCCGGCAAGCCGATGAAGGCGGCCGCGCCCTTGCCTGCCGACCGCCGCACGCTACCGAAGGCCAGCGGCTTGCCCGGCTTGATGGATATCTTCCAGAGGTCGAGCGAACCCTCGGCCTCGACCGCAGGTTTCACATGGTCTTCCTCGCCGACCGAAACACCGCCGCTGGTGAGGATCAGGTCATTGCCCGCCGCAGCGTTGCGCAGGGCGGCGCGCGTCGCGTCGCGCGTGTCGGGCACGATGCCCATGTCGTCGACCACGCAGCCAAGCCCTTCGAGCAGGGCGCGCAGCGTGTAGCGATTCGAGTTATAGATGCCGCCGGGCTTGAGCGGCTCGCCGGGCATTGCCAGTTCGTCGCCGGTGGAGAACAGCGCGACGCGCAGGCGGCGATACACCGTGAGCTGCGCCGCACCGACCGAGGCGGCGACTCCGACATGGGCCGCAGTCAGCCGGGTGCCGGGCGCCAGCACTTCATTGCCTGCGGCGATGTCCTCGCCGCGCCGCCGTATCCATTCGCCGACATGCGGCACGTGGTTCACAGTGAGGGTATCGCCGTCCACCGCGCAGAGTTCCTGCATCACCACCGCGTCGGCCCCGGCCGGCACCGGCGCGCCGGTGAAAATGCGCGCCGCCGTTCCGGGCGCCAGCGTGTGGCCTACGCTGCCGGCCGGAATGCGCTGTGCGACGGCAAGCTTCGCACCGCTGGCCGGCACGTCGGCGCAACGCAGGGCGTAACCGTCCATCGAGGTGTTGTCCAGCGGCGGCACGTCGATGGAGGACTGCAGGCCGGTGGCAAGCACGCGCCCGGCGGCTGCCTGGGTCGGCACCGACTCGGTCTCACCGACCGAATGGGCGCCTGCCAGCAGGCGCCCGAGTGCATCTTCGAATTCAAGCATCTCGAAATCCCATGTGGCGAAGAATGAAATCCGCGATTGCGTCGCGGTCGTTGAGTTCCAGTATCGGCAGCGACGTCTGCCCCGCCAGTGCGGCCGGCTCGTCGGTGGCGATGGCGACGATGGTCTCCACCCCGGTGCCGGCGATCAGCGGCTTGCCGACCGAGGGCCGATGCACTTCCAGCTTCGGGATCGGCGTCTGCTTGAAGCCTTCCACCAATACCAGGTCGCATTCCGAGAATCGCGCGATCTGCTCGTCCAGCGATGGCTCCGCTTCGCCGCGCAGTTCGTGCATCAGCACCCAGCGCTGGTCGGAAATCAGCAGCACCTCGGAACAGCCGGCCTCGCGCAGGCGATAGGAATCCTTGCCCGGATGGTCGATGTCGAAGCGGTGGTGGGCATGCTTGATCAGCGATACGCGCAGCCCGGCCGCCGTCAGGCGTGGAATCAGTTCTTCGAGCAGGGTGGTCTTGCCCGAGCCGGAATAGCCGGCGAGTCCGAATACCTTCATCCTGCATCCCGAGTCGAAGGCACCGTCAAGACCGGCGCGAAGCCGCCGCCCGGGGTGCGGAAGTTGGTCGTCTGGCCCTGCCACAAGCGCGCCGCGATCAACTGCACATGCCCGTTGTAGACGTAGTTGCGCAAGTCGAGCTTGAGTTCCACCGGCGCCTCGCCCAGCTTCAGGGTGCGCGAGGACGGCGGCACCAGTGCCTGGGCGATGTAGTTGCCGGCCAGCACTTCCTCGAACACGCGCCTGGTGATCTTGTCGCCGCGGTAGGCCGCCTTCGAACCGTAACCCGCCGCGGGCTTGAAAAAGAGCGCCTTGCGCCGCGCCCAGAGGTCGTCGGCCTTGTGCGGCAGGACGAGTTCGGTGCGTGGAATCTTTGCCGAAAGTATGGCGCGGGTTTCGGCATCGACGCCCCAGCTTGCCAGCAGGGAGTCGTCGCACAGCGCGACCAGGTTGCGCTTGTCGGCATACAACGCATGTGCACGCGGATGCGGTGTCAGCGCCACCGCATCCGCCAGGTACGCCGCGCGCAGGGCCGCGTTGGCCGGCTCCCCCAGCGCGAAATCGGTCAGCCGGTTGTAGACCAGGTCGATGCGCAGGCCGTCGTACCACAGGGCGCCGTCGCGAAACGCCAGTTCGGCCGGATCGCAGATCACGGCGCGAATTCCGGACTGCTCGAACAGGCGCTGGAAGAGAACGAATTCCGGAAAGAGGTATTGGCTGCGCGGTGCCGCGTCGACGATGGCCACCGTGCCCAGCGCGGCACAGTTGCCTGCCCGGTCGGCAAACGCGCGCCACTCGGCACGGAACATTTCGAGGAACAGGTGCTCCGGCGTATCCCCGCCGAGATCGCCCGGCAGCAGGGTCTCGACGTCGTCGCAGCAGGCCTTCTGCGCGCGCGCCAGCAGGGCGTTGAGCAGGCCGCCGCCAGCATTGGTGTTGATCTCGATCAACTGTGGTCCGGATTGGCCGAGATGGAAGTCGTAACCAAGGAAGACGCCGCGAACCGGCGTCGGGTGTTGCGCCAATTCCGGCGCCCAGCCCAGCACGTGCGCAGCGTAGGCCGGCAGCGCGACCACGCGCTCGACGGCGGCCACCAGACGCGCCATGCGCCCGACATGCTCGGCGCTGACGAAGGCCACCGACGAAGAGAACAGGTGCGGCCGCCCCGCCATCACTTCGTCGTGGAAACCGGGGCTGACCTTTTCCAGCTCGGATTCCAGCCGCGCGCTGTCGAGCGAAACGCAATGGCAATCAGCATTGAGGCGGTCGGCGAGGGCAATGCTCGAATGGCTAGTCATGCGCCGATTCTACCGGCAGCGCGAAAAAGGCTTCCACGTCGGCAATGACCCGCGTGCGCCGCATCGGCGGCAGGGAACGCCAGATCGCCTTGCCGTAGGGTTTGCCGATCAGGCGCGGGTCGCAGATCATCAGCACGCCGCGGTCGGCTTCGTCGCGGATCAGCCGGCCCGAGCCCTGCTTCATGCTGATCACCGCGCGCGGCAACTGGTACTCCATGAAGGGATTGCGCCCCGCCGCGCGCAACTTGTCGATGCGCGCCGAGAGCACCGGGTCGTCGGGCGGCGCAAAGGGCAGCTTGTCGATCACCACCAGCGACAGCGCCTCGCCGCGCACGTCGACACCTTCCCAGAAGCTCTGGCTGGCGACCAGAATCGCGTTGCCCAGGTAACGGAAGCGCTCCAGCAGTTCCGTGCGCGAACCCTCGCCCTGCATCAGGAGTGGCAGGTCGAGCCCTTCGGCGGCGAGCTTTTCCTGCAGCAGTTCGCGAATGCGGCGCATTGCGCGCAGGGAGGTGCACAGCACGAAGGCGCGTCCGCCCGAGGCGCGAATCGCCGGCCAGGCGGCTTCCGCCACCGCCTCCTGGTAAAGCGGGCTGTTCGGATCGGGCATGTCGGGCGGGGCATACAGCAGTGCATTCTTTTCGTAGTCGAAGGGACTGCCCCAGATCGCCGTGTCGGCCGCGGCCAGGCCCAGTTCGCCGCAGTAGTGCGAAAAGTTCGTACCGACGGCGAGCGTGGCGGAAGCGAAGATCCAGGCGCGCGGATGGCCTTCCATCTGGCGCTGGAAGATGGGCGCAATGTCGAGCGGCGTCAGGTTGAGGGACATGGCCTGCGAATAGACCTCGACCCACTTGACCACATCGTCACCGCCAGCCACCTCGGGGTCGGCGCTGCCGCCGCGCCAGCGCTTCAGCGCCGCCGCCAACTCCTGAGTGCGCCGCAGGCAGTTGGCCAGCCCCTCGCCGCGCTCGGCCTGGGTGTCGAGGTGGCGGCCGAGTTCGGCCACGGCAGCGGCCAATTCCTGCAGGGCGGCGGCGAAGTCGGCCTCGCCTGCCAACCGCGCCGCCGGCAGGCGCAGGTTCTCGCCCTTCACCGCGAGACGCAGGTCGCGCGTCGCCTTGTCCAGCGCCTGCGCCGCATCCTGCAGGGGCGCGTAGTCTCGGGCTGCGACGATGCCCTCATTCTTCGCATCGCGCGCCAGTTCGAGCAACTGCGTGGTCGACAGGCTTTCGCCGAAGAACAGGCCGGCCACCTCGGGCAACTGGTGGGCCTCGTCGAAGATCACCGTGTTGCAGGCCGGCAGCAGTTCGCCCATGCCCTCGTCCTTCAACATCACGTCGGCGAAGAACAGGTGGTGGTTGACCACCACCACGTCCGCCGTCAGCGCGTCCTGGCGCGCCGCGAGGACGAAGCAATCCTTGACGTTGGGGCATTCCTGGCCCAGGCAGTTTTCGCGCGTCGAGGTCGCCAGCGCCCAGGCTCCGGAATCCTCCGGGACGTCGATGCATTCGGCCTTGTCGCCGGTTTTCGTGCGCTCGGCGAAGCGCGCGATGCGCCGCAATTGCGCCGCCTCCTCGCGCGAGGCCAGGCGCCCGGCAGACAGCGCACGTTCGAGGTGGTAGGGGCAGACGTAGTTGGCGCGGCCCTTGAGCAGCGCGATGCTGGCGCCGACCTTGAGCGCGTCGCGTACCGTCGGCAGGTCGCGATTGAAAAGCTGGTCCTGCAGCGTCTTGGTGCCGGTGGAGACGATCACCTTGCCGCCCGAGAGCAGCGCCGGCACCAGGTAGGCGAAGGTCTTGCCGGTGCCGGTGCCGGCTTCCGCGACCAGCGCCAGGTTGCCGGCAATCGCGGCCGCGATGCGCTGCGCCATCTCGACCTGCTGCGGACGCGGGCGAAATGCGGGCACGGCGGCGGCGAGCGGCCCCTCGGGGGCGAAGATGCGTTCGAGATCGGACATGGCGGGCGCGGCATCGTAGCACGCGGGCAACGCGCCGGCCGAGCGGGATCCGGACTACGTAGGTTCCGCAGTTTGCCGCGGAATTCACTGATGCATCAACATTTGATTCGTTGCGAAAATTACCTCCGGCAGGGTGGACTTCGATCAAGAGCTTGATCGGCATGGAACAAGGGTGTAGCCACCCGCCGACTGGAACGCTGCCGGGCCGCCCGGTGAAGTCCGGTCTCTCTCCCGAGCACAGGATCCGGTAGCGGAATGCAGATCAAATGAGCAGTCTTCCGTGGCGCTCGCTCCAGGTCCGCGTGACCCTGGTCATGCTGGCCATTTTCCTGCTGGGCATCTGGTCCCTGGCCTACTACGCCAGCCGGACGCTGCGCGAGGACATGCAGAAACTCCTCGGCGAACAGCAATTCTCCACCGCCTCGCTGCTCGCCGCCGAACTCCATGCGTCGTTTGCCGAGCGCGTGAATGCAATCGAAGTGGCCGCAAGGGAGCTCGCCGCCGCTGACGTCGGCGACCGGAAGTCGCTGCAGCGCTTCCTCGAAATGCAGAACTCGCTGCATTCGTACTTCAACGGCGGCCTGCTGATCTTCGACGCCAAGGGTACGGCGCTTGCCGAGGTCCCGAACGCGATCGGCCGCGTCGGCGCCAACTACCAGTCGCGCGACTACCTGATCGGCGCCCTGAAAGACGAACGGACGACGATAGGCACGCCGGTGATGGGCGCCAAGCTGGGAGCTCCGGTCTTCGTGATCGCCACGCCTATCAGGAATGCCCGCGGCAGCGTGGTTGGCGCCATCGGCGGCGTGGTCAACCTGGGCGCGCCCAATTTCCTTGACGGACTCGCCGTACACACCTACGGCGGCGGTGACGGCTATCTCCTGGTGACGGCCGGGCAGCGGCAAATCGTCTCCGCCACCGACAAGTCCCGCATCATGGAAGCGCTCCCTCCGCCCGGTGCCAATCCGGTATTGGACCGCCTGTTCCGGGGTTTCGAGGGCTCGACCCTGCTCACCAACGCCAGTGGCGAGGAAGTGCTGATGTCGGCCAAGCATGTCCCCATCGCGAACTGGGACCTCCTCGTCTCGCTGCCGACCGCGGCGGCGTTCGCACCCATCTACAGCATGCAGGAGCGGATGCTGAAAGCCACCGGGGTGCTCACGCTGCTGGCGGCGCTGCTGGTCGGATGGATGTTGCGCAATCTCCTGTCGCCCCTGGTGCGAGCAGCCAAGACCCTCGCCGCCTCCTCGCGGGCGGACCATCTGGTGCAGCCGCTGACGGTGAGCCGCCAGGACGAAGTCGGCGAACTGATCGGCGGCTTCAACAGCCTCATGGAGAAGCTGAAACTGCGCGAACAGGCGCTGCTGCAAAGCGAATCGCGTTTCCGGGCCCTGTCGACGATGTCGTCGGACTGGTTCTGGCAACAGGACGAGCACTTCCGGTTCGTCGAGTTTTCCGAAGCCTTCGCAAATGGATTCACGGTCCAGGTCGACGCCGTCGGCAAGACGCGCTGGGAACTCGACATCAAGCTGACGGCGGAACAATGGGCCGCCCACAAGGCGACGCTGGAAGCGCATCTTCCGTTCAGGAATTTCGAGTATGCGATCGCCAATGCCAGCGGCGAGGAACGCTGGTACAGCATCAACGGCGAACCGCTGTTCGACGACACCGACCGCTTCGTCGGCTACCACGGTACCGGCCGCGACACCACGGAGCAAAAGAACGCGGAGCAGGACATGCGGATAGCCGCGGCCGCTTTCGAGTCGCAGGAATGCATGATGATCACCGACGCCAGCGGTGTGATCCTGCGCGTAAACCGGGCATTCACCGAGCTCACGGGCTTCGAGCCGGAGGACATCGTGGGCCTGACGCCGCGCATCCTGAAGTCAGGCCGGCACGGACCGGAGTTCTACCGGGCGATGTGGGAATCCATCAATGCGACGGGCGGCTGGCAGGGCGAAATCTGGGGCCAGCGCAAGAATGGCGAAATCTATCCGAAATGGCTCAGCATTTCGGAAGTCAGGAACGATGCCGGCGAGGTCACCCAATACATCGGTTCGCACTACGACATCACCGAGCGCAAGCGGGCCGAGGAACGAATCAACGAACTGGCATTCTTCGACCCGCTGACCAACCTGCCCAACCGGCGGTTGCTGCTCGACCGGCTGAAGCAGGCCATGGCCGCCAGCGCCCGCAGCGCGCGGCATGGCGCGCTGCTGTTCATCGACCTGGACAATTTCAAGACGCTCAACGATACGCTCGGCCACGATACCGGTGACATGCTGCTGCAACAGGTCGCCGAACGCCTGCGCAACTGCGTGCGCGAAACCGACACCGTGGCCCGCCTGGGCGGGGACGAGTTCGTGGTGATGCTCGAAGACCTGAGCGCCAACCCGGAAGAAGCCGCGACCCAGACCGAAGCCGTCGGCGAAAAGATTCTCGATTCGCTGAACAAGAACTACCAGTTGGGCCGCAAGCATCACCACAACACGCCCAGCATCGGAATCACGCTGTTTGCCGGCCAACGCTGCACCATGGACGAGTTGCTGAAGTGGGCCGACCTGGCGATGTACCAGGCGAAAGCCGCGGGACGCAATACCCTGCGCTTCTTCGACCCGGAAATGCAGGCCGTGGTCACCGCGCGCGCCGCCATCGAAACCGACCTGAACGAGGCGCTCCTCAAGAACCAGTTCCAGCTCTACTACCAGGCGCAGGTCGACGGAACCGGAAAGCTTACCGGGGTCGAAGCCCTTATCCGCTGGCGGCATCCGCTGCGCGGCCTGGTGTCGCCCGCCGAGTTCATTCCGGTCGCGGAAGACAGCGGCCTGATCGTGACGCTGGGGCGCTGGGTGGTGAAGACCGCCTGCGCCCAGCTGGCGGCCTGGGCCGAACGACCGGGAATGGAGAATCTGACGATCGCGGTGAACGTCAGCGCCCGCCAGTTTCACCACAACGACTTCGTGGCCCAGGTGCTCGCCGCGCTGGAGCACACCGGCGCGAATCCGGCGCGACTCAAGCTGGAATTGACGGAAAGCATGCTGGCCAACGATGTCGACGAGATCATCGCCAAGATGACGAGCCTGAAGGCGAAGGGCGTCGCCTTTTCCCTCGACGACTTCGGCACCGGCTATTCCTCGCTCTCCTACCTCAAGCGCCTGCCGCTGGACCAGTTGAAAATCGACCAGAGCTTCGTGCGCGACATCCTCACCGACGCCAATGACGCCGCCATCGCGCGCACCGTGATCGCGCTGGCCGACAGCATGGGCCTCGCCGTCATCGCCGAGGGCGTCGAAACCGAAGCACAACGCGAGTTGCTGGCCCACCAGGGCTGCCATGCCTACCAGGGCTACCTGTTCAGCCGCCCGCTGCCCATCGATGCCTTCGAAGCCTGGAACTCCGGCACCGGCGTCGCCATGCAGGACGCCTCCCCCGCGCATGCGCCCCGCGTGGTGCTGCACTGACCCCGCAAGATTCACGTTCGGTGGAATGATCTGACCTGACGGGAATCATGGCGGCACGCCCAGCCCCGCCCCGCCCGGAACTGCGAACGCTGCATCGGAATCGTCATTCCGGCGAACGCCGGAATCCGGCCGCAATGCCCGGAACACATCACCATTCGTGAAATCGACAGGCCATTGGGCATGGTTCGAAAGTCGCCGCCCCACGGGGACTTCCTTCGGTCGCTGACAACACGGCAATCCGTGGATAATCCAACACAACAAATCGACGCAAGACAAGACATGGCTGAGTGTTGTTCCACCCCCGACATTGGCAACGACCATCCGAGGAAGCTGCACTGTCCGACCTGTGGCGCGGAATGTGCCGAGGTATCGCCGCGCACCATCGCCCATCACATCGCCGCGCCGTGGACGTGGACGCCGACTGCGTCACGCTGGTTCTTCTGCGACGATGCGGCTTGCGACATGGCCTATTTCGGCGACGACGGTTCGATCCTGCCCCGCTCGCGACTACGCGGGCGCGCGGGGATGAATGCGCCCGACGATCGCCTGCTGTGCCACTGCTTCGGCCTGACGCTGGATGCTTTCCTGCGCGATCCGGCGACGCGGGATTACGTGGTGGCGCAGACCCGGGCCGGCCGGTGTTCCTGCGAAACCAGCAATCCGTCGGGACGCTGCTGCCTCAAGGATTTTCCCGATCCCGGAGAACGCGGGCGATGACGCTTCCGGAAAAACTGTTCCCGGCCACCCTGATGCCGGATCGCGACTGGTGGCAGGCGCTGTGGCCGGACCCGGATGCCACCATTGCGGCGCTGGGGATCGACGCCGGAATGACGGTTGTCGACCTGTGCTGCGGCGACGGCTACTTCACCGCGGCGATCGCGCGCCGGGTAACCCATGATGCCGCCACCGGGGCCGTCATCGGCTGCGACCTCGATCCCGGCCTGCTGCAACAGGCCCGGACCGCCTGCGCCGGGGCCGACAATTGCACCTGGATCAGCGGCGACGCCATGGATCTGGGCCATCTGGTGACGGCGCGGGCCGACTGCATCCTGATCGCCAACACCTTCCACGGCGTTCCGGACCCGGCGGGCCTGGCCGCTGTGGTGGCGTCGATCCTCAGGCCTGGCGGCCGCTTCATCGTGGTGAACTGGCATGCCCTCCCGCGCGAGCAAACACCCGTGCTGGGCCTTCCACGCGGCCCGAAAAGCGAGATGCGCATGGCGCCGGCCGCCGTGAAGGACATCGTCGAGCCCCGCGGCTTCGAACTTGAAGCGGTCGTCGAACTGCCGCCCTATCACTACGGCGCGATCTTCGTCGCTGCCTGATCGAACCCGCTGCACATTGCCCAAGGAAGCCCACGTGAGCGAAAACAACACCTGCTGCAATGATCCGGATCCGCTGGACCAGATTCGCACGCTCTACACCGAGCTGGCGCTGCGGCCCGACCAGGATTTCGGCTGGCGCAAGGGCCGGGAGAACGCGCGGCACCTCGGCTATGGCGAGGCATGGCTGGCACGGTTGCCGGCGGTAGTCTGGGAGTCGGCCGCGGCTGTCGGCAACCCCTTCCAGTGCGGGCCGATTGCGTACGGCGAAACCGTGGTCGACCTCGGCTGCGGGGCGGGCGCCGACGCTTGCGTGGCGGCACTGCTGACAGGCCCGACAGGCAAGGTGCATGGCTTCGATGCGACACCGGCAATGATCGCCAAGGCCACTGCCAACGCGATGGCGGCGGGACTTGGCAACGTCGAGTTCCGCGAAGCCGACATGACGACACTGGGGCTCGCCGACGGCGTGGCCGATGTCGTCATTTCCAACGGCGCGATCAACCTGGCACGGGACAAGGCCGCGGTGTTCACCGAGGTATACCGGGTACTGCGCCGCTCGGGGCGCTTCCAGTTCGCCGACATGGTGCGCGAACCAGGCGGCGATGCCTGCTGCGCTACTGGAGGGTCGTGGGCCGACTGCGTTTCCGGCACCCTCGGTGTCGAGGAAATCGAATGCCTGCTGCGTGCGGCCGGGTTCGACGCGATCGAGCAGGTCGGCTTCACCGGTTACCGGACCTCGACCACCACCATCGGCGCGCTGTTTCGGGCATGCAAGCCCTAGCGCAGGACTCACCGGCCAAAAGTCGGCGCCGACGGCACGGCAAACCGAGGGCGATTGCGCCGGGCGAACGGTAGAATCGGCCGCATCCCTCATGCACGGCCACGCCGCATGCCATGACTCCTCCGAAAATCCTCCTTCTTCGCGCCTGGAACCGCCTCGTCGATGTCTTCGGGCGCGGCCTGGTGGTTTCGGTCGGGTCCATCGTGTTGGTCGGCGTCGCCGTCGCGCTGGCCGCCTTCCTCTTCCTCAACACCGCCGCGCCGCGCACGCTGACGATCAGCGGCGGCCCGGCCGGCAGCAGCTTCGAGCGCGCGGCGGAGCGCTACCAGAAGATCCTCGAACGCGATGGCGTTACGCTGAAGATCCTGCCTTCGGACGGCTCCACGGAAAACCTCAGGCGCCTGGCGGATCCCAAGCAGCATGTCGATGTCGGCTTCGTCCTCGGCGGCGCGGCGGGCGACAAACCCTACGACCGGCTTCAGTCGCTGGGCGCGGTGGCCTACCAGCCGCTGACGATCTTCTACCGCGGCGAAAAGCGCGAACTGCTGTCCGCTTTCAAGGGGCGGCGCATCAACATCGGTCCGGCCGGCAGCGGCACCCACGACCTCGCGCTGGCGCTGCTCAAGCTCAATGGCATCGCGCCCGGCGACGGCACGGTGATCGACGCCACCGATTTCACCGACCCGGCACAGGCGCTGGCCGAGGATAAGGCCGACGTCGTCTTCCTGATGGGCGACTCGACCGACCGCACGGTGATCCGCAAGATGATGCGCGACGGCGGCGTGCAACTCTTCAGCTTCGTCCAGTCGGATGCCTACGTGCGGCGCATGCACACGCTGAACAAGCTGCACCTGCCGCGCGGCAGCCTCGACCTCGGCAACGACCTGCCGCCGGACGATGTTTACCTGGTCGGCCCGACGGTGCAGCTGGTGGCGCGCGAAACGCTGCATCCGGCGCTCTCGGACCTGCTGCTGGAGGCGGCGCGCGAGGTGCATGGACGGCCGGGGCTGTACCGCAAGCAGGGCGAATTCCCGTCGGCGCGCGAAGGCGAGTTCCGTCTCAGCGCGGACGCCACGCGCTACTATGCGACGGGCAAGACCTTCCTCTACCGGACCTTCCCGTTCTGGCTGGCGACGCTGATCGCCCGCGTGCTGGCCTTCCTGGTGCCCGTCGTGCTGTTGCTGCTGCCGGCGCTGAAGTTCGCGCCGATGATCTACCGCTGGCGCGTCGAGTCGCGCATCTACCGCTGGTACCAGGTGCTGCTGGAACTGGAACGCGACGCCTTCAAGCCGAATGTGGACGCCGCGCGGCGCGAGGAACTGCTGCGCCAGCTCGACCACATCGAGTCGGCGGTGAACCGCATCGCGATCCCCGCCTCTTTCGGCGACATGTTCTACGGCCTGCGCGGCCACATCGGTTTCGTGCGCAGGAACCTGCTGGCGGGCAAGGGTTAGCGTGACATACAGTCGCCCACGAAGTCCCTGGCGAATATCGAGCGAAGCGAGCTGACCGGTAGCCCCGCCTCGGGGCGGGGATGGGGGTGGGGGGCCTTCAATTCGCCCTTCGCGTCTTTCACTCCTACTGCCATGCGCGTTAGGGCAGTTCGTCCACTTTGATCTGCAACCGGCGGCTGCGCGTCGCCGACTGGGTGCCGTAGCGGGTGATCCCGCCCGTCGTGCCGCTTTGCTCTCCGACGGAGCCGCCCAGTTCCAGCCATTCGCCCAGCCGGCCACTGACCGTGGTGAGCAGGCGCTGGGTATTCACCGAGCCGGGCAGCGGCCCGGGCGTGTCGTCGCGCGGGCTGATCTCCAGCGTGACGCGATCGCCATTTACACGCGGCACGGCGACGAAGCCGGTGCCGAGGTCGCGCTGCACCATCGACTCGGAGACGACGGCGCCGAGCGGAGTCAGGATCACCTGCCGCAAGGGCAGCACCATCGATTGCCCGACCATGATCGCGGCGCGGCCGCCGTCGATGGTCTGCACCTGCTGCGACACGTCGCGCCGGCTGCGGCTGTCGGACTGGTAGAGGTGCCCGCGGCCCGCAATCGCCGTACCGCCGGCGCCGACTTCCACGCGACCCGTCACACCGGCGCCACGCTCGGCGCCGCTGTCGGCGCCGTCCTGGCGCACGCTGATCATCAGCCGCCGCTGCGGCGTGTCGAGCGCGGCGACCAGGTCGAGGATCTCGGCCTGGTTGCGCCGTGACGCACGCAGGAAAAGCTTGTCGTTCATGCCGGAGATCGCGCCGCCCGGCTCGACGAAAGGCGCGATCTGCGGCAGCAATTGTTCGGCGCTGCGATGCCGCAGGTCGATGATCTCCAGCGTCTGGCCCCAGGCCAGGGTGGAGATCATGAGCAACGCCAGAAAGACCCGATTCATAAGTACGCTCCATGACTCTATACTTCCGCCTTCCATTCACCGGAGGAAGCCCGAACATGAAAATCGAAACCATCGCCGTGCATGGCGGATACAGCCCCGACCCGACCACCAAGGCCGTCGCGGTGCCAATCTACCAGACCACATCCTACGCCTTCGACGACACCCAGCATGGCGCCGACCTGTTCGACCTCAAGGTCGCCGGCAACATCTACACGCGGATCATGAACCCGACCACCGACGTGCTGGAAAAGCGCATGGCGGAACTGGAAGGCGGCATCGCCAGCCTGGGCGTGGCCTCCGGCATGGCGGCGATCACCTACGCGATCCAGACCATCGCGGAAGCCGGCGACAACATCGTTTCGGTAGGCACGCTCTACGGCGGCACCTACAACCTTTTCGCCCACACGCTGCCGCAATACGGCATCGAAGTGCGTTTCGCCGACTACCGCAAGCCGGAGAGCTTCAAGCCGCTGATCGACGGCCGCACCAAGGCGCTATTCTGCGAATCGATCGGCAACCCGCTGGGCAACGTGGTCGACCTGGCCGCCTTGGCCAAGATTGCCCATGACGCCGGCGTGCCGCTGATCGTGGACAACACGGTGCCGACGCCCTACCTGTGCCGCCCCTTCGAACACGGCGCCGACATCGTGGTGCATGCGCTGACCAAGTACCTCGGCGGCCATGGCAACAGCATCGGCGGCGTCATCGTCGACTCCGGCAAGTTCCCCTGGGCCGAACACAAGGAGCGCTTCAAGCGCCTCAACACGCCGGACGTGTCCTACCACGGCGTGGTCTACACCGAGGCGCTCGGCCCGGCGGCCTACATCGGCCGCTGCCGCGTGGTGCCGCTGCGCAATACCGGCGCGGCGATCTCGCCCTTCAATTCCTTCCTGATCCTGCAGGGCATCGAAACCCTGGCGCTGCGCATGGACCGCATTTGCAAGAACACGCTGGCGGTGGCGAACTACCTCAAGGGACACGCCAAGGTGAGCTGGGTGAATTACGCCGGCCTGCCCGACCACCCCGACCACGCGCTGATCCTGAAGTACATGGGCGGCCGCGCCTCGGGCATCCTCTCCTTCGGTGTCAAGGGCGGTGCCGCCGGCGGCGCGCGCTTCCAGGACGCGCTGAAGCTGGTGACGCGCCTGGTCAACATCGGCGACGCCAAGAGCCTGGCCTGCCACCCGGCCAGCACCACACACCGCCAGCTCGGCCCGGAGGAAATGAAGAAGGCCGGCGTTTCGGAAGACATGGTGCGCCTGTCGATCGGCATCGAGCACATCGACGACATCAAGGCCGACCTGGAGCAGGCACTGGCCGCGGTTTAGGCCGGTCGCAAGCCGAAGTAAAAGAGCCGAAGGACTTGCGTCCTTCGGCTCTTTTACGTGATCACCGTCGGCCGCTCGCGACCGCTGCGTGCTTTCAGACCGGAGATGTCATCGGCGATCGCGATCAGTTCGGCCAGCGCGAGTTGCGCGTCGAGGCGCTGGGTGGCGGGGTCGGCATCGAAGGACTCGAGGTAGATGCGCACCGTCGCGCCTTCGGTACCGGTACCGGACAGGCGGAACACGATGCGCGAGCCGTCCTCGAACACGACGCGCAGGCCCTGTCCGGTCGACACGCTGCCATCGACCGGATCGGTGTAAGCGAAGTCGTCGCAGAACTTCACCATGTAGCGCCCGAAGGACTTTCCGGGCAGGTCGGCGCAGCGGGTCCGCACCTGCGCCATGATGCCGTTGGCCACCTCGGTCGGCAGCGCCTCGTGGTCATGGCGGGAATAGACATTGCGCCCGTACTCGGCCCAGTGGGCATAGAGGATAGCCTCCACCGACTGCCGGCGCCGGGCCAGGATGTTGAGCCAGAACAGCACGGCCCACAGGCCGTCCTTTTCGCGCACGTGGCTGGAACCGGTGCCGAAACTTTCTTCGCCGCACAGCGTTACGCGGCCGGCATCCATCAGGTTGCCGAAGAACTTCCAGCCGGTGGGCGTCTCGTAGCAGGGCACGCCGAGCTTCTGCGCGACGCGGTCGGCCGCCGCGCTGGTCGGCATCGAACGCGCGATTCCGGCGATGCCCACCGCATAGCCAGGCGCCAGCGCGACATTGGCGGCGATCACGGCAAGGCTGTCGGAGGGCGTGACGAAGAAGCCGCGGCCGAGCACCATGTTGCGGTCGCCGTCGCCGTCCGAAGCGGCGCCGAAGTCGGGCGCGTCGGCGCCGAACATGACCTCCACCAACTCATGGGCGTAGGTCAGGTTGGGATCGGGATGGCCGCCGCCGAAATCCTCCAGCGGCGCGCCGTTGATCACGGTGCCGGCGGGTGCGCCGAGGCGCCGCTCGATGATCTCCCTGGCATAGGGGCCGGTCACCGCGTGCATGGCGTCGAAGCACAGCTCGAAGCCGCCGGCGATCAGCTCGCGGATCGCGGCGAAATCGAACAGCGATTCCATCAGTTCGGCATAGTCGGCGACCGGGTCGATCACCTCGACCGCCAGCGCGCCCAGCATCTGAGTCCCAAGCCGATCGAGGTCGATGTCGGCGGCATCCAGGATGCGATAGGTGGTCAGCGCCTTGCTGCGGGCGAAGATGGCGTCGGTGACCTTTTCCGGGGCCGGGCCGCCGTTGCCGGTGTTGTACTTGATGCCGAAGTCGCCTTCGGGGCCGCCGGGGTTGTGGCTGGCGGAAAGGATCAGGCCGCCGAAGGCCCCGTGCTTGCGGATCACACAAGACGCGGCCGGGGTGGACAGGATGCCGCCCTGCCCCACCAGCACGCGGGCGATGCCAGTAGCGGCAGCCATGCGCAGGATTACCTGGATCGCCTGGCGGTTGTGGTAACGGCCGTCGCCGCCGACCACCAGCGTGGTGCCGGCCGGCGCCGGGCTATTGTCGAAAATCGTGTCGAACACGGCCTGGACGAAGTTCTCCAGGTAGTGCGGCACCTGGAAGGCGGTGACTTTCTTGCGCAGGCCGGAAGTGCCCGGCTTCTGGTCGGTGAAGGGTGTGGTGGCGACGGTTCTGGCGTTCATTTGCTTCCTCCCTTGTGTTTTCTGGCGGCATCCTGCATCGCCAGGCTTTGCAAGCCGCGTTCGACGGCGGCGCGCAGGCGCGCCACGGTTTGCTCGAGCGGGGCCTGCGGCGAAACTTCGAGGCCCAGTTCGCGCGCGATACGGTTGATGCGTGCCGCATCGAGCGGCAGGCCACCGGCATCGATCGCCGCGATGACGTCGCGGCCGGCCTGCAGTTCGCGCGGTAACGTCGGCGTCCGGCGCGCCCAGGCCTTCAGCGTCCGCAGCAGGCGCACGGCCGGCAATTTGCGCTCCCTATAACCACTTCTGTACCGGGTAGCCACCCAGCAGCGGACGCTGCAGCGCGGCGGCGGCGATCTGGCGGCCCCACTTGAATTCCTTGAACAGCACGATGAAGTTCCACATGTCGCGCAACACCAGCTTGCGTTCGGGCCAGGACAGCTTCATCAGCGCTTCCGGGAAATCCGCTTCATGCGGGCGGTCGAAGGCGATCTTCAGGGGGTTCCACTGGTCGCTGCAGCGACGCACCTCGGAGCCGATCATCTTGCGGTAGATCTCCTGCACCGGCCGGTCGCGGCGTTGTGCCTCGACGATGGCCTCGCCGGAAATCGCGCCGGAATGCAGGGCGCAGCTCATGCCTTCGCCGATCATGTTGAGGAAGCCGGCGGCCTGTCCGGTGAGCAGCACGTTGCCCTTGCCGAAGACATAGCGGTTGATCAACGAGGGACCGAAGTTCTCGGCGCAACCCTCGTGGTCGTCGTCCGCCGGCTTGAGGTGCACGCCGTGCTTGTCCCTAAGGTATTGCTCAACGACCTGATGCTTCTTGGCGAAATTGTCGCCGCGCTTGAAACCGACACCGACGATCTGCCGTCCGTCGCGCGCATGGCTCCAGGTGTAGTGACCCAGCCCCGGATGGAACCAGAAGTGAAAGTAGTCGGGCGAGAGCGGGCAATCAATGATCTCGTGGAACTTCTGGCCGACGAAGAACCACGGAATCTGCTTGGTGTAATCCGGATACACGGCACGCACCACCAGCGAACTGGGGCCGTCGGCGCCGATTACCTGGCGCGCGCGGTACTCGACCGGCTCGCCGCCGCGCCGGGCATGGACGATGACGTGGTCGCCGCGTTCTTCCAGCCCGGCGAATGAGGTCTGGTCGTGCACCTCGGCACCGCTGCGCTGGATCGCCCAGTGGTCGGAATACTTGCGATGCAGGTGCGGCGTGGTGCCATGGAAGAAATCCATCGGCATTTCGACGCGGCAGGGAAAATGGAAGGTGACGCCGCGGCAGGAGGTCGGCTCGTGCAGCGTCTCGCGCGGCAGCGGGCCGAAGTTCTCCAGCAGGAAGCGGTGGCCGCGCGGCGAGAGGATGCCGCTGCAGATCTTGTGGCGCGGCAGTTCCTTGCGTTCGAGGATCACGGTCTCCAGCCCGGCATCGACCGTGCGCTTGGCGGCGGCGGCCGCCGCGAGGCTGGCTCCGACGATGACGACATCGACATTACGCATTCGTATTCCCTCGTTTGACTTGGAACACCGGGTTCGAAGTCTCCGCAAATGGACGCGCGCAGCGCGCCGCTTGGTAACCCCCCGTGAGGGGGGAAGGGGGGTGGGCGACCAATTCGCCCTTCGCATGTTTCATCTTGGGTCAGTAGAGCTCGGTGCCATACGCGTTATACCCCGGCCAGTTCGGCCAGGTGCAGCACCGGCACGTCGGCCACGCGGCGCAGCAAAGCGCGCTCGGCCGGGTTCTCGACCACGATGCGCGCCGGCGTCCGGCCCTGCAGCAGCCAGCGCGACTGGTCCAGGTCCTCGCGCGCCGGACCCATGCGCAGGCCGGGATAGCCGCTGGCATGCGGCGGCATGGCGATGCGCTGCAGGTCGAGGTTCATGGCGCAGCCGCTTTCCTTGCGCAGCGTGTCGTAGTGCGCCACCAGCCGTTCATGGTCGGCGTGGAAGGCACGCGCCTCGATCACGTAAAAGTCGGCGCTGGTGATACGGCGCCGGATCGTGCTCAGATTGCCCAGTGCCTCGCCCAAGCCCTGCAGCCGGCCAGCGGGCATCCAGCGGCGCAGCTGGCGCTGCAGCAGGCCGTCACCGACCACCAGGCTGCGGCCGTCGAGTACATCGAGGAAGCGGCGCAGGCGCTGCGGCGCGATTTCGCCACCGATTTCCAGTGCCACGACGATGTCCGCGCCGTCGTCCTCTGCAACTCGAATACCGAGCAGGGCCGTCACTTTCTCGAGCAGGGCCGGATCGGCGCGCAAGGCGGTACCCGGCAGCAGCAAGGCGCCGGCCGACGCGGGTGCGGCGCTTTCCGCAACCTGCTGGTAACCGACCTGCAGCGCGACGAGTTCGGGATGCGGCGGCAACTCGCGCCGCAGGTCCATGATCATCCCGCTCAGGTCGATGTTCTCCGGGCACACCGGATCGCAGGCGCCGCACAGCGTGCAGGCCTCCAGCGCGGGCGCCAGTTCGGCGAGTGCCGCACCACTCTGGCGCGCCTTGGCGATGCCTTCCGGGCTGTAGCGCGGATCGCGCTGACTGCGCCACATGGGGCAGACCAGCCGGCACAGGCTGCAGCCGCTACAGGCCGGGTAGTCGCGGGGATGGGCATTCGAGTACATCAGAAAATCACGTCGCGGTTGAGGATCATGGCCGGGTCGGCCTGGCGCTTCATGGCAAGGTGCTTGTCCACCAGGGCATCGCCGAAGACGCGACGGATGTAGCCCTTCATCATGCCGCCGAAGCGGTAGTAGCTGGCGCCGAGGTCCACGCCGATGTCGTAGATGGCGTTCTTGAAGGACTGGAAGTGGTCGCGGCTGTAGACCGCGTCCTCGATCATCGGCTCGAACTCGCAGCCGTAGGCCCAGCCCTCGGCATCCGGCGGCACGCAGGACATTTCGTAGTGCGCCTTGTGCTCCGGACGCAGCCTGATGCCGACGCAATACAGCGTGTAATGCGGGAAGAACTTGCGGCACACGGCATTGCCGCGCTCCACCGCCTCGATGAACTTGTCGGCCGAGGTCGCCAGGTCGGGGATCACCATGTTGCGCGAACCCCAGTGCTTCCACACCGCGCGCGAGAAGACCACGGTGCGGTCCTCCATGCGGCCGTCACGGTGGAATTCAGGACGGCGGAATTCGGGGAACACGGCCTGCTTGCGCTTGAGCAGGTATAGCGCCTCGCCGAGCTTCCACGGCCGCAGGGCGTAATGACCGGCCATGCACAGGGCGAAGCCGAATTCGCCGTGGCCGCGCAGGCGCCGTTCCCAGTTGGCCTTGAACGCGACCTCGCGCTCGGCCGAATCGAAGGCCACCAGCAGGTTCACCGCGCAATCCATGATGGTGAGAATGCCCGAGTAGTCGCTGGCGTCGCCGGCGTCGAGCATCTGCAGGTCTTCAATGGCCTCGCGTAAGGTCGAATAGTAGTAGTAGTGCATGGCCAGCGGGGTGTAGGGACGGATCTTCAGCGTCGCCTCGGTGATCACGCCGAACTGGCCGTAGCCGAGGATCACGCGCTGGAACAGCTCCGCGTTCTCGCTGTCGGAACACTCGACGATCTCGCCGGTCGGCGTCACCACCTGCAGCGAGATGGCCTGGTCGGCGCTGCAACCGAGGCGCGCCGAATTCACGTCGATGCCGCCGACACCCAGCGTGCCGCCCACCGACGAGGTCATGTTGAGCGGCGCCGAAAGGTAGTCGAGCCCCGAGCGGCGCAGTTCTTCGGCCAGGCCGTGCCAGTAGATGCCGGCCTCGGTGCGCACCGTCATCGCGTCCGCATCTATCGCCAGCACGCGGCTCATGCCGGTCATGTCGAGCAGTACGCCGCCGTAGGCCACTGATTCGCCCTCGGTGGTGAGGCCGCCACCGCGCACCGTGACCGGCACGCGATGCGCCTGCGCCATCTGCAGCAGCGTGGCCACCTGCGCCGCGCTGCGCGCGACCAGCACGCCGTGCGGCAGGCCGTAGGCGGTGCCGCCCGCGTCGGTGGCATAGATGCCGGTCGCCGCCGCGCCTTCGCCAAGCGTGACGCCCGCGGCACTCAGGTCGGCGACGAAGTCGCGCCAGCCGGCGCCGTTCCAGCGTGCGGCATTGGTCTGCTGGCGGACGATGCCCTGCAGGGCGTCCGGCGCCACCGGACAGGGGCCGACGGTGCCTGGTTCAACGGGAGGAATTTTCAACGCGGATGCCCAATCGGAAATCAGCCGGGATGATACCCCGCCCGGCAAGAACACAGCGCACCGCCAGCTGCGAACAGACCCTGCGCAACTGGGAAGCTTTAAACGCACACCAACAGTTGGAACTGATACCGCCTGCCCGGATCATCAGCGCTCGTCTTCGAGGTCATCCTGCATTGCGGTTTCGTAATCCTGCCCACCGTAGAACACCCCGATGATCGAAACCTGGGCGCCTACATCGAAGGCAATCACCGTTCGTCCCTTGTAGTTGACAATACGCAAGCCCGGACGAATGTCGTCGCGCTGGGCACCTCGCAAGGGGAATGTCTCCAGGGTCTCGCAGTAAGTGATGATGGCATTGACATAGCGCTCGGCGATACCGGGCGACGCTACCGAGGCGATATATCGATACAAGTCCGCCAACTGCTCCTCCGCCTCCGGCGAGAAGATGACGCGTAACTTCATCTCGCCTTGCCTGACACCGCCTTGTGCTCAGCAGCAATCCGGGCGCGCACCCGGTCAGGACTTGCGGCACGGGAAGGATCGACCTTCAATGCATCATAGGCAGGCCCGACCTGATCATGCAGCCAGCGTTCCATGGCGCGCTCGCGCGCCATCAACGCCCGCAATCCGTCGCGGAACACTTCGCTTTCGGTGGCATAAGCGCCGGTGGCCACCATTGCCTTCACCAGACCGGCCATTTCGTTTGGCAGGGTGATGCTGAATTGTTGGGTTGTGCGCATACTGACCTCCATGACGAGCGTAGGATTTAATCCTACACACCTGAATCATGCATTTCAATCTCGCCAAGGCCAGGGCGATCATCGTCGGCATACCGATATCAGAAAAGCAGAGGAGAGCGCATCGTCAGCACAACCTGCGATAGTCGGCGCTGGCACCACGGCAAGCGTCCGGAGAATCGACGGGCGCATTGGTGGGTACAACAAAAAAGCGCCCCGGAAGGCGCTTTTCTGCTTTGTGACTTGGCGGAGTGGACGGGACTCGAACCCGCGACCCCCGGCGTGACAGGCCGGTATTCTAACCAACTGAACTACCACTCCGCGTTGGAAGGCGCGCATTGTGCCACAGGCGACCCGGGCGTGCAATGAATTGCGCGGGAAATTTCATGCCGCGGCCCAGACGGCGGCGATCACGCTGAATGCGGCGTCTATGGCCGGCTCCCGGCGGCGCGTGCGCAGGCAGAGGAAACCCAGCTCCGCCGGCACCTCGACCCGGTCGGCGATCACGATTCCGCCGGCATGGGCCGCGCGCAGCGCGATGCTGTCGCGTGCCAGCGACAGGCCGACGCCGGACTTGACCAGGTCGAGCATCGAGGGTTCTAGGTCGACCTGGGCGACGATGCGCGGCGACGCGCCCGCCTCCTCGAAGATCCCGGCCAGCAGGCGGTGATGGACGGAGTCGGACGGAGTGCCGATCCAGGGCAGGCGCGCGAGTTCCTTCCAGTCCTTGCCGCGCACCCGCTCCTGCCAGCCCGGGGGCGCGATGACGCGGTAGCTGAAGCCGGTCAGCGGCAACACTTCGAAGGCCGCCTCGACGTCGGCCATGCCCGGCTGGCCCAGGGTATAAGCGACATCCAGGCGCTTGGCCGCCACCTCGCGCCGAAGCGCGCCGGACATGCCGTGGGCGAGGTCTGTGCTGAGGCCGGGGTGGTGTTCCACCAGGCGCTTGAGGAAGGGCCCGAGGCGCAGGAACTCCGGATCGACGATGGTGCCGATGCGCAGCCGCCCGCCGACATGGCCGCTGATTCCGCTGGCCAGGCTGACCAGTTCGTTCGAGACGTCCAGCGCGCGCTGCGCGGCCGGGAGCAACTGTTCGCCGGCGCGGGTCAGGCGCATGCCGCGCGGGGTGCGCTCGAACAGCACCACGCCGAGCTGTTCGTGCAGCTTCTTGAGTTGCAGGGAAAGCGCGGGCTGGGTCAGGTGCAGGCGCTGCGCCGTGCGCGTAAGATTGCCTTCCCGCGCCAGGGTGACGAAGGTCCGGATCAGGTTGAAGTCCATGGCTGGATATTAGCGCTGCAAATATCCAGCGCAAGCATTTCTCATTGGATTTCGCCCCGCCATCGCGCTGTAATGGGCGACTTGTTTCCCAACCGAACAAAGGGACCGCCATGAGCCTGCACTACATCAATGCCGCCGACCTCGTCGGCCACTGGATCAACGGCCAGGCCGACGCCGGCAGCGGCACGCGCCGTGGCGACGTATTCAATCCTGCCCAGGGGCGCGTCGCGCGCCAGGTCGCGCTGGCCAGCCGCGCCGATGTCGACCGCGCGGTGGCCGCCGCCCGTGCCGCCGCCGCCGACTGGGGCAATGCCGCGCCACAGCGCCGCGCCCGCGTCATGTTCAAGTTCCGCGACCTGGTCGAACGCTACTCGAACGACATCGCCCGCCTGCTTTCCGCCGAGCACGGCAAGACCCTGCCCGACGCGCTGGGCGAGGTGCAGCGCGGACTCGAAGTCATCGAGTTCGCCTGCGGCATCCCGCAACTGCTCAAGGGCCAGCATTCCCATGGCATCGGCGGCGGCATCGACCACTGGAACCAGCGCATGCCGCTGGGCGTGACCGCCGGCATCACGCCCTTCAACTTTCCCTTCATGGTGCCGATGTGGATGGCGCCGATGGCCCTGGCCTGCGGCAACACCTTCATCCTCAAGCCCTCCGAGCGCGATCCCTCGCCCTCGATGCTGGCGGCCGAACTGCTGCGCGAGGCCGGCCTGCCGGCGGGCGCCTTCAACGTGATCCAGGGCGACAAGGAAGCGGTCGACGCGCTGCTCGAACATCCCGACGTGCAGGCGGTGTCCTTCGTCGGCTCGACGCCGATCGCCAAGTACATCCAGGCGCAGGGGATTGCCCACGGCAAGCGGGTGCAGGCGCTGGGCGGGGCGAAGAACCACATGGTGGTGATGCCCGACGCCGACCTCGACGGCGCGGCGGACGCGCTGATCGGCGCCGCCTACGGCTCGGCCGGCGAGCGCTGCATGGCGATCTCGGTGGCGGTGGCGGTCGGTTCCTGTGCCGACGAACTGGTGGCCAAGGTCGTCGAACGCGCGAAGACCCTGAAAGTCGGCGCCGGCGACACGGCGAATGTGGACATGGGACCGCTGGTGACCGGCATCCACCGCGACAAGGTGGCCGGCTACATCGCCGCCGGCGTCAGGGAAGGCGCGACGCTGGTGCTCGACGGCCGCGATGGCCTGAGCGGCGAACTGGCGCAGGGCTTCTTCATCAACCCGACCCTGTTCGACAATGTGAAGACGGACATGAGCATCTACCAGGAGGAAATCTTCGGCCCGGTGTTGTGCGTGGTGCGCGTGCCGACCTTCGCCGCGGCGGTGGAACTGATCAACCGCCATCCCTTCGCCAACGGCGTCGCCTGCTTCACCCGCGACGGCGGCACGGCGCAGGCCTTCGTGCAGAAGATCGAAGTCGGCATGATCGGCATCAACGTGCCGATCCCGGTACCGATGGCCTGGCATTCCTTCGGCGGCTGGAAGGCCAGCCTGTTCGGCGACCACCACATCTACGGCGAGGAAGGCGTACGCTTCTACACCCGCTACAAGGCCATCATGCAGCGCTGGCCGGGATCGGAATCGAAGGGCCCCGAATTCGTGATGCCGGTGAACTGATGACGCAGTTGCCCAAATCCTTCGGCGAATTCGACTACGTCATCGCCGGCGGCGGCACCGCCGGCTGCGTGCTGGCCAACCGCCTCTCGGCCGACTCCGAAGTCACCGTGCTGCTGCTCGAAGCCGGCGGCAAGGACGACTGGATCTGGATCCACATCCCGATCGGCTACCTGAAATGCATCAACAACCCGCGTACCGACTGGTGCTACAAGACCGAGGCCGAGCCGGGCCTCAACGGCCGCTCCATCATCTACGCGCGCGGCAAGGTGCTCGGGGGCTGTTCCTCGATCAACGGCATGCTCTACCTGCGCGGCCAGGTGCGCGACTACGAGGAGTGGGCGCAGATCACCGGCGACTCCCGCTGGAACTGGGACAGCGTGCTACCCATCTTCAAGCAGAGCGAGGACTACTGGGGCGGCGCCGATGAAATGCACGGCGACAAGGGCGAATGGCGCGTGGAGAAGCAGCGCCTGCACTGGGACATCCTCGACCGCTACACGCAGGCCGCGCAGGAAGCCGGCATCCCGTTCAAGCAGGACTACAACCGCGGCGACAATTTCGGCATCGGCCATTTCGAGGTCAACCAGAAGAAGGGCGTGCGCTGGAATGCCTCGAAGGCCATGCTGCGCCCGGTGCTGCACCGGCCCAACCTGAAGGTGGTGACCGGCGCGCTGATCGACAAGCTGATCATGGAGGGCAAGGAGGCGCGTGGCGTCGAGTTCAGCCTCGAAGGTGTGCCGCACAAGGTCACTGCGCGCATCGAGACCCTGCTCACGGCTGGCGCCATCGGCTCGCCGACCATCCTGCAGCGCTCCGGCATCGGCCCCGCCAGGCTGCTGCAGGATCGCGGCGTGCCGCTGCTGCATGACAGCCCGGGCGTCGGCGGCAACCTGCAGGATCACCTGCAGTTGCGCATGATCTTCAAGGTGCATGGCATCACCACGCTCAACCAGCGCGCCAACAGCCTGTGGGGCAAGGCGATGATGGGCCTGGAGTACGCGCTGTTCCGCAGCGGCCCCCTGTCGATGGCGCCCAGCCAGTTGGGCGGCTTCTTCCATTCCTCGCCCGAGGTGGCGACGCCCGACCTCGAATTCCATGTCCAGCCGCTGTCGCTGGAAAAGTTCGGCGATCCGCTGCATCCCTTCCCGGCCTTTACGGCGAGCGTCTGCAACCTGCGCCCGAGCTCGCGCGGCGTGGTGCACATCCGCGACCGCAATCCGGCCACAGCGCCGGTCATCGCGCCGAACTACCTGTCCACCGACAATGACCGCCAGGTCGCCGCCCGCGCGCTGCGCCTGACGCGCAACATCGTTGCGCAGCCGGCCATGGCCCCGTACCGGCCCGAGGAACACCAACCCGGCGCGCAGAAGCAGAGCGACGAGGAACTAGCGAAGGCGGCCGGCGACATCGGCACCACCATCTTCCACCCGACGTGCACCTGCGCCATGGGCCGCGCCGACGACCCGAACGCGGTGGTCGATTCCGAGCTGCGCGTGCGCGGCATCGGTCGCCTGCGCGTGGTCGACGCCTCGATCATGCCGACCATCACCTCGGGCAATACCAACGCGCCGACGGTGATGATCGCGGAGCGCGGCGCGGAGCTGATCCGTGCCGCGCGGCAAGTGCGGTAGTCATCGACAGGAGCTCAATGGTGAACCCCGTCATTCCGGTACACGCCGTGATCCAGAGGCTTCAAAAGCCTGGACACCGGCGTTCGCCGGTGTGACGGTCTTTTCTTTGCTGACCGAACATCGGCCATCGCCCAATGCCAACACCACTGATCGACTACCACAACGGCATCTACGCTTTCGACGCCGGCTACGTCCGCCCCTTGCTGGCCGCCATCCACCTGATCGAAAGCGAGGGCCGCGCGGCCTTCGTCGATACCGCAAACTTTGAAGTCATGCCGCAGGCGCTGGCGGCGCTCGCGGCGCGCGGTCTGGGTCCGGAGAGTGTCGACTACGTGATCCTGACCCACATCCACCTCGACCATGCCGGCGGCGCCGGCGTGATGATGGAGGCCTTTCCCAACGCGAAGCTGGTGGTGCATCCGCGCGGCGCGCGGCACATGATCGAACCGTCAAAGCTGATGGCCGGCGTCGAGGGCGTCTATGGCCAGGAGCGGGCGCGGCGCATGTACGGCAGCCTGATCCCGATACCCGCCGGGCGCATCATCGAGGCCCACGACAATACCGTGCTCAAGCTGGGTTCGCGCGAACTGCTGTGCATCGATGCGCCGGGGCATGCCAAGCACCACATCGCCATCGTCGACCGGCAATCGAGCGGCATCTTCACCGGCGATACCTTCGGCATTTCCTACCGCGAACTCGATGTCGACGGCCAGCCGCTGATTTTTCCCTCATCGACGCCGATCCAGTTCGACCCGGACGAAATGCGCGCGTCCATCGAGCGCATGCTGTCCTTCAATCCGGACGCGGTCTATCTAACGCACTTCAGCCGCCTCGCCCCGCCGGCCGAGCTGGGGCACAAGGTGCTGCGTCTGCTCGACCGCTACGTGGATATCGCGCTCGCCGCCAGTGCCGCCGCCGACAAGACCGCCGCGATCCGCGAAGGCCTGACCCGACTGCTGCTGGACGAAGCCCACCACCACGGCTGCCGGATCCCAGACGAGACAATCCTCGACATTTGGCACCTGGACCTGGAACTCAACGCCCAGGGCCTGGCGTACTGGCTGGAAGCTCAGGAAGCGGCCTGATCCCTTCGATTACAGGATCTGCGCCGCATCCTCGAAGGCCAAGCGCGGGCCGCGCGGGTAATGACCTCCCGCTTCCAGGCCATAGCCCATGTTGACGATGAAATTGGATTTCCAGCGCCCGTCGGGGAAGAACTCGGCATCCACCTTGGCCGGATCGAAGCCGCTCATCGGTCCGCAGTCGAGCCCAAGGGACCGCGCTGCCAGCATCAGGTAGGCGCCCTGCAGCGAGCTGTTGCGAAAGGCGGTGGCCTCTGACAGCGGCGCATTGCCGGCGAACATCGGCCGCGCATCGTAGGCCTTGAACTGCGTCGGCAGGTGGTCGTAGAACTGCGTGTCCATGGCGACGATCACGGTCAGCGGCGCCTTGCGCGTCTTTTCCGCATTGGCGGGGATCATGGCCGGTATCAAGCGCTCACGCGCCGCCGCGCTGTGCACGAAGACGTAGCGCCCCGGCTGCGCGTTCATCGAGGTCGGCCCCCACTTCAGCAGTTCGTATAGCTCGCGAACCGTCTGTTCGCTCACGGCCTGGTCGGTGAATTTGTTGAAGGTATGCGCCTCGCGGAATAGCTGGTCGAGAACGGCAGGGTCAAGAACGGGTTTCATGCGGACTCCGGTAGGTTTGGCGGGATTGCGGGAGCTCCAACATTACCCGTTTTCGCCTTCCGCCGCTGCAACGCAATGGTTCCGCGGCGACTTTCCCTGCGACCATTTGTCGCGGCGCAGCACGGAATCATCTGTCTTCACTCCGATTTCTTGTCCTGAATCAATTACCCGGACACCCCTCGCGGGCTATCTTCGCGGCCACAAGCTATCCGGAGTTTGTTTCAACCGAGCGCGGCGACGCGCCTACCTTTTTCGAGGGCAGAAACATGGCGAACAACAATGACGACGACGTTCCATTCATGCAGAAGTTGCTGGACAACCACTTCCTGCTGCTGTTCCTGGGCGTAGCGTCCCCCACGGTTCTTTACATCCTGTGGGGCGTGATCGACATCATGAGCGTCCCGCTCGCCAAGTAAGCATTTCAGTCAATCAGGGAGAAATCTATGAGTGCAATCCTGCCGCCGTCAGAGCGGTTGTGGTGGAAACAGCCGATCGCCGGGCAAGAATGGGCCTGGATCGGCATCGCCTTCGTCTGGGCCATGGTCATGTTCGTCATGATGGTGTATTGGCACATCAACGGCAAACAGAACCTGTCCAACGAGGTGTACAAGACCACGACGGAAATGTTCCAGGCCAAGACGGACGCCTTCGTCAAGGAAAACACCATCCGTACCGAGAAGAATCTCGCCAATCCCGCTGACGAGATGCCAGTAGTCAAGCCCAACGCCAAGGGCGAGGCCTTCCTCCTGGCGCGCCTCTGGTCCTGGTATCCGATCCTGGAACTGGAAGCCGGCAAGACCTACAAGATCCACCTCTCGGCCGTCGATTACAACCACGGCTTCTCGCTGCAGCCGACCAACATCAACATCCAGGTCATTCCGGGCTATGAGCACGTGGTCAAGATGACGCCGACCAAGGCGGGCACCTACGCCATCGTCTGCAACGAATACTGCGGCATCGGGCACCACACGATGCTTGGCCGTATTTACGTGAAATAAGGGGAGTAACAGATGGCAACTACTTACCGTACCTGTCCCCGCACCGGGCTGCAGTTCGACCTCGACGCCGACAAGCTGATGCGCTGGAACGCCGTAGCCGGCGTGCTCTGGCTGCTGGTGGGCGGCATTACCGCCTTGCTCGTGATCCTGACCCGCTGGCCGGCGATCAAGCTGCTGCCGGCCGACCAGTTCTACCTGATCCTGACCGCGCATGGCATCGACATGCTGATCCTGTGGATCATCTTTTTCGAAATGGCGGTGCTCTACTTCGCCTCATCGACGCTGCTGCGCTGTCGAATCGCCACGCCATGGCTGGGCTGGGTGCAGTTCTGGCTGATGGTGGTCGGCGGCATCATGACCAACGTCGCCATCTTCCAGGGCGAATCCAGCGTGATGTTTACCTCCTACGTGCCGATGCAGGCCGCGCCGCACTTCTACCTGGGCATCATCCTGTTCGCTGTGGGTGCGCTGATCGGCACCGCGGTGTTCTTCGGCACGCTCGTGGTGGCTAAGCGCGAGAAGACCTACGTCGGCTCGATTCCGCTGGTGACTTTCGGCGCCTTGACGGCGGCGATCATCGCGGTATTCACCATCGCCTCCGGCGCCGCGATCCTGATCCCGACCTTCTTCTGGTCGATGGGCTGGATCAAGGAAATCGACGCCCAGCTGTATCGCATGGTGTGGTGGGCGCTGGGTCACTCCTCGCAGCAGATCAACGTCGCCGCCCACGTCTCGATCTGGTACCTGGTCGCCGCCGTGGCCTTTGGCGCCAAGCCGCTGTCCGAGAAAGTGTCGCGCTTCGCCTTCCTGCTCTACATCCTGTTCCTGCAACTGGCCAGCGCGCACCACCTGCTGTCCGACCCAGGCATGAGCGCGGAATGGAAAGTGCTGAACACCTCCTACTTCATGTACTTCGCGGTACTGGCCTCGATGATCCACGGCTTCACCGTACCGGGCGCGATCGAAGCGGCGCAGCGCAAGAAGGGCTTCAACAACGGCCTGTTCGAGTGGCTGCGCAAGGCACCCTGGGGCAACCCGGTGTTCTCCGGCATGTTCATCTCGCTGGTCGGCTTCGGCTTCATCGGCGGCATCTCCGGCGTGGTGCTCGGCACGGAACAGATCAACATGCTGATGCACAACACCTTCTACGTCCCGGGCCACTTCCACGCCACGGTCGTCGTCGGTACCACGCTGGCCTTCATGTCGATCACCTACCTGCTGGTGCCGACCCTGTTCCGCCGCGAAATGCTGTTCCCCAAGCTGTGCCAGATCCAGCCCTACCTCTACGGCCTCAGCATGATCGTGCTGTCGCTGGTGATGATGGGCGCCGGCACCCTGGGCGTCTCGCGCCGGCACTGGGACATGGCCTTCTCGGGCGCTCCGTTCCAGTACGAATGGCCGGGTTCCGCCTACCTGATGATGGGTCTCACCGGCATCTTCGGCGTGATCGCGGTCATCGGTGGCGGCCTCTGGATCGGCCTCGTGGTGCTCTCGCTGCTGTTCGGCAAGAAACTCGACGGCGGCACGACCTCCGACAAGCCGACCCCGATCCCCGACCAGTCCGCCGCGGCTTCCGCCTCCCATACCGGCAACCAGGATCACGTCGGCGTACCGGGCACGGTGGTGCTGGCGGTCACCCTGCTGGTCTGCTTCGTCCTCTACTACTTCGTGAATTGGAAGTACCTGTCCGAAGTCTGGGGGCTCAGCTGATCACGACGTAACACAGGTCCCGCGCCCCGGCGCGGGACCTGCCTGGATCGGACTTGGCGACAGGTCCGATCCAAGCAGGTTGAACCAACCACTCATACGAAACCGCCCATGGAAAAGACGCTGCCTCACCCTTCCGGCCTCAGCTTCCGCACCATCGCGGGAGTTTTCAAGCTGCGCATCGGCGTGGTGATCACCTTCACTGCGCTGGCGGGCCTCGCGGTAAGCTCCGGCCCAAGCCTGAGCGCGATGCAGCTCGTGGTGCTGACCCTCGCCGTGCTGGTGTCCTCGGCCAGCGCCGGCGCCTTCAACCAGTACTACGAACACGACACCGATCCGCTGATGTCGCGCACGAAGAACCGCCCCTTCGCCACCGGCGAAGTCAGGCACGGCCCGATCTGGCTGGTGGTGATCTTTGGCCTCATGGCGGTCTCGGTGATCGCCGCCTGGATGGCGCTGAATGCCTGGGCAGCGCTATTCACCTTCCTTGGCGCCTTCTTCTACGCCATCGTCTATACCGTGTGGCTCAAGCGCCGCACCTGGCTCAATATCGTCTTCGGCGGGCTGGCCGGCAGTTGGGCCGTACTGGCCGGCGCCACCGCCGCCGACCCGCAGGTCGGCGCCGTGCCGCTGGCGCTGGCCTTCGTCCTTTTCCTGTGGACACCCCCACATTTCTGGAGCCTCGCCATCGCCTATCGCGACGACTACGCCGCCGCCGGCGTGCCGATGCTGCCCGTGGTGGTCGGCGACCAGCGCGCGGCGAAAGTGATATTCGGCAGCACCCTGGTACTGGTCGCGGCCTCCTTCATTCCGCTGGCCTTCGGCCTCGGCGCGATCTACCTGGCCGGCGCGGCGATCGGCGGCGGGCTCTTCATCCAGAAGGCATGGCTGCTGGCGCGCAACACAAACCGGCAGACGGCGATGAGCTGCTTCCATGCCTCGCTGGCGCAACTGACGCTGGTACTCAGCGCGGCGATCATCGACGCGCGTTTCTAGGAAGCCACGCAATGCCGTTCGCCCTGAGCCTGCCGAAGGCCCCCCCCTTCGCCAGGCTCAGGATGATCGGAAAGGCAGGCTCAGGGCGAACGGTTTCATCTGCTGCGCTCCGTACCGCGCTCGCGGCGCTTGCGTTCGCCATCGCTCCAGAAGTCGGCGCCGGCACCACGGCGAATTCGGCACCCGTGGTGGCACCATCGGCGACCCCCTCCCCCGCACCCGGCCTGATCCAGGTGCCGCAAGGCAATCGCAGCGGGCTGACGCTGGCCACGCTCGACGACAAGGCCGCCTACCAGTTTTCGCAGGATGCCATTGGCAAATACGTCGGCGACCATGTCCTGCTCGACCGCCAGGGCCGCCCGACGCGCCTGGGCGACTACCGGGGCAAGCCGCTGCTGGTGAGTTTCATCTACACCGCCTGCTTCCAGGTCTGCCCGACCACCACCAAGAACCTGCAGAAGGCCGTGGAGAATTCCGTGGCCATGCTCGGCGCCAATCGCTTCAACATCGTCAGCATCGGCTTCAACCAGCCCTTCGATTCGCCCCAGGCGCTCAAGTCCTTCTCGTCGCAATACGGCATCCACCTGCCGAACTGGGAATTCCTCAGTCCGGCGGCCGCCATCGTCGACGACCTGACCAAGAACTTCGGCTTCAGCTACGTTGCCACCTCGGCCGGCTTCGATCACGTGAACCAGGTCACCCTGGTCGACGCCGAAAGCCGCATCGTGCGCCAGATCTACGGCCAGAGCTTCACCGCCGCCGACATCGCGGAACCGCTCAAGGCCATGGTCACCGGCGCGCCCATCCCGCCACAGACCAGCACGCTGGCGGAACTCGCCGACCGCGTGCGCATCATCTGTTCGGTCTACGATCCGCTCACCGGCAAGTACCGCACCAACTACGCGCTCTACTTCGAGATCGCCGGCTTCATCAGCTTCCTGTTCTTCCTCGGCTGGATCGCCTGGAACTTCACGCGCAAGCAGCACGGCACCCGGGCCTGAGTGCCCCGTCGCACCAGCACCAGCAGCGGAAATCCGCCACCGGATTCAATCCGGTTGATTCGAGTCAAGTGAAAAAACCTGCCGGCTGAATATCATTAATTCCTAATAGTCGGCATCCAGTCCGGCGACCGGGACACCCCAATCGCTCATGGCAGCGCGAGCCACCCTCAGATGATGAAACACGCGAAAGGCGAATTGATGGCCCACCCCTCCCATCCGCTGCGCGGCCCACGGTTGGCTTTACACAGCCAACCGGCTGCGGCGGCGCAGCGCATGCGCTGCGAAACCCCGCCTCGCCCCCTCGCGGGGAGGCTATTGATGTGCTCGCTGCGCTCGACTGTGACCAGTCGCTACGAACACGTATTGTCACTTTAACGTGAGCTTGCAGGCCGCAGCGCAAACCAGCTTCGAACGCAGCGAGAATCTGCTCGACGCCGCCTTCGGCGGCGCTGACAATCCGCTGCGCCACCTCGGCGCGCTGGGCCTGTATTTCCTCTGGATCCTCGTCGCTACCGGGCTCTACCTTTACACCGTGCTCGACACCAGCATCGACGGCGTTTACAACTCCATCGGCTGGCTGTCGCGCGAGCAGTGGTACCTGGGCGGCATACTGCGCAGCCTGCACCGCTACGCCTGCGACGCCTTCGTCCTGGTGATGATGCTGCACCTGTTGCGCGAATGGGCCTATGGCCGCTACCACGGCTTTCGCCTGTATTCCTGGGTGACCGGCGTGCCGCTGGTGTGGCTGGTATTCATCTCCGGCATCGGCGGCTACTGGATCGTGTGGGACCGACTGGCACAGTTCTCCGCCACTGCCACCACCGAGCTGCTGGACTGGTTGCCGATCTTCAGCGAGCCGGCGGCGCGCAACTTCCTCGCGCCGGATTCGATCAACGACCGCTTCTTCACCGTGCTGGTGTTCATCCACATCGGCGTGCCGCTGATGCTGATCCTCGGCCTCTGGGCCCATGTCAATCGCATCAGCCGGGTGGACTACCTGCCGTCGCGGCGCACGATGGCGGCGACCATGGTCAGCCTGCTGGCCCTGGCACTGGTCAAGCCGGCGCTGTCCGACGCGCCGGCGAACCTGGCGCTGGCGCCGACCGACCTGCGTCTTGACTGGTTCGTCCTGTTCCTCCACCCGCTGACCGACATCACTTCGCCGGCGGCGGTGTGGACGCTGATCTTCGGCACCACGATCCTGCTCTTCGCCCTGCCCTTCCTGCCGCACCCGGCGGCGGCCCCGATCGCCGTGGTCGACGCGCCGAACTGCAACGGCTGCAGCCGCTGCCACGCCGACTGCCCCTACGAGGCGATCACCATGACGCCGCATCCGGACAAGCCCGGGCACCGGATCGCCGTGGTCGATGCCGACAATTGCGCCGCCTGCGGCATCTGCGCCGGGTCCTGCCCTTCGTCGACACCTTTCCGCAGCCAGGAAAGGCTGGTCACCGGGATCGACATGCCGCAGCAGCCGGTCGACGCAATGCGCCAGCAGCTCGAAACCAGGATCGCGCAACTGCAGGGCCGCACCCGGCTGGTCGTCTTCGGCTGCGCCAGGGGCGCCGATGTCGCCGCGCTGGACGCCGCCGACACGGCGACGCTGAGCCTGATCTGCAGCGGCATGCTGCCGCCCTCCTTCGTCGAGTACGCGCTGCGCAGCGGCGCCGATGGCGTCGTCGTCACCGGCTGTCGCGATGGCGGCTGCGACTTCCGCCTCGGCATGGAATGGACGCGCGAACGCCTGGCCCGCAACCGCGAGCCGCATCTGCGCAAGCTCGTCCCGCTCGACCGCCTGCAACTGGTGGCCGCGTCGCGCGGCGAAGGCATACAGCTCGCCGCCGCTATCGACGAATTCAGGACTCGACTCGAATCACAAGGGGAGACTGCGACCCGTCCTCCCGTCTATCACAGGAAAATCCATCATGGCTAAACCCGCCGCCATCGTCGGCCAGATCATCCTCTACGGCGCCTTCGCCGCTTTCATCGGCTACTTCTCGACCGCCCCGACCTACCACCAGATTGCCGACGACGTGGCCCTGATCAAGCTGTCGATGAGCCACCTCGGCGGGCGCGAATGCCGCAAGCGCACGCCCGAGGAACTGGCCAAGCTGCCGCCCAACATGCGCGCGCCGCTGGATTGCCCGCGCGGACGCTCCGACATCAAGCTGGTGCTGGAGCTCGACGGCAAGCCGATGTTCGAGACCGTGATGCATCCCACCGGCTTGTCCAAGGACGGCGTCTCCACCGTCTACAAACGTTTCGAAGTCAAGGCCGGCACCTACCAGCTGGCGGTGAAGATGAACGACAACCTGGTCGTCCCCGGATTCAATTTCGTCAAGGAAGCGGAAGTCACGCTGAAGCCGGCGCAGGTTCTGGTGATCGACTTCAATCCCGACAAGGGTGGCCTGTTCTTCCAGCAGGCAAAGGACTGAGACCATGCTGACCCTCCTGCAAAAACTCGTGCGCTGGTTCTTCATGCGCGCCGAAAACCTGTTCAACGTCGCCTTCGGCGAGAAGCTGAATCCCTTCTACCACCTCGGCACCATCAGCTTCTGGCAGTTCTGGCTGCTGATCGGCACCGGGCTCTACCTCTACATCTTTGCCGATACCGCAGTGCATGACGCCTACGAATCGGTGGAGCGCATCACCCATGACCAGTGGTGGGCGGGCGGCATCATGCGCAGCGTGCATCGCTATGCCACCGACGGCATGATCCTGACCATGCTGCTGCACATGCTGCGGCACTTCGCCTACGACCGCTACCGCGGCTTCCGCTGGTTCTCCTGGGCCACCGGCATCGCCCTGATCTGGCTGGTGTACATTTCTGGCCTCAACGGCTTCATGCTGGTATGGGACAAGCTGGCGCAGTTCGTCGTCATCGCCACCGCCGAATGGTTCGACGCGCTGCCGATGTTCAACGGCACGCTGATCCGCAATTTCATCTACCAGGACAACGTCACCAGCCGGCTGTTCACGCTGCTCGCCTTCATCCACCTCGGCGCGCCGCTGATCGCCGGCGTCATCGCCTGGGTGCACGTGCAGCGCGTGCCTCGCGCCCACATCAACCCGCCGCGCGAGATCGCCATCGCCTTCACCCTGATGTTCGTCTTGCTCTCACTGGTCAAGCCGGTGGTGAGCCAGGGCGGCGAAGCCGACATGCTGGTGGTGCCGACCAACATCGCCTTCGACTGGTTCCAGATGCCGGTACTGGCGCTGGTCTATGTGGTCAATCCGCTCCACCTCTGGTACGGCATCGTCGGCCTCTCGCTGCTGCTGTTCCTTGCCCCCTGGCTGCCGCCCAAGCGCATGGGCGCCGGGAAGGCGGAGGCGATGGTGACCTTCCATCCCGACCATCGGTCCGTCGCCATTCGCTTCGACGAAACCCTGCTCGACGCGGGCCTGCGCCAGGACATCAACCTGCCCTACGAATGCCGCAACGGCGGTTGCGGACACTGCAAGTGCACCGTGGTCGGCGGCAAGGTCGACCCCGGCCTCTACCAGCCGAGCGCGCTCTCGGCCGAAGAACTCGCGGCAGGCAAGGTGCTGCTGTGCTGCGCCACCGCGCTGGGCGACGTCGAGATCGAATACGAAGCCTCGACGCTGCCCAACGCGCTGCGCGAGTACCGCGCCACCGTGGCGAAGATGGAGAAGCTCAGCCACGACGTGATGCGCGTGATGCTCGAGCTGCCGCAGGGACAGCAGATCCCCTTCAAGGCCGGCCAGTACATCAACATCATCCTCGACGACGGCCAGCGCCGCGCCTTCTCATTCGCCAATCCGCCGCACCAGCCGGGCCTGATCGAACTGCAGATCCGCCTGATGCCGGGCGGGCGCTACACAACCCATGTATTCGAACAGATGAAGCCCGGCGACACGGTCCGCTTCGAAGGCCCGCTGGGCGAATTCTCGCTGCGCGAATCCGAGCGTCCGATCGTCTTCGTCGCCGGTGCCACCGGCTTCGCGCCGGTCAAGAGCATGGTCGAGGACGCCTTCCAGCGCGGCCTCAAGCGACCGATCCACCTCTACTGGGGCGTGCGCCGACTGGCCGACCTCTATCTCCCGGATCTGCCGGCGGGCTGGGCGCGCGAGCACGACAACTTCCATTTCATCCCGGTGCTTTCGGATGCCGCGCCGGAAGACCACTGGACCGGACGCACGGGGCTGGTGCACGAAGCCATCCTGGCCGACTTCCCCGACCTCGCCGGCAAGGAAATCTACGCCTGCGGCTCGGTGAAGATGGTGGAGGCGATCTTCCCCTCGCTGAAGAACCAGGGTGCCGAGGAAGGCATGTGCTTCTCCGATGCCTTCACCATTTCGGCGCGCTCGATGGCGTTCCAGCCGAAACAGTAGGCGCCGAATGCCCGCGCAAGCGCCATCGGTCGCCGTACCGCCAGCGACCGAAGGAAGTCCCTGTTGTGGGGCGCCGCCTCTTGCGGACGGCGCGGCGGCGTGGTCAGCCGCGCTTCCTCGGCAGCATGAGCTTGAGGCAGACCAGCACGAACATGATGCCGCCGATCACCGCGATGAGTCCGCCGGCGCCCATCATGCCCATGCCGATCTTCTGCGGCAGCGTGGTCAGCGCCTGTTCGGCGCCGGCCACCTTGCGCTGCACCCCGTAGCCACCCGACCAGGCCAGGCCGAGGATGTGGATCAGTTGCCCGCCGCCATACACGTAGGGCTGCCAGCGCGCCATGCGCCCCTCGACTTTGCCGAAGCCCAGTTGCGGCAGCAACACGTAGGCGAGGCCCATGAAGGCCAGCGTGACGCCCACCGTCGAGCCGTGATAGTGCGCCGGTATCACCACGTTCACGCCCTGGATCATGTAGGCCAGCACGCCACCCACGGCGAACAGCAGGAACGAGGCAATGAAGGCCGACTTGGCGGCATGGGCCGCTACTTTGCGCATGGCCAGCAGGCCGAGGAAGCCGACCAGGATCAGCGGCGCCATGTAGGGATGGCCCCAGATCATCAGCTTGGCGAAGAGCTCCATGTGCGGCAGCTCGCCGGCCGGAATCGTGAAGTAGATCGCCGGCACCATCAGCAGCGGCAGGGCGGCGATCCAGAACATGGCCGACAGCGCGCGCGGCGACGCGGCAGGTGCCTGTCCCAGGTGAATGGCGATCCACAACCAGGCCACCACCATCAGCAGCGAATGCTGGAACTGCAGGGTGTGGCCGCCACCCCAGAACAGGACTTCGAAGTAGATCTTTTCCTCGATCCGCGGCACCACGATCCAGGACCAGACGAAGGCGGCCAGTGCCAGGAAGGCCGCCACCGCGCCGAGGAAGGCGCCGAGCTGCAGCGGCGAACCGAAAGCGGGACGCGGCCACGTCGTCAGCAGCGCGCGCAGCACGGCGAGGCCGAAGCCCGCGCCGCAGATCCACAGCGAGGCGTAGAAGGTCGGCTGCTGCAGCACCGGAATGTAGTTGTTGAGTACCGGAACCGCGCCAGGCAGGAAGGGCGAAACCGTCATCACCGCGGTACCCAGCACCGCCAGCGCGAAGCCGCCCCAGCCCATCCAGGCGAAACCTTCGCGGCCCAGCGCGCTCCAGATCACCGCAGCGAAGGCCATGAACCAGATCGCCACCGAGAGGTCCACATGCACCACCAGCGCGGCGCGGAAAAAATCCTTCAGCGGAAACACGTCCTGGATGCCCGGGGTGCGCGACAGCACCAGCAGGATGGCCAGCAGGCCGGAACCGATCAGGGCCATCAGCCCCAGCCACAACCATGCGCGCGCCAGGGATTTCGCGGCGCCGCCGGGACTCTCGATAGTATGCAATTGAACTATGACTCCACGCAAAGCCGGGAAGTATACGGCAAGCTCCGCGGAGAAAACAGGTACACTTCCCAGCGATGAAAAATTTCGATGCCACCCCCGCCATGCGACTGTTATCCGCGTTCGCCTTCTGCCTCGTCACCCTGCTGGCGGGATGTTCCCAACCGACGAGTTTCAGCGGCACCGACCTCTCGATGGTCGATTGGGGCAAGGATTTCAAGCTCACCGACCACAACGGCCAGGCGCGCAGCCTCGCCGATTTTCGCGGCAAGGCGGTGGTGCTGTTCTTCGGCTACACGCAGTGCCCCGACGTCTGCCCCACCACGCTGTCGACCCTGCGCGAAACCATGGCCCTGCTCGGCGATGATGCCAAACGCGTGCAGGTGCTGTTCGCCACACTCGACCCCGAACGTGACACGCAGGCCCTGCTGGCGCAATACGTACCGGCCTTCCACCCAAGCTTCCTCGGCCTCTACGCCGACGAAAAGACCATTGCCGCCGTGGCCAAGGATTTCAAGGTGTTCTACGTCAAGCAGCCGGGCAAGACGCCGGGCAGCTACAGCGTCGACCATTCCACCGGCGCCTACGCCTTCGACCCGCAGGGCAAGCTGCGCCTGCTGCTGCGCCACGGCGAGGCGCCGGCCAAGGTCGCCGCCGACCTGAAACTGCTGCTGGCCGGCAAGTAATTCCAATCTACGGAAGTCACCATGAAGAAATCCCTGCTCCTGCTCGCCTGCCTGACCCTGCCCGCATTCGCCGCCGAACCCGCGAAGGATGCCGCGAAGCCGCCGATCAACCTCGACATCGGCACGCCACCAGTGGTCGTCGTCAAGCATGCTCTGGCGCAGCGCACCTCGCGCCTGGTGCGCTTTTACGAAGCCGGCGAGATCGGTCTTGGCAAGGACGGCTTCATCTACCTGCGCGATGGCGTCAAGATGGGCCTCGCCAAGCGCCAGATCGCCGAAAAACTGATCGACGTCGAAAACCAGGAACGCCGCGCGCTGATCCAGGCCCTGGCCGACAGCAACCACCGGCGCGACGCCGAACCGGAAATCTGGGAGCTGATGCGCGCGCGCTGGAACCAGCAGTGGAAGTCCGGCTGGTGGCTGCGTGATGCCGAGGGCAAGTGGAGCAGGAAGCCCTGAAAAGACCCTGGCTGCGTAGCGACTTGATCAGATGCTGATCCGATCCTGGTCGAACTACCGCTTCAGAATGTCCACGGCTTGATGATATGGTCATGGCCAAGAGTGCCACGAAAAGGGAAGCGGCCATTCGCGATGCGGTTCGCCATGGTACCGGGCGGAACGGCGCCCGGCTAAGGACACGGGGCGGCCGGCTATAATCCCTCCGATGCGTTGTCGATCACCTCAATGACACCCTATAGCGCCGCCGAAGAACGCCTGACCGGGAAAAGATCGCTGCGCCTCACTTTCTGGTTCGTCGCGGTCTTGCTGGTGGTGGCATTCGTCAGTGAACTGGCGATCATGGTCCTGTTGCCGGATCTGCTGCCGCCGGATGCCAGCGAACTGACGAAGACACTGGTCGACGCGGGTCTGGTTTCCCTGATACTCGCGGCAACCATCACGCCGCTGATACTGTATTTGCGCAAGCGCAACCTGCGCGTCCTGCGTCGCGCCCTGCGGCTGCAATACACCCTCGACCAGCACGCCATCGTCAGCGTCACCGACGTCACCGGCCGCATCACCTACGCCAACGACCGTTTCTGCCAGATCAGCGGCTATGCACGCGATGAACTCCTTGGCCAGAATCACCGCATCTTCAAGTCCGGCGTGCATCCGCAGGAGGTGTACGAAGACATGTGGCGCACCGTCGCCAACGGCAGCACCTGGAATGGCGAGGTCTGCAATCGCAACAAGGCGGGCGGCTTCTACTGGGTGCATGCCACCATCACGCCCTTCATGAATGAGCGCGGCAAGCCCGAGGAATACGTCGCCATCCGCACCGAGATTACAGTGCAGAAGGATCTGGAGAAAGCTTCGCAGCGACAGGAAGCATGGTTGCGCACCATCCTCGACAACCTCGGCGAAGGCGTCTATACGCTCGATGCGCAGGGCAAGCTCGCCTACCTCAACGCCGAAGCCGAGCACCTGATCGGCTGGCGCATGGAAGAACTGGTCGGCAAGGGCCTGCACGACATCATCCACCACCATCGGCCGGACGGAAGCGTGCTGCCCGCGATGGAATGTCCGATCCACCTGGCGATGTGCGAACACCGTGTCTATCGTTCCAGCGACGAAGTGTTTTTCCACAAGGACGGCTCCTCGCGGCCCGTCAAGATCACCGGGGCGCCGCTGGCGCTGGATGGCGAATGGCAGGGTTCGGTGGCGGTGTTCTCCGACATGCGCGAGGAACGCCAGTTGCAACAGCATCTGCTGGACGCCAAGAACGCGGCCGAGGACGCGATGCGGCTCAAATCCGATTTTCTGTCCACCATGAGCCACGAGATACGGACGCCGCTGAACGGCGTCATCGGCATGACGGATCTGCTGCTCGATACGCCGCTCGACAACGAGCAGACCGAGTTTGCCCGCACCATCAAGATTTCGGCCGATGCGCTGATGGCGATCATCAACGACATTCTCGACTTCTCCAAGATCGAGGCCGGGCACCTGGTACTCGAGGAGACCGGTTTCTCGCTGCGGCAAACCGTCGAAAGCAGCCTCGATGTTCTCGCCGCGAGGGCACAGGAAAAGCAGCTGACACTGGCCAGTTTCATTGCGCCGGACCTGCCCGATCATCTGATCGGCGACCCGACCCGCATTCGCCAGATCCTGCTCAATTTCCTCTCCAATGCCATCAAGTTCACCGAGCGCGGCGTGGTGGTGGCAAGTGCCATGCAGGAACCGACGGCGGCGGACGACACGTCCCGCGTGGTGGTCAAGTTGGCGGTTCGGGATTGCGGCATCGGCTTGAGCGAGGCGGCGCGAGCCGGACTGTTCCAGCCCTTCTACCAGGCCGACAGTTCGACGACGCGAAAATATGGGGGTACCGGGCTCGGGCTGTCCATCTGCAAGCGCCTGGTCGAGGCCATGGGCGGCGAAATCGGTGTAGACAGCGTACCCGGCGATGGCTCCACTTTCTGGGTAAGGATTCCGCTCGCGGTTGCCGAGGAAAAGCGAGCGCAGATGACAACCGAGACACTTCTGGAAGGCAAGCGCATTCTGATCGCCGGTGGCGAAGCGGGTAGTGGCGCCATCTGGCGGTCCTGCTTCGAGGCCTGGCAGATGCATGTTGAGGCCGTCGACAGCCTTGCCGACCTGCGCCAGCGCTTGACGAAAATGGAGGGCGGCGGCGAGGCTCCCGATTTGCTGCTGCTGGTGCAGCCTCTGGCCGACGCGACCCTGACTGACGCCGTCGCCAGCCTGCAGGAGGACGGCACCCCGCCCATCATGTGCTGCCTGGCCCGGCCGGATCGTGACGTAAAAACCGCATTGGTCGCCCGGGGCGTCGCAGTGGTACAGCAGCCGATCAAGCAGTCGACGCTTTCGGTCGCACTTGCACGCGTGCTGGGTGTGGCGCGAGCCACTCCGGAGCGCCGGCTATCGGATGCGTCCGATCAGACTGTCAGCAGCACCTTGATCGCAACGAAGCGCCCGCTGCTGCTCGCCGAGGACAATCCGGTCAACCAGCGTGTGGCGGTGCACGTGCTGGGCAAGCTCGGTTATGCCGTCGATGTAGTCGACAATGGCGCGCTGGCGGTTGCCGCGGTGGCCCGCGGAACCTACGCCCTGGTGCTGATGGACTGCCAGATGCCCGAAATGGACGGCTTTGCCGCCACCGCCGCGATCCGTCGCGCCGAGGCAAAATCGTGCCACCTGCCGATCATCGCCATGACCGCCAACGCCATGCAAGGCGACCGCGAACAATGCCTGGCCGCCGGCATGGACGACTACATTGCCAAGCCGATCGATGTCGCGCAACTGGCGGCGGTGCTCGCGGAGTGGCTGCCGACCGACGCCACGAGCGAGGTACCGGCTTCCGCCGTACCACCAGCGCCGACTTTCGGCCCGAGCCCGGTCGCCATCGATCTGCAACGCCTGACGGAACTGTTCGGCGATGACGATGCCGTGATCGATGAGCTGCTGACGGTGTTCCAGCAATCCCTGCAGCCGCTGCGAGAACGCCTCAAGCGCGAGGTGCGCCAGCGTGGCGGCGGCTTGAAAGCCATCACCCACGAATTGCGCGGAGCCGCCACCAATGTCGGCGCACTGCCCATGGCGGAACTTGGCGGACAACTGGAGAACCTCGCCCCGAGTCGCAACTGGAGCGAGATCGAGCCACTGGCGATGCTGGTCGACCGGGAATTCGACAACATCATCTGCTTCGTCTCCGACTACACTCAGCGCAGGAAAGTATGAGAACCTGAGCCATGCCAAAATTACTGGTCGTCGACGACAATGCCATCAACCTGACCCTGTTTCGCCACCTGCTGCTGAAGCTGGAAGGCGCGGAGGTGGAATGCATGGCCGATCCGGTGGCGGCGCTTGCCTGGTGCGCCGATCACGAACCTGACCTGATCCTGCTCGACTACATGATGCCGGTGGTCGATGGCCTCGAATTCATCCGCCGCCTGCGCCGAATTCCGGACCAGGTTGGCGTGCCGGTGGTAATGGTAACGGCCGATACCGAAAGCGATGTGCGCCATCGCGCGCTGCAACTGGGCGCCCAGGACTTTCTGACCAAACCGGTGGACAAGGTTGAACTCACGGCCCGGGTCAATAACCTGCTCGCCTTGCGCAAGAGCCAACAGCAACTGGCCAACCGCGCCGACTGGCTCGCCGAGGAGGTAGCCAAGGCCACCGCCGAGATCGCTGCCCGCGAAAAGGAAGCCATCCTGCGCCTGTCGCGCGCGGCGGAATACCGCGACCCGGAAACCGGCAGCCACCTGCTGCGCATGTCCAATTACACGCGCCTGATCGCGGTGCAACTCGGACTGCCGCCGGCCGAGCAGGAACTGTTGCTGGAATCCTCGCCGATGCACGACATCGGCAAGGTGGGAACGCCGGACCACATCCTGCTCAAGCCCGGCAGGCTGACGCCGGAAGAATTCGAGATCATGAAGCAGCACGCCACGATCGGCTACGAAATCCTGCGCGATTCGGTGTCGCCGCTGCTGCAGTGCGCGGCCAAGCTTGCCCTGGCGCACCATGAAAAATTCGATGGCAGCGGCTATCCGCAAGGGCTGGCCGGCGAGGCGATCCCGCTGCACGGGCGCATCGTGGCGGTCGCCGACGTGTTCGATGCCCTGACCTCGGAGCGGCCTTACAAGAAGGCCTGGACGCTGGACGCCGCCGTCGATTTCCTGAAAACCAACGCCGGCAGCCACTTCGATCCGGTCTGCGTCGAGGCTTTCCTCGCCGCCTGGCCGCAGGTGCTCGAGATCCGACAGCGCTATCAAGACGAGGCGGACAACAGTGTCGCTGCAGCCGTACACACGGCCTGAACATCATGCTTGATCCCGACAAATTCGTCGAACTCAAGGCCAGCGGCAACCTGCCGTCGCCCAAGGGTACAGCCCTCAAGGTGATCGAACTTTGCCAGCGCGACAACGTCACCCTGCCGGAGATCATCCACGTCCTGCAGATCGACCCGGCGATGGTAGGCCGCATCCTCAAGCTGGCCAATTCGGCGGCCTTCGGCCGGCCGCGACCCGCCGCGGCGCTGACGCCGGACGTCCTGATGTCGATCGGAATCCAGTCCGTGCGTCAGGTGGTACTGGCGTTTTCCCTGGTACTGGGGAACCGTCGGGGGGGCTGCCCCGGCTTCGACTACGAGTTGTTCTGGTCTCGCTCCGCGGCCACCGGCGTCGCGTCGCAACTTCTTGGAGCGGCAACACGGTCCGCACCGCCCGCCGAGATGTTTACCGTCGGCCTGCTCGCCAATATCGGGCGCATGGCACTGGCCGCGCTGCATGCCGAACGTTATGGCGAGTTGATGGTGCAGGCCGGCGGGCAGTTCTCTCCGGCACTGACGGAGCTGGAACTGGAAGCCTTTGGTCATACTCATCTCGACGTTGCCGCCGCCATGATGCGGGACTGGGGCTTGCCCAAGTTGTTTACCGACGCAACGCTGTTTCATGAAGCGCCGCAGCTTGCAGAATTCGGCATCGAGTCGCGCAGCGGCCGACTGACCATGTGCCTGCATCTCGCGGCTAAGCTTGCCGATCTGTGTTTCCTGGCGCAGGCCGGTCGCGCTGCAGAGTTTATTAAACTTCTTCCGCTGGCCAAGGAGCTCGGCATTCCCGACGGAAATCTCGTCGCCCTCAGCGATCAGATGCTGCGTGAATGGAGGGACTGGAGCGCACTGCTGGAACTCGACGTACGCGATGTCGTTCCCTTCTCGACGCTGGACGCCAACACCGACTGCCAGCAGGCACCGTCCCCGGAGGCGCCATCAAGCCTGAATATCCTCGTCGTCGATGACGATCCGACAGTGTGCCTGCTGTTGCGGAAACTCCTCACCACCGCCGGGCATACCGTGCATGTGGCACGCGACGGCCATGAAGGATTGTCGCTGGCTTTGCAGTCTCAGCCGCAACTGGTCATCACCGATCTGGTGATGGCGCGGCAGGGCGGCCTGCAATTGATCAGGAGCCTGCGCCAGACCGAGTTTGGCCGTTCGATCTACATCATGGTCCTCACCATTCTCGACGATGACGACACGCTGGCCGACGCCTTCGACGCCGGCGCCGACGACTACCTGACCAAACCGGTCGAGGCCAGGCCGCTGCTGGCACGACTCAAGGCAGGCATGCGCATGATCCGCGAGCAGCAGGCGCTGCGCCAGGAGCAGGAGGAATTGCGGCGCCTTCTGCTGGAGCATTCGATCACCAGGTAGCGCGCCTGGGAAGCAGGGTTCACCGACGTATCAGACGCAACAGCATTGCCGCAACCGCGTTGAAACAGCCAGGGTCTGGCAGGGAAGCGGAATTCAACAATAAGGGGTAAGAGGCATGCAAGTAAGGCAGATCGTGCTAAAAACAGTTGCCGGCGCAGACACCAGCCTGTCGGCTCTGGCCGGAATCAAGCCGCAACTGGTGACCGTATTCGGTGCCGTCCCGTTTTTCACCGACAAGGCGTTCCAGGCCGCCCTGCGTGCGGCGCTGCCCGATGCCGCGATCATCGGCTGCTCGACCGCCGGCGAAATCAGCAACGACGGCGTGGCGGATGGCAGTTGCGTCATCACGGCCGTCAACTTCAGCGGCACGCGGATCAGGGCGGCGACATCTCCGCTGCGCGGGATGGAGGATTCGATGGCGGCCGGCGCACGAATCGGTGGCGAACTGGCGGCAACCGACCTGCGTGCACTGATGGTGTTCGGCCCCGGTGTGCAGATCAACGGCAGCGCACTGGTGGACGGCATAGCCTCGAAAGTCGGCACGGCGACGATCACCGGCGGACTGGCCGGCGACGGCGGTACGTTTGCGCAAACCTGGACGCTTGGCCAGGCCGGTGCCGGCGACAACGCCATCGTGGCCGTGGGGCTGTATGGCGACGCGCTGGACTTCGCTCATGGCTCCTTCGGCGGCTGGGAGCCCTTCGGCCCCTCGCGCAAGGTCACCCGCTGCGACGGCAACGTGCTTTACGAACTCGACGGCGAGCCGGCGCTGGAAGTCTACAAGCGCTACCTCGGCGATCATGCGAAGGGGCTGCCGGCGTCCGGCCTCTTGTTCCCCTTTGCGATGGTTGGCGAAGACCAGAATGCGATCGGCCTGATCCGCACCATCCTCGGTGTCGACGAGGCCAACGGCAGCCTGACACTGGCCGGTGCAATCGATCCGGACGGCTATCTCAAACTGATGCACGCCAGCACCGATCGCCTGGTGAACGGTGCGGAATCGGCGGCAAAGGCGGCGCAGAAAATGCACTGTGCCGACGGCGACAGCCTCGCAATCCTCGTCAGTTGCGTCGGACGCAAGCTGGTGATGGGTGACCGTGTAGACGAGGAAGTGGAGGCCGTGGCCGAGGTGTTCGGCAGCAAGGCGACGCTGACCGGCTTTTATTCCTATGGCGAGATCAGTCCCTTTACCCCGGGCAGTGCCTGCCACCTGCACAACCAGACGATGACCATCACCTGGATGGGCGAGAAGTAGGCGGGCGCCCGCTCGCCAACCACGCCACACGCTTTCCATGCATCGAAGCCTGCAACGCCAGCTCAAGCGCACGCTGGGCCTGTCCGACGAAAACGGGCTGCCGGCGCTGCTCGATGCTGCACGGAGCACAGCGGCCCAGCCGGGACTCGATCCGGCCGTGGCTGCGCTGCTGGAAAATTTCGGCAGCCTGCTCGATCGCGTCGTTGCAACCTACGAACAGTCCGACCGCGACCTCGATCTGCGCACCCGCAGCCTGGAGCTGAGTTCCGCCGAACTCAACGAAGCCAACGGCACGCTGCGTGCCGACATCGCGGCACGCGCACGCGCGGTACAGGCGCTGCGGTCGACGGTAGGCGCGCTGCTGGGGCGCGAATCGGCGGGTCAGGCAGCTACCGGTGACGGCGACGAGCTCGAGCAGCTTTCGCGGCTGATTTCGGAACTGGTCGGCGAGCGAGAAAAGCAGCGCAACCAGCTCGACAACCTCAAGTTCGCCCTCGACCAGCACGCCATCGTCAGCATCACCGACATTGGCGGCGCCATCACCTACGCCAACGACAAGTTCTGCGAGGTCAGCGGCTACTCGCGCGACGAATTGATTGGCCGCAATCATCGCATCCTCAAATCCGGACTTCACGCCCGGGACATTTACGAGGACATGTGGCGAACCATCTCCAGCGGCGAGGCGTGGCGGGGCGAGATCTGCAACCGGAAGAAAGACGGCCGCCATTACTGGGTGGCGGCGACCATCGTCCCCCTGCTCGACGAATCCGGACGGCCGACCGAGTACATCGCGATCCGCACCGACATCTCGGCGCGCAAGGATGCCGAGGCGCAACTTGCCGACCAGTTGCTGTTCAGCAAGCAGTTGATGGATGCGATTCCAATCCCGATCTACCACAAGGGAACCGACGGACGCTATCTGGGCTGCAACCGGAGCTTTGCCGAGTTCTTCGGCGTCGATGACATCGATGCCTGGCTCGGCACATCGGTGCATACGTTGCTGGATCCCGAGGTTGCCGCCTTTCACCAGGCGAAGGACCTTGAACTGTTCGCCCACGCCGGGCAGCAAAGCTACGAAATGCGGGCGATGCCGATGCGTACCGGCGTGCGCTCGCTGATGTACCACAAGGCCAGCCTGACCCGTCCCGACGGCAGCATCCGGGGCCTGATCGGGGCCATCGTCGACATGACGGACCGCTACCTCTGGGAGGACGGGCTGATCCGTGCGCGCGATGCCGCCGAAGCCGCGAACCGGGCCAAGAGCGACTTTCTGGCCAACATGAGCCACGAGATCCGCACCCCGATGAACGGCATCATCGGCATGACCGACCTGGCCCTCGACACCCAGCTCGACGACGAGCAGCGCGAGTACCTGCAAATCGTCCGGTCATCGTCAGAGGCCTTGCTTACCGTCATCAACGACATCCTGGATTTCTCGAAAATAGAGGCCGGGAAGCTGGCGATCGAGGAAGTCGGCTTCGACATCCAGCGCACCGTGGCGGAAACCCTCAAGACCATGGCCCTGCGCGCCCACGAAAAGGGACTGGAACTGGTCAGCGACATGGCCACGGAACTTCCCGCGCGCGTCATCGGCGATCCCGGTCGCCTGCGCCAGATCGTGCTGAACCTGGTCGGCAATGCGATCAAGTTCACCGAGAAAGGCGAGATCGTCGTGCGGCTTGCGGCCGACGCGATTGACGGGCAGCGGGCGATGATCCGGGTTTCGGTCTGCGATACGGGCGTCGGCATCGCGCCGGAAAAGCAGGCGCATATCTTCGATGCCTTCGCCCAGGAGGACACCTCCACCACCCGCAAGTACGGCGGTACCGGCCTCGGCCTGACGATCTCGAAACGACTGGTGCAACTGATGGGCGGCCGGCTCTGGGTCGAAAGCCAGCCGGGGCGCGGCAGCACCTTCTTCTTCACCCTCGAGCTCGGTGTCGATGCCACGGAGCCACCCGCCGCGCAACCCGCCGGCCTGAGCGGACGAAGCGCGCTGATCGTGGACGACAACGCCGTCAATCGCGAGGTGCTGGCGCGACTGCTGCAGCGCTGGGGAATCAGCGCGACGGCGGTCGCCTCGGGTGAGACGGCGATCGGCATGCTTTCGAGCCAGCCCTTGCCCGACGCCGTCCTGCTGGACATGCACATGCCTGGGATGGACGGCTTCGCGGTAGGCGAATGGATCCGGGCGCAGGACAGCATGAAGTACCTGCCGGTGCTGGTCCTGTCCTCGGGCGCCATGCGTGGCGATGCGCAGCGCTGCCGCGATATCGGCCTCGACGGTTACTTCCCCAAGCCCGTGGCCGAGGAAGAACTGCACGCGGCACTGGGCAAGCTCTTCGGCCAGGCCGGAGTTTCCAATGCAGCGCCCGAACTTATCACGCGCCACCAGCAGCGCGACCGACAGCCCGCGCTCGAGGTGCTGCTGGTCGAAGACAATCCGGTCAATCAGCGGTTGGCAATGCGCGTTCTGGAAAAATGGGGTCACCGCGTGACGCTCGCCGCCGACGGGCAACAGGCGCTGGATGCCTTGGCGCAACGGACATTCGACGTCGCTCTTATGGACATGCAGATGCCGGTGATGGGCGGCATCGAGGCCACGCACGAGATACGGCGCCGTGAAGCGGCAATCGGGAAACCCCGTCTGCCCATCATTGCAATGACCGCCAACGCCATGCAGGGCGACCGCGAAGCCTGCCTCGACGCAGGCATGGACGATTACATCGCCAAACCGATCAAGGCCGCCGACCTTGCCCAAAAGCTCGGCGTGCTGTCGGCGGCGCAGATCGTGCAGAACCGCCAGAACCCCGGGGTGCTTGCCGGCCATTCGCTCGCCGCAGACCCGCCGCTCGCCGATTTCGACTATGCCGCCGCCATGGCCGCCATGGATGCGGAACTCGTCGAAGTCATCATCCCGGCCTTCCTCGAACATTTTCCCAAGGATTGCGCACAGTTGCGTGCCGGCCTTGCTGCGGGAGATGCAGACATGGTGATGCGGGTCAGCCATTCCATGCGCGGTTCGCTGTCAGCCTTCGGCGCCGATCCCGCGACGCGACGCGCCAAGGAACTGGAAGCCTTGGCGCGGGCCGGTGACTTGCGCGAAGCAGACGCTCTGGCGCAACACCTCTTCGCCGAGGTCGAGCGCCTGCTGAAGGTGCTCAAGGCGCAGGCGGTCGGCGGCAGCTGAGCTCGGGAATCGGCCGACCCGCCCCCTGCCTGAACCGTGGCCATGATGACGAACAGGTGATACGTAGCCTCGGGAGAATTCTCGGCCAGCGCCCAAGCAACTCGTTCAGCATCCGTGAAGGGCAGATCTCCGTTGAGGCTGTGTAGCCGAAGTTCAGGTGGGAAGAGCTGGTGGCTCCGATTGAGTGGCCGGTATGGAGCCCATCTTGAATTGAACGTCGGCTATGGAGTGATTTCCCGAGTGCCCCTTCCTGGTCGGGTCCTGCCTGCCACCTGAATAAAATTCGACCCGTTGGAACGGCAGGGGGTCCATAACCCGCCGTTCAGATTGCATGCGATCGACATCGCGAATGGCTCCAACCGATGCATGGCAGGCTGTTCATCAAAGAGTTGCCGGTCGCTGGATCGCCCGACGAACGACACCAACCAGAATCGACCCCGCGCAGTCCTCGACCGCCGCTGCGGGTGTCACATAGCGCCCTATTTCCCGGACTGCCGATACATCTTGTAAACGGTTTGCGCATCGATCTGCGCCCGCTCCAGCGTGCAGATCGACGGATCGTCGTCGTGGCCGCTGAAGAAATCGTCGGCCTGGGCGCGCATCACCATGTTGACCGCGGCCTTGTCCTTGGCATCGAACAGTTCCGTGATCAGGGTGGCGACTTCGTCGAGGTGCTCTTCGTAGGTCATGCCGACTGCTCCGCGTCGGCACGCAAGGCATGAAGGTACAGGCCCTCGACCTTCTCGCGCGCCCATGGGGTGCGACGCAGGAACTTGAGGCTGGAGGAAATGCTCGGCTCGTGGACGAAGCAGCGGATCTCGATGCGGCGGCCGAGGCCATCCCAACCCAGGCGAGCGACCAGGGACTCGAGCATCGCCTGCAGCGTCACTCCGTGCAGCGGATCACTCATGCTCGCTGCCCGCCTTGTGCTGCTCGTCGAACGCCGACAGCGTGGCGCCGGCGACGGCAAGGTGTTCCCGGAGGTATTTGATTTCGGGCTTGCCCAGTTCGTTGCCGTGATGAGGATGGTGCACCGTGAATTCGTGGCGATTGAGCACGACGCTGAAGCGCGCGCCATGGCCCGACTCGACGCTGGCGCCGAGGTGGTGCAGCAGGGACTCGACTTCTCGCCATTGCACGTTGCTGCTGATCGGGTCGTGAAAGATGGCCTGCAGGACTTTGCGGTGCTTGTTGCTCATGGTCGGCCTCCCTGGTCGATCTCAATACCGCAACGATACATCAGTGCAGCGGCATTCGGCCAGCGGCTCGACTGGCGTTGGGGGCGGCAAAAGGACCCGCTGTATTCCGGCCCCGCGCCACGACACGGTACCCCACAACTATAATCACGCGCAGTAAAGGGGAACCCGGCATCATGAAACATCATCTGATCTTTCTTTCACTGCTGGGGCTTGCCGGCTGCATGCAGCAGGCGACCGACCAGGAGTCCTACCTGCCGCGCTACACGGGCAACGCACCGTGGACCATCAATGGTGCGCGCCCGGGCATGACCCTGGATGAAGTGCGGCAAAAACACGGTGAGCCGACGCGGTCCGTTGGCACCCCGCCGACTAGCTACTCCTGGGAATCCACATCCTGGCGCACGCTTTTCGTGACCGTGGATGCGAACGGCCGCGTCGTGCAGGTATCGGGCAATGCCTTGATGGCTGGCGACCAGACCATTCTCAGCGGGAGCGTCAGCGATGCCGACGTCAAAGCCGTACTCGGCGACGGCGACGTCACCCGTTCCACGCAGCCCGGCTCATTCGTCATACCGACCCCGGGAAAAGTGGTCGGTACGCATCACCGCTATCGCAACGGCAACGTGACGTTCGGTTTCTCCCTGACGAAAGAACAAGGTCTGCGCGACATCACGGCGGAGTAGCCAGCGCGCAAGTCCTCAGTGGCTGGTCCCCTCCGAACGGTTGATCTTGTTGTACAGGTTGTACTTGCCCACCGGCTTGTCCATCGGGATGCGCTTCACTTCCTTGAAGGTGGCGGCATCGAACACGATCAGCGCGCCGCCGTCGGACTTGCGCTCCCACAGGCTGGCCAGCACGTACTTGCCGTCGCGGGTGAATTCGACATGGGCCAGGGTCTTGCCCGGATCGGTCTTCACTTCCGCGACTTTCTCCAGCGTGCGCTTGTCGATCACCTGCAGCGTGTCCTTGCCCTTCGACATCATCGAATCGGTCCAGGCATAGGGCGTGTTCTCGTGGCTGCGCATGAAGAAGCCAGGGCCCAGCGTCGGGATGGTCTTGAGCGTGCTCCAGTCCTTCATGTCGATCACGGTGATGAGCCCTTCCTTGAGGTTGGGCGTGGCCATCACGCTGCGCTCGGTGCCACCGGGTGGCGTGTACTTCCAGGTGATGCCGGAGCCGAGGTGCGGCATGCCCGGCAACTTGAGGTCGGCGATCTTCTTCCTCACGTCGAGGTGCACCACCTGCCCCTTGCCCGCTTCGCGGCTGGAGCCCATGAGTTCGGAATAATCCTGGGTAAAGAAGAAGTCGTCGAGCGGCTCGGCGAGGAAGGTCCGGCGCGGGTTGAGGAAGCCGGGGATGAAGCTGCCTTCCTTGTACTTGAAGTCGTGGATCATGCCGACCGGGATGTCGTCGGCCTTCGGGTTGTAGCTGATCTCCCAGACCTCGGGCACATCCTTCAGCGCGGCGACGAAGCTCTGGCGCGGCGCGGCGTCATACACCGCCGAAACGCGCGAGCTTTCCTTGCGGTCCTTGTTCCAGACCTCGTGGATCTTCAGCAGGTTGAGATCGGCATCCAGCAGCACCAGCGTGTGCGGCAGGTAGTTGGCCACCGCCAGGTACTTGCCATCGCCGGAGACGGCGACGTTGCGCGTATTGATGCCGGCACGGATCTCGGCCACCACTTTCAGGTTCCAGATGTCGAACTTGGTGATCCAGCCGTCGCGCGAGGCGAAGAAGACGTAGCGCCCATCCGGCGTGAACTTCGGCCCGCCGTGCAGCGCATAGCGGCTGGGAAAACGATGGATCGGCTCCAGCTTGTCGCCGTCGAGCACCGTGACATGGTGGTCGCCGGTTTCGACCACGATGAACAGGTTCATCATGTCCACGCCCTTGAACACGTCGGCGGGCTTTGCCGGCAGGCTGCCGGATTCGAAACTGACGATGCGCGAGGCCCTGATGTCGGCCTCGGTAAAAGTCGGCGCTGGCGACACGGCGGTGTAGATGTAATCGGCAAGCGCGGCGATCTCCGCGCTGCTCATGCGCTCGGCGAAGCCCAGCATCTGGGTCGCGGCGCGGCCCGCGGTGATCACCTTCACGGCTTCCGGCTTCTTCAGGCGCGAAAGGCTTTCCGGCAACAGCGCCGGCCCGGTCAGGCCCAGCCGGCCGGGGCCGTGGCAGGCCGCGCAATGCTGCTGGTAGAGGGCGGGCGCGTCGGCCGCGAATGCTGGCGGCGCGATACTGGAGAACGCGAATACAAGGACCGCGAATCGGCGAATCAGCGTGGTGTTCATGCGGCAGACCTTTGCCAGGCAGGCTCAATGCGAATGGGCCCAGCATAGCCCAGCGAAGGCCGGCAGCCTTGATCTGCGCTAATTAGCGGCGCTTCAGAAGCGCCCGTCGTCTACCTGTTCGGGCATGCCGCGCACAACCTGGTCGAAGCCGAGGATGCGCCGGCCCTTGTGATCCTTGAGAAACTCCGCGGCGTCTTCCCGGTTTACCAGCGGAATGAACTCGTGCCCCATGGGGCCGAGCACATCCGAGCCGGTCACGAACAGCGCCTTGCGCGCATCGATGCGCGCAAGGGAATAGAAATCCGTGACCCAGATCGCAGCCATGTCCTCGCGTCGATGGCCGGCCGCGTACTTCGCCGGGTCATGCCAGAACTTGAACATGTCCTTGGCGCCATCGAAATGGTGGCTGTGGCCGTCCTTGTACACGATGGTCGCCACCCAGTTGGGATACTTCGAAACCAGCATGCCGCACACCGGGCACAGATCCTTCTGCCCCGGCTTCGGCGGCTGCGCCGCGCCCTGAGCCCGCACCGCCGCGGCCGGCCACAGCCCCAGCAAGGCCAGCATCAGGAAGCGGCGGCGTTTCATTGAAAGTTCACCCTTGCTTCTGCATCGCCTTCTGTCGGCGTTCTTCGCGGTTCTTGCGGATCATCGCCACGTCGGCCGCCATGTCGAGGTAGGACTGCTTCAGCGCCTCGTTGAAGTCGCCGACCGTGCCGCCATGCCTGGCCTGGAATTCCTTCAACGTATCGGCGGAGGCGAAGGAATGCTTGCTGCGTTTGGTCATCGCGTGCTTGAGGTCGGCGCCGATCAGGTAGCTCAGCTTCTCCACCGGCAGCAACGGCCGCGGATCGACGGTGCTGCCGTAGTCCGGGCCCCAGATCATCTTCGGCTCGCGGTCGATGTTCACGCCGAGCGACAGGCCCAGGCAGTGGATGGAGCAGACGCCATCGGTCAGGTCGTCGCTGTATTGCACCAGCATGCGCGCGCGGTGGTGCTCGCGCCGGTCCATGCCGCAGTAAGGGCACTTGCCATACTTGTCGAACTCCTTGTCGAGCGGATTGGCGTCGGCCGGTTTTTTTGGTGTGAACTGGGCCGGCGTGCCATCCGTGGCGCAGGGCGGTTGCGCCTGTGCGCTGCCAGTGGCGAGCCCGACACCGGCCAGCAGGGAAAGTTTGAGTGCGTCGCGTCTGTCCATGGTGAATTCCTTCAATGTGAAATGTGTTCGCCGCAATGGTAGGTGCCGCGAATCCATCATTCCTGCGGCATTTCGTCGCAGCGGACGCCCTCAACGCCCACGTTCGCGCGAATCCTTGATCGCGATCAACAAACCGGCCTGGCTTCCCCTGGCGCGACAACATTTCGAGCGGCGAATGGCCAACCTGCCAGACATCACGTTCTCGGCTTCTGGGGCCGCTCCCGCCTAGAGTTCTTGATTAAACAGGGACGGACGCTTAAGCTAGTAACAGCTTACTTACTATCTGCAACCCATCCATGGCCCCTACCCTCGTCGCAAAGGCCTCACCGCCAGCAGAAAAGCGCGCCCGCCTGACGGCCGATGCACGCCGCCGCGAAGTGGTCAGGACTATCGTCAAACTGGCGTGCGATCGCGGCCCGGAAGGCATCACCACGCAAGCGATTGCCGAGCAGATGGGCGTCACGCACGGCGCCCTGTTCCGCCACTTCCCCGACAAGCAGGCGATGTGGATCGCGGTAGTCGACTGGGTGCAGGACGAACTCGGACGCGTGGTCAGCGAGGCCTTTGCAAAAGGCGGCGAACCGCTGGACATTCTTAAACGCGTGTTTCTCGCCCACGTCGAGTTCGTCGCCGATCACCCGGGGGTGCCGCGCATCGTCTTCCACGAACTGCAGCGACCGGTGGAATCGTTCTTGCACGATCGTGTGCGGCAAATGGTGGAAGCCTATCGCCAGCGCCTGTGCGCCCTCCTGCTGCTCGCCAAGAAGCAGAAGCAGCTCCCCGCCCGCCTCGACCACGAAGCCGCCGCCGTGCTGTTCATCGGCACGGTGCAAGGCCTGGTGGTGCAAAGCACGCTGCTCGACGGCGCCGCCGGCATGCGCGACGCGGCGCGGCGCATCTTTCCGCTCTTGCTGGATGGCTTTCGCGGCCGCCCCCCTGGAGAAAAACCATGAAAACGCTTTCCCGCCGTACCCTGGTCCTCGCTGCCTTCGGACTGGTCTTCCTGCTCGGCTTCGGCTGGGTCGTGCTCAACCAGGGGCCGCTCGCCGCGGTCAAGGTCACGGTGGCCCGGGCCGCAACCACAACCCTGCAGAGCACGCTGTTCGGCATCGGCACCATCGAGGCCCGTCGCAGCTATGCCATCGGCCCGACCGTCGCCGGCCGGGTCGCGACCGTGCTGGTCGACCAGGGTGACACGGTGAAAGCCGGCCAGTTGCTGGCCGAGATGGACCCGGTCGATCTCGAATCGCGCCAGGCCGCGGCCGGCGCAACGGCGGCACGGGCAGCGCAACTGGCCCTCGCCGCGCAAGCCGCCGTGGCAGAGACAGGCAGTCGCTCGCGCCTGGCGCAGGCCAGCGCCGAGCGCTTTGCGGACCTGCGGCGGAAGAATTTCGTCAGCCAGGAAGCTGCCGATGCCAAGGCCCACGAAGCCGCTGCCGCGCGCGCCGCCCAGGACTCCGCCACCGCCTCCCTGGCCGCGGCGAAGGATGAGGCGCGCCGCGCCCAATCCGACCTGGCCGGTACGGGCAAGAGCCGCGCCCACCTGCGCCTGACCAGTCCCGTCGCTGGCGTGATCAGCGCGCGCCAGGCGGAACCGGGATCGACCGTGGTCGCCGGCCAATCCGTGGTGCAGGTGATCGACCCCGCCACGCTGTGGCTGCGGGTGCGCATCGACCAGGGGCGCTCCAGCGGACTGGCCGTCGGCCTTGCAGCCGAGATCACCCTGCGCTCGCGTCCCGGGCAGATCCTCAAGGGCCGCGTCGAGCGCGTCGATCTGGTCGGCGATGCCGTCGCCGAGGAGCGCATCGCCAATGTCTCCTTCACTGATCCGCAAGAATCCCTGGCAATCGGCGAACTGGCCGAGGTCAAATTGCAGTTGCCCGCGGTGGAAGGCGCACTGGCGGTTCCCGCCGCGGCGCTGAAGCGCATGGGCAAGGCCGACGGCGTCTGGCGCCTGCAGGAGGGACGTACGGTTTTCAATCCCGTCACGCTGGGCGTCACCTCCAGCGACGGCATGAGCCAGATCGTCGCCGGCCTCCCCGCCGAGGCGGAAATCGTGGTCCATAGCCAGATCGCCCTCAAGCCCGACCAGCGCGTGCGCGTCGTCGATTCCCTGACCAAGGACGCTCCATGATCAACCTCGCCAGTCGCGACATCCTCCACGGCTGGGGAAAATTCCTCTTCACCGGGGTCGGGCTCGGACTGCTGATCGGCGTCACGCTCTCCATGGCCGGCATATTTCGCGGCATGGTCGACGACGGCCAGGTACTGATCGACAACAGCGGTGCCGACCTGTGGGTGGTGCAGCAGGGCACGCTGGGGCCCTATGCCGAGCCCTCCAGCATCCGCGACGACGCCTGGCGCGGCATCGCCGGCCTGCCCGGCGTGGCCGAAACCGGCAACGCCGCCTATCTCACGATGCAGATCGAACACGACGGCAGGGAAGCCCGCGTGATGGTGGTCGGCATCGAGGTCGACCGTCCGCATCGTCCCGGCGCACCGGGCTACCTCACGGCCGGGCGGCCCTTGCTCGCGGGGCACTACGAAGCCATTGCCGACGAAAAGACCGGAATTGCCCTGGGTGAAACCGTGCGCATTCGCCGTCATGACTATCGCATCGTCGGCCTGACCCGGCGCATGGTCTCGGCCAGTGGCGACCCGATGGTCTTCGTGCCGCTCAAGGATGCGCAGGAGATACAGTTCCTCAAGGACAACGACGCGCTGCTCAACGAGCGTGCCCGCACCGCCGCCAATCCCGCTTTCAACCGCCCCGGCGTGCCCGGCCTGCTGGAAGCCGTACAAGCCGCCGGCGCGCAAAGCCGCATGGTCAATGCCGTGCTGGTGCGCCTGGAAGCCGGCGCCGATGCCGACGTCGTGGCAAACGAAATACGTCGCTGGAAGCGCCTGCAGGCCTATACCCGCGAACAGATGGAAGACATCCTGATCGCCAAGCTGATCGCCACCTCATCGAAACAGATCGCGATGTTCCTGGTCATCCTGTCGGTCGTCACCGCCGCCATCGTCGCCTTCATCATCTACACCATGACCATGGCCAAGGTGCGCGAGATCGCAGTCCTCAAGCTGATCGGCGCACAGAACCGCACCATCGCCGGGATGATCCTGCAACAGGCGCTGGCCCTCGGCCTGATCGGCTTCCTCGTCGGGCGCGTGGCCGCCGGGCTGTGGGCGCCGATCTTCCCGAAATACGTGCTGCTGCTACCCGGCGACGCCTTGCGCGGCTTTGCCATCGTCATGCTCATCTGTGCCCTGGCCAGCGTGATCGCCATCCGCGCCGCGCTGCGCATCGATCCGGCGGAGGCCATCGGTGGATAAGGTGCTGCGGACCGACCAACCGGCGATCCGGCTTACCGGACTCAGAAAACGCTACGGCACGGGCGAAGCCGCCGTCGATGCGCTCAAGGGCGTGGACATGACCGTCTGGCCCGGCGAAGTGGTCGGCCTGATCGGTCCCAGCGGTTCGGGCAAGAGCACCCTGCTGAAATGCCTGGGCGCCGTGATCGAGCCCACCGCCGGCCGCATGGAACTTTCCGGCGAAACCATCTATGACGAGGGCTGGACCGTCGCCGACCTGCGCGCGCTGCGCCGCGACCGCATCGGCTTCGTCTTCCAGGCACCCTACCTGATTCCCTTTCTGGACGTCACCGACAACGTCGCACTGCTGCCCATGCTGGCCGGCATCGACAACGCAGCGGCGCGCAGGCGCGCGCTGGACCTGCTCACCTCACTCGATGTGGCCCATCGCGCCGGCGCACAGGTGTCCACGCTCTCCGGCGGCGAGCAGCAGCGCGTCGCCATTGCCCGCTCCCTGGCCAACCATGCCCCGGTGATACTGGCCGACGAACCGACCGCACCGCTCGATTCCGAGCGCGCACTGACCGTGGTGCGCATCCTCAACGACATGGCGCAACAGTTCCGCACCGCGATCATCGTCGTCACCCACGACGAAAAGATCATTCCCACCTTCAAGCGGATCTATCAGATCCGCGACGGCAGGACGCATGAGGAGGCAGGGGAAGGCCGCGCGCTTTAAGACTGATACCCAAGGCCCTGAAGTGGTACCGCATCGCCGCCGAGAAAGGCGGCCGCGCCTCGCAGTCGCGCCTTGGCTCCATGTACCTCAACGGCGAAGGCGCAGCGCGGAACGAGAAGGAAACCTGGCGCTGGATCAACGAGCATCGACCAGGCGGCGATCCGCGCCGGGCTGCTATCGCCATGCTATCCCTCGAAGGCGGGCGCCATCTGGCCGACATTGAGCTTGACCGCCGGGCTGTCGCCACCGCAGGCGGCCAGCAATAGCAGCAACAGGAAGAAAGTATGGCGCATCAATGCTCCAGAAGTATCAGCCGCGATTGCCAGACCATCACCGTGGCGATGGCTGCCGTCAGAGCGAAGCCATTGGCGGCAATGGCGGCGAGCGTGCGCGAGAAGGCGGGCACGATTTCGCGCAGGCTCTCGCGCCCGGCGAAGGGCTGCACCGCTCCCGCCGCCAGCCCTGCGGCAGTGGCGACGAACAGCGGCAGGTAGAGCAGGTAGCCCTGGTAGGCGTATTCGGGCTTGAGGATGCAGAACGGGCAATGGTGGTTGGGGTGCTCGTAGACGTAGAGCGAGACGAAGGAAAGGATGCCGGCGATAGTCGCGGCGAAGGCCGCCGCGCTTGCCGCTGCCAGCGCGTAGGCGAGCCAGCCCCGGCGCGCGCCGCCGATGCCGTGCGCGGCCGCCAGCGCGATCGCCGCGCCGAGGCTGGCGTAGAACAGCCACATCGCCGGCAGCGGCTTCATGGCCGAAGCCTCGGCCGCCAGCGTCGGGCTGCCTTCCGAGAACAGGCTGCCGCAGCAGGAAGTAATGACATCGGCCTTGAGGCCGAGGAAGTACTGCAGCTCGACCCAGGCGCTGCCCGCCAGCAGCGGCGCCAGCAGCAGCAACAGCGCGTACTTGATGCGCACCAGCGGGTAGTCGCGGGCGCGGCTGTCGATGTGGTTGATCGCCAGCCACATCGCGGCGAGGAAGAACACCGCGATCTTGGCGTTCAGCGCCGGGAAGCCGAAGGCATTGACGTTGAGCGTGCCCACCGCGCACATGGCGCCGACGAACATGGCCGACATCTTTTCGGCATTGAAGACGAACAGCAGCACCGCCGCCAGTTGCAGCGCGAGCACGAAGGTGAGCAGGGTCGAGAACAGATAGGTGCGGCGTTCGAGCTGCAACTGCTGCTCGCTGCCGCTTGTGATGTCCCAGCGGCGGATCACCTCGACGGCGAAGGGTGCACTGACGACCAGCGCCAGCACGCAGAGCGCGGAGGCGAGCAGCAGGGCGATGATGGCAGGCTGGAACAGCATGGCTACCTGTCATTCATGCCAAATCTGATCCACAAGTTTGTCATCCATGCGAAAGCCGGGATCCAGGAACGCACTGGGTTCCGGCTTCCGCCGGAACGACGAGGCGTTCATCGACCAGTCTGCCGTCGCGCATCTCGACCACGCGGTCCACCACGGCCGACTCGGTGACCAGCGGGTCGTGGCTGGTGAGCAGGATGCTGCGGCCCTCGCCGGCGAGGCCTTCAAGGATGGCCATGAATTCCTTGGCGAGGTGCGTGTCGAGGTTGGCCGTCGGCTCGTCTGCGATCAGCAGTTCGGGGTCGTTGATCAGGGCGCGGCAGATGGCGACGCGCTGCTGCTCGCCCCCCGAAAGCCATTGCACCTGAGCCGCGCGACGATGGCCGAGTTTGAGCCGCGCCAGCAACTCCTCGGCGCGGGCCAGCAATTCCATGCGCGGCCGTCCGGTCGGATAGGCCGGCAGGATGATGTTGTCCAGCGCCGATAGCCCCTTGATCAGGTTGAACTGCTGGAACACGAAGCCGAAGCGGCGGCGGCGGATCTCGGTCAGGAAGCGCTCGGGCAGCCCCGAAATATCCTCGCCCAGCAGCCGCACGCGGCCCTCGGTAGGCCGCGCCAGGCAGCCGACCAGGGTCAGCAGCGTGGTCTTGCCCGAACCGCTGGGCCCGCGCAATGCCGTGACCTTTTGCGCCTCGATGTGCAGATCGATGCCGTCGAGCGCCCAGAACTCGTTCTCACGCCCCTGGTTGAAGGCCTTGCGGATGCCGGTGAGTTCGATCATGCCGTGCCCGCCGGGCCGCCCCAAGGGAACGGCAAGTCAATGACCCGGAAGCAGCGAAGCGGCTGAACCGGTGTCATCCCCGCCCTCGGGGCGGGGAACGAGGGGTGGGTTCGAATCATCGCATCACCGAATCCGGATCGGTGATCGCCGCTTTCCAGATCGGCACCAGCACCGCCGCGGCATAGGGCACCACGGTGAAGAAGAACAGCGTCGCCACCTGCAGGCCGTCGATCTGCGGCGTCAGCTGGAAGCGCGGATAGAGCACGGCCCAGCCCTTGAGCACCGGCTCGAACAGCGAGGCGGCGAAGTGGAAGACATGCACGTAGGCGGCGACGAAGCCGAGCAGGAAGGCCGTCAGCGAGACCAGCAGGCCTTCCCAGAACTTCATCTTGATCACGTCGCCGGTTTCCCAGCCGATCGCCTTGAGTATCCCGATCTCGCGCTTTTCTTCGGCCGAGAGGCCGGAGGCCTTGTCCCAGGCGAGGATGCCGAAGGCCAGGATGGCAGCGGAAAGCAGTGCCAGCACGATGCCCTCGCGCCAGTCGAAGATCGAGGCATAGGTACGCAGCACTTCCTCGCGCAGGATGGGCCGCGCATCGGGCAGCGCGGCGGCGAGTTTCAGCGCGACATTGCGCACCTCCAGCGGATTGGCCACCGACAGCGCGATGTCGGTGTAATGCCCGGCCGGATAGTCGAAGAAGGCACGGAAGCTTTCCTCGTTCATCAGCACCAGGTCGGCGCTGACCAGTTCCGAGGCCTGTGGCAGCACGTCGGCGACGACGAAGGTGTGCAGCTTGCCCGAATAGGAGCGGAAGGAAATGCCGTTGCTTTTCGCCAGCCCGCGCGAACGTTCCAGCGCCGGGCCGACGACGATCTCGCCGCTGGCCGGCGCGCCTTGTGCCGGCACCATGAAGGTGTAGTTGGCGCGGGTCACGGCGTCGTAGTAATAGCCCCAGAGCCGCGCCTCGCGCATCTGCACGCCGCGCAATCCACGAATCTGGCCTATCTTCTCCATGTAGCCGGGCGGAATCAGGTCATGGCGGCCGGCCACCATGCGCTGCACGATCACCTCGGGCGAATTCGCCAGCACGCGCGCCGCCTCCTGGCGCAGGGCGTGGCTGTAGAGCGTGACCGAAGCGAGCATGAACACCAGCACTGTGTAGACGAACAACAGGCCGAGGTTGCGCGCCTTGCGCCGCGCCAGCGCCAGCAGCGTGAAGTCGATCAGGTAGCGCTGCCTTGCCAGCCAGAGCTTCATTTCGCTTCGCCCATCGCCGTGTCACCAGCGCCGACTCTTGAATTCAGTTGCAGGAGAACGGCCGGCGGCGCGATCAGCGACCCGGTCGGAAAATGTTCCAGCGCCAGCGGATGGTCCTGGAAGGCCGAGTGCAGGTCGGCCTGCGAGGGATGCCGCGTGTAGCGCGCCTCGGTGAACAGCGCCAGGTCGGTCAGGCGCAGTTGCGCCACCAGCGCCGCCATGCCGTTGCCGTCATCCGCCGCCGTCGCGCGCAGGCGTGCCGCATCGACGAAGCAGGCGGCGAATGCCGCACCCGCCAGCGCCAGGAAAATCAGTGCTCGGTCGGCCGGGCGGCTCATGGCAGTTTGCGCACTGCCGCCGCGATCTTTTCCGGCGGCGTGCCGTGCGGCAATACGTCGGCCAGTTGCCCCTGGCGATCGACGACATAGGTCTGCGACGAGTGGTCCACCGCGTAGCTGCCATCGGGTCGCGTCGCCTGGCGGACGAAGCCGGCGCCGAACTGCCGCGCCACGGCGGCGGTTTCCGTCGTGCTGCCGACCGCGCCGAGCATCTGCGGATGGAAATAGGCGACGTAGGTTTTGAGCGTGGCGGGCGTGTCGCGCTCGGGGTCGACCGAGATCATGATCATTCGTGTCCGCTCGCGCTCGGCGGGCGACAGGGCATTCAATGCCGCGGCGCCTGCGGCGATCGACACCGGGCAGACATCCGGGCAATTGACGTAACCGAAATAGAGCAGCAGCACCTTGCCGCGCAGGCTGCGGGTGTCGAGCGGGCCATCACTGGCCTGCAGGACGAAGTCGCCGCCCGGCGGGCGCGGCACGACGGTGGCGGAGTCGGAACAGGCGCCGAGCATGGCTAGCGCCACGACGACAGCAGCGCAACGCAGGGAGGACGACATGGCGATCATGAGGCGCATCACGGACAGTCGCGCCGAGGGACGCAGCCCGATGCGCCGGGCGGCAATCAAGGCAGGCTGTTGGTCATGAGCCTCCAGGAGTTCGATTGGAATGTGGTCAAGCATACGACCTGACCAGACCATGATCCTGCGACACAGTGTCGCAGCCAGCCCGCTTTCACGCGCCGGCTTGACTCAGGTCAAGCGAGCCCGATTTCCTCGTCGCTGAGGTAGCAGCCGGGGTCTTCGGCCCAGGGGTCGCCGGTCAGTTGCTGGGCGCGCACCCGAGTGTTGCCGCCGCAGATGGCGAAGTGCGCGCAGGCACCGCAGCGCCCGCCCACCTGGCGCGGATGCGCCTTGAGGCCGGCCAGCAGGGGATCGGAAACGTCGTTCCAGATCTCGCCGAAATCACGCTCGCGCACGTTGCCCAGCGTGTAGTGCCACCACATGGTGTCGGGATGAACGTTGCCGAGGTTGTCGATGTTGGCGACATTGACACCGCTGGAGTTGCCGCCCCACTGCACCAGCTTGGCGCGGATGTGTTCCAGTTTTTCCGGGAAGCGGCGTTGCAGCCAGTAGAGCAGATACACGCCATCGGCATCGTTGTTGCCGGTGGTGAATTCCTTTTGCAGCCCGCGTTCCTGGTAACTCCAGCAGGTGTCGAACAACAGGTCCATGGCGCTGCGCGTCATCTGGTGCAGGGCGTCGTCCTTGCGGTTCTTGTTGCCGCGCCCGGCGTAGTTCAAGTGCGAAAAATAGAAGCGGTCGATGCCCTCGTCCTCGACCAGCTTCAACAGCCCGGGCAAGTCCAGGTAGTTGTCCTGGGTCATGGTGTAGCGCACGCCGACCTTGAGCCCGGCCTCGCGGCAAAGGCGGATGCCCGCCAGCGACTTGTCGAAAGCGCCCTGCATGCGGCGGAACTTGTCGTGGGTGGCGCCCAGGCCGTCGAGGCTGACGCCGACGTAGTCGTAGCCGATGGCCTTGACCTTCTCGCACATCGCGCCGTCGATCAGCGTGCCGTTGGAGGACAGCGCGGTGAAGAAGCCCATCGCCTTGGCGCGCGCCGAGATCTCGAAGATGTCCGGTCGCAACAGCGGCTCGCCGCCGGAAAGGATCAGCGCCGGGACGCGGAAGGCCTTGAGCTGGTCCATCACCGTGAAGACTTCCGCGGTGGACAGCTCGCCGGCAAAATCCTTGTCGGCCGAAATCGAATAGCAATGCTTGCAGGTCAGGTTGCAGCGCCGCACCAGGTTCCAGATCACCACCGGACCCGGCGGGCTGCGTTGCGGTCCGACCGGAGTCGGCGCGGCGATTTCCTGCATGAATTGGGAGATCCTGAACATGGCCACATTAGGCGCAATGGGCTCGGCAAGTGCTTTGACCGCGGTCAAGCGCGGACGGGAAATCCTGCGCCCGATCAAGGAAGTCCGTAAGCGGCAAGCCTACTATTTCCCCATTTCGAACGCGAGAAGCCATCATGAAATCACCACGCGCGGGGCTTTGCTGCCTGGCCCTGGCCATCACCCTGTGCGCCCCACTGGGCGCCGCGCAGGCGCCGCTGGGCATGAACGAACAGCCGATCCACGACGCCGCGCGCATGGGCAAGCGGGCCGAGGTCGAAGCGATACTCAAGGCCACGCCACAGGCGCGCGACGCGCGCAGTCCGCTCGGCATCACCCCGCTGCACTACGCGGCGATGAACGAGGACAGCGGCCCGCTCAAGGCCCTGCTGGCCGCCGGCGCCGCAGTGAACGCACGCGACGGCGAGGGCCGCACGCCGCTGCACATGGCCGCCTTTTCGACGCGCACGGCGAACGCGAAGTTGCTGCTGGAAGGCGGCGCCGACCCGACGCTCAAGACCGACGCCGGGCGCGACGTGCTGAGCATGGCGCGCAAGGTGCGCGCCGACGAACTGGCCGGCATCATCTCGCTCTGGCTGCTCAAGGGCTGCCAGGCCGGCAAGCCATGCTGAGAACGCTGTTCGCACTGCTGCTGGCCGCGTGCCTCGCCACACCGGCGCTGGCCGACGACCCTGCGCTGCCGCCAATCACCGTCTTCGCCCCCAGCCCCTGTCTCGCCTGCATCGACTGGGCCGACCACCTGCGCCAGGCCGGCTTCAGCGTCAGCATCGAAGAAAAGGAAGCGGCCACCATGCCGCGCATCAAGCGCTGGCTCAACGTGCCGGCGGAACTCGAATCCGTGCACACCGCCAGGGTGGGCAACTATTTCATCGAGGGCCATGTCCCGGCCGAGGACATCAAGCTGCTGCTGAAGGAAAAGCCGCGCGCGCGCGGGCTCGCCGTGCCCGGCCTGCCGCGCGGCGCGCCGGGGCGCGAACTGTCCAACCCCTTTTGCGATACCGCCTGCACCATCCTCGACAATGCCGGCCAGGAGCGCGACATCCGGCGCGAGGCCTACAACACGCTGCTGGTCGGCCCCGACGGCAAGACCAGCGTGTTCGCGCGGCATTAGCCGCGGCCGGCCGGGCGGATTCCCAAGCCGGAATCACTGCGGCTGCCAATTCACCTTCGACAAAACGTCTGGATTCACTCCCCGGTCCGGCGCTCGCCGTACCGCCAGCGACCGAAGGAAGTCCCTGTGGGGCGCCGACTCTTGGAGATACCGTTCCCGGCTCTGCCGGAAACACAACTCTTGCTGCTTGGCTGCTGCCGATTCGATGGTGGGAATTGATAGGCTGGTTGTCGGCCTAAGGTCTCTTCGTAAGCGTAGGTGGGCGCGCTGAGCGCTTACCTATTGGAAGCAGCCACAAAAGTATCTAGCCAACGAACGACGATTCACATAGCATGGACTGTGCAATCTATTTTTTGACTATTCGTGGTCCGTAACGTCTGCCGGCTCCTCTTCGGCGGTGGCCGGTTCCGGCTCCTCAAAAAGGCCGAGGTAACGGCTGAAACGGTAGATCTTGTTGCGCTTCTGACCGGTGATCTCCGTCAGATAGCCCAGCTCTTCCAGGCTGGATACCGCCTGAGATGCTGTCACGTACGAGGTTCCCAGCATCTTTTCCGCGGCGCGAACATCGATGATGGGATGTTCGAACAGCATATCCAGCAGAGCAGCCTCGTGTTTCCCTTTTGCCCGCGCCGCAGCCAGACCCTCGTCACGAAACTCGACGATATCCTGGGCAGTCTGAGCGGACTCTCGTGCCACTTCTGCGATGCCCCTGAGGAAAAACTTCACCCAGCCTTCCCAGTTGCCGTTGATGCGCACGTCCATCAGGCGGTCATAGTACTCGACACGGTTGCGCTTCAAGTAGAGAGATATATAGAGCAGCGGCTGCTTGAGTACGCTGCGCTCGTGCATGAGCAGCGCGATCAGCAGACGGCCTACACGCCCATTGCCATCCAGGAACGGGTGAATCGTTTCAAACTGGAGATGAATCAATGCACACTGGATGGTCAGTGGCAGACTGTCCCGATCGTGCAGGAATTTCTCCAGGTCAGACAGGGCATTCATCATCTCCGGCACTGGTGGAGGGACGAACGTTGCAGTGGCTAGCGTACTTCCCTGAGGGCCGATCCAGTTTTGCGAACGGCGGAATTCGCCGGGATCTTTATGCTCACCGCGGACTCCGGTTAGAAGAACACAATGAATCTCCCGGATCAGCCGCAGCGAAAGCGGGAAGTCGGGCAGACGAGAGATCCCATGATTCATGGCCTGAACGTAGTTGACGACCTCTCCGATAGCCTGTGAACGGACGCCCCCTCCAGTCTCAACGGTGCTCTCCTGGACCAGTACGTCGTCTAGGGTGCACTGAATTCCCTCAATCTGCGAGGACAATACCGCCTCTTTCTTGACGTACATGGCGACGAACAAATCAGGGTTAGGCAGTAGGGACGCGACGCCGGAGAGAGAACCGAGAGCAAGGTCTGCCTCAGACAGGAGGCGGATCATCTCCCCGTCGTAGGCTAGCGGCGGGTCAGGTGGCAGAGGGTTAGGGACGAAGGCAGCGTAGCCCGTCGATTGGGTAGAGGTACGGCCGCAGCGACTATTTAAGCTTTGCAAAACATACCTCCTAACAATGGGGCGTTATTTCAAAAAGTCGCCATAAATTATAATAAGCATTCTTCTGAGGCGGTGTTGTTTCAAAACTCTATAACGAGGCTCATCAGGTCAGCGCCACTAACGATGACACATTCAGGTGTAGGAAGTGTCGTGGTTGCATTGTGAATTGCCCCCGCTTCTCTAGATTCCTTAGTGGCTGCATTCAATACGGAAGCGGACCGCCGACCGTTCCTCAAGAAGCGCAGCAGCAGAGGCGTCGAGACGAAAATCGCGCGGATCATTTCCCATTTTGTTGCGGTATGCCAAGAAATTTCGATTTCGCCAACCCTTGGTCAAAGAAGTGCGAGCGGCGGATTCGCAACGTCGATAACCCGGCACCCGGGTTGTTCTTTGTCGCTTTGTCGGGTGACTCGAACATACTCTATCGCTTGGATCGCGAATATATGGATTTGCTCGAACAGGCTATTGCGGCGGATTTCGGCCATCGCTACGCTGCCGTTCGATGCCGCCGATGCGCGGGCCGCCGCGGCAATCCGTGCGGCGCTGAAGACCCGGGGACAGCCAATCGGCGCCTACGATGTCCTGATAGCCGGAACGGCGCTGGCGCGGGGCCTGGTGGTGGTCACTTCGAATCCGGGAGAGTTCAAGCGCGTGAGCGGATTGCAGCTCGAGGATTGGCGCTGAGTTCGCCCCCGAAGCCGATCGACGAAAAAATCCATCGGATGATCGCGTAGCGAGGCCTGCAACACGCCGCTGGTCGGGCCGGATGGCAAGACATCAATGTTTGCACGGCACCAGGGCGCCAGCATTTCCCCGTAAAGCCCCTGCGTCCACTGCCTGTCCTCGCCGAGCGGCTGCGGGTCTTTCACTCGTCGAGTGTTGGCGATCAGACCCGAGCCACCGCGGCAGACTTCTGCAGCCAGTGCAGCACAATCGCGCAGAGGGCATCCGTATCCACCGGCTTGCCAATGTGGTCATCCATGCCGGCAGCCAGACACACGTCACGATCTTCATCGAAGGCATTGGCGGTCAGGGCCAGAATCGGGATATTCGCCATGCCGGGGAGTTCGCGAATGGCGCCGGTGGCCTCCAGTCCGCTCATCACCGGCATCTGCACGTCCATCAGGATCAGGGCATAGCCACCACCACTGGCCTTCTCCACCGCCTCCTGCCCGTTGCTCGCGACGTCGGGCGCGAGGCCGACGTCCTCCAGAAGGAACACCAGCACCTCGCGGTTCACGGGTTCATCTTCCGCCACCAGCACGCGGGCGCCGGGGAACAGTCGTGCCAGTGTCTCCCGCGGGGATTCAGTGGGCGGGGATTTCGCGGCCTGCGGGTCGCTCGTCGCCCGCCTGAGCCGGAGTGTCACCCAGAAAGTGCTGCCCCGGCCTTCCTCGCTGATGACCCCCGCGTCGCCGCCCATCAGAAGCGCAATGCGTTTGGAGATGATCAGGCCCAGGCCGGTGCCGCCGTATTTGCGGGTCATCGAGCCGTCGGCCTGGGCGAATGCATGGAACAGCCTTGCCTGTTGTTCGGGACTGATGCCGACGCCCTGGTCCGTGACCTCGATCTTCAGCAAGACGCTCTGGCTGTCTTCTGCGGCGGCGCTGGCACGCACGGTAATCTGGCCGCGCTCGGAGAACTTGATGGCATTGCCGGTGAAGTTGATCAGGATCTGGCGCAGGCGCATGGCGTCGCCGCATAACTGGTCGGGCAGGGCCGGATCGATGTGCCACGACAGGCTCAGGCCCTTGGCCTGGGCAGGCGCATCCTGCATGTGCATGGCGTCGTCAAGGGCCTCTGCAAGCGAGAAGTCTTGCTCTTCCAGCATCAGCCGGTCGGATTCGATCTTGGAAATGTCGAGGATGTCGTTGATGACCGAGAGCAGATGTTTCGCCGCACCCTGGCTCTTGTTGAGCCAGTCGATCTGTTCGGGATCCGTGGCCCGGCGCAGCACCAGGTCGGTCATGCCCATGATGCCGTTCATCGGCGTGCGCAGTTCATGGCTCATGCTGGCGAGGAACATGCTCTTGGCGCGGTTGGCGGCCTCGGCGGCGTCGCGGGCTTGCGACAGTTCGGCGGTGCGGGACAACACCAGTTCTTCGAGGTGATGACGGTGCTGCTGCAGTTCGGCTTCGGTCTGCTTGCGCTCGGTGATGTCGATATCCACGCAAAACATCTCCGGAGCACGCCCGGGAACATGGACGTAGGCATGGCTGGAAAATACATCCACCCGCGAACCGTCCTTTCGAAGCAGTGACAGTTCGCCCGCCGGAATAGGCGTCGCTGTTTCGAACATCCCCCGCATCGCCTCGCGCACGCCGTCGCGCATTTCTGCCGGAATGATCAAATCGAGCATATTACGGCCAATGGCTTCGTCAGCGCGGTAACCGTAGAGCCGCTCAGATGCCTCGTTCCAGTAGCGCGCCGTGCCGTCTTCGCCGTAGCCCTGAACCGCCACCGCCGGAATGTCCTTGAACAGGTTGCGAAATCGATTTTCGCTTTCCTGCAACGCCGCTTCGGCCTGAGCGCGCTCTGTGATGTCGGTATGCGTACCGATCATACGCAGCGGTTTGTTGGCGGTGTCACGCTCGACCACCAGTCCGCGGTCAAGAATCCATTTCAAGCTGCCATCCTTGCAACTGACGCGATGCTCATTGATGTAAACCGTCGTCTTGCCATCGAAATGCGCCTGCACATCGGCCATGGCCTGCGCCATGTCGTCGGGATGGACGCGTTTGCTCCATTCGTCGAGGCCGCTGCCAATCTCGTCCTGCGTGAAGCCGAGCATCTCTTTCCAGCGCGGGCTGAAGTACACCGTGCTCTGCGCTACGTTCCAGTCCCACAAGCCGTCGCCGGAACCATCGATGGCAAACTTCCAGCGTTCCTCGCTCTCGCGCAATGCTTCTTCGATTTGCTTGCGTTTGGTGATGTCTCCGTGTGCGACAACGACACCGCCGTTGTTCGTCCGCAGCGGCGTCACGCTCATGCTGAACCAGCGCTGCTGGTCAGGCGAGTGGCACGGATATTCCATTGCGAAGCCAAGCACGCTGCCGTCGAGCACTGCCCGAATACCCTTGCCCGCCTTCGATGCATCGGCATCATCCGAAGGACGACCCGTTCCGGTGTCGCAAACGGCGAAATAGTTTGCGCCGACCTCGGCTTGAGGGGACGGTTTGCCTGCCTCGGCACTGTTTTCCAGTGCAAAACGCCGCCAGGGGTCATTGACTGCGACTATGACTCCGCTTCGGTCGAGTACCGCAATTTCGGTAGAGACCGAATCGAGTATGGCTCGCCCAAAGGCTTCGCTGTCCTTCAACGATGATTCTCGCCTCCGGATTTCTTCGGTCAGGCTATTGGCGATCACCTTGGCTCTGATTCGGGTATTGATCAGCGACAGCATCAATCCGCAAAGCAGGCCGCTGAGGGCAAAACCACCAATCAGCGTTGCCCATGCACCTGCATAGCTGATCGTGACGGTACCCTCTATGGCATCGAATACCAGTAGCCATTGATTGCCATGGAATTCAACTTTCCTTTGCTGGTAGAAGATCGAGTCCGCATGCGGAGCACTGGCAGGATGGCTATCAAACAGCAGTTTGTCCGCCTTCGCCTCCGGGCCGTCATAGATGTGGAGCTCCACTACCTTGCCCTCGTTGCTGGTCCAGTTGGCAAGAATGCCGCCCATCAGGTCTTGCATGCGATACGGGCTGTACGTCCATCCGATCAGCGCTGAACGCCTTTGCTCAACCGTATCCAGCGGGGCGCCATTGCGATAGACCGGGACGTACATCAGCGTCCCGGCCTGAATCTCCTTGCCGGTCTCCTGAACCAGTTCAACCTTTCCGGACAAGGCGGATTCCCCGGTGTCGCGCGCGCGCTCCATGGCGTTGCGCCGCACCGGCTCGGAAAACATGTCGAAGCCGAAGGCACGCAGGTTGCGTACCTCGAATGGCTCAAGGTAGATGATGGAGGTATAGACAGCCCGCTCACCCGAAGGACGCACGGTGTACTCGGGAAAGCCCTCGGCACGAATGCTTGCAACGTGGGCGGCAAGTTGGTCCGGCGGAACTATTTTGGAAAAACCGATTCCCTGTACGCCGGGAACTCTCTCCTGTGCGCCGAGTTTCTCAACGTACGTCTGCCATTCTTTGCGATCGACCGAATTTGACCCGGCAAAAAGACCAGCAGCGCCTTGAAGAATAAGCGCGTAGGAGCCGAGGCGCTCCTGAATCCGCAAGGCAACCTGCGCACTGGTTAACTCGAACCGACGTGCCGCATCGTGCTCGATGTCCTGCTTGACTTGAAATCCGGCAAAAACACTTGCCAGCAGCCCGATCCCGAGCATCAACCATGCGTGATAGGTTTTAAGAAAAGAGCCGTTGTGCTGCATGTGGAGTCGTTCCGCTGACATGAAAGTTGCTATTCATGAACACATCGTCACGAACTCGCGCATTCTGCGCCTGAAACACCGTGCCCAGGTTGATGCAGGTCAAAGTCGATTTTAGCGTCGACAGCTCAATCTCGCGCCAGAATTTCGGCGTAAAGCCCCTGCGCCCAGGCCACGTCCTCACCGCGCGGCTGCGGATCCTCGTGCTGGCGCACGCTCTGCATGATCAGGCCGTCGCCGCGCAGGCGGTAATGGGCGTCGATGCGCATCATTTCCATCGGCTCGACGTCGGTATGGACGTGACAGATGCTCTCGGGCAATTTCAGCTCCGGCTGACCGCCGCGCGAGCGCGCTGCGATTTCTGCCGCGGCGATGCGCCCCAGTTGCACGGCCATGTGCGCACTCTTCGGGTAGTTGCCGAACAGCGGTGACACTCTGCCCAGCAGATCACCGACCAGGAACACGCGTTCGTCGCCGATCGCATGCAGGTGCCGCGGATCGACGCCGGCCCAGCCGCTCGGCTTGCCCGCAGCGTCGGTCTCGATCAGCCCCGCCTGCCATACCAGATCGGCCGCCTGTTGCGGCGGGATGATGATTGCATCGTCGAACTTGAGTTCGTCGAACTCGGTGCTCAGGGTCTTTTTGAAGGGATCGACGGCTTTCACCGTGGCGTGGGTGAGGTGCTGCACCTGGTCCTTGTAACGCTCGGCGAAGACGCGGTTGAAGCGCTGCATGCCGCCGCCGGCATCGACCAGCACCAGGCGGCCCGGGATGCGCCGCGTCTTCAGCCACCAGGCGATCATCATGGCGCGCTCGTAGGGTGCCGGTTGGCAGCGCGCGGGGCCGGGCGGCACGGTCATCAGCAGGACGCCGCCCTTGAACTCCGCCAGCTTGCGCTGCAGTGCGTCGAGCTCACCCACGACATAGCCTGCGGGATAGAGCCGGCGCACGGCCTCGATGGCGCGCGCGTCGCCCCCCAGCCAGGGCGCGTAGTCGTAGCGGATGCCGGCGGCGAGGACCAGCCAGTCGTAGGCCAGCGTGTCTGGGCCGGCCTGCACCCGGCGCCGTTCGCGGTCGATGGCGCTGACTTCGGCCCGCAGGTAGCGGTAGCCGAAAGCTCTGGCGGCGACCGCGTAGTCCTGTCGCGGCAGCACCTCCGGCGTGCGCCCGACCAGCCAGGCATTGGACAGCGGCAGCGAGCGGAAGGCAGCTTCGCGCTCGATCAGCGTGACATCGAGTTCCGGTGCGGCCTGGCGCAGTCGGCGCGCGGCGGTAAGGCCGCCCCAGCCGCCGCCGACGATGAGCACGCGCTGCGCCGCGCCCGCCGTCGTCTGGCCGCAGGCGTGGCCGGCAGCGAGCGCCAGTCCGCCGGCAAGGAAGTCGCGACGGGTGGCCATGGCCGGCGTCAGCGGCCTTCCGCAGCCATCTCGGCGCGAATGCGATCGACTATCTCGCGCGCCGCCATGCCGTAGGTGAAGCGCGCCAGAAAGCGGCCGCGGGTGTCGAGCAGCACCATGCCGGCGGTGTGGCTCATGGTGTAGTTCTGCGGGGCCGCCCCGGGTTCGCGCACGATTTCGTACTGCACGCGGAAACTGTCGGCGGCGCGGCGCAGCAGTTCGGGCGAGCCGGTGAGGCCGAGAATGCGCGTGTCGAAGGCGGCCGTGTATTCGCGCAGCACCTCGCGCGTGTCGCGCGCCGGATCGACCGTGATGAAGATGGGCTGCAAGCGCGCGGCCTGGTCGCCGAGGGCTTCGAGGATCTGCTTCACTTCCAGCAGCGTGGTCGGGCAGACATCGGGGCAGGAGATGAAGCCGAAGGTGACGAGCTGGAAGCGGCCGCGGAAATCCTCCTGCGTCACCGCCCTGCCCTGCACGTCCATCAGCAGGTAGCGCGGCATCAGGGGCAGCGGGGTCGCCGCCGGTGAGTCGTCATGGCGTGCCGCTGCCTGCTGGGCAAGGGCAGGAACGACGCCCAGCGCCAGCGTTGCGGCCAGCACGGCGCAGATGTCGCGAATCCGCGCCGGCCGAATCATTGCCTGGGCACGATCGGCAGGGTCTCGCCGAGGCGCAGGGCCAACTCGTTGACCTGCGCCGCAAGTTCAGTGGCGTTGGCACAGGGCTTGCCGGAACCGGTCTGCGCGTTGAAGGCCTCGTTGGTCGCCTCTTCGTAGGCGGCGCCGAAGCGCGGCGTCTTCGGCGCATGGGCCAGCATCAACTGCCGCGCCCGCGCCGCGACGCCCATTTCGGAACAGGCCAGGGCCTGGCCATTGACCGTGCCCAGCGTCCTGACCACGGCGAGGCCGGCGTCTGCGTCGGCGGCAAGGCCAAAAGTCGGCGCTGACAGTACGGCGATTGCATACAGTTGAGCGAGTCGGCAGGTTTTCATGCAGGTTCCTTGGTGGTTGCTTCGATTGTAGTGGGCTACTTCATGCGCGGCGCGGGGTCGCGCAGCACCAGGTGCGGCGAGGAAAAGGGGGCGAGGCGTTCGAGGAAATCCAGGGTTTCGAGCACCGGCGAATTGCGGAAGAAGGTCGCCAGCGGGGTCTCCATCCAGATGCGATCGGCGAACAGGTAGATCTCGTGCGGGGTGTCGCCGATGCCGTCGCCATTGCGGTCGAAGCCCTGATAGTCGTCCCAGTAGTTGCCGCGCCAGACGTTGGCGCTGCCGGCGCCGGGCGCGCTGATGCCGACCGTGGTCAGGTTGTTCTCGAAGCGATTGTCGAAGAAGGCATGGCCACCCTCCTCGCCGTAGAAGAACAGGCCGATGATGTTGTGGGCGAAGCGGTTGTTCCTCACCGTGAGCCTGCCCACCGATTCCGGCGGAGCATCGACGCGCAGGCCAACCGAACAGTGCAGCACCTCGTTCCCCTCCACCAGCGCGTCCTTGCTTTCCTTGAACACGATGCCGCCACCGCCGCCGGTCAACGCGTGGGCGACGTGGTTGCCGCGCAGCACCAGATCGGGCGAATACAGCACGATGATGCCGGTGCCGGTGTCCGACAGGTGGTTGTTCTCGATCAGCAGGCGTGGCGAGAAGATCACGTGCATGCCGTAACGGCCGTCGATGAAATGGTTGCCGGCGATGCGGTTGTCCGCCGAGTTGGCGAAGGTGAGGTCGCGCCCGCGCCGGAAGCGGTTGTTCTCGATGACGTTGTGCTGGCTGTACCAGAGCCGGATCGCGTCGCCGCGCATGCCGACGTCGAGCGGCTTGCCGGTGACGCGGTTGCGGGCCACGCGCGAGCGATTGACGCGCTTGAGGTGGATGCCGAACAGCACGTCCTCGATCACGTTGTCCTCGACGCGATGGTCGTCGCCTTCGAGCAGGATGCCGGCATCGATGCCGTCGTGCGATTCGCCGCTGGCGCGAATGTTCAGGCCGCGCAGGGTGACGCCGTTGGCCGCCACCGAAAGCACCGTGCCGCGCCCGGAGCCGACGATGTTTGCCTTGCCCGATCCGTCGAGGATCATCGGTTTGTTGACCGCTACCGGTCCGACGTAGGAGCCCGGCGCGAGCTTGAGCACTCCGCCGGCAGGCGTGGCGTCGATCAGGTCCTGCAGGGATGCCGCCGACGCCGGAACTGCCGGCGCAAGTAGCAACGCCAGCAGCAGGCCTAGACCGCGCGACCCCACGGCAGGACCAGGACGATGGCCAGCAGCAGGCCGTGGGCGCTGGCGGATAGGATGGTCAGCTTCAGTGCCGGCGCCAGTTGCTCCGGGCGCGCGGCATTGGCCCACAGCACGCGCGCGGCGGCGATGCTGGCGACGAGCGGCAACAGCGCGACCAGCGCCAGCAGCGGCAGGCGGCCGAGGAGCACCATCAGCAGTGGCCAGCCGTAGGCCAGCAGCGTGATCAGGGCATAGCCCCAGCGCGCCGGCGCGACGCCGAGGCGCACCACCATGGTGTTCTTGCCGGCGCCGGCATCGGCCTTAACGTCGGGGAACTGGTTGATGTAGAGCACGTTGGCGACCAGCAAGGCGAAGCCGAGGCCGGCTGCCACCGGGGAAAAGTCGAAACCGCGGCGCTGCACGAAATCGCTGCCGACCACCACCAGCAGCCAGCCCGCGGTGATGGCGAATTCGCCCAGGCCACGGCTCTGCAGCTTCAGCGGCGGCGCCGAATAGGCCCAGCCGACGACGAGGCCGGCGAGCCCGATCAGGATCAGGCCGGGGTCGCTCACCGCCGTCAGCCAGAGGCCAGCCGGCACCACGGCGGCCAGCAATGCGTAGCCAAACACGCCGGTGGCGCGCAAGGACAGCACGCCGTTCTGGATGAAGCGGCTGCCGCCGGTAAACGGAAACTGCCGCTCGCTGTTGGCCGCGTCGCAGCCGGAGATGGCGTCGTAATAGTCGTTGATCACGTTGGCGCCGGCGTGGGCCACCAGGGCGAAGAACAGCGTCGCCGTGGCCAGCGCCGGGCCCAGTGCGATGCCGGCGTGTGCGGCAGTGGCCAGCCCAAGCAGGCAGCCGACGAAGGTGACGGAAAGGAAAGCCGGCCGCGTCGCCGCGAAATAGCGCAGCAGCGGGTTGTGCAATGCGTCGAGTGTCGGTTCCATCGGCTTCGGCATCGGTTGTCCTTCTCGTCCTTGTCTATTTCAGTGCCGCCTCGGCGGCGGCGTCGAGTTCGGCGCGGTTCATGGCGCCCAACTTGCTGGCGACGATGTTGCCGTTCGGTCCGATGGCCACGGTGAACGGCAGGCCGGCGCGCGTGTTGCCCAGCGCCTGCATCAGTTCAATGCTGCCGGACTTGGCCAGCAGTACCGTATAGCTCATCTCGTAGGCCTTCATGAAGTCGCGCACGGATTCTGCCTTGTCTTCGAGGCCGATGCCGATCACGATCAGGCCACGCTTGCCGTATTTTTCCTGGGTCTTGGAGAGTTCCGGAATCTCGACCCGGCAGGGAGCGCACCAGCGTGCCCAGAAGTTCACGATCAGCGGCTTGCCGCGAAAAGTGTCGAGCGCGACCGGCTTGTCCTCGCTGCTGACCAGCTTCGCCGCGAACAGGGCGTCAGTGCTCGCGGCCTGTGCCGTGCCCGAAAGCAGTAACGCGAGGACGAATAGTCGCCGTATCGCCAGCGCCGACTCTTGCATGATCACGGCAAATCGCCCCGCTTGAATATCTGGTAGCCCAGCGTCGCCGCCGCGACGCCGACAATCGTCGGATACACCAGCGCGAACACCTTGTAACCGAAGGCGCCAAAGAGGTCGAGGATGACGTAGGCCGACGGACCGAGCACGATCAGTTGCGGGTCAAACAGCGCCAGCGCGGCGGTGCGGAACACCTGCAGCGGATTGGCCAGCGCAACCGTGACGGCCACTTCCGGCGACACCTTGCCCTGGATCATGACCCCGAGCAGGATCAGGTCGAGGAACAAGAGCAGCGTCAGCCAGACCACGAAGGCCGCGCCTTGCGCCATGTCGGTGCTGCGCGCCAACGCCGAGATCAGCATGCCGATACCGAGGAAGCAGGCCGCCATCACGGCGAGCAGCGCCGTGTAATAGCCGAACATGCCCCAGGGCACCTCGATGCCGCGCACCAGCGCAATGACCACGGCCAGCACCATGGCGGCGAACACCGGCAGGAAGATGACGATGTAGCGGCCGAGGATCTTGCCCCAGAACCAGGCCGCCAGCGACACCGGCAAGGACAGCAGGTATTCGTAGACGCCGGCCTCGCGGTCGCCCGCCACCGAGCGCACGGTGGTGATCAGAACGAAGATCGGCAGGATCGCCATGGTGAGCTGGATGTAGGTCACCAACAGGCGCGAGAGGCCGATGAAGCCCAGCACGCGCGATTCGGTCAGGCCGAACAGGAACAGCAGCGCGACGATGCCACCGAAGACCAGGCTGTAGATCTGGAACCAGCGCGCGCGCAGGGATTCGACGATGTCGAGTTTTGCCGTCAACCAAAGCTGCTTCATGTCACTTTCCCTTGGCCAGCACATGCTGGCGCATTTCCTCGAAGCCTTGCGCGCCGGCTTCGGCGTAGGCGCGCGCACCGTAGTTGTAACCCATCGGCGACATGGCACCGCCGCTGTAGTGCGCCTTGCGCGCGTCCAGCCACTTGTCGCCCTTGCCGGACGCGTCGGCGACCCAGAGGCGCGTGGCCGGTTCGGCCATCCAGGGAAAATCCTGCGCCTTGTCGCGCAGCCAGACCACGACGCAGCCGATGTCGTCGAACTTGAACACGATGTTCTTCTCGCCGCCACGTATCTGCGCGGCGAAGCGACGGTCGGAAATCACCATCGAGCAGCGGACGCAGGTGTCGCGGTCCCACTTGATCTCGGCCATGCCTTCGGGCCAGTCACCCTTGCTGCCGCAGGCGGACAGCATGGCGGCGAGCGGCGTCAGCGCGAACCCGCGGGTGGTGGCGGCGAGTATGAAGCGGCGGCGATCCATCATTGGCTACGCCCATTGCCGGTTTCTTCCAGCGAATAATTGCTGATCAGCGCCACATAGCGCGAGGTCATGCCCATGAAGCGCAGGCGGTCGGGACCGGGCACCACGCCCTCCCATTCCATGCCGTCGCCCAGGTCGCGGAAGTTCCAGGCCTGCATGGCCTTGGCGAAGGCCGGCTCGCTGCGCTTGATGGCAATGCGGCAGGCAAACTGGCCGGAAAGCGACACGTCGTCGGCGACGCGGTCGTCGAGCACGACCTTGCCCATGTCCATTTCGATCACGCGATTCACCAGCGCCGAGACCTCGTTCAGGCGATGGCTGGAGATCAGCATGGTGGTGTCATCCTGGCGCTCGGCGAGCAGTTCGAAAAAGATCTTGCGCGCTTCCGGATCGAGGTTGGCGGCCGGCTCGTCCATGATCAAGAGCTTCGCCTCGCGACCGAGCGCGATGGCGATCAACAACTTCTGCTTCATGCCGCCGGAAAGCTTGACGAAGGGCCGCGCCAGGATCGGATCGAGGTCGAGGCCGAGGCGTTTTGCCAGTTCGTGGATCTTCACCGGATCGGTGCCGCACAAGGCGGCTGAGAAATCGATCAGTTGCGCCACCGGCATCTTCAACGGCGGCGGCAACTGCGGCACGAAACCGATGCTGCCGAGCACCGCCGTGCGCTCCTGGCGCGGATCGCGGCCGTTGATCGTAACGCGGCCGTCGAAGGCGTATTCGCCGAGCAGGCAGCGGATCAGCGTGGTCTTGCCGGCGCCGTTGGAACCGATCAGCGCGACGCGCTCGGCGATGCCGATTTCCAGGTTGATGGCGTCGAGCACGCGGGACTTGCGAAAGCTCTTGGCGACATTGTCGAAACGAATCATGTTTGGGAGTCTATTCGTTTGGCGTGAAACTCCCTATTCGGAGTCCCTTGTAATAGTCGCGCGCAGCGCGCTGACCGGTAACCCCCTGCGAGGGGGGAAGGGGGGCGGGCGAACAAAGGTTTTCGCGTGTTCAATCTCTTGCGGATGGCACTCGGGATCATGAGCGTTTATAGCAGCTTGGAGAGGCCCTTGACCTCGAACTTGAGCGAACCGGTCGGACAGGTGTCGACGCACAGGCCGCAGCGCGTGCAATCGGGGCCGATCGGCACTTCGGTATCGACGGCGCGGCCCTTGATCACCGTGTCCAGCACGTGCGGTACCAGGCAGACCTTGCGGCAATCGCCTTCGTGGAAGCAGCCGTCCAGCGTGTACTTGATGCGCAGCGGGGACAGGATGCCGACCACGCCATAGGTGAGGCCGATCGGGCAGGCATAGCGGCACCAGGCACGGCGCGAGAAGAAGACTTCGAACACCAGCAACGCCAGCACCCAGAGCAGGGCCAGGCCGGGACCGTAGATCAGCGCACGCGAGACGATGCCGGTCGGCGAGATGGCCTCGAACACGGTATAGCCGGTCGCCAGCGCCAGCACGGCGAAGACGATCCAGGACAGGGTGCGCAGGCGCCGGTCGATGGCCTGGTCGGTCACCAGTTTCTTCTTCACCAGCCAGAGGTGAATCTTCTCCGCCCACTCCGCCAGCAGGTGGTAGGGGCAGACCCAGGAACAGAAGGTCCGCCCGCCGAGCAGGATCCAGAGCACGAGGACCGTGCCGGTACCGATCACCAGGTTCACGATGATGTGTTTGTGCGCCAGCATCACCTGCAACGCCGAGTTGAGGTCGATCAGGTGGAAGCCGATGAAGCGCGAGGCAGTCAGCGCGCCTTCGAGGATCTGGATGTCGAGCCAGAAGGACACCGTGAACAGCAGGTTTGCCACCAGCAGCACCGCCCAGCGCCGGTTGCGCCAGGTGTTGGTATGCACGGCATGGGCACGCGCATGCAGCTTTTCCGCGATCAGGTCGCGATTGCCGCGCTTGTAGAAATGGATCTTCTGCGCCGCTTCAGAAATCGCCGGCGGCTTCTTCGCCTCGCGGCCGAACATCACGGCGATCTGGTCGAGAAAACGGCGCTTGAGGAACTGGTTCATGTGTTCCACACTTCCCTGGCCTCGACCACGATGCAGGTCGGTTCGACCGGACAGATCATTTCGCAGACGCCGCAACCGACGCAGGGCTCATGCACCACCGGCGACTTGCGCTTGCTGCCGTCGGGCGCGAACACGGTTTCGATCGAAATGGCACCCTTGACCGGGCACTCGCGCACGCAAAGGTCGCACTCGGCGATGTCGTAGGGATGCTCGGCGACCTTGATCGGTTTCCAGCGGTTGACCTCCATGTAGCGCAGGCGACCCTTGAAGGTGGCGCCGCGCACCTGGCCCTTGAAGCCCTTGCCCTGGATCGCGAGGCAGGCCTCGGGCCGCGTCAGGCGCGCGACGCCGATGCGTTCAGCCAGATTCAGGGTCGGCTCGGCGTCCTTTTCCTTGGCCTTGAGGATGGGTGCCGCGGCCAGCGTCGCCCCCTTGCGCACGCCGAGGAAGGCCGGCTTCTTGTACACCAGCGACCCGGTCGGGCAGGCCAGGATGCACTGCACGGCATCACAGGAAAAATCGCAGGCCTGTTCGCGTGCATCGATGTAGGGCGTGCCGACGCCGAAGCCGTCGACCAGGTCCGCGAGCTTGATCGCGTCCACTGGGCAGACCTGCACGCACTGGCCGCACTTGATGCACGACGAGAGAAAATCCTTTTCGTCGAGCGCGCCGGGCGGGCGCAGGCGCTTCTTCTGCGCATAGACCAGCGGCAGGTAGCCGGAAAGCGCGGCGCCCATGACGCCGCCGGTGAGCAGGATGGTGCGCAACCACTTGCGCCGCGCCTGCTGCAGGCGCTCGCGCGAGGGCGGCGGCTTGGCAGCGGGTGCGACAGGACCGGACGTGGTGTCTCCGCCTGAGGCGGTGGCGGTCTTTGGAAAAATCGGCGCTGGCGGCACGGCGGCATTCACCCCATCGTCACGCATTTCCTTCTCGCTCATCCCGTCACCCCGCCCTTCCCAGCCTCGGGTTTGCGAAAGCGCGGGCGCTCGTCCTTCAGCGTCAGCTCCGGCGAGGAAAACGGCGCCAGGCGTTCGAGGAAATCCAGCAGTTCCATGACCGGCGAGTTCTTGAAGAAACGCGCCGGCGGCATCTCGATCCAGATCTGGTCGGCGAAGGCATACAGCTCGTAGGCCGTGTCGCCGACGTTGTTGCCGTCACGGTCGAAGCCCTGATAGTCGTCCCAATAATTGTCGCGCCATTCGTTGAGGTTGCCCTTGTTGCGCCCGGCCTGCACCACATGGGTCAGGTTGCCCTCGAACACATTGTCGGTAATTACATTGCCGCCGAGTTCGGAGGTGAGCTTGATGGCGATGCCGTTGTAGGCGAAGCGGTTGTTCTTCACCCAGATCTTGCTGTCGGGCTGGAACGGCGACAAATCCGAACCGATGCCGACCGCGCAGTAGATGATCTCGTTGCCTTCGATCAGCGTGTTGCTCGCCTCCTTGAAGCCGATCGCCATGCCGGCGGCGCCGGTGGCGTGCGAAATCAGGTTGTTCCTCAACACCCCGCCCTCGGTGTACATGAAGTACACGCCGACGGCGTTGTCGTAGAACTTGTTGTCCTCGACCACGTTGTTGTTGGCGAACATGAAGTGGATCGAGTAACGGCTGCGGCGGCCAGTGTTGCGCCGATAGACGTTGTCGTGCGAATACCAGGCCACCATGTCGCGCGAATCGATGATCTCGTTGCCCTCGACCAGGTTGCGGTCGCTGTACCACAGGCGCAGGCCGTCGCCGCGCACGCCCAGTTCGCGCGGCTTGGAGCTGATCCTGTTGCCGCGCAGGATGCTGTCGCTCGACTGCTTGAGGTCGATGCCGAACAGGCAGTTGTCGATCACCAGCTTCTCGATCACGTTGCGATGGCCGCGCACGTCAAGGCAGGAGTCGTCGGTGTCATGCGAATCGCCCGATCCGGTCAGGTGCAGGCCGCGCAGCACGGCGCCGTCGGTTTCGAGCGAGAACACCGTGCCGCGATCGCCGGCATCGATGGTGACCTTGTCGCCACCGTCGATCACCAGCGGCTTCTTCAGGACTACCGGGCCGGAGTAGCTGCCCGGCGGCGGACGCAGCGTGGATCCGGCGGGCGCGGCGTCGACCAGTTCCTGGAAGGGCCGCAGGCCGTGCACCCGCTTGTCGCGCTCGTGCAGCATGTAGGTCGGCTTGGGCCGGTCGACGCCGACGCGCGGTGCGGTTGACAAGTCGGCGGTCGCTCCCAGCGCCGGCGGCTTGTCCTCGGCCGCGTCACGATCCGCCGGGCGCGCCACCAGCAATGTCGAAACACCGAGCAGCAGGGCCGGCAGGAAGGCGTGCCAGCGCTTCGGATCCATGGCCGCCTCAGCCTTCCCCGCCCTCGCGCATCTGCCGGCGCCGCAGGAGGACGGCCATCATCAGGCAACCGAAGGCGATCAGCAACAGGCCGTAGCCCCAGTAGGGGTAGGAGTAGGTCGAGAACTGCGCCACCTTGCCCTCGCCGAATACCGTGGGCATGAAGGGCTTGACGGTGAAGGCGCCCCAGGGGTGCATGTTGTGGCCGAAGAACCAGAGCCAGCCGGCGTACTCGAGGACGAAGAAAACCGGCATCAGCGCCGGCACCAGTGCCAGCAGCAGCGAGAAGCCACGGAACTTCGCGACGCCGGCGACGACGATCGCCATGGCGACGATCAGGCCGACGATCACACCAGTGGTGACCAGACGCACGTTGTCGCCCCAGACCTTGATCTTGTCCGGCTCCTTGAAGAAGGTTCCTGCCTCGCTGACGTAGGCCGCGATGTGGCTTTCCATGTGGCCCAGCGCGAACTGATGCACCACCATCCACGCCGCTACTGCGGCGAAGCCCGCCGCCAGAACCAGCACCCGCTTGCGGCCCGCGGGGGTGATGAAACCGAGCAGCATCACGGCGAAGAAGCCGAAGAAGAACTTGGCCATCGGCTTTTCCACCGGCGCCCCGGTCGAAATCGGGAACATGCCGACGTAGTGGTTGATGGTGTTCATCTCGTGTACGCAGTCCAGGCCCTCGGCGTCCTTGTTGACGTTCTTTTGCTGGTCGAGGATCGGATTGTAGCGTTCCACGGTGTGATCGAGATCCTTCTGCAGGACTTCGTTGGCCATGCGCGTGCCCTTGCCAGCGGCGCGGCAACCGTTATAGACGCCGTCGAAATGAAAATGGATGCGTATGCCGTCCGGAAATGCATCCTTGGGATAGTTGGGCGCCGTCAGCGACACCCACCAGATCGGCGAAAAATAGGAGGCGATCAGGGCCGCCAGGGCGATCAGGGTCAGCGCCGTGATCAGTCGGTTCTGTTTTTTCTGGTCTTGCATGATGTGCTCGATCTGCTTGGGGAGGGTGATGCAGGCCGGGGTCGCTCCGCGTGCCGGCGCAGGCCGAAACGCGGAAGCCCCGATCATATGCTTACTTCTTCTTTGCGCCCTTGGCGGGACCGGCCTTGCACATCGCGCCCGGCATCGACAGGCTTGCCTGATAGGCCGAAATGGCAACCAGCTGGGCGTTGGTATAGGGCTTGATGATCTTGACCATGTCCGGATTGGCGTTGCGGCGATGGCCGTCGCGGATCTCGGTCATCTGGCGCAGCAGGTACTTGTAGTGCTGACCGGCGAGCACCGGATAGAACTTCTCCTTGACGCCCTCGCCGTTGGCCTTGTGGCACTCGACGCACTCCTTCTCGTACATGGCCTTGCCGTCCGCAATCTGCTTGGCGGCGTCGGGACCCTCGTACTTGCCGTGGTCGACCGGAATACACAGGCTTTGGATGTAGGCCGAGGTATCGGCCAGATCCTGCGGATCGGTCATTTCCTTGGCGAAGGGGTACATGGTCGGGTTGTCGCGCAGGCCGGCACGGATGTCGGCCATCTGCTTGATCAGTACCGTGCTGTGCTGTCCCGCGAGTTGCGGGAAGGTGCCGTCGGGACGCCCGGCGCCCGTCGGCAGATGGCAGGCACCGCAGATCTCGTAGGTCTCCTTGCCGCGCTTGACGTCGCCTTTCTTGTCCAGCGCCTCCTTCAATTCGCCTTCCATCTTTGCCCACTGGTAATCCTTGGACTCGATGCCGGCCTTCTTTTCGGCCGGGGGCGCTGCCAGCGCGAACGCTGGCACCAAGGCCAGGGATAGTGCTACTGAGAGAATCTTGAACATGTCAGCTTCCTTGTCGATATGGTGGAGTTGGCGAATGATCGCACCGGGAACATAAGAGTTCATTGATACTCATCAACTGAACAATTCCGCCCCCTTGCGTTAGATCAATTCGCCTTACTTGATCTCCGAAAGGTACTTGGCCAGTTCCTTGATTTCCTCGTCGGATACCAGGTGCATGACACCTTTCATCGCCGCCGAATTGCCGTTGGCGCGCGCGCCGCTCTTGATGTCCTGCATCTGCTTCTCGGCGTACTTGGCGTTCTGCCCGGCGAGTTTCGGATACTCGGGCGTCAGCGGCTTCTTGGCATCCTTGCCGTGGCAAGCGACGCAGGTCTTTTCTAGGTACAGCGCCTTGCCATCGGCAAGGACGGGAGCGGCGAAGGCCAGTGCGGTTGTAGCCGCAAGAATCATTTTCAGTTTCATGGGTATCCCTTTCGTCAAAATGAACAGGGGGCAGAGTAGCTCTGCCCCCCGTGACCTGCATTGACCTGCGTCAGTTACTTGACCTTCTTGGCGCCGTTCTGCTCAAGGTAGGTCTTGGCCCGCAGACCGAGGTCGGCGGTCTTGACCTGGTATTGCCAGATCTGCTCGGCCCAGAGGTTGGCATTCTCCCAGTCCTTCTTGGCGGCAAAGCCTTCATGCTTTTCCTTCAGGCCCTTGGTCTTGCCCAGCTGGTCGAATGCATCTTCAACCATCGCCACGACATCCGGGAAGTCCTTGTAGTTGACGCTGGTGATGTAGCCCACGACGGAGTCGATGATCGCCTGCGTGTCGACTACCTTCTTCACGGTCGCCTTGTAGTCCGCTTCCGTGTAGTTGCCCTTGGCCAGTTCCATCTTGGTCGGCTTCCAGCCCTTCGGCTTGACCAGCAGGTAGCCCATCATCTCCAGGTGCAGGGCAGAGCAGAACTCCGTGCAATAGTAGGGATAGACACCTTCCTTGTCGGCCTTGAACTTCACGGCCACCGTCTTGCCCGGCTCGACCGATGCATGCACGTTGTAGGTCGACACCGTGAAGCCGTGGGTCTCGTCCTGCGCGCGCTCGAGGTTGGTCAGGTTGATCGTCACTTCGTCACCGACATCGACTTCGATGGTTTCCGGCGTGATGTGCGAACGGATCAGGGTGGCGAAGACTTCGACCTTGTTGCCCTTCTTGACCGTCTTCTCCTCACCGGCACGTACTGCGCCCGGATGCGGCTTGTCGGTGCGGCTGTCGGTGCCGACCTTGTAGCGCACGGCCGGCTTCAGCTTCTTCGCATCGATGGCCACCACGTAGTGCGGCTCACCCAGCGGCAAGGGCATGTCATACAACAACTGCATCTTGTCGCCGCTGATGTCGATCAGCTGATGGCTCTGCGGCTGCAGCGGGCCGACCGGGACGAACCGATCGATGGAAAGCTTGTTCAGCGCCACCAGGTACTTGCCGGCGGGCTTGGTCGAATCGCCTTCCATGGTCATCAGGTGACCGATGTTGTAGTGCACGCTGATCTTGTCCAGCACCTTGCCTTCGCAGTAGTTCCACTTCGCGACCTGCGAATCCACGTACAGCGAGGTGTAGGCCACGCAAGGCTTGCTGTCGTACTGGGTATGCAAGGGGCCGAGGCCCAGCGATACCTGCGTATGCAGCGCGTCCTTCATGCCGATCACCGGGATGCCGTAGGCGTCCTTGGACTCGAACTTGCCAGCCTTGATGGCGGCCTGGATCTTTTCGAAGCTGTACACCGAAACGTGCGTGTCGAGCTTGCCGGCAACCACGATGTGCTTGCCATCCGGCGTTACGTCGACACCGTGCGGGCTCTTCGGCTCGGGAATCAGATACAGCAGGCCTTCCTTGATCGAGGTCTCGATCGAGATGACATCATGACCATTGATCTTCTTGGCCTTGCCGGCCTTGACGACTTCGGCGGCCTTCTTCCAATTGATCACGTGCAGATAGTCGGTGTCCTTGGCGGAGCAACCGGCTTCATACGGTGGACGGCCCTTTTCGATGCCACCGACGTAACGCTCGGAACAGAAGGAATTGGTGAATGACCAGCCTTCCGAGGCCAGCTTGCCGGCGTCGGACAGATCCTGCCAGTAGGGCGGCAGTTCGAGCGAGAAGGATTCCTTGGGCACGATGCGCCCTTCCTTGCGGTCGAACTTCCAGTAGGTGACGCCGCCGCGATACTTCTCGTTCATTTCCTCGAGCGGGTAGAACTTCTTGTTTTCCAGCGGCGTCGGGTATTGCGCCGCTTCGATCACGTACTCGGTGTTGGTAGTGACGAAAGCACCGCCGTGCTCGGACTTGAAGATCGGGTTGACCACGATCTGCTTGGTCTCGAAGTCGCGCAGGTCGATCACCGCGAGGCGCGGATTGGCCTTGTCGTTGATGAAGAGGAACTGGCCGTCATACTCGCCATTGGTTTCCGAAATGGCCGGGTGATGGGTGTCGCCCCAGGTGATGTCCTTGCCGTCAATGCGGCCCTGTGCCAGCACTTTCTTCGAACTCTCGTCGAAGCCGTAACCCTGCCAGGGTTCCGGTGTGAACACGCCGATGTACTTGAGGATGCGCATCGAGGGTACGCCATAGACGATGACCTGGCCCGACTGGCCGCCCGAACTGAAGGCGACGAACTCGTCACGCTTGCCGGTCGGTACATAGGTCTTGGCCGCCGCCAGCAGGTCCTGCTGGCTCAGGCCGCGCGCCTTCAACACATCCTGCAGGCTTTCGGCCGCGAATGCGGTCGCTGCCAGACCCATCCCGGCTGCCAAGAGCAGCGAGGTGGCTTGCTTGTTAATCTTTTTCATGGTTTCGCTCCCATTCCGGTTGATACTTCGATTTCACTGCTTTCGATGCCTTCCAAACTCTGCCCATCGCCGCGACAAATCGCCACTTCGACAAAATGCTGCATATTCCGACCCTTGTTGATCCAGCGTCCGTTCGCTACCGAACCGACACTGCGGGCCCCGCGACAATTTGTCGCACATTAGACGCCCATGCCACGGCCATGGAATTGACACGGATCAACTGCACGTTCCAATTGACCGTCAACACTGATCAGATCTCCAAATAGCGGCATAAGCGAAATATCGCAAGATGGCATTGAAGTTTAGCAAAGCATGGGCGCTTAACATGGCGATGCTCGCCCTCCTGATCGGCATCGCCGGCGCCGGCTATTACTGGTCGCCGCTACTGCTGCCCAAGGCCGACGTCACGGCAACGCCGCAAGCCGGCTGCGACGTGCAGCGCGCTGCCTGTGCCGCGGTCCTGCCTGATGGCGCGCGCATCGAACTGTCGATCGCGCCGCGGCCGATTCCTATCCTGACGCCGCTGCGCGTCGAGGTCATGGTCACCGGCATCGAAGCCCGCAAGGTGGAAGTCGATTTCGCCGGCGAATCCATGAACATGGGATACAACCGGATCGAACTCGCGACGACCGGCAACGGTCGCCATACCGGCGAGGCCTCGCTGCCGGTCTGTTTATCGGGCGGAATGAACTGGGTGGTGACGGTGCAGGTGGAAACCGGACGACAGCGGATCGCCGTGCCCTACCGCGTCGCCGTCGGTTTTTGACTCTCTACTGCTTTGCCGGACGCTTGAGCAGCTTGCGCTGGAGGGTGCGGCGATGCATGTTGAGCGCCCGCGCCGTGGCCGATATGTTGCCCTGATGTTCGCGCAGCACGCGCTGGATGTGTTCCCACTCCATGCGATCTACCGACATCGGCACCGCGGGCGGTGGGGCGTCCGCGGTGCCGATGTCGGAACCCGGGGCATGGCTGAAGGCACGCAGCAGCGTATCGACGTCAACCGGCTTGGCGAGGTACTGCACGGCGCCAAGCTTGATCGCATCCACCGCGGTGCTGATGCTGGCGTAGCCCGTCAGCACCACGATGCGGCATTCCGGCAAGGCCTTCAGCAATCGCGGGATCAGCGCCATACCCGACGCGCCCGCCCGGTTCAGGTCGAGCACGATCCAGTCCGGTGCCGCTTCCTGCGCCCGCTCCAGTGCTTCGTCCGCGGTCGCCGCAATGCAAACTTCAAAGCCACGGCGCTTGAGCGCTCGCGCCAGGGTGGCGCTGAAAGTCGTGTCGTCCTCGACCAGCAGTATCGTTTCGTTCATGTCCTCGCAGTCTCCATGCTGCCTGCCAGCGGCAATTCGATGCGCACCCGCGCACCGCCGGCGGGAGGGTTGTCAAGCACGATGCGGCCGCCGCCGCGCTCCACCGCGGAAAAGGCCAGCAGCAGGCCGATGCCGGCACCTCCCTGGCTGGCCGGCAGCGCCTCGCGTCCACCGTGACGCAGCACCTCCGCGTCAAATCCCGGCCCCGCGTCGCTGATCGTCACCCGCAGCCACGCCGCATCCCAGTCCAACTCGACACGAATATCGCCAGCGGCGGCATCCGCCGCGTTGTTGAGCAGGTTGGCGACGGCCTGCTCCAGTGCCGGATCGAATGCCTGGCGCGGGGCTGCGCCGCGACCCGCGACGTGGATGGCCGCGCTGGCCCGCGGCCGCATCGCCTGCCAGCGTGCCAGCACCCCACGCAGCCAGACGCCGGCCTCCTGTGCCTGCAGCGATTCCGCGCGCGCCGCGCCGCTGCGTTGCGCCATGCCGCTGATGATGCCCTTGCACAGGGCGACCTGCTCACGCACCAGCGCCAGGTCGGCGCGGGCATCGACATCGAGCGCGGGATCGCGCTCCAGTTCGCCGATCAGCACCGCAATGGTCGCCAGCGGCGTGCCCAGCTCATGCGCGGCGCCCGCGGCCAGCGCCCCCAGCGCCACCACGCGCTCGTCGCGCAGTGCCTGTTCGCGCGCGGCGGCGAGGTGCCCGTCGCGCTCGCGGATCGAGGCGGACATGCGCGCCACGAACCAGGCGATCATCGCCGCCGACACCACGAAAGTCAGCCACATGCCCGCCAGATGGAGGCGCGCGGCGCGCTCGGCATCACCGACCGAGAGCGGCAGGTAGAACCCGGTCAGCATCGAATAGGCCAGCACCGCCAGCACCGTCACCACCGCCGTCAGCCGCCCCGGCAGCGACAGCGCGGCCACCGCGACCGGGATCAACAGCAGGGAGATCAGCGGATTCGCCGCGCCGCCGGAAAGGTAGAGCAGCACCGTCAGTGCCGTCAGGTCGACGCAAAGCTGCCCGAACAGTTCGCCGGCGGGCACGGCCAACTGCGGTGAACGCCACTGTAGCCAGGCGTTGAAGCCCGCCAGCGCGGCAAGCACCGCCAGCATCGGCGGCAAGGGCAAAGCCAGGCCGAGAAAAGTCGGCGCTGACGACACGGCGATTGCGGCCGCCAGCAACAGCCACCAGCGCAGCAGGATGCTGCGGCGCGGATCGAGGTAGGGATTGGCACCGGCGTCGGCGACCGGGAATGCAGGCATCTGCGGATTATCCGACACAGATCAAGGAAAAGCGTGCGATCGGTCTGCGACAATCGGTCGCATCACCGAGGAATGGACGGAACACGATGAAGCGCTCCCTGCTGCTGTTGTTGCTGCTCGCCGCGGGAGGTTTTGCCTGCGCGCAGAACCTGGAGAAAGGCAAGGAAATCAACAGCACCTGCGCCGGCTGCCACGGCGAACTCGGCCAGGGCGGGTCGCGCGGCGAGTACCCGCGCCTGGCGGGCCAGAGCGCGAAATACCTCGAGTCGCAGCTCAAGGCCTTCCGTGCCCGTACCCGCGTGAACATTCCGATGTATCCCTACACCCAGGAACGCGAACTGCCGGATGAGGACATCAAGGATGTCGCCGCCTACCTGGCATCGATCGAGTTGCCCACCAAATGGCCGGTGTTCAAGGAGAGCGATGATGCCCTGACACGCCTGACCCTGACCGAACGCGTCATGATCATTCCGCGCGTGCCGGGCAAGCTTGCCAATGGCGAGGCGCTCTACCAGAAGCAGTGTGTCACCTGCCACGGCAAGGCCGGCATGGGGCGCGGCATGTTCCCGATGCTGGTCGGGCAGTACACCAGCTACCTCAAGCGGCAGATGGAGAAGTACATCAAGGGCGAGCGTCCGCACGACGAGGAGGGCGTTGGCGGCCTCCTGGACAAATTGAAGGAGGACGACTTGCAGGACATCATCGCCTTCATCACCACCCTCCAGGAACAACAGTAGATTGTCCTTACAGCACGGACTTCAGCTGCATATCTACCTTGATGATGTGATCTACCAGCCAGTGGCGCAGCAAGCCGACCAGCGCGTCGCGCGCTTCCTGCGGAACGTCGAGCGTCGAGTGCGCATCGCCGTTCTTCATGTCAAGGATGGGTTGCGCGGCCTGCTTCAATTGCTCTATCAGTTCCAGGTGGGCCAACCTGTGCATGTCGTAGTGGGCATAAGCGACGTCGACCATCAAGCGCTCTTCGAACGCAAAATGTCGCCGGGTATACTCGGCAAGATCATCGATCGCGTTGAATAGTCGAATCAGGGCATGCTCACTGGTCAGTGCCGATTCGACGTCATTGATGAGATCAAGCAGGTGCCGATGATCGTTGTCGATCTGCCTGTAACCTATGTTGAATGCGTCTCTCCAAACAATTGGCATCGGTTTCTTCCCTTAACTTTGAGCACAGCCCGCGGCGCCGTGGACCTGAGTCGATCGAATGGCGCACGATAGCATCCATGCCTGCCGCATTCAACAGCCTGATGGTCCTGAGTCGCGACAGAGAGTCGCCGGTTTCACTCCCGAAGCAATTTCCGGATCTCCTGACACCAACGGCGGCGGCCATCAAACCGGCCTGCCGAGCGGATGCGCGCGGCCACCCGCCTCCTGATCACCCCGCGATGCGCAACCCTGTCTTTTTCAGTATCGCCGTGCTGTAGAGGATGTCATGCGCGCGGCAGGCATCACCAAGCAGCACGGCGATTTCGGCAACGCGGGCGGCAACCTCCTCGCGGCTTTGGCTATGCACCATGGCGAACAGGTTGTAGGGCCAGTCCGGCAGGCGGCGCGGGCGGCGATAGCAATGGGTAACGAAACCCAGCGCGCCCACCAGCGCGCCCAGTTCGTCGATTCGGGAATCGTCGACGTCCCACACCGACATGCCGTTCGCGGTGTAGCCGATGGCATAGTGGTTGGGCACCGCGCCGATGCGGCGGATGACGCCGGTTTCCAGCATGCGGCGCAGGCGGGCGATGACCTCGTCGCCGGCGATGCCGAGTTCGCCGCCGATCGTGTCATAAGGCCGCGGCACGCGCGGCAGACCGCCCTGGGTGGCGACGATCAGGCGCCGGTCGAGCGCGTCGAGTTCGAGTGTCACCACGGCTTCAGGCATGGAGTTTCATCTCCACGAAATATTCGCGTTCCTTGGGAAAGGGGAACACCGGCAACCCGGTCGCAGCCTCGATCGCCGACACGGCCAGCGCGATGCCCTCCGGCGTCGCCGTGGCGAGCACGAACCACATGTTGAGCGCATGGTCGCGGCGGTAGTTGTGGGCCACTTCGGGAAAGGCGTTGACCTGCGCCGCGACACGATCGAAGTCCTCCTCCGGCACCTTCATCGCGGCGAGTACGAAAGCGCCGCCGGCGCGCTCGATCTGGAACATGGGCCCGAAGCGCGTCAGCACCTTGCGTTCGAGCATCGCATCGATCCGTTGCAGCAGTTCCGCTTCGCTCAGACCCAGGGCGTCGGCGACCCGGCGATAGGGCTCCGCCACCAGCGGGAAGTCGCCCTGAAGTGCGTTGATGATGCGGCGGTCGATCGCGTCGGGCACCGCCGCCAAGACCGTAGGCTCAGGCATGGCCGGGTTCGACCAGGAAACGATCCGCCATCTGGTCGGGAAAATAGCGCGCGCCGCATTGCTTGAAGCGCCGCGTCGAGAACAGTACCGTCGCCGGTGCGCCGGCAGTGGCAGCGAGGCGCTCGATCACCGGCTGCGCCTCGTCGCGCGAGCGGCCGTGGACCATGCAGTAGAGGTTGTAGGGCCAGTCGGGCAGGCTGCGCCGGCGCCGGTAGCAGAGCGTGACGCCGGGCTCGGTGGCAAACCGTGCGCCAACTCCGTCGACCACGTCGTCGGGCAGGTCGAACACCACCATGGCATTGGATCGATAGCCCAGTTCGTGATGGCGCACAACCACACCGAAGCGTTTGATCATGCCGTCCTGGATCATGCCGGCGATGCGCGCCAGCACCTCGTCCTCCTCCATGTACAGGGTTTCGCCGAGTTGGCGGAAGGGCCGCGGCATGATCTCCAATCCTGGCTGCAGCGCCGCAATCAGGCGCTTTTCCTCGTCGTCCGGCGGGCGTGTCGAAACCGTGGACACCGGTGCGGCCGACTTGTGACCGGAGGCGAGGTCGAAGCCGAGGTCGATGTGGAATTCGTTCTCCAGCGGCAGGGCGATCACCGCACAGCCGGTGTCCTGCTCGATGCCCGCCAGCACGGCGGCCAGTGCCGGCTGGTCGGCGGCGGTGGCGACGAACCAGAGGTTGTAGCGGTGTTCGCGCTGGTAGTTGTGGTTCACTTCCGGCCGCGCGCTGACCAGCGCAGCGATCGCCTCGATGCGCTCCGCAGGTGCCGCAAGCGCAGCCAGCGTCGAGGCGCCGACGCGGCGCGGCGCGAACACGGCGCCGACGCGACTGATGGCGCCGCGTGCCTGCAGGCGCCGCAGCGTGGCCAGAACCGCCGTCTCGTCAGCGCCGTCCGCGTGGATACCGCTGCGCATAACTTTCAGTCCGAGCTCGGCAAACGGATGCGGCACGATCGGAAAGTCGCGCTGCCAGCCGTTGAGCAGCGCATATTCGAGCGGCGAGTAGGGCGAGTCCATGGTCAGAATCCTATGCGTGCGGCACGACTGGTGAAAAAGATGCCGGAGGGAGCCTCGGCGGGAATCTCGCCCAGCCTGGCGAAGGTCCGCGTGTCGTAGATCAGCACGCGGTTGTCATCGCGGGCGGAAATCCAGACCGCCTCGCCGCGTGGCGTGAATTCCATGTGCAGCACGGCCTTGCCCGGCTGCAAGGTCTGCACCACCCGGCCGCTGAGGGTATCGATCACCTGTACCCACCCGTTGTCGGGGAAGGCGAAGTTCACCCAGATTTGGCGCCCGTCGGGACTGGCCATGACGAACACAGGCTGGCCCTTGACCGCGACGCGGCCGGTTTCCTTCCAGGTCGTCGCATCGGCCACCAGGACTTCGTGGCGACCGATCGCCGGCAGCCAGGCACGACCCGCCGCCACCGACCAGCCACGCAGGTGCGGCATCTTGAACACCGGCAGCTTTTCCTCGCCGCGGCCATATTTTTCGAGGATCTTGCGCGCGCCCTGTTCCGGTTGCCAGAGGTCGAGCAGCGCGATGCCGTCCTCGCCGAACAGGCCGGCCAGGTAATGGCGGCCATTGGGCGTCACCAGGCCGTCATAGGGCTGCTGGCCTGCGGGGAAACGCTGCGTGACCGGCTTCTTCGGATCGGAGAAGTCGCTGACCCAGATCTCGCCGCCGTCGAACAGCGCGTAGGCGAATTTGTTGCCCGGTACGTCGGCCAGCCCCACCACTTTGGAAAACTGGCCCGGCGCATACTCGGCCGGCACTTCCGAAAGCAGTTCCAGCGTGTCGGCATCGAAGGCCTTGATGCCGCCCGGGGTGTAGTTCTGTGCCACGACGATCCGCCCGTCCTGCGAGATCGAGCCGCCGATGGCGTTGCCCGACTGCATCACGCGCTTGACGATGCGCGCTTCGAGCAGGTCGAGCTTGGTCAGGCCGCCGTCGCGGCCGAAGACGTAGGCATAACGTGCATCGCGCGAATACACCACCGAGGCGTGCGACAGGTCGCCAAGGCCGCCGATGCGCGCGTAGGCCTCGCGACTGGAGGTGTTCACCAGCGTGACATGCCCGCTGGCGCGCTCGATGACCAGGCCCAGGTCGCCCGTGCCGCGCAACTGCACGGCACTCCCGCTTTCGCGCAGTGGCACCGTGCCGCAGGCGGCCAACAGCAGCACCGCGCAAGCGACCAGAATGGATCGCATTGCGCGCTTCACTTGGGGAATCCTTCCATCAGCCGGGCGACGATCCACTGTGCGTCGTCCTCTCCGAGAAAGCGGTGCCAGGGCGGCATCGCCGTGCCGGGACGGCCGCCGATGATGGTCGCCACCAGGCCTTCGGCCGGCTTCTCGGCCAGGGTCGCCGGCAGCAGCGCCGGACCGAGTCCGCCCTGCAGGGTCATGCCGTGGCAGGAGCCGCAATCCTGGCGCACCAGGTGGATCAGTTCCTTCTGCCGCGCCGGCGTCGGCTCGGCCATCGCCACGGCAGCGCTACCCGCCAGCAGCAGCGTCAGGGCGACGGCGAACGGGCGACGCCTAGTCGACATGCACCATTCCCTTCATTTCCTCGTGCGGTCCACAGCGATAGGCATGGCTGCCCTTTGCGGTGAAGGTTCGCGACCAGTGCTCGCCGGGAAACATGCGCTCGGATTCGAGGCCGTTCTCGGCCGGGAACAGGACCGAGTGGCTGGTGCGCTTTTCCATGTTGATCCACTTCACCGTGTCGCCTGGCTTGATGCGTACTTCGGCCGGAATGAACTTGTAATCCTGGATCCTTACCTCGACCGTCTGCTGGGCCAGGATCGCGCCGGAAAAGACCAGTGCCAGAAGGCCCGACACTGGTTTCGCAGGGTGGCCGGCGAACGACATCTCCGGACTCGATCGACAATTACTGCTTGGTGGCCTTCAGGTCGCCGTCGGCGCCGATGCCCAGCTTGTAGCCAAGCGATACGTGGTGAAAGCGACCACTGGAGTTGTCGGCATGGATCGCAATGCCGAACGGCACGCTCTTGCCTTCGCCCGGATTCTTGCGCGTGAAGGTGACGGTGTAGGTGTCGCCGCTCTTGCTCGCCTCGACCTTGGCGCCGGCGGTGCCGCCGCTCATCTTGCGCTCGGTGCCGACGCTGCCGTCGGATACCTTGTTGCCCTTGCTCGCCCACTGCACCAGTTCATAGGCGCCTTCCTTGGTGTACTTGCTCTTCTTGTCGTCGGCGCCGGGCATGGTGCGGGCGTCGGTATGGCAGCTCTGCCAGCAGCCGTACTGGTCGGCCTGCGGCACCTTGGCGTCGGCGAACAGCAGCGTGGCCTTGACTTCGTTGTCCTTGTCGCCCTTGTCGGCACCGCCTGACGGCGCCTTGAAGGTGAGGCGGATGTAGAGGTTCGCCGCGTCGTAGGCGACCTGCGTGCTGACCGGGAAGGTCATGGTCTTCGGCGCGCCCTTGGGTTCCAGTTCCTTGTCGGCCAGGCGCTTGAAGTTGAAGTTGAGCGAGCCCTTCTCTTCGTGGCAACCGGCGCAGGACTCGCCCTTGCGCATGCCGGCGGAGCCGCTGTGGTCGGACTTCTTGGTCATCCATTCGATGGGCGTGACGCCGGCATGGAAGACATGGATGTCGCGCTTGGCGACCTTGCCCCAGTCGGGCGCGGCGATCGTCGCGCTGGAACCGAGGGCGAGCAGTGCTGCGGCAACTGCAGTGGAAACGATGGTCTTGCTCATTTGATGCTCCTTTCGAACAATGCTAATACGGATGGACGCGGAATCCGACGCGGGCTATGACTCACTCGTCCTCGTCTTCCTTCATGCCTTTGGGTTTGGTATGGGCGATGCCCTTGTGGCAATCGATGCAGGTCTTCTTTTCAGCGATGCCGATCTTGTGCATCTTCGAACCGCGCAGCTTCTGCTTCTCGACATCCATGGCGTCGAAGCTGTGGCAGTTGCGGCATTCGCGAGAGTCGCTGGCCTTCATGCGCGCCCATTCGCTTTCGGCCATTTTCAGCCGATGCTCGGCGAACTTCTCGGGCGTATCGATGACGCCGGTGATCTTGCCCCAGACTTCCTTGCTCGCCTGGATTTTGCGGATCATCTTGTGCGTCCAGTCCTTCGGCACATGACAATCGGAACAGACGGCCCGCACGCCGGTGCGGTTGGTGTAGTGGATGGTCTTCTTGTACTCGACGTAGACGTTGTCGCGCATCTCATGACATCCGATGCAGAACTCCATGGTGTTGGTGGCTTCCATGCCGGTGTTGAAGCCACCCCAGAAGAAGATGCCGGAGAAGAAGCCGACGACCAGCAGGCTCAGCAATGAGTACTTGGCGCTAGGCTTCCTGAGCATCGCCAGCATCCCGGTTTTGTCGTTGTCTGCCATGAATGTTTTCCTATCCCGTCGATCATTTGTAAACACCTACAGGATAAGGGGGCTTGCGCCCCCTTATCCTTGCTGCCGATCAAGTTTCGTTCAGTTTTCGATCAATAAATGTCGTGCTGCGTGTTGTAGACGTTGAACTTGCCGGTCGGGGTGATCATCTTGGGATCGGTGATCACCTTCTTGACCTTCAAGGTCGCATCGTCATAAACAACGATGGCGGACTGGTCGGTCTTGCCGCCCCACAGCGAGATCCAGACTTCCTTGCCGTCGGCGCTGTATTCCGGATGCACCGCGCGCTTGGTCGCCTTGGTCGGCGGCAGGCCCGAATCCTTGGCCACGTTGAGCACGGCCTTGGGCTTTGACAGATCCGACATGCTCCACACGGCGACGGATTCGGCCAGGTCCTTGTCCGGGTTCTGCGGCGCGTCGGCCCAGAAATGCTTGGACTTGGGATGGGTCTTGACGAACAGGTTGCCGGGAACGTGCTTCATTTCCTGGACGACCTTCCAGTTGAACTCCTTGTACTTGGCGTGCTCCTTCTTGTCCGACGGCGTCGAGATCAGCGTCACGACATCGGCGCCGAGGTGGCCCGTAGCCCAGACCGGACCAAACTTCGGATGCATGAAGTTGGCACCACGACCGGGGTGCGGAATCTTGGCCGTATCGACCAGGGCAGCCAGCTTGCCCGTCTTGGTATCCACGGCAGCGATCTTGTTCGAGGCATTGGCCGCAACCAGGAAGTAGCGCTTCGAGGCATCCCAGCCACCGTCATGCAGGAACTTGGCAGATGCGATGGTCGTCGTCTTCAGGTTTTCGATATCGGAATAATCGACCAACAGAATCTGACCTGTTTCCTTGATGTTGACCACCCATTCCGGCTTGATGAAGGAAGCGACGATCGACGCCACACGGGGCTCCGGGTGATACTCGCCATCCACGGTCATGCCGCGCGTGCTGACCACCTTGCGCGGCTTGAGCGTGTCGCCGTCCATGATCACGTACTGTGGCGGCCAGTAGGAGCCGGCGATTGCGTATTTGTCTTCGAAGCCCTTGAACTTGGAGGTATCCACCGAACGGGCATCGAAGCCGATCTTGATTTCGGCCACCACGGCAGGCTTTTCCATCCAGAGGTCGATCAGCGACAGGCGGCCGTCGCGGCCGATCACGTACACATAGCGGCCCGAAGCTGAGAGACGGGAGATGTGCACCGCATAGCCGGTCTTGACGATGCTGCGGATGTCATAGGTGTCGCCGTCGATCAGGGCCACTTCGCCGGTATCACGCAGGGTGACCGAGAAGAAGTTCTTGAGGTTGTACTTGTTCATCTGCTTGGTCGGACGATCCTTGACCGGAACGATGACCTTCCATGAATCCATGGTGTCCTTGAAGCTGTACTCGGGCGGCACATCCGGCGTCATCTGGATGTACTTGGAGATCAGCGTGATCTCATCCTTGGTCAGGATGTCGTCGAAGTTCACCATACCGCCGTCGGTACCGTAACCAATGATCTTTTCCAGGCGATTCTGGCCAAGCTTGAGCGTGCCCCCTTCGGTCTTCGCACCGGCCTTGTCGGTCTTGGTCCAGTGCGGCTCAAGGTTCTTGCCGGTGGCGCCCTTGCGCAGCACGCCATGGCAGCCGGCGCAGCGTTCGAAATAAATTTTCTTCGCGGTTTCCTTTTCGGCGGCGGTCAGCGTAGGCGCCGCATCCTGTGCAAACGCGCTGCCCATTGCGCCGGCCATGACCGACAACGCAAAAAATCCAAATAGCTTCCCTTTCATACTTCTCTCCTTGTGAGTGAACCCCCAAAAACAATATTTGGCTGCGTTGGCAACCCTTTGAAGACTATGGTCATAAGGATGCGCGTAACGATTTGCCGCAACCTTGACCCGAATCAAGTCCTTTCCCGATACCGCGCCCGTTTCCGGCAACCCGCCTGATGGCGGAACATTTCCGCCGGCCCCCCCTTGCCTTGATATAATTTGGCTCGTTCGTGGTGCCCGCGCATGGCTTTGCATGCAGGGTGAAACGGGAAGCCGGTGGGAGCCTTTATCAGGCTCGATTCCGGCGCTGCCCCCGCAACGGTAAGGAAGTGCGGGTTCATCACTACGCCACTGGGTCACCCCGGGAAGGCGATGAACCAAGACTTCCAAGCCCGGAGACCGGCCAGGGACATTCGTTGAAAGCGCTGCGGGGAAGCAGTGTGCGTCAGCTGCCGTTCCCATTCGGCCGCTCCGTTCCGCTCTCCCTTCGCGTTTTCTCTCTTGCCATGCAATGTATTGGCCTGCGGGGACGCTGGCCACGAAGGGAGTCCTCATGTCTTTCCAGAAAAGTCGCGCGACGCATCGCGCATTCCGTTCGCTCCTGCCGGCCGCCGCGATCCTCGCGGCACTGCCGGCCCTGGCCGCCGATGAAGCGGCGGTCATTGTTTCCGCGACGCGGTTCGCGGAGAGCGCCTTGACGAAACCCATGTCGGTTTCCGTCATCACGGCGGACGACATCCGCGCCAGCGCGACAACGCTGCTGCCGGAACTGCTTTCCCAGCAGGCCGGCATCCATATGCAGGACGTGAACGGCAACAACGGCATCAGTGCGACGCTGGACATCCGTGGATTCGGCGCATCGGCCGGACAAAACACGCTGATCCTGCTGGATGGCCGGCGCCTGACGGACATGGACCAGGCCAACGTCAACTGGTCATCTATCCCGCTGGGTTCGATCGAGCGCATCGAAATCCTGCGCGGGTCCGGTGCCGTGCAGTTCGGTGAGGGCGCCGGCGGCGGCGTCATCAACATCATCAGCCGCGCGCCGGGCAAGGGAGACACAGCCACCGCCAGCGCACGTATCGGCTCCTATGGCACACGCGACGCCCAGGCCTTTGTGTCGCGGGACGGTGACGGTTTCGGGCTCACGCTCAGCGGCAGCCATTTCGAAAGCGACGGCTATCGGATGAACAACCGCGCCAGGCAAACCAACGCCGGCGTGAAGACGCAATTCGACTACGGCAATGGCTCGCTTCGCCTTGGCTTCGACGCCAACTGGATGACCATGCGCCTGCCCGGATTCCGCCAGATCGAATGGGCGCTTGGCCGCGATGACCTGACCGCCGATCGCCGTGGCACGCCGACTCCGAACGATGATTCGGCTCGCAGCGGGCAGCAGTTCTCCGCCGACTGGCGGCATCGCTTCGGACTCGGCGAACTGGCCGTCGACTACACGCGCCGGACGCGGGAACAGTGGATCTACTCCGGTTCAAGGCAATTTGCCCGACTCAGCGACATGACCCTGGATTCGCTCTCGCCGCGATTGCGCCTGCCGCACACCCTGCTCGGCGGAAAGGCCAGCCTGATCATCGGCGTGGATTGGCAGAATTGGGACTACACGGCCAACGACGCCTTATCGCTAGGGCTAATGAGTCGCCCCTACAGCAAGGTCAATGCAAGCCAAAGCAACGTTGGCATCTACCTGCAGGAGTCCATCGATTTCACCGACCGGTTCAGTGTGCTCCTCGGCGCACGCCGGGAACGACAGAAGCTTGCCGCGAACAACATCGTCGATGGCGGCGCGGCTTGTCCTTTCGGATTCTGTCCCACCGGGGCCGCCGCCGACGTCGCTGTGCGCCGCGAATCAGCATGGGAGGTGGGTGGGAGGTATCGCCTGTCTTCCAGTTGGGCCGCGTTTGCCAAGGCCGCCCGTGCCTTCCGCTTCAACAACGTCGACGATATTTACGAAACGGATACGCTGGGCAACAACCAGTTCCAGTTCCTGCGGCCGCAGACGAGCCGTCTCGCAGAAATCGGGCTGCAATGGCAAACGATGCAGGCCTCGGTCAAGGCCACCATGTTCCGCAATGACGTCCAGGACGAAATCCACCTTGACGCCTTTACCAACGGCATTGGAAACACCAACCTGCCGCCCTCACGACGCGAAGGCCTGGAGTTGGAAGCAAGCTGGCAGGCCGCCGACACGCTGCGTCTGAATGGCGCAGCGACATGGACGGATGCACGCTTCCAGAGTGGTGTATTTCCCGGCACCTTTGGCTTGCTGAACAATGTCATCGCCGGCAAGAACGTACCGCTGGTTCCGCGGCAGAAGTTCAACTTCGGCGCCGACTGGGAGTTCATGGCCAAGACCCACCTCAAGGCAAGCCTCGCCTACGTCGGAAAGCAGTACATGGACAACGACGAGGCGAACAATCTCGGCGCGACGATTCCGGCCTACACTCTGATCAACGTGAAGCTTGAACGGCAGGTGGATGCCTGGACGCTGGGCCTCGCCGTGAACAATCTCGCCAACCAGAAGTACTACGCCTATGCCGTGAAGAGCCAGTTCAATGCCACGCGCTTCAACGTGTTTCCGATGCCGGAACGATCGGTGTTCGCTTCCGCCGAGTACCGGTTCCAGTGAGGTTCTTCGCCGCTCCCTGCCACCGCAGTGCGGTGAGCAGGTTTGCAACTGGCAGCCGCGCGGCAACGGTACTGGCGCCGTACCCGTCCTCCTAGGCTGATCCATGCCAACCCGCCGCCGCGCCCTGCTGGTCATCGTCGCCCTCTGCGGGCTGGCGCTGGCCAGCCTGCTGGTGGCGCTGGCGGCGGGCAGCATGCCGGTGACGCCCGGCGACGTGCTGCTGGCCCTGGCGGGCGGCGAAGGCCTCGCCGCCGAAGTGATCCAGGGCCTGCGCCTGCCCCGCGCGATCGCCGCCTTCGCCTGTGGAGGCCTGCTGGCGCTGGCCGGCGCGCTGATGCAGGTGCTGCTGCGCAATCCGCTGGCCGACCCTTACGTGCTGGGCATATCCGGCGGCGCGGCGGTAGGCGCGCTGTCGGCGATGCTGGCCGGACTGGCGCTGGCGCTGGTCAACCTGTTCGCCTTCGCCGGCGCCTTCGCCGCCATGCTGCTGGTATTCGGCCTGGCCCACGGCGACAGCAGCTGGACTCGCACCCGCCTGCTTCTGACCGGCGTCATCGTCGCCTCCGGCTGCGGCGCCGTGGTCGCCTTGATCATGTCGATCGCACCCGAAACCCACCTGCGCGGCATGCTGTTCTGGCTGATGGGCGACGCCAGCCATGCCAGCAATCCCTGGCCGGCCCTCGCCGTCCTGGCCGCCGGCGTTGCAGCCAGCATGCCCTTCGCGCGCGAACTCAACCTCCTCTCACGCGGCGACACCCTGGCCCAGACGCTCGGCGTATCGGTGCAGCGCGTGCGGCTCGGCGTGTATTTCCTCGCGGCGACGTTTACCGCAGTGGCGGTGACCACGGCGGGCAGCATCGGCTTCATCGGCCTCGTGGTGCCGCACCTGGTGCGGCTGGGCATGCTCAAGCTGGGCTGGGGCAACGACCAGCGCCTGCTGCTGCCCGCCTCGGTGCTGACCGGCGGCAGCCTGCTGGTGCTGGCCGATACCCTGGCGCGCACCATCGTCGCACCGCTACAGTTGCCGGTCGGCGCGCTGACCGCGATCCTCGGCGTGCCCCTGTTCCTGTTCCTGCTCGGACGCCAGCGCGGGAGCGGCCAATGAGCTCGCCATTGCTGCGCGCGGAGGCCCTGTCGGTCAGCATCGGCGGCCATGCCGTCTGTCGTGACCTGACGTGGACCGTCGATGCCGGCGAAACATGGGCGATCCTCGGCCGCAATGGCGCCGGCAAGTCGACGCTGCTCAACACCCTTGCCGGCCTGCACCGGCAGGATCACGGCACCCTGCAGGTTGGCGGCCATGCCCTGCCTGATGCCGCCGCAGGGCGCCACGCACGAGCCCTGGCGCGGGTACGCGGCTACCTGGCGCAGCACCAGCTCGACCCCTTTGCCTCGACCGTGATGGAAACCGCGCTGGTCGGCCGCCATCCGCACCTCGGGCGCTGGGACTGGGAGTCCCTTGCCGACCGCGACATCGCCGCTGCCGCTCTGGCCGAGGTCGACCTTGCCGACTGTGCCGAGCGCGACGTGCAGACCCTCTCCGGCGGCGAGCGCCAGCGGCTGGCGGTGGCGCAGCTGCTGGCCCAGCAGCCGGCGCTGTTCCTGCTCGACGAGCCGCTGACCCACCTCGACCTGTCGCATCAGGTCGCCGTCATGGAGCTGTTCGCGCGCCGCGCGCAGGCCAGCGCCGCCGTGATCGCCGTGCTGCACGACCCGGGCTTCGCGGCTCGCTACTGCAGCAAGGTGCTGCTGCTGTTCGGCGATGGCGAGTGGCTGGCCGGACCCGCCGACACGGTAATCACCACGACCAACCTGACCCGGCTTTACGGGCATCCGCTGCGCGAAATCGGTGTCGATGGCCAACGCTGGTTCGTTCCAGCCTGACATCGCCGGCAGCCGCCGCGAGCATGGCCAACCGCCGCCTTTCCGGCATAAAGTCGAGGCAACCAAGATTCCCCTGACGGCTCGCCAGTCTTTCGATAGAGTAGCGGCATCGGCCACTCTGGACCGTACGGAGAAACAGGGATACATGCCATGCCAACCACACTCAAACCAATGACCGAAAAAGCCCTGCTGGCCATGCCCGCCAAGGCCTACATGAACCCGGAGCAACTCGACTTCTTTCGCGACCTGCTGCGCAAGCAGCGCCAGGACCTGATCGACAACGCGTCGATGACCATCGACCACCTGCGCGATGGCGAAGCCGAGGCCGACCCCAACGATCGCGCCACGATCGAAGAGGAAAATTCCATCGAACTACGCATTCGCGACCGCGAGCGCAAGATGTTGCCGCGCGTCGAAGCCGCCCTGCGGCGCATCGATGACGGATCCTACGGCTTCTGCGAGGAAACCGGGGACCAGATCGGCCTGCGCCGCCTGCTGGCGCGGCCGACCACCGTGTATTCGATCGAGGCGCAGGAGCGCCACGAATCGCGGCAGCGCATCCAGGGCAAGTAACCGGGCGCGGCCGTGAAAGAAAAGGCCAACACCGCCGCCACGCCGCGGCGCAAGCCGCCGGCGAAAAAGGCACCGACGCAGGGCGCCATGACCACCCTGCCTACCGAATCCGGCCTGGTCGAGCAGATGCGCAGCATGGCCGGCAAGGTGCTCGATGCCGGCGCCGCGACGGTGGGCGCCGCTTCGACGCTGAAGACCGCGGCCGACGTGGCGCGCGCGCTGGGGCGCGGCAAGCCGATGGAAGCCGCCGCCGACGTGCTCAAGGCCATGCTGCCGGGCTTGTCCGAACCCGGCGTGTGGGCCCGCACCGGCGCAACGCTCAAGCGGATGCGCAAGGCCACCGGCCTGACCATCACCGAAGTCGGCGCCGCGATCAACCTCAAGGACCCGTCCCTGATCGAAGCCTGGGAAAACGGCCGCATTGCCGTGCCCTTCGAACTGATCCTGCGCCTGGCCGCGGTGCTCGGGCGCAACGATCCGATCGACTTCGTCATGAAGTTCACCCGCGCCTCCAATCCCGACCTGTGGCGCAGCCTGGAAAACCTCGGCGTCGGCAAGCTGCTGATCCAGTCCGCACGCGAACGCGAATTCGCCAACATCTACCGCGGCGACGACGAGGCGCGCAAGCTGAGCGATGCCGAATTCGCCGAGGTCCTGACCTTCACCCGCGCCGCCTTCGAAATGGCCATGGCATTTCGCGGACGCGAGGCGCAACGCGCGCCGAAACGCGCCCGAACCGCAACGGAATAGCGCCCGGCCGCCGTAGCGCCGGCGCCGACTTTTCAATGCCGGGCGAAAACCTCGTCGGGCCGCACGAAGGCCTTGAACTCCAGCGCATTGCCGTCGGGATCGAGGAAGAACATGGTGGCCTGTTCGCCAGGCTTGCCGACGAAGCGGATCGAAGGTTCCATCACGAAGCGGATGCCTTGGGCACGCAGGCGCTCGGCGAAGGCCCAGAACTCGTCCAGCGGCAGGATTACGCCGAAATGCGGAATAGGCACCGCGTGCCCGTCGACCATGCCCTCGCCGCCGGCGCAGGCCGGCAGGCCGAGGTGAGCCGAGAGCTGGTGCCCGAACAGCTCGAAGTCGATCCAGTGCGCGGTGCTGCGTCCCTCGGTGCAACCCAGCCGACCGACATAGAATTCCCGCGCCCGCGCGATGTCGGTAATGGCAAACGCATAGTGAAAGGCGGACATCGTTGGCTCTCCTTGCAGGTCCGTCGGCAACTCGCCGCGTATATTACCCGCCGGTCGCCGGGCGCGGCGTTGAACCACGCTTGCCGCGCGCCAATTCAAGCTGCTCGCAAAGCCGTTCGGCGCCGTCGAGGACGCGTGGCGTATGGCGCTGGATCAGTTCCGGCGGCACGAAATACAGGTTGTCCTTCGTCACGGCCTGCAAGGTGTGCCAGCGACGCCAGTCGTCCAGCCATTCCGGCCGGGCGGCGTCCATGCCGCTGGCGACGATGGCTTCCGGGTTGGCGGCGATCACCGCTTCGACACTGACGGTGGGCGCCAGCGTGGCCAGTTGCGCGAACACGTTGCTGCCGCCGCAGAGCCGTATCGCGTCGCTGATCATCTGCTCGCGATTGACCGTCATCAGCGGCTGCTTCCATATCTGGTAGAACACCGTGACCGGCGGCCGCTGGCTATAGCGTTCCGCCAGCCGGGCATGGCGCTGGCGGAATGCCGCCGCCGCCGCACCCGCCGCCGCCTCGGTGCCGGCCAGCCTGCCGAGCCGCTCCAGTTCGCCGGCAATGTCGGCGATGCGATGGGTTTCGATCATGAACACCAACACGCCCATGGCGCGCAAGCGGTTCACCGCCGCCTGCGAGGTGCCGCTTTGCCAGCCAAGCACCAGGTCCGGGCGCAGCGCGACGATGGCTTCGAGGTCGAGCCGGGAGTAGGCGCCGACCTTGGGGATTCCCCTCGCCTCGGGGGGATGGTCGCCATATTCGACGTTGCCGACCACGCGGCTGCCGGCGCCGGCGGCGAACAGCAGTTCCGTGATGTGGGGCGACAGGCTGACGATTCGCTGCGCCGGTGCAGCAAGCCGGATGCGGGCACCGCCGACATCGGTCGCCACGATCTCTGCCTGCGCCGGCAGGCAAGCCAGCGCACAGAGGAAAATCAGGCAGATCCGCTGCATCTGGACTGCCGGCCGGCACCCGCGTCTGTCGGGACGAGCATGGGATAATCGATAGTTGAAGGACACTGCATTCTAGCGGCGTACGAGCACCATTCATCCTTGGGATCCCGCCACGCCGGACCCGGCCACGGCAACTCGACAGGTAGATCGCGATGACGCAGAAGGCCCATCTCCACCCCACCGACCTGCGCGGCTTCAGCCGCCTCGCGATCGACGCCACGATCGGCCTGACGCGCCTGGTGGAAAACATGCATCACAACATTTCGCGGATCCCCGGCCCCGTCGGGCGGCACAGCGAAGCGCCGACCACGGGCATCACCGGAATGGTCTATCGCACCATCCAGGGCACGACACGACTGGTCGGCAGCGGCATCGACGCGCTGCTGGGCCAGCTGATCCCGCTGCTCGACCGACAGCCCGCGACATCCTCCGCGGCGCGCGAAACGCTGCTTGCCGCCCTGAATGGCGTCCTTGGCGACCACCTCGAGGCCAGCGCCAACCCCCTGGCGATTCCCATGCAGATGCGCCACGAGGGCAAGCCACTCGCAATGACCACGGCGGACCTGGCCAAGGAGTTTCCCGCAACCGGCGGCAGGATCCTGCTTCTGATCCACGGCCTGTGCATGAACGACCTGCAATGGCGACGCAACGATCACGACCACGGTGCCGCGCTGGCACAGGCAGGCGGCTATACCCCCCTGTACCTTCACTACAACAGCGGCCGCCACGTCTCCAGCAACGGTCACGACCTGGATCAGCTGCTCGAAACCCTGGTTGCCGCCTGGCCGGTTCCCGTCGAGGAACTGGCCATTCTCGGCCACAGCATGGGCGGCCTGGTGGCGCGCAGCGCCTGCCACAGCGGCGCCAAGGCCGGCCATGCCTGGCTCGCCCGGCTGCGCAGGATGGTCTTCCTCGGCACGCCCCACCTCGGCGCACCGCTGGAGCGCGGCGGCCACTGGATCGACGTGATCCTCGGCGTCAGCCCCTACACCGCCGCACTGGCCCGCCTCGGCAAGATCCGCAGCGCCGGGATCACCGACCTGCGCCATGGCAGCATCCTCGACGAGGACTGGGACCATGGCGATCGCTACGCGCATGGCCGCGCACCGCGCCTGGTGCCGCTACCGGCGGGTGTGCAGTGCCATGCCGTCGGCGCGGCGCTGGCCAAGGCACCGGGCAAGGTCGCGGATTCCTTGCTGGGCGACGGCCTGGTCCCGCTAAAGAGTGCGCTCGGCGACGGCCCGGCCAAGCGGGGCAGCCTCGATCTGCCGGATTCACAGCGATGGATCGGCCATGGCATGAACCACCTGGACCTGCTCGACAACGCCGCCGTATACGAGCAATTGCGGCGCTGGCTGTGCTGAAATACTGGCCGTGCGGCAGTGAATTTCAGCCCTGCGCATTGTGATTAGAATAGAGAAAAATTCAAGGAGACTTGTCATGGAAAAGATCTGGCTCAAGAGCTATCAGGCGGGCGTACCCGCGGAAATCGACCTCAACGAGTTCCGCTCCATCGGCGAACTGTTCGAGAAGAGCGTCAAGCAGTACGGGCCGCGCAAGGCCTACATCAACATGGACAAGGCGATCACCTACGCCGAACTGGACAAGCTCTCGGCGAGCTTCGGCGCCTACCTGCAATCCGTGCTCAAGCTGCCCAGCGGCGCCCGCGTCGCGCTGATGATGCCCAACCTGCTGCAGTATCCGATCTGCCTTTACGGCGCGCTCCGTGCCGGCTACACGGTGGTCAACTGCAACCCGCTGTACACCGAGCGCGAACTCGAGCACCAGCTCAAGGACTCCGGCGCCGAGGTCATCGTCATCGTCGAGAACTTTGTCAAGGTGCTGGAGAACGTCGTCGCGCGCACGCCGGTGAAGCACGTGATCGTCACCCAACTGGGCGACATGCTCGACTTCCCCAAGCGCATGATCGTCAATATCGTGGTGAAGCACGTCAAGAAGATGGTTCCGGCATGGAACATCGCCAATGCCATCGAACTGCGCGATGCGCTGATCGAAGGCGGCCGCTTCCCGCTCAAGCCGGTCGAGGTCGGGCACGACGACCTGGCCTTCCTGCAATACACCGGCGGTACCACGGGCGTCTCCAAGGGAGCGATGCTGACCCACCGCAACATCATCGCCAACCTGCAGCAGGCGCACGCCTGGATCAAGGACGCGCTGCACGACGACGAACTCATCGTCACGGCGCTGCCGCTTTATCACATCTTCGCCCTTACGGCGAACTGCCTGACCTTCTTCAAGATCGGCGCCACCAACCTGCTGATCACCAACCCGCGCGACATTCCCGGCTTCGTCAAGGAAATCGGCAAGTATCCCTTCTCGACCATCACCGGGGTCAATACGCTGTTCAACGCCATGATCAACAATCCCGACTTCGCCAAGATCGACCTCTCCAAGCTGCACCTGACGCTGGGCGGCGGCATGGCGGTGCAGCGCGCGGTGGCCGAGCGCTGGAAGCAGATCACCGGCGTCACGCTGATCGAGGCCTATGGCCTGACCGAAACCTCGCCGGCGGCCACCATGAATCCGCTCGACATGCCCGAGTACAACGGCTGCATCGGCCTGCCGATCTCATCGACCGAAGTGACGATTCGCGACGACGACGGCAAGGACCTGCCCATGGGGGAACCCGGCGAACTCTGCATCCGCGGCCCGCAGGTAATGAAGGGCTACTGGAACCGCCCCGACGAAACCGCCAAGGTGATCATGGATGATGGCTTCCTGCGTACCGGCGACGTGGCGATCATGGACGCCAATGGCTATTTCAAGATCGTCGACCGCAAGAAGGACATGATCCTGGTCTCGGGCTTCAACGTCTATCCCAACGAGATCGAGGACGTCCTGGCCATGCATCCGGGTGTGCTGGAGTCGGCGGCGGTGGGCGTGCCGGACGAGAAGACCGGAGAGGCGATCAAGATCTTCGTCGTCAAGAAGGATGCGGAACTGACGGAAGCCTCGATCATCGAGCACTGCCGCACCCTCCTGACCGGCTACAAGATTCCGCGCCACATCGCCTTCCGCAGCGAACTGCCGAAGACCAACGTCGGCAAGATCCTGCGCCGGCAATTGCGTGACGAGAAGGCTTGAGCCGGAAGGGCGCCACGCAATGAGTGAAATCCGGGTTTGCCGTCCGCACCACACCACGCTCAAGAAAGCGCGCAAGGGCGCCGAGCACATCGCCGAGGAACTCGGCGAGGAGTTCGGCCTCGACCACGAGTGGGAGGGCGACACCCTGCGCTTCCAGCGCATGGGCGTTGCCGGCCATATCGAGGTGGGCAAGAAGGAAGTCGAGATCTACGTCAAGCTCGGCTTCCTGCTGATGGCCCTGGGCCCACGCATCGAAAGCGAGATCAACCGCTTCTGCGACGAGAACTTCGGCCCCGCTTGACGCCCGCGGCGCCAAAAGTCGGCGCCGGCGGCACGGCGCCGCGTCGTGTCAATCCTTCAGCGACTTCACCAAGTCGATGTATTGCTGCATCGCGTCGTCGGTCGCGGTGCCCTTGATCGCCGCCCAGGCGTCGTACTTCGCACGTCCCACCATGTCGGTGAAACCCGGCCGCTTGCCCTCGACGTCGCCGTCGGTGCCTTGCTTGTACAGCGCGTAAAGCTGCAACAGCACGTCGTTGGAGGGCCGCTCGGGAAGCTTCTTGGAATCGGCCGCTGCCGCTTCGAACTTCTTCTTGAGATTGCTCATGTCGTCGTCACCGTCAAGGAATGATCGCCCGGATTGGGCTTCGACTATTATATGTCCGCATACTTGAGGACGAAGACGATGCCCCGACGCGAAAAGATGTCCGCCGTTGATACGGCCTGGCTGCGCATGGACCGGCCGACGAACCTGATGATGATCCTCGGCGTCATGGTCTTCGCCCGGCGCATGGACTTCGCGCGGCTGCGCAACACCGTCGCGGCCCGCCTGGTCGGTCGCTACCGGCGCTTCCGCCAGTGCGCGGTACAGGAAGTCGGCAGTGCCTTCTGGGAAGACGATCCCGATTTCGACATCGATGCCCACCTGCGCCGCCGTGCCCTGCCCAGGGGCTCTGGCAAGGTCGCCCTGCAGGCGCTGGCTGGCGAACTCGCGGTGCAGCCGCTGAACCCGGGCAAGCCGCTGTGGCGATTCGACCTGATCGAGGATTACGAAGGCGGTTCGGCAATGGTGGTCCGCATCCACCACAGCATCGCCGACGGCATCGCGCTGGTCGGCGTGGTGCTGTCGCTCACCGACGCGTCGGCCGATGCGCCGCCGCAGGCCGCACCGCCACCCCTTGGCGACGAGGAGGGCGACTTCGATGAACCCTCGCGCGGCCTGCTCGAAACCCTGGCCGAAACCCTGGGTTCGGCGGTCCATGCCGGCAGCGACCTTGGCAGCAAGGCCATGTCCCTGGCGCAGGACCCCGACCGCCTACAAACCTATGGTCAGTACGGCATCGGCCTGCTGGCCGAACTTGCCAAACTGCTGGCGATGCCACCCGATTCACCGACCAGCCTCAAGGGCCACACCGGCACCGTGAAGCGCGTGGCCTGGGCCGAGCCGATACCCCTGGGCGAAGTCAAGGCGCTGGGCAAGGCGCTCGGCTGCTCGGTCAATGACGTCGTGCTCTCGGCCGTGGCCGGCGCCTTCCGCGCCTATCTGCAGCAGAAGGGCGAAACCGTCGACGGCGTCGAGGTGCGCGCGATGGTCCCGGTCAACCTGCGCTCGGCGCGGGACGAAGGCACGCTGGGCAACCGTTTCGGCCTGGTCACGCTGTCGCTGCCGATCTGGGAGGCCAATCCCTTCGCGCGGCTGTTCCTGGTGCGCGAACGCATGAACGAACTGAAGCACTCCTTCCAGCCGCCGCTGACGCTGGGCGTGCTCGCCGTGGTCGGCCTGGCGCCGAAGCTGGTACAACAGCAGTTCCTCGACATGCTGGCGGCAAAAGCGAGTGCGGTGATGACCAACGTGCCCGGCCCCAAGCAGCCGCTGTACCTGGCCGGCAACCGATTGGATCAGTGCATGTTCTGGGTACCGCAGTCGGGTGACATCGGCGTCGGCGTCTCGATCCTCAGCTACAACGATGCTGTGCAGTTCAGCCTGATCAGCGACCGCCATTTCATCCCCGACCCGGAGACCGTAGCGCCCTTGTTCGCCGCCGAGTTCGAAAAAATGCTGCTGGCACTGCTGATGCTGGAATGGGATCAGCCGGTCGATCCGGCAATGGCCGAGGAGAGCCTGTTCGGTCGCCGCATCACCGGGGTGCCGGCAGTCGCACCACAAAAACCGCCGCGGCGCAGGGCCGCGCCAAAGTCCTCAGCCGCAGCCGCCGTGTCGCCAGCGCCGTCCGCAGGGGATACCGCCTCCGGCTCCGCCGGAGACATAACTTCCGAACCCACTACCGCTCGGCGGATACCGAAGCGCTTCCGGAAGTAGGGCCTACTCCTCTTCCAGCTCCGACTTAGCCAGCTCGACGTCGAGCTTTTCCATGGCTTCGACCGGAGTCGCCGCCGCGGCCTTTTCGTAGAGATCGATCGCGTCTTCCATGCGCTTGTCGCCGAACAGCATGACCAGCGCATTGGCATATTCGATGCAGGCGATCGCCGAATCCGGTGTCAGTTTCAGTGCCGTCTCGAAGTGCTTGAGTGCAAGTTCCTTGCTCGCGCCGTAGGTGAGCCTGGCGACCATGGCCCCCATCTTGTCCACCACTTCGGCATGGTAGGCACCCAGCGCGCTATGCGCCTCCGCATGTTTCGGATCAAGCCTCAGGCTTGCTTCCAGCGCGGCCTTGATCTTGCCACCCAGCCCGTCCGTCAGTGCCTTGAGCACCGAGATGCCCTGGCTGTAGCGGCCCAGCGCGTAGGCCTGGAAGTAATGCCCGTTGACGTTCTTCGGCTGCGCCAGCTGCAATTCCTCGCAGCGCGCGGCAATGAGCTTGAACATCTCCAGCTTGCGGCGCGCATCGTCTTCGAGGTAGGTGGCGTAGATCATGGCGGCCTTGTTGGCGGCGTTGTAGCCATCGACCCCTGCGGTCAGGCCCGCCTCGCAAGCGGCCTGAAACTGGCCCTGATGATAGAGCCGCCATGCCTCCTGGACGGCCGGATCGGCAGGAAAGGGTTCCTGATCTCCTCGATGCAGGCGCTCCCAGTTCTTCTTCAGCGCGGCACCGGCGTAAACGAACGTCTTGTCCGCATGCGGAAACTTGGCCCAGGCCGACTTTGCAGTGGCAGATTTCATCGTGTTCTCAATCAGGCAGGTAGTTCTTCGATACTTCCTCGAACAGTTCGCGCGACCGCCCAACGAGGTAGGGCGCAGCGAGCGCCATGACCTGGAACGCACCGCGCGACAGGCTCTCTCCGTCGATTTTCTTCCGCGGATCGCTGACGAACTCGTAGGACAGCCAGTAGGTTGCGACCACCGTCATGTTCACCGCCAGCGCATGGATCTCGGCCGGAGTCGCCTTCATGTCGCCGGTCGCCACCAGGCCCTTGCAGATCAGACGCGCGGTATTCACCTTGTGCGCCACGATGCGCTTGAAATGCGTTTCCAGCAGCCGGTTGCGCGAGAGCAGTTCGTTGATGTCGCGATAGAGGAAGCGGTATTTCCAGATGCCCTCGAAGATCAGGTGCAGGAACAACCAGATGTCCTCGACGTTCGGCGGCCGTCGCGAAGGCGCGCCCAGCGTTTCCTCTATGCCGCGTTCGAAATCCACGAACAGGGACTCGATGATCTCGTCCTTGTTGTGGAAGTGGTAGTAGAGGTTGCCAGGGCTGATGCCCATCTCGTCGGAAATGAGCTGGGTGGTGACGTTCGGCTCGCCGAAATCGTTGAACAAAGCCAGCGACGTCTCCAGGATGCGCTCTCGCGTGCGGCGCTTTGGTTTCTTTTCCATCACTCACCCACCCCTCTCGACCATGGTAGCGAGGATAGCAGAATCACCCAATCCTCCCGTCATTACCGGCAACTCAGGCAGCGACGCGCTTGTGCCGCAAACGCTTGAGCGCGCGCGCCAGGTCGTCCAGCGTGTCAGACAGACGCAGGGCTGTAAGGCCCATGTTCCGGGCGCGGCGCCGCTTGAGCTGGCCCATGCGGCGCGCCAGCGATCGATGCGGATCGGTCAGCACCGCGCGGTTGATCGACACGCCGTGTCGCGCCAGCTTCGGCGCGAGTTCATCGGCCCGCCGCAGCAGTTCCTCCCGCGTCTTGCGATAGGCCTTTTCGGAAAGCCGCTTGCGGTCGGCGTAGCTGAACATATTGGTAAAGAACATGTCGGCGTCGTCGCGATCCGGCTCGAAGAGGATGACGTCTGCGTCCTTGTACTCAATGTCGTACTTCGCCAGGCCGGTCTTCATCCGCGAATGGATGATGGCCCGGAAGGTTTGCGCGAGCACCACCGGCAGCCCGCCATCGACCAGCCTGCGCTGGCGGACGTGTTTCTCGTGCGAGGCATGGGTGGCGTCGAAGGGCACCAGCGGATTGATGCACAACACCAGACGCGCACCTTCCTTGAGCGCCACGGAGGCGTGCAGGGTTTTCTTCAGCGCGCCGTCGACATACCAGCGACCGTCGATCTCCACCGGGGGGAAGAGGCCGGGCAGTGCAGCGCTGGCGCGTATCGCCGTCGCGATCGGGACATGATCGTGGCCCTCGGCGCCGAACGCAACCGCCGTACCCGAATCGAGGTCGGTCGCCACCAGGTAAAGGCGGTGGCGCAAGCGCCGGAAATCATTGGTCATGCCGGGCAGCGAAAACAGTCGGGTCAGAAAATCGTCGACGCCTGCATTGTTGAACAGGCCGGTCGGAATCGCCTGCGACAGGCGCTGGAACGAAGCCAGAAAATCCCGGCGTAGCGGACTGCGCAGGTACTCCAGAAGCGATTCCGAGAGCAGCGCCGGAATCGTTGATACCCGCCGCGCGTACTCGCCCAAGGCCGGTCGCAGCAGCACTTCGGGTTCGAAGGGAACCTCGGCCGAATCGCTGTCGATGAACATCCGGTACAGGTAGGCCGGACTCAGGCCGTTGGCAAGGCCGGCGGCAATGAAACCGCCCGCACTCACGCCCACATAGGCGTCAAGCTCAGTGAAGTCGAACCCGTCAAGCGCCTCGGACAATGCCATCAGCACACCGATCTCGTAGATGGCACCGAGCGGACCGCCACCGGCCAGGGCCAAGGCCGTGCGCGGCGGGTTCTTCACGGCAGTCATCGCGGCTCGACCCACCCTCCGCCGCCGTGCCCGGATGGTGGGCACAGGCTAGGCGAATGGGCATTTTCTGCCCGCACCGGCGTCAGGCTGCGGCAGCCTTGGAGACGGCCTTCGGTGCTGCTTTCGGCGCTGCGCGGCGTACCGGCTTCGCTGCAACGGGCTTGGCCTTCGCTGCTTTCGGGGCGCCGCGATTGAGCTTCTCGACCTCGGCCTTGAGTTCGGCCACGCGCTTGGCCAGCTCTTCGACATCGGCCTTGGTCGGCACTCCCAGGCTGTTCAGCGAACGCGCGACGCGATTCTCGAAAACCTGCTCCAGCTTGTCCCAGGTACCGGTCGCCTTGGCTGCCATTTCGGTGACCCTGTCTTCGGTGACTTTGCGGGTCTTCTTCTGGATCGCCTCGCCTTCACGGATCAGCGCATCGAACACCTTGTTGCCTTCCTGCTGAGCCTTGGCGAAGGCACCGAGTCCGGCCAGCCAGATCTGCTGGGCTGATTCACGAATGGTTGCGGAAAGCTGACTGTCTTCGCTGATGGCCTTCAGCTTCTTTACTACGAGTTTTTTTACCATGACACTCTCCTGATTGAATTGATCCTGGCTGCCTTGAAATCAAGGCCCGGCAGACGCTCTGCCCGCCAACGAATCGAGTCTATCGATTCGGTTTAGAGAGGTCACACTAATGACTTGGGGAAAATCCACCCGCGTCTCACTGATTGTCCAGGTCGGACAGTGAGGTCGCTTCATGAACCGACGAAACTCGTGGGTATCAACGTTGCGAAGGGTTTCATCGGAAACCGGGCTGCTGCCAACTTCCCTGACAGACCGATTTCCGACCCGACAAGTCTGCCGGGATTTGGTGCGGACGGCGACTCGACATGCCGCCTTCATCGCAACCGGGTGCGACTTCTATGTCGCCGTTTTCTTCTTCGCGCCCGCCTTGCCTGCCACCTTCGTTGCCGGTGACTGTTTTGCAACGGACTTTTTCGGGGAAAGCACTGCCTTGGCGAGAGCCTTCGTTGCGGTGGTCTTCGTCGCTGGGGTCTTCGTCGCTGGGGTCTTCGGTGCCGGGGTCTTCGGTGCCGGGGTCGCCTTCACCACGGCCTTCTTCACCACGGCCTTCTTCACAGGAGGCTTGGCAGCCGAAACGCTGCTCGAACCCTTCCAGGTCAATCGCGCCTTCTTCGCGAGGGCAACAACCTTGGCAATGTCTTCGTCCGAATACACACCCTTGACCCCGGAAATCGCCGCCAGCTTCATGCCGTGCTTGATGCCGAGCTTGTAGATCTCCTTGACCTTCTCCCATTCGGTATCGCGACCGATGGTGAATACCTCGAAGCGTCCTTCCAGCGCCAGCACGATGGTTTCCGCCAGGCAGGCATAGATCACGTTCTTCGGCAGGCCGATGGACTTCATGCCCTTGACCGGCGTCGGCAGCTCGATCTCACCCGATTCGATCACCAGCACATCCGGGCGCTTGGCGACCTCGGAGGGGGGCAGGTCGAGCGGACGCGCGACGTCGGTAATCACGCAGCCCGGCTTGACCTTGGTAATGTCCAGGATCTTCTTGCCGGCCCCCGAGGTCGAGGTGACGATCATGTCCATGTCGCCCAGCAGGCTGTCGTAATCCGTCGACGAAATGACTTTGGCATCGGGCGTGTCCTGCAGTATCGAATCGCGCAGTTCGTTGAGCTTCTTGATGTCGCGCCCGGCGATCACGACTTCGTCGAAGGCCATGGCGAGCAGGCGGGCGCTGACCGAGCCGATGGAACCCGTGGCACCGATCACCATGGTCTTTGCGGGTACCCGCTTCGAATCCTTGGTTGCCTTGATCATCCCCATGCGGCGCATGGCGTCGGCCGCCGCCCACAGCGCACCCGATGCGGAGTAGCTGTTGCCGGTGGTGATCGGAATGCTCGCGCGTCGCGCCACGGTAACCCCCGCATCGCCGACAACTTTGGTGAACGCGCCAAGGCCCATGATCTGGGCGCCCAGGCCTTCGGCGATCTTCGCCGCATGGAGCAGACGCCGATAGGTGAACTCGGGGCTGTGCGAGAGCATTTCCTTGGGAGTACCGCCCACGGAAATCAGCCAGCCTTCGGCCTCGGCGCCGCTGGGCGAAACGATGTTGCTCATCTTGCAGTACACCATCGGCGGCATATAAGCGGCGAGCGTCTCCACCTTGTCCATGATGAACTTGGGCGTGCCCTTGGGCAGCGGGAAACCCTTCTTGATGTATTCCTGGCTGAGGGGGTGGACCACGAAGGCGAAGCGGCGGATATTGCGGAAACGCCCGGTGGGATGGAGCAGGCGCGGCTTGATGTCGAGTTCGTGCAATATCTCCTCGAAATCATGGTCCGTGAGTTCCGCTTCCGTCTTTCCGGTGGCCGCGAGAATCATGGCGGTGATGGTGCTGATGCCCACCACCTGATCGAAGAGTTTGGGCGAGACATCCACCGCCAGGTTGACCTTGTGCTTGGCGAAGAAGGCAAACGCCTCGTCATCGACAGCCGAGGTAATCAGGGTCTTGCCCTCCAGATTGCCGCCGGCGGCAACGGCCTGGATCTCGCGGAAGGTGCCGACGATGACATGCGACTTGGCCACGGCGTTGGCCACGATCTTGTTCTTCAGCGTACCCAGAACTGACTTCAGGAAGTCTCCCGGCACGCCGTCCGGAAGGAGTTCCTTGCCCTTGGCGAAGAGTTCGAGCTGGTCCAGCGAACCCAGCAGCACCGGAGAAGCGGCATGGAACACGGGATCGGCGAAGCTCAGGTTCTTGGTGTAATCGGACAGTGCGACCGCCATGTCGTAATTGCGCATCCCGGAGAGGAACAGGACCAGGTTGTTGTTGAAGTAGTTTCCGAGTTCCTTTTGCACGTGGCGCACGGCACGCACCTGCAGCAGCCGGCGCAGGCTGGCGCCCGTGGTCACCGGCACCCGCGTGACAACCTGCATCAGGTGCTGCGACTTCTTGTTGATCAGCGTGCGCAGGCCGACGTGGTAGTGGTCGGGCATGTCGCTCAGGGCGATTGCGTCCGCGTTGGCCTGCTGGCGCCGCATCAGCTCCCAGGCCTTGCTGCTGTCCTTGTCGGCACCGAAGCGGCGCACCGAGAACTCTTGCCCCAGAAACTTTGTCTTGAATTCGAAATCCTTTTTTGATGACCCCAGGGTCACGGTAACGACTTTTTTCATCAGATCATTCCTCGTCTTTTTGTTCGACCAAGCTTCGTGTTTGCAGCGGGACCACAGTCGCTACTCCGCCTTCTTGCGGCTTCGGGCCGGCTTCTTCGCCGCGGCCGGTGCCGGCGGCAGCACCTTCCGAATGAGTCCCTCGCAAACCTCCTGCGTCATGTAGCGCGGCACCGGGTAGCCGGTGCGGGCCTCGTGGCAGGCGGCCTGCGCCAGCTTTGGTATGTCGGACTCCTTCAGTGCGGCAAGGAAGGTAGGTATGCCGAGGTCGCGATTGAGTTGCTCGACCGCATCGAGGAACTTCTGCGCCAGCGCATCTTCCCCTTCGCTTTCCTTGCCCAGCTTGGCGCGCACCGCCAGCAGGGCCAGTCGGTCGGAGACGGCCGGCAACGAATATTCCAGCACCAGCGGCAGCATGATGGCATTGGCCAGGCCGTGCGGGGTGTGGTAACGGCCGCCGAACTGGTGGGCGATGGCATGAACGTAGCCGACATTGGCACGCGTGAACGCCAGTCCTGCGTAGGTCGCGGCCAGGGCCATCTTCTCCCGCGCGGCGAGGTTCTTGCCGTCGCTGTAGGCCACCCGCAGGTTGTCGAAGATCAGCCCGACGGCAGACAGGGCCATGTCATCCGTATAGGGGTTGGCCCACTTGCCGATGAAGGATTCGATGGCGTGCGTCAGGGCGTCGATGCCGGTCGCCGCGGTGATGTGCGGCGGCAGCCCGGTCATCAGGCAGGGATCGAGCGCCGCCATCTTCGGCACGAGGCGCGTATCGACGATCACCAGCTTGGCCTGGCGTTCCGGGTCCGAGATCACCGCGGCAACGGTCACCTCCGAGCCGGTGCCCGCGGTGGTGGGCACGGCGTAGATCTTGACCGGGGTATGCAGGCCCTTGAAATAGCCGGCCAGTTCGCGCAGCGACTTGCCGGGATTGGATACCGCCGCAGCAATGGCCTTGGAGGCATCCATCGAAGACCCGCCGCCGAAGGCCACGATGGCATCGCAGTCGTTCGCACAATAGAAGTCGATGCCCTCTTCGATCAGCGGAATCGGCGCGTCGGGCGTGATCGAATCGAAGACCACGTACTCCGCCCCCCCCGCCGCCAGGGCCGAGGTCAGGTCATCGAGCAGCCCGAGCTTGGAGATGATGCTGTCGGTGACGATGAGGATCTTGCGGTGGCCGAAGCCGGCAATGGTTTGCCCCAGCCTGCCGCTGGCGCCCGGCCCGACCAGGATCGTCGGCTGCGGAATGGGCAGGAAACGCACGGCCAGGCCGGCGCCCTTCATGGCGGCACCCAGTGCCGTGGTGCGAAGCGAATCGCTGATGAAATCCGATAACAAGGGAACTCTCCTCAAAACAATGCCGGCCGGGCTCTTTCCCGTGTTTGAACCGGGCAACAACCTTCCCAGCGTTGAACTCTATCATCCAACATCGGCCTGCGCTCGACCGGTGACTCCAGCCGAACCAGGGGATGCCGCCAAGCGCGCCGGCATTTCCGGCCGGATGCCGATCAGGCTGCGCCCGCAGCGTCGCTGCGTATCATCTCGGCGGCTTTTTCGCCGATCATCAGAGTCGGCGCGGTGGTATTGCCGCCGATCAGAGTCGGCATGATGGATGCATCAACAACGCGCAGGCCTTCGAGGCCGCGCACGCGCAGCCGCGAATCGACCACGGCCATCGCATCGTTGCCCATCTTGCAGGTTCCGATCGGGTGATAGATGGTGTCCGACCGATTCTTCAGTTCCTCGCGTATGGCATCGTCGGAATGTATCCCTTCCGTATAGACCTCTCCGGTGCGGATGCCAGCCAGGATAGGCGCATCCATGAGCTTGCGGGTCAGCTTGAAGCCATCGACCATGGCTTCAAGATCGTCGGGATGGCCGAAAAAATTCGGATCGATGCGAGGCGGCGCAAATGGATCGGCGCTGGCCAGCGCCAGCGTGCCGACGCTCTTCGGCCGCAGCAGGCATATATGGCAGGAATAGCCATGTCCAAGGTGCAGCTTCCGGGCATGGCTGTCGATCATGCCGACCACGAAGTGCAGTTGGTATTCCGGCGCCGGCGAACCCGGAAAGCGCCGCAAGAAGCCGCCGCCTTCGGCGCCATTCGAGGTCATCATGCCGGTGCGCTCGCGCCGGTAACGACCAATCTCCTTCATCATCTGCAGCGTGCCGCCGAGCGAGATGCCGAGCAGGTCCAGCGACTTCGCGCGGTAGTTGAAAACATAGTCGGGATGGTCCTGCAGGTTCTTGCCGACACCAGGAAGGTCGTGGACCACGGGGATGCCGAACTGCTGCAGTTCGGCGCCGGCGCCTACCCCGGAGAGCATCAACAACTGGGGTGATTGAATCGCGCCTGACGTCAGGAGCACTTCGCGCTTCGCCTGGAAGGTATGGACTTCGCTGCCCTGCACGAATTCCACGGCGCTGGCGCGCTTGCCGGTGAATACGACGCGTCGCGCCCGCGCCTGCGTGATCACTGTCAGGTTCGGCCGGCTGGCCAGGTGCGGTGCCAGATAGGCGCGGGCCGCATTCCAGCGTTCGCCGTCCTTCTGCATGACCTGGTAGATGCCGATGCCTTCCTGGTCGGCGCCGTTGAAGTCGTCGACCAGCTTGAAGCCGGTCTGGCGTGCCGCTTCCAGATAGATTTTCTGAAAAGGATTCATCGACCGCAGATTCGCGACGTTGAGCGGTCCGTCCTGCCCGTGGTACTCGCCGCCGAAGTTCTCGTTGTTCTCCGATTTCCTGAAATAGGGCAGCACATCCCGCCAGGACCAGCCCTCATTGCCCAGCGCCGCCCACTGGTCGTAATCCCAGGGATGGCCGCGCGTATAGACCATGGCATTGATCGAGGTCGAACCGCCCAGTGCCTTGCCGCGCGGCATGTACCCGCGCCGGCCGTTGAGGCCCGGCTGCGGCACGGTTTCGAAGGCCCAGTTGTTGATCGAGGTCGGCAGCATCAGCGCGGTGCAGAACGGCACCTTGATCAGCAGTTGATCGTCGCCCTTGCCCGCTTCCAGCAGGCATACGCTCACCGCCGGATCTTCCGAGAGGCGACCCGCCACGGCACAGCCTCCGGCACCTCCGCCAACTACGATGTAGTCGAATTCATTCATGACGTTTCCGATCGTTCAGAGTCAATACTATGCGTCGAGCGCTTCCGACAACCTGCCCAGCACGCGAGGCGAAAAGGCCATGCCCAGATGGCTGACGCCGCTGATGGCGATGTTGGTGGCACCTTCCAGCCGCGAGCCGGTCTCCTGCGGAAACACGTAGTTGTCGTGGTGGCTGAAAATGGATACCGAGCCTTCCGGCAATGGCACCGCGCCGGAGGCGCCGAGCGCGACCAGCCAGGGATTGCCGATGCGCATCTGACGCGCATTCGGGCCGATACCCAGCTCCGCCAACAGGGTGCCGTGATGCACGGAGCCGAGCGAAATCATGCGCGCCACCTTGCCCTTGCCATGGCATCTTAGATAGGCACGCGCGGCCAGGCCACCCATGCTGTGGCAGACCAGGATCACCTGCGGCGCCCCCGTAGCCGCCAGCACCTCGTCGATGCGACGTTCGATCCCGTCGGCGTAATTGTCGATTTCGGTCCACACCGGCTCCATGTTGTGGGTCGCCACGGTCCAGCCCGCCGTTTCGAGGCGCCAGCGCATCCAGATCCAGAAGCCGCGATTGCACTGGTAGCCGTGGATCAGCAGCAGGGGTAGCGGGCGCGTCGCGCAATGACCGAGCCGGTCGGGGCCCAGCCAGAATTTCTCGAAGGGCTGGATCACGGTGAACAGGACGACCAGAGCGGCATATTCCTCGAACACCATGCGCAGCGCCTGTAACGGGCCGATGCGCAACTTCTCGGGAACCGGGCTCGCCCCCCGCAGCATCAAACCAAAGGTCGCCAGGACCAGGCACAGGCGAACGGCGAGAAAAACCGCCACTCCGAATCCTGCCGCCTCGAGCGGTGTCCGGCCGCGCGCCACCAGCCAGAAGCCGAGCACGCCGTAAATCAGCAGTTCCCCGACCAGTAGCCAGCGCAGTTGCCGTGCCGCCATCGCCGACTTTCAGCGAATCAGGAACTTGGTCAGGCGCTCGAACAGGGCGCCGTATGGTGGATTGAACAGGGACATGCCGTTGAGCCCGGACTGGTAGAAGACGGCCTTCTGCTTGCTGAAGGTCCTGAAGCCTTCGATGCCATGGTAATGGCCCATGCCGCTCGGTCCGACGCCGCCGAAGGGCAGCTCTTCCTGCGCGATGTGCAGGAGGGTGTCGTTGATGGTGACGCCGCCGGCCACGGTTTCGTTCAGCACGCGGTCGCGCTGCGCGCCGTCGTTGCCGAAGTAGTACAGCGCCAGCGGACGCGGGTGCTGGTTCACGTGGAAGATCGCGCCATCGAGGTCATGGTAGGGCAGCACCGGCAGCAGCGGGCCGAAGATCTCGTCCTGCATCACGCGCATGCCGTCATCGACCTTGAGCAGGGCCAGCGGCGGCAGGAGGCGACGGGAGTCGTCGGCCTGCGCGGCCGACAATGGCTCGATGGTCGCACCGCGTTCCCGTGCGTCCGTGACGTAGCCCTGCAAGCGCTGGTAGTGACGATCGTTGACGATCGACGTGTAGTCCGGCGTGACCGCCATGTCCGGGAACAACTTCGCCACCACGGCGCGCGCCGCCTCGACGAAAGCCTGTTCGCGACCGGCCGGCACCAGCACGTAGTCGGGCGCAATGCAGGTCTGTCCGGCATTGAGCAGCTTGCCGACCATGATGCGCTCGGCCGCCTTGGCCAACGGGTAGTCGGCGCCGACGATGGCCGGCGACTTGCCGCCGAGCTCCAGCGTCACCGGCGTCAGGTTGTCCGCCGCCATGCGCATGATGTCGTGGCCGACCTTGGTCGAGCCGGTGAACAGCAGGTGATCGAAGGGCAGACGGGCAAAATCGGCGCCCACCGTCGCGTCGCCCAGCACCACCGAGACATCCTCGGCGGCGAAGTACCTGGCGGCCAGTTCCGCCAGCAGTTCGCCGGTACGCGGCGTGAATTCCGACATCTTGACCATGACCCGGTTGCCCGCCGCCAGCGCCGCCGCCATTGGCGAAATGGCCAGGAACAACGGATAGTTCCAGGGCACGATGATGCCCACCACGCCCAGCGGCTGGTTGATGATGCGCGCCCGGCCCGGGCGGAACCAGAGCGATGGCGCCTTCTTCTGCGGCTTCATCCAGGCGCCGAAATGCGAGCGCGTGTGGCGCACCGCCTCGAGGCTGGGAAAGAGTTCGAGCAGGCGTGTTTCGTGGGCCGAACGATGGCCGAAATCGGCCGCGACCGCGCCGACGAATCGCTCGCCGTTGTCATGTACCAGCGCCAGCAGCGCGTCGAGCCGCGCCTGGCGGCGACTGCGGTCGACCTCCGGGTTGCGCCGCGTCGCGGCATGCATCGCGGCGAAGACGCTCCTGAATGCGGCCGCGTCGTTCACGGGCGGCATCGCGGCGGGTGTTGCCGGTTCGATGGCGTTCATTGCGGGGTTCCTCCTCCGTTGGACAGCCTGTCTTTATAGTCTATGCGTGTGCAGTTCGCCTGATTAGGCACGGAACTCTAACGAAGCCGCAGCGCGGCGACGGATAATCGCCCCAAATGGAAGACGATCTGGACAAGGACGCGATAGGCCGCGAATTGGCTGCCTGCATCGCGGCCGCGCGCGACTTGCGCGCGTCGCGTGCCGCCGATCCCGCCGCAGCGGATTATCCGGCACTCAAGAAATGGCAGGCCGGGCGATTGGCGGCCACGTATGCGGATTTGCTCGCCGGCGAGCGCTATCGTCCGGCGGCGGAGTTCTTCCTCAGCGACCTTTACGGGCCCAAGGACTTTCGCAGCCGAGACGAAGAACTGGCGCGGGTGGTGCCGGTCATGGTGCGTGTTTTGCCGGCGCGGGCGCTGCTGACGCTGCTCGAGGCGGTGAAGATGGACACGCTGTCCGAGTCTCTCGACACCGACATGGTGCTGGCCCTGCGCAAGGCGCACAGGGAAGGCGACATCGACCTGCCCGCCTACGTCGCCGCCTATCGCGCCTGCGGCCGGCGCGCGGATCGCGAACAGCAGATCGCGCTGATAGACAAGATCGGCAAGACCCTCGATCGCCTGACACGCATGCCGCTGATCCGCGTTTCGCTGCGGCTGATGCACGGCCCGGCCCACCTCGCCGGCCTCGGCGAGTTGCATTCCTTCCTGCAGCGCGGATTCGATGCCTTCAGTTTCATGAATGGCGCCGACGAGTTCCTCGCCATCGTCACCGCTCGGGAAACCGCCCTGATGCGGCAATGGCTGGGGAAGTCCGGCGCTGACAAGGGCCCGCGCTGAGGAGCGCCGCATCTCGGGCCACCGGACGAGGGACTGGTTCTATACTTCGTCTGGTTCCCCAGTCGCTGGGGTCGGCTTTGTTCATTCAACTTTGCAGGGTGTTGCCTACCATGTCGCTCAAGAACCTGATGGTCCATCTCGATGCCGGCGAGCGCTCCGGCGTGCGCCTCGCCCTTGCCGCAAGCCTGGCGCGACAACACGACGCCCGGCTGATCGGCGTCTTCGGCCAGCTCGCGCAGGCCCAGCACGTCGGTGTCGTGGCTACCTGGCCCAGCGCCGAATATGTCGCGGCACGCGACGCCAGCCGCGCCGCCTTCGAAAAGGCCACCACCGGATTGGCCCGCGCCGAATGGATTGACACCAATCGCGGCAGCGAAACCGAAGTGTTGCGCCACGTCACCAACCAGGCGCGCCATGCCGACCTGGTCATCCTCGGCCAGCGCGAACGCGGCGGCAACAACCTGCTGCCCGAAGACTTCGTCATGGACGTGGTGCTCGACTGCGGCCGGCCGGTACTGGTGATCCCCTATGCCGGCGATTTCACCGCGGTCGGCAAGCGGCCGATGATCGCCTGGAACGATGCGCGCGAAGCGGCGCACGCCTTGAACGACGCTTTGCCGCTGCTGGAAGGCTGCGAGGACGCCTGGGTGCTTTCCTTCGCCACCCGCCGCGAGGACGCCGACGCCTCCTGCGCCAACGCGGTGCGCCACCTCGCCGACCATGGCGTCACGGCCAAGCCGGAAGTGCTGGTAGTGGAGGATTTCGGCATCATGGACCTGCTGCTCAACCGCGTCAGCGACCGCAGCGCCGACCTGCTGGTGATGGGTGCCCACGGCCAGATCGGCTTCCCCTTCGTCAGCCGTGGCGCTGGTTCGCGCTACATCATGCAGCACATGACCGTGCCGGTGCTGATGTCGAGCTGAAGGCGACGCGGGGAATCCGCGACGCCGCGAACGGGGTGCCTGGCATTCTTCCTCGCGTTTGCGGACCTCGCGAGTGCCAATCCTGAGCGCATGGCCGGGTTACCGGCACCAGGACGCTTGCTTGGGTTTTGCAGTGGCCTGCAATCGGCCAACTGCGGGCATTCGATTTTCTTTGCGAATGGCCATTGGAGCGGCAACTCTAATCATAAAGCGGAAGTACCGGGGCGCCAGAATGCATATAGCGCTATCACTTTCGAAATAACTTTTCAAAAAAAGCCGCTTGATCCATACTTTAATCGCCTCGTGCCTTATGAGGGATTGGTTGGGCTGTTTTTCCCATCTCTGGACCAGAGTGCCCGTAGATGGTTTCTGGAAAATCGAAAATGCGATCTCCTTATTGGACTGGGACGTTTGAGTTGCACCCTTCCCACCTTCGCCCGATGCGCCGTGTC
>JBIKLV010000150.1:0-5647 GCA_044359585.1 Sulfuritalea sp. | reverse complement strand
ATCATTGGCATCGAGCGCCTGGCGCATGGCCTTGGCAGTGCCGTCTTGCTGCTCGCAGAAGACGCGAAGGGTGCGAAGGTAGATATCGGTTCGCCCGAGCATGCGGCGCAAGGCCGCATTGGAATCAATGCCTGGAACATTCAGTTCGAAGGCCGATTTGGGTGCGTCGGCGGCAGCCGTGGCCATTGACACCGGCTCGAGCGCGCGACGCGGCGGGATCCACTTGATGAGGGCATCCCAGAGCAGGTCGGGCTCGATCGGCTTGGAGACGAAATCGCACATACCGGCTTCGAAGCAGAGCTGGCGGTCGCTGGCGAGCGCATTGGCCGTCATCGCCACCACCGGAAGATGCTCCAGGCCGCGAATGCGGCGCAGCTCTTTGGTTGCTTCAATGCCACCCATCACAGGCATCTGCATGTCCATCAGCACGAGGTCGTATTCCATGGTCTGCAGGTGACTGAGTGCGACGCGGCCGTTTTCCGCCAGCTCAACCGTGAAATGGGCGTGGCGCAGCAGTTCCAGGATCACATCCTGGTTGATTTCGTTGTCCTCGACTACCAGGATGCGAGCGCCTGAGATCGCATCCAGGGCGGACGGTGACGAAAATGGCGTCGTCGAAATCTCGGCTGCGCTGCCGCTCACGGGTTGCAGAATACGGATGACCGTATCGAACAGCGTTGAGGCGCTCATCGGTTTGAGCAGGATGTCCCGGATCCCGATGTCCTCGGCTTGATGAAAGACTTCTTCACGGCCGTAGGCCGTAACCAGCAACATACGGGGGGGCGCGGCGAGTTGTAGCGACTGAATCTCGCGGCATGCATCAATACCATTCATCAACGGCATGTGCCAGTCCATGATGACAAGTTCGTAGGGCTGGCTCTCTCCATCGGTGCGTGCAATCGCCGCGATAGCGTCGCGTCCAGAACCGACGGCGTCGACCTTGAAGCTCATGTTGCCGAGCATTTCGCTCATGACCTGACGGGCATTGTCATTGTCATCCACCACCAGGACGTGGCGCCCACGCAGATCGGGCGCAGGCAGGAGAGCGCGTTTGTCGGGACGGCCCAATGCGAAGCGGGCGGTAAACCAGAACGTGCTTCCGGCGCCGGGTTTGCTCTCCAAACCGGCCTCGCCACCCATCAGTTTCGCCAGGCGCCGTGAAATGGCCAGTCCCAGTCCGGTGCCGCCGAACTTGCGCGTGGTGGTGGGATCGGCCTGACTAAATGCCTTGAACAAGAGAGAAGCCTCCTCCGGGCTGATGCCGATGCCAGTGTCGCGTACGCCAAACCATAGCAGGACGCTGTCTTCTGTCCGTTCGCGTACTTTTACAAGAATGTCGATCTCGCCGTGCTCGGTGAATTTGACGGCGTTGTTGGCGTAGTTGATCAGCACCTGTCCCAACCGCAGGGAGTCGCCGACCAGGTTCACCGGAACGTCGCCGGCCACGTCGAGAACGAGTTCCAGCCCTTTCTCTGAGGCCTTGTCGGCGACCAGGTTGACTACGCCAGCAAGCGCGGTTTCGAGCTCGAACTCGGTGCTTTCGATGGTCAGCTTGCCGGCTTCGATCTTGGAAATGTCCAAAATATCGTTGATGATGCCCAGCAGGTGCGCGCCTGAGATCTGGATCTTCCTGAGATACTCGCGCTGGCGCGGTGTTAGCTCTGATTTCAGGGCCAGATGAGTCATGCCGAGGATGCCGTTCATCGGCGTGCGGATTTCATGACTCATGTTGGCGAGGAAATCTGACTTCATGCGCGAGGCTTCTTCGGCGGCTTTGCGGGCCTGCTTCATGTCTGCTTCAAGTTCGCGGCGTGCGGTGATGTCCTGCACGACGCACAGGTTGCCCCTCAGCTTGTTGTCGGATCCATTGACCGGTGTCACCATCAGTTGTCCGGCGAAGTGAGATCCATCCCGACGAGCAAACGAGCATTCACGACTGACTCGGGCCTCATCGATATTTTGGTGAGCGGTGATGACGTCGAATCCACCCTGCGTATCGACGAGGCCCGCGGTGGTTTCCTGCATTTCCGGCGCGGTATGAAGATTCACGAATTGCTTGGTTCCGATAACCTCGCTCGCAGTCCAACCGAACAGGTTCTCCGCACCGCTATTGAACAAGGTGATGTCGCCATTCAGGTCCGTACCGACGATGGCGATTCCCGTAGCAGCCGCCAGGACGTCGTTCATCATCGTGATGCTGTCGCGCAGAGACGAGTCGCTTTTCAGGAGGTCTTGCTTCTGCGTCTGCAGCAGTTCCGCCTGGGCCAGGATTTCAATCGCCAGTCGTTCGGTACGCAGATTTCGTCGCAGCACCTCCAGGGCGGGTGCGAGCGCTGCCGGGAGGGTATCCAGGAGCAATCGGCTTCCCGCATTCGGCGGTCCGGGGAATGCCATCTCCAGGACGCCTATTGCGAAGCGGCGCTGCACCAGAGGCAGCAATACCAATTGGCCAGGAGATGTGTCTACCAGGCCTGATTTAAGCCGCAGCGCACCGTCGGTCGGATTGACAATGGCCAATGGCACCATGTCCTGCGCGCACTGCCCAACCACGCTTTCGCCTATTGCATAGGATTGGTCGTTGGGCAGGCAGGCGTAGGAACCCACGGCGTGCTGAGTGGTTGTTTCGTCCCTATCGACGTATAGCACGGCCTGCATGGCGCCGACAGTCGGACATAGTCTTGCCAGAAGCAAATTGGCGAAATCATCCAGCGTATCGGACTTCTGCACCGTGGCGAGAATGTCGGCCAGCTTTTCCTTGGACCAGCGCTGTAGCTCAAGGTCAATGCTGACAGCCTGAAGCTCCCTGAGTGCCTTGATCAGTTCGCCAAAACGTCCAGGATGAAGCGCATCGACGTTCTGCGATAGATCGCCGGTGGCCATGGCCTTGGCCAGACGCAGGGAGTCTACCAGGCCGCTTTCGGTTACGAGTGACAGCCGATTGAACATCTTGGCCAAGTCGTGAACGTATCCTTGCTTGTTCTCAAGGTTCAGCTTAATGCTGAAGTCGCCGTGGATCGCGGCGGTCTCGACCATATTGTGGAACTCTTCCACTGTTGCGAAAAGCCCTTCCTGCATCAACTTAAGGGATGACAGCATTTGGACGGCTTCGTCGTCCCCGCGGACGATGATCTCCGACTTCAGGTCGCCCCTCGCAATATTGTTTGCCACCGCCGCGCTGTTCTTCATTGCGTCTGACAGGGCGCGTGTGAAGAGATAGGACGCTAAGGCAACGATGCCGATCAGCGTGCCTCCCAGGATCAGCATTGTCAGCTCGGCGTTATTCTTCGTCCGTGCGCCGGCTTCTGCACTCTCCTGCCCCAATTGCCGGTTGAAGTGCGTGTGGTTATCAAGGGCTTCATTGACCACTTCGGCAAAGGGTCGCAAGGCTGCGAGCATGTTGATCACTGCATCCCGATGGCTGCCTTTAACGGCGGCGATGATGGGTTCGATGCGCCCCGTGTATTCCGCCAGCGCTCGATTGGTCGCTGTCAGCATCAGGTGGTCCTGGTCGTTGGTGATCAGCGATTCATAGTCCTTGAGCGACTTCTTCATCCGGGCGTTTGCGTCCCAGAGCTCTTTCTCCAGGGCGCCGCGGTCTTCGCTTTTTGAATCCAGCGCGTACCGATACAGGCGGATTCGAAATAGCCCGAAGTCGCGCGAGGCGTCGTCCAGGAGCAGGATCGAGGGGATGATATTGACGTTGCTGAAATTTGCCGAGTCAAAGACCCTGCCCATCTGGAAGATGAAGAGGCCGGCTAAGCAGGCGAGGCAGAACACCACGCTGAACAGCAGGGAGCTGAAGCGTTGGGTAATGGTCACGAGGACATCTCCTGTGTGGAGGCGGGTGTCGGCAGGGTGCCGCCTGGCTGCTCGGTAACTGCTTGGGTGAGGACTTGCAGCCAGAGGGTCACGGCGGTGCCGGCGCCGGACGTGCTGTCGAGTTCGAGGTTGCCCCCGTGGAGCTCGACGATTTCCTTGACGATGCTCATGCCAAGGCCGGTGCCGGAAATCTTGCCAGAGGTGTCGGCGCGGTAAAAGCGTTCGCAGACGCGGGCGAGTTGCAACGGGGTCATGCCGATACCATGGTCGGCGATGCGGATGCCGATGGTCGCGGGCAGCGCTCCGTCGCCCGGAGATTCCTGCGGTTGAGTGGGTGCGATCAGGTCGACGGTTACCGCCCCCCCCGCCGGAGAGTACTTGTAGGCGTTAGAGAGGATGTTGCCAATGGCCTGGGTCAGCTTGCCACGGTCGCCGCGCAGCCAGGTGTCGGCCTTGGGCAGTTCCAGCACCGGCGTTGCGCGCCCTGCCGGGACCTTGAAGTCGGCAATGATTTCCCTCAGGAGACCGGCAGCCGGCAGCCTTTCGATTTTGAAATCCTTGCCACGTCGCGCCTCGATTCGTGCCAAGTCGAGAAGCTCGTTGATGATGTCGGACATCAGCCGCGCATTGCGCAGAATGGTCTCAAGAAAGTCGCGCCGCTCGGCGTCGTCGAACTCCTGAGCCAGCATCACCTCCGAATACCCGAGGACGCTGGCCATGGGGGTACGCAATTCGTGAGCGGCCGTCGAGAGAAACTCGCTTTTTAGACGGTCGACTTCGGTTTTGTGCGTGATGTCGCTGAAATAGAGAATCTGCGATACGGTTCCGGTCTGGCCATCGCGCAGGCTGACTTCCAGCACGCAGGTGCACGGGGCAGCGAGCTCGATGCGATAGCGGCCTTCGTTCCAGCGACTTTTCCTGCCATCCAGAACGGTATCCTGGCGCAGGGTGCGCAGTACCGAAATATCGGGCAGGCCAGCCTCGGGCGTGCAGATCTTTGCCAGACGTGCGAGAAAGGCGACTTCGGTGAGGCCGATCAGTTCGGCTTCCTCAAACGCCACCATGCGCACAAAGGCGGGGTTGACGGAAATAATGCGGCGCTCGACGTCGAACGATACGATTCCGTCTGGACTGAGTGCAAAGATGGAATTGAGTTGTTCGGTGCGATCGCGAATCATGGCCTCGGCCGCGCGCCGCTCAGTAATGTCGGTGTGCGAGCCAGCCATGCGCCGCGGCTGGCCATCAGTGTCGAACTGTGCGCTGCCGCGATCGAGAATCCACTTGTAATCGCCATTCTTGCAGCGCAGACGATGTTCGCATTCATAGAAAGCGGTCTCGCCGCGCAAGTGTTTTTGTACCTCGGCCATGGTCCGCTCAAGGTCGTCCGGGTGAATGCGCGAAATCCACTCCTCGACCGTGCTCCCGATTTCGTCACCGCTGTAGCCGAGCATGGTCTTCCAGCGCTCTGAGAAATACACCTTGCCGCTGTCCGGCTCCCAGTCCCAGATGCCGTCGTTGGCACCGCTGACCGCCAGGTGCCAGCGCTCCTCGCTGTTGTGCAGGGCGACGCGGGTTGCCTCTCGCTCGCGAACCAGCGAAGAGGTTCGGTTGACCATCTCGACCAGGCTTTGGATCTCTGCCGGCGCATTGGCAAGCACGAGGGGGGCCGAGTTTGTCGCCTGGGTTCCCAGCAGTTCGACAGCTTCGCGCAGTTTCACCAGTCCGCCGAGCCAGCGCGTCAGGGCCGTACGGATAGCGATCAGTCCGATAATCAGGCAGGACACTCCGCCGCCGATCGCCAGCAGAGAGAGTGACCACAGGGCGGCAG
>JBIKLV010000149.1:0-5656 GCA_044359585.1 Sulfuritalea sp. | reverse complement strand
GCCAGTTGAAGCCCATGTACATGCTCGAAGTCGCCACCGAGGTGGTAAGCACGATGCCCTGGGCGCGCATGTCGTCCGACAGCGTGATCTCGCCGCCGGTCACCTGCACGGCCTGGTCGAAGGAGTCTGAGGAAATGCCCGATGCATCGTAGTAGCCCTGCAGGAACTTGTTCCAGTAGGGAATCTGTTCCTTCTCGCGGGTGAACACCACCTTGTCGATGAAGGGCAATACCTGGCCGCAATCCTTCAGCAAGCCGGCTTCCTGGTCCCCGCCCTCCCCCTCGCAGGGATAGGTCTCGCGGCGGAAGTTCGGATTCTTCTCAAGCACCATGCGCGCGTTGGGATTGTTCTCCGTCAGCATGTAGGGTCCGGTGCCGATCGGATACCAGTCCAGCGTCAGGTTCTTCTCTGCCATGCCGGGCTGGCTGTGAAACTTGTCGGCCTCCCAGGGCATGGGCGCGAAGAAGGGCATCGCCAGCCAGTAGAGGAATTGCGGATATTTGCCCTTGACCCGGATCCGGTAGCGGTAACGGTCGATGGCCTCGACGCCTTCCAGCCTGTGCTGGCGCAAGTCTATCCATGCCTGATCCTTGTCCGCCTTCAGCCGTTTCGCCAGGTCGCCCAACCCAACGATGTATTCGTCCATCAGTCCGAAAATGGGCGAGTGCAAGCGCGGATGGGCCAGGCGTTTCAGGCCATACACGTAATCGTCCGCGGTCAATTCCCGCGAATCGCGCAACTTGAAGTCACCCAGGGTGACGATGCCGGCAAGATCGGTGGCTGACAGGGCGTGGTAGGCAGGCTCGCCGGATGCGGCGCGCGCAAAGGCCGGATGCGGCTGATAGCGGATGCCCGGCCTGATGGCGATCACGTAGTCGGTGAACGCGATTCGAGCCGGATCGACATCGCCGCCCAGCGGGCGTCCACGTGCATCCAGATAGCGTGCTTGCGGCACCGCCTCGGCGGTTGCGGCGATCAGGGTGTAGGGACGCTTCAGGTAGTGGTACTGCAAGGGTGGCTCGTAGACCTGTGCCGTGAACGTGATTTCGTCCTCGCTGTAGGACTGTACGGGATCGAGATGCTTGGGGCGGTCCGTGAACGCGCTGTAGAGGATATTGCGCCCCCTATCGGATGCCGGATAAGGATCGTTCCAGGCGCTGCCGCACCCCACGAGCAAGAGGACAAGAAGGCTGGCGATGGCGCTACGCATGACGGTGAGTTTAGCCGATCCGCTATAATCCGCCGCTGGATTCAACCAAGGAAACAGCGATGGGATTTCTCGCCGGCAAACGCATACTCATCACCGGACTGATCTCCAACCGGTCAATCGCCTACGGGATCGCCAAGGCCTGCCACCGCGAAGGCGCCGACCTCGCCTTCACCTACCAGAACGATCGCGTTCGCGACCGCATCGCGAAATTTGCCGACGAGTTCGGCTCCAAGGCGATCTACGCCTGCGATGTCGCCGAGGACGCGCAGATCAATGCGCTTTTTGCCGACCTCGGTACGCATTGGGACGGACTGGACGGCCTGGTCCATTCGATTGCCTTCGCTCCCAACGAAGCGATCGAAGGCGATTTCCTCGACGGCATCTCGCGCGAATCCTTTCGCATCGCGCACGATGTTTCCTCCTACAGTTATCCCGCGCTGGCCAAGGCAGCCCGTCCGCTGCTGCTGAAGGGCAACAACCCGTCGCTGCTGGCGCTCAGCTACCTTGGCGCCGTGCGCACCATGCCCAATTACAACACCATGGGACTGGCCAAGGCCAGCCTCGAAGCGGCGACCCGCTACCTGGCGTTCTGCCTCGGGCCACAAGGCATCCGTGCCAATGCGCTGTCGGCAGGGCCGATCAAGACGCTGGCGGCTTCCGGCATCGGCAACTTTGGCAAGCTGCTGGCCTACAATGCCCACCATGCCCCGCTGCGCCGCAACGTGACCATCGACGAAGTGGGCAACGCAGCCGCCTTCCTGCTCTCCGACCTTTCCAGCGGCATTACCGGCGAAATACTGTATGTCGATGGTGGCACGCACACGACGGCAATGGGCAACGCGGATCCCCTGCCGGGATAAGGTCGCACCGCGGACGCCGACCGGCGAAAGCCAGCGGTTGCGCCGGCCACACCGAAAAAAAGGCACCGCGACCCGGTGCCTTTTTGTTGCGTCGGAACGAACTAGCGTTCCTTCGTCTCCAGCGCCGCCTTGTTGATTTCCACCGGGTTGCTCGCCTTGAGGCTGGCCATCCAGGCGGCGAACTCCTCTTCCGCGATCAGGCTGGCATACTTCTGGGATAGCGCACGTGCCGCCGGATCATCCTTGCCGCCTTCCCCCGCCTTGACGGAGGCGATGCGATACAACGCATACCCACGGCCGGGATAGGCGACGCCAACATGGGCTGGCAAACTGGCGGTCGACGTCGCAAATATCGCCCGGATCGACTCGGGTGGCAGTCCGGGAGCCTGGCTCCGACTCACGCTGCGGCTCGGCGACCATTTCACTTCGATAGCCTCGCCTTTGGTCAAGCGCGCCAGCTTCTCTTCGCCATCCTTGATCGCCAGCGACGCCGCTTCCTCGCGAACCAGGTGCTTCTCGATCTCGGCCCTGACCGATTCCATGGGCTGCAATGATGCCGGCTTGTGCTCCAACACGCGGGCCGCGACCAGCATCCCCGGAGCGACTTCGACTGCTTCGGTGTTGCGCTTGTTCTTCAGCGCATCGTCGCTGAACAGCGCGCCTGAAAGTTTCGGGCTGTCGAAGTTCGGTGCAAGCTTGCCACCCTTGGCAATCCAGGACGTCTTGCGAACTTCCAGTTTCCACTTTTCCGCCGCCGGCTTGAGGCTGTCGGACTGCTCGTAAACCATGTTGCCAACAGCCTCGGCCGCCTCAGCATATTTCTTGGTACCGATTTCTCGCCTGAGTTCGGCCACGATCTCCGCTTTGACGTCGTCGATCGATTTGATCCGCTCGGGACGGATGCCGGTGACACGAATGACATGAAAGCCGAAATCTGATCGAACGACGTCAGAAACCTGCCCGTCTTTCAGTGCGAATACCGTGTCCTCGAACGCCTTCACCATGGCACCACGAGCAAACCAGTCGAGATCGCCACCCTTTGCCGCGGAGCCGGGATCCTGGGAATGTTGCTTGGCAATCTTGGCAAAATCGGCCGGGACCTTCCTTACCTGGCCCAGAAGCTCTTCCGCTTTGGCCTTGGCGGCGTTCGCTTCTGCTTCCGGGGCACCCTTGTCGGCGCGAATCAGGATATGGCTGGCCCGCCTCGATTCGGCTTCCTTGAATCGGGCCTCGTGCGTCTTGTAGTAGGCCTTGATGTCCTGGTCGCCTACGATTGCCTGCGCCGCCAGTTCGTCGCGACCAAGAACCAGATATTCAGCGCGAACCTGTTCGGGCAGTTCGAACAGCTTGCGGTTGGCTTCGTAATACTTTTGTACCGCATCGCCGGCAAGCTTGACCTTGCTCATGAAGTTGTCCGGAACCAGCTGCAGTTCGCTGATTTCGCGCCGCTCGATTTGCGTCGCCGCCCAGCGACCGGCTGCGGCGCTGCCGACGATTCCAGCTTCCGTGACCGGCAGCACCAGTTGCTGAACGGCGATGTCCTGTCGTACGCGGGCTTCGAACATTTCCTTGCTCATGCCCTGAGAGGCCACCAGGGCTTCATAGCGCTCCTTGGAAAACTTCCCCTTGTCCTGAAGGGAGGGAACGCTCGCAATGAACTGGACCAGTTGCTGGTCGCCAACCACCATCTTGGCCTTGCGCGCCTGCTCGGTCAGCAGGCGTTGGGTAACCAGGGAATCAAGCACCGCACGACGCATCTGCGGAGTTTCGAAGGTCGCGGGATCGACCTTGCCGCCAAGCTGGGTACGCATCCGGTCCTGCTGCTCGCGCATCGCCGCCTGCAGTTCCTGCTGGCTGATCTTGCCGCCACCCACGGAGGCGACAGCGATGTCGGAGTCGGTGTTACGCACGTAGGACTCGACGCCCCAAAACGCAAACGGCAAGGTAATGAGTACAAGGAAAACCTGGGTAATCCTCTTGTTGTTGCGAACGATATCGAAAAGCATGCGCCGAAAGCCCTGTCCGTAATGGTGCGGTCACCGGCGGATGCGCCGGGGATACAAATGCGAAAAAGGCGAACTGGAGTTCGCCTTTGTTCGGTGGTGGGTGCTGACGGGGTCGAACCGCCGACATTCGCCTTGTAAGGGCGACGCTCTACCAACTGAGCTAAGCACCCGCTGAACAGCCATTGCCCACTGCGGGCAACGGCCGCGATTCTATCAGTTCGGTGCCGGTCAGTGGGTGATTACCCCGGCCGTCGCCGGGTCCTCCGCAACCACCGCCACCGGCGGCGTCGCGGCGGGCTCCGGCAACGGCAAAGGCATACGTTCCAACGCCAGTTCGAGGACCTTGTCAATCCAGCGCACGGGCAGGATCTCGATGCGGTTCTTGATCGTGTCCGGGATCTCGGTCAGGTCCTTGACGTTCTCCTCCGGAATCAGCGCCAGCCGGATACCGCCACGAACGGCCGCCAGAAGTTTCTCCTTGAGACCGCCGATCGGCAGGACTTCGCCGCGCAACGTGATTTCGCCCGTCATCGCGACGTCGGCGCGCACCGGAATGCCGGTCAGCACCGAAACCAGCGCCGTGCAGATCGCGATGCCGGCACTCGGGCCATCCTTCGGCGTCGCGCCTTCGGGCAGGTGAATGTGGATGTCGTTCTTCTGGTAGAAGTCATCGGCGATGCCCAGCGAATGGCTGCGCTTGCGCACCACCGAAAGCGCTGCCTGGATCGATTCCTGCATCACTTCGCCGAGCTTGCCGGTGGTCATGGTCTTGCCCTTGCCCGGTAGCGCGACGGTTTCGATGGTCAGCAACTCGCCGCCGACTTCGGTCCATGCCAGTCCGGTAACCTGACCGACCTGGTTTTCCTTTTCCGCCATGCCGAAGCTGTAGCGACGCACGCCGAGGAACTTGTCGAGGTTCTTGGCATTGACCACGATCTTGTTCTTGCGCGCCTTCATCACCAGCGATTTCACCACCTTGCGGCAGATCTTGGAAATCTCGCGCTCCAGCGCACGCACGCCGGCCTCTCGCGAGTAGTAGCGCACGATGTCGCGCAGGGCGTCCTCGGTGATCGTCAGTTCGTCGCGCTTGATGCCGTTGTTCTTCATCTGCTTCGGCACGAGGTAGCGCAGGGCGATGTTGACCTTCTCGTCCTCCGTATAGCCCGCGAGGCGAATCACCTCCAGGCGGTCGAGCAGGGCGGCCGGAATGTTCAGGGTGTTCGCCGTGGCGACGAACATCACGTCGGACAGGTCGAAATCAACTTCGATGTAGTGGTCCTGGAAAGTGTGGTTCTGTTCCGGATCGAGCACTTCGAGCAGCGCAGACGACGGATCGCCGCGGAAGTCCTGGCCCATCTTGTCCACTTCGTCAAGCAGGAACAGCGGATTCTTGACGCCGACCTTGGTCATGTTCTGCAGGATCTTGCCCGGCATCGACCCGATGTAGGTACGACGGTGGCCGCGAATCTCGGCTTCATCGCGCACGCCGCCCAAAGCCATGCGGATGAACTTGCGATTGGTGGACTTGGCGATCGACTGTCCGAGCGAGGTCTTGCCCACGCCGGGAGGGCCGACCAGGC
>JBIKLV010000015.1:0-63112 GCA_044359585.1 Sulfuritalea sp. | reverse complement strand
CAGCGTCATTTGTTTCATCGCCTTATCCCTTGTGATCACAACTCTTTGTCTGACTTCATGACAAAGAAATCGTTCACCGCGTTTGATACTTATTCAGTGTTTCCCTAATTCCAACGCCCGCTTTTCGAAGCGGGCGGCGTCGGCGACCCGCCCGCCGTAGTTATAGTATTCGGCGAGTTCCCAACTCGCCAGCCCGTTGCCCAATCCGGCGGAAATGTGCAGCCATTGCTCCATCCGCCGCAGATTGCTCGTCACTCCGGATGTGCCGACCCGATAGGTGATCGCGACAAGGTATGCAGCATCCTTGTCGCCGCGTGCGGCCTTGTCGAGGTTGAGGCGATAGGCCGGATTCCCGACCGGATCCTCGAAAAAGTCGCCCGAAAGCCCGACCGATTGCTGGATTTCCAGCACCTTGCCGGCTCCGTTGGCAAGCTTCCGCATCTCGCCGGCAAACGCTCCACCGGGATGGTTCGCTTCGCAGGCCTCGCTGACACGTACGACCTGGACCGGCCTTCGCGCCGCCTGAAGCTGCTCCCAGCACTCGTCCAATCCGGACGATCCGAAGCTTGCCGACGTCGGCAACGGCGTACGCTCCGCCGTGCGAAGTTCGGCTGGAATGACCGGCTTTCCGCGTTGCACCGGCCTGGTGGCCTTGCGTCCCGTCCCGCGGGCCAGAGCCGCCTTGCGGGACTCCTGGGCCTTGCCGATGCCGGCCGGCTTGCGGTTCGTTTCGAGGGCCATGGCCGCTCCCGCCCACTGAGTGATGCCCAGACCCACAAACAATGCAAAACCGCCCCGAAAAAGCCATTGCCCGACGGGACAAGTCGGCGCCGGCGACACGGCGGCCAGGGATAACTTCCGGCCCCTTCGATTCCGTATTCGGTGTTCGCCGTCAGTAGCCACGCGTCGCCAGCCTCGGCGGTGGACGGTAACCGAGGTCAAGAGCCTTTTTCTCGAACCGCGCGGCGTCGCCGACCTGGTCGCTCTGGTTGTAAATTTCGGACAGTTCCCAACTGGCAATGCCATTGCCGAGTTCCGCTGCGAAGCGCAGCCATTGTTCCGTGCGCCGCAGATTGGCGGCAACGCCCGAAACGCCGTCCCGATAGGCAATCGCGATCCGGTGTGCCGCATCCTTGTCGCCGCGCAGGGCCTTGAGCAAGTCGTCACGATAGCCCTTGTCGCCTGCCGCCTCGACGAAGAGGTCGCCCGAGATACGCGCCGAACGCTGGCTGTCCAGCGCCTGCTGCGCGCCACTGATCGTCACCCGAATCTGCTGGCTGAACTCGCTGGCCGGAAAGTCCCGCTCGAAGTCCTGGCAGAGGCGAATCAGGCTCGCCGGACGAAGGGTCTCCTGGATAGCTTGCCAGCGCCTCTCCATCAGCGTCGAATCGACGCCGATCAGTGTTGGGCCCTTGCGCGTCCTGAGCAATTCCAGCTGGCGATTGCGAATCACGAAACGGCCCCGCAGGTTGCCCGTGCTTTCCGGAAACTGCGGCGGTATGGTCAGCTTGACCTTGTCGAATTCGGCCTTCACCCGCGCCTGGCACTCGACGGCGGCGATTCGGAACAGGTCGTCGACCGGTGTCACGCCATTGGCATCGCGCAGCACGTCAACCAGGGCACCGGCGAAGAATGTATTGCGATCCGGGCTGATCGGTGCCAGAGCCGGACGTCCGGCACGAGTAGCGAAAAACACCAGCATGCCTTCGGGGGCGGCGATCTGGTTGAAGTCGTCCACTCCGCGCCGAATGAAGGGATCGGTACGACAGGCATCGATCAGCGCGATGCTGATGCCGGGATAGCGCTGCGGCAGAGCCACCAGGATGTCTTCGTTCAGCCGCAGCGAGGCACTGAGCGCCTTTTCCGACGATGGATCGATGCCGGCCGGCACCAGGTAGTTGCGCCCGGCCGACTGGAAACCGTGGCCGCAGAAATAGAACACGACGGCGACAGAACCGGGCAGGTTGCCTTCGCCGACGCTGCGCAGTTCCGCCGCGAACTCGCTCATGACCCGCAGCATTCCCAGTGCATCGAGGTCGCGGTAATCCTTGACCTTGAATTCGTAATACTCGAGGACGTCCTTCAGATCGGTGACGTTCTTGTGGGCCGGGGCGATATCCTTGCGATTCGGATAGTCGCGGTTGCCTATCAGCAGGGCATACTTCGACCGCGGTGCATAGATGTCCTGCACCGGATCGCCACCGGTCTGTGCCAGCAAATTCGGGGATATCGACATGGAGCCAAGCGCCAGACCGGCGCTTCCACCCAGCAACAGGCTGCGCCGCAATTTACTGTGCGGATCGCCGCTGCACGACGGGTCGTCTCGGCAGCTGGTCACGGCAGGGAACGCGCAGCCCTGAATCCGAGGTTGTCGTGCCGCTCGTCTTTCGATCCCCGGTCCCGATAGGCGGCGCGTACCGTCGACGGCGCGCTGTTCCAGGCGCCGCCGCGGAACACGCGCTCGGTGCAGGATCCGGTAAGGCGCGGCGTGGCGAGCGCAGGGGCGCCCGCATATCCCTCGTTCCAGCAATCCTCTGCCCATTCCCATGCATTGCCCAGCATGTCATGGATGCCGAAGGGATTGGCGGGGAAGCGGCCGACCGGCGCGGTAAACGGGAACCCATCGCTGCAGGGAAACATCGGGGCACCGGGCGAGACGCTCTTGTACGAAGTATCGGCTACGCTCGCGTAGCGGCAGGTCGCCGCCTGATCCGCGTCGGTCCAATGATGGCTGCCGGTGGTGCCGGCACGAGCCACGTATTCCCACTCGGATTCATTGAGCAGCCGATACTGCTTGGCGCTCTTCTTGCCCAGCCAGGCAAGATATGCTTGGGCATCGTCCCAACTGACGCAAACGACCGGATCATCGTCCTTCTGGTCGAAACCGGGGCTTTGCCAGGTCGCCCTGGGATTCTTGTGGAAAAATCCGCCGCGCGTCGAATGGCAGCCTGGTTTGTGCTCCCTCCCGGTTTCCTTGACGAAAGCGGCATACTGCCCCCGGGTGACTTCATACTTGCCGACGGCAATGGAAGCAGCGATTCGCACGCGATGCGCCGGCTCTTCATCGGGTTCGCGCAGTTTCTCCTTCGGACCACTGCCCATCGTGTATTCGCCCGGCGGAACCGCGACCAGTTCGGGACACTCCGGACAATCATGGATCAGGGTGCCGGGCGATGGGATTGGCCCCGAAACCGCGCTCACTGCGGGTACTGGCGGCGGCAGCGACGGCGTCGCCAGCGCCAGCCGTTCGGACGCCGGCGCCACGACCGGAACGGGACGCGCGGCGGCGGGCACCACCCCGCCATACTTGGTGGCCATCCAGCGCGCATAGGCTGCCCTGGGCGCCCCGGAGAACTTCTCCAGGTAGCCGACGAAATCCGCTGCCACGCGGCTTTCCTTTATGCGCTCCCAGTAGGCCCGTTCCTGCACCGGATCGTAGGGCGCCGTGGCCGCCTCGGCCGCCGCCTCATGCCTGGCTGCCAGAGGCTGGGTTGCCCCGCGCATGGCCGCCACGTCCTCGGCGACATCGAAGTGAAAGCTCCCGATCACGGAACTGGACGTCCATGGCACTTGCTCTCCGCCGGTATCCTGCACCACGCCAGTGCGCACGCGGCCAAACACTTTGTCGATGTCGGAATCCCGCGTTTCCAGGGAGCGCAGCAAGTGCTTGGTGTACAGCCCGTTGCGGCCACTGCCATCCGCCGCAGTCGCGCCGGGTGAGGTTGCATATGCAATGAAGGTACCCTTTTCTGCGCGGCCGACGTTCATCACGCCCAGGCCCTTGCTGACATTCTTGCGCGCCTGCTGAAAAGGATTGTTGCGGCAGGCGTCGAGTATCACGACGTTTATGCGATTTCCCGCCTCGGCCATGCGCGAGAGGACGTATTCCGCGCTGACGGACTTGAAGCTGATGTCGGCCTCGCTGTCGAACCCGATATCCACCGGAAGCAGGAAATTCTGGTCCTTCAACTGAATGCCGTGACCGGCAAAAAAGAACAGGCCGATCCCGCCCTGCTTCAGGTGTTTCACAAAAACATCCACGGCCTCCTTGAGCCCGCGTTCCCCGACGTTCTCGCGCACCAGGACTTTGAAGCCCTGCTTTTCAAGGGCATTGGCCAAGTCGGCGGCGTCGTTGGCGGGGTTCTCAAGGGGCGCCGACTTGTAGTCGGAGTTGCCGATGATCAGCGCCACACGCGCTTCCTGTACTTGTACTGGAGGCTGCCCGCCGGAATTGCGGTCCTGTGCCGGAACGCCGCCGGTTCCAAGCAACGTCAGCAATGCGAGGCCGACGCCAATACAGCGCCGAATCGCGGAAACCGGCCGAAGCCACATTCGATGAATGTTGTTGCTGATCGCCATTGATGTGTGTACGCGAATACTGTCCAGCCAGCAAATCCGGCGTTTGATTATCCCACCCAAACTGCGAAATTCAAGACCTCAACCACTTTTCCCTGGCGTCGACTCTCCGCGCCGGCTTCGGGTTCCCCAATTCGTCAATCGACCAGAACTTCGAAAACTTCGATCGGTTCGGCCTTGCCCTTGACCTGGATAACCTGCCGCCGTCCGGTGCGGATGCCCTCTCCTCCGGCCTTGATCGCCGCGGCGCTGGCCGCCACGACGCAACCGAGATCCTTGGTCACCCCCTCCAGGCGAGACGCCGCATTGACCGTATCTCCGATCGCCGTGAACTCCCGGCGCTTGACCGAGCCGATGTCGCCCATTACCGCCGGTCCCGTGTGCACGCCGATGCCGATGCCGAATTCGGGCAGGCCCCGGTCAGGAAAGCGCTGCTTCATCCAGTCCTTGAAGCCTTCCGCCTCGCGCGCCATGCCTTGCGCTGCCAGCAGCGCGCGGCGCGCATGGTCCGGGTAATGCACCGGCGAACCGAACACCGCCATGACGGCGTCGCCGATGAACTTGTTCACCATGCCACCCTGTTCCAGGATCGGTTCGCAGGTCAGGCCGAAATAGGCATTCAGCATTTCAACGACTTCCTCGGCGTCGAGCTTTTCCGAAATCGTCGTGAAATTTCGGATATCGGAGAACAGTACCGTCACTTCGAGTTTTTCCCCCCGCAGGTTGGGGCGCTGCCCCTCGGCGATCAGCTTGTCGACCACCACGTCGGAAACGTATTGTCCGAACATCGACTTGAGATGAGCGCGCTGCCTTTCCTCGCCGGTCAGGCGCAGTGCCAACGTTCCCAGGTAGGCCGTCGCCAGGGCAAGGTGGAACGGCGCCACCGGCAGCAGCAGATCCTTTTGGAACAGCGCATAGGCGGGAACCAATATCAGCAGCGAGAACCCGATGCCGACCCCCAGCCCCCCCGCCGGATGCAGGCGCAGGAACACCGCCACCGCGGCGACCAGCACCAGGACCAGCGCCGGCCAGGCCAGCCACAGGGAAAGGTTGCGCGGATAGATTCCGGAAAGGATCGTCTCGATCGCGTTCGCGTGGATCTCGCCGCCTATCATCGGCTCGGTCGAATACCCGGGCAACACGCGCGAGTAGGGCGAAAAATGGCGATCGGAGGTCCCGATGTTGTTCGGCGCGATGATCACGGAGCGACCCTTCAGCTTCTGCACGTCGGGATCGGCCAGCGCATCCGGGCGCAGCAGTTTGCCCATCGAGACGGTGAGCATGGTTCCCGGCGGACCAACGTAGCCGATGCGCCGTCGCTCGCGAGTTCGCGCATAGGTTTCGCCTGCAAAGGTCCAGCCTTCGGCCAGGCTGTCGCCGCCGGTGGCGCGCAACACCAGTTGCATGGCGAAGCCGACACCCGGAAACTGGGGATCGGGTATCACCACCGGATAAAAGGTGCGCACCAGCTTGTCGCTGTCCGGGTAGAGGTTGGCGATCCCGGTGTCATGGGCACCGTTGGGCAGCATCAACAGGTGCTCCTGCGGCGGCCCCATGACCTCCATGTCGCCCTGCGAGGTCTCCACCAGTTGCGCGATGAGTATCTTGTTGCCTTGCGCCAACTGGCCGCGAAACGGCGAATCGTAGTTGCGCGAGACCTCGCTGTCCGGCAGGTTCAGCTTGCGCAGCCAGGCTTCGGCGCTGACCGCGTAGATGAAATCGAGGCCGATGGACTTGACGCCGGCGTCGGTCAGGTTCTGCATCGCCACCGCGAAGATCGGCTGCCAGAAGGCCAGCGGGTCGTCCTTGTACTGCAGCAGCGTATCGTCGTCGACCGCGATCACAGCCGCATGCTGGGCGTCCCGACGCTTGCCCGCCAGTTGGTGCCAGTAGTCGTAGTAGATGTTTTCGTAATCCTGCAGCCAGCCCAAGCGCTCGCTGCCAAGGGACACGATCAGGGCGAGCACCGTCACGGCGAGAAACTGCCATATCTTGCGAAACCGCTCCGTGGACAGCCAGTCCGGTCGGGTCATGAGCTTTCCTTGGTATATCGCTGGTTGGCGGACTGAACCTCTTCGCGCACTGGCATCTTACCCATTCCGAAGCAGGTGTCGACCACGGAACCGCCCGCCGTGGCACGTCGAACCGCATCTCCGCGGCCACCTCCGGCCAGCTCCCGTCCCCCTCTGCGCAGCCACTTGGCTGCCGGGCCTGCCGGTATAATTTACCATCCAACTCTCCGTCGGTACCCGTCCAGCATGCGCCACATGACCCTCTCCCGCTTCCTGATCGAGGAGCAACGCGACAAGAACGTGATCTCGCACGATTTGCGCCTGCTGGTCGAAGTCGTCTCCCGCGCCTGCAAGGCGATTTCCATCGCCATCGGCAAGGGCAGCCTGGCCGGAGTGCTGGGCAGCGCCGGCAGCGACAACGTGCAGGGCGAGGTGCAAAAGAAACTCGACGTGATATCGAACGAGATCCTGCTAGAGGCCAACGAATGGGGTGGCCACCTGGCCGGCATGGCCTCGGAGGAGATGGAACTGCCGCATTCCATTCCCAACCGCTACCCGAAGGGAGAGTACCTGTTGCTGTTCGATCCGCTCGACGGCTCGTCGAACATCGACGTCAATGTCTCGGTAGGCACCATCTTCTCCGTGCTGCAGTGCCCCGAGGGCATGGACCCCACCGAGCAGGCCTTCCTCCAGCCCGGCACGCGCCAGGTCTGTGCCGGCTATGCCGTGTATGGACCGACCACGCTGCTGGTATTGACCCTTGGCGACGGCGTCAATGTCTTCACGCTCGATCGTGAATTCGGCCGCTTCGTCCTGACCCAGGCCGATGTGAAAATTCCCGCAGAAACCCGTGAGTTCGCGATCAACGCCTCCAACGCGCGCTACTGGGATGCGCCGGTCAAGCGCTACGTCGACGAACTCCTCGCCGGTAAGGATGGCCCGCGCGGGCAGGACTTCAACATGCGTTGGGTTGCCTCGATGGTGGCCGACGTGCATCGCATCCTGAGCCGCGGCGGCATCTTCATGTACCCGATCGACAGCAAGACGCGCGCCCAGGGCGGCAAGCTGCGCCTGATGTACGAAGCCAACCCGATGGCCTTCATCGTCGAACAGGCGGGGGGTGCGGCCACCGACGGCCATCGGCGCATCCTCGACATCACGCCCGAGAAATTGCACCAGCGCGTACCGGTAATCCTCGGTTCGAAAAATGAAGTCGAACGAGTAACGTCCTACCACGCCGCCTAGGCGGCATCCGGTACGCTCAATCCTGCTGGCCGTAAGTGGCGAACTTGGCCAGCACGCGACTCATCTCGGCTTCCGGTAGCAGCCGCGGCGCACCCAGTTGGAGCACGCGCCAGTACTGCTCGCACAGCGTTTCCAGTTCCACCGCCAGCGCCAGGGCCTGATCGCAGTCACGGCCGAATACCACCATGCCGTGATGCGCCATCAGACATGCGTTGCGACCGTTCAGGGCGGCGATGATGGCGTCGGACAGCGCCTGGCTGCCGAAGGTGGCATAGGCGGCGCAGCGCACGTCGCGGCCGCCAAAGCGCGCCACCATGTAATGAAACGCCGGGATGCCCTGGCCCTGGCAGGCCAGTGCCGTGGCGAATGGCGAATGGGTGTGCACCACGGCGCCGGCTTCAGGCCGCGCGGCATAGATGTCGCGGTGGAAGCGCCATTCGGACGATGGCTTGCGCTGGCTTTGTGTCGCGGCGCTCGCCGTGCCGTCAGCGCCGTCCGCCTGGATACCGCTTCGCATAACTTTCACCATGTCCGCGGCAGTGCAGGCGTCGTAGGCCATGCCGGTCGGCGTGATGATGAAGCCATCCTTGCAGCGAGCGCTGACGTTGCCCGCGCTGCCGCGGTTGATGCCCGAGGCATTCATCGCACGCGCCGTGGCGAGCACCGTTGCCGCGGGTTCCGTGTTGCGGCCGCTCACGATCTCCACCGCATCAGGTCGCCCGCCGGCGCCACGCCGCGCTCGGAAACGATGCCGTCGATCAGGGCGGCGGGAGTGACGTCGAAGGCCGGATTGGCGACCGGCGTCTGACCGGCCCCGAGTTCCTCCGCGGCGCGCTCCTCGATCGGGATGTCCGCGCCCGTCGGGCACGCAAAGTCGATGGTCGACAGCGGGGCGGCGACGTAGAACGGCACGCCGTTCGCGCGCGCCGCCAGTGCCTTCAGATAGGTGCCGACCTTGTTCGCCGCATCGCCGTTGGCCGCAATGCGGTCGGCGCCGACGATCACCAGGTCGACCCTGCCCTGCATCATGAGCAGGCCGGCGGCGTTGTCGGCGATCAGCGTATGTGGCACGCCGGCTTCGCGCAGTTCCCAGGCGGTAAGCAGGCCCTGGTTGCGCGGGCGCGTCTCGGACACCCAGACATGTACCGGGATGCCCGCGGCATGGGCGGCATAGACCGGTGCGATGGCGGTGCCGTGTTCGACCGTGGCCAGACGCCCGGCATTGCAGTGCGTCATGACATTGACGGGGTCAATGCCACCTCTGGTGCGCGCCCCCACCCGACCTCCACCGCCGGGCGGGGGAGGCGATGAAATCAGCCCTTCCTGCGGAAGGGAAGGATTTGCGCGGCGCTTCGCATCGAGGATGCGTTCGATCAGGGGCAGGCCGTGCCTGCCTATCGCGGCGTTCGCCGCCTTGTCTTCGTCCGCGATGGCGCGCGCCTCGTCCCACGCCCGCTCGCGCCGTGTCGCCAGCGCCGACTCTTGCAGCAGGCGCCGCATGCGGGCAAGCGCCCAGTGCAGGTTGACCGCCGTCGGTCGCGTTGCCGCCAGGGTTTCGATCACGAGCTGCAGTCGCGCGTCGCTGGCATCTTCGGCCAGACCGAGCGCCACGCCGTAGGCGGCGGTGGCGCCGATCAGCGGTGCGCCGCGCACCTGCATGACGCGTATGGCGTGGGCGGCGTCATCGAGGCTGCGCAGGACGACGAAATGGGTCTGCCCCGGCAGCAGGGTCTGATCGAGGATGACGATGCGATCCCCGTCCTCGCGCAGGGTGGGCGCATCGCCGCTCACGCCGGGCAGCAACTCAAGACCCTCAGCTCAGCTTGCCGTGGCAGTGCTTGTATTTTTTCCCGCTGCCACAGGGACAGGGATCATTGCGGCCGACCTTGGGTCCCGGCCGCTCCAAAGGCTGCGCCGATTTCGGCGCAGCGGTGCCGAGCGCCTCGTCGTAGTTGGCGTGGTGGTACTGGACGTTCTCGAGCTGTGGCGGTGCCTCGACTTCCTCGATTTGCTCTTCGTTGCGAACTTCTACCGTCATCAACAGCTTCGAAACCTCGCTGCGAACTGTCTGCAGCAGGCCCTCGAACAGCTGGAAGGCCTCGCGCTTGTATTCCTGCTTCGGATCCTTCTGCGCATAGCCGCGCAGGTGGATGCCCTGGCGCAAATGGTCGAGCGCGGAGAGGTGCTCACGCCAGTGGGTGTCGAGGCTCTGCAACATGACGTTGCGTTCGAAGCCGGACCACGCGGCGGCATCGACCTGCGTGGTCTTCTCGGCATAGGCCGCATCGCCGGCATCCAGCAGGCGCTTGAGGATGTCGTCGTCGCCAAGCTGCGGCTCCGCCTTGATCCATTCGCCGACCGGCAGCTTCAGGTGCAGTTCGGAGGCCAGCGCGGCCTCCATGCCACCGACGTCCCACTGCTCCTCGACGCTTTCGGCCGGAATGTAAATGCGGAAGGTATCGTGGATCTGGCGCTGGCGCATGGCGGCGATGGTCTCGACGATTTCGTCGCTGTCGAGCAATTCGTTGCGCTGCTGGTAGATGACCTTGCGCTGGTCGTTGGAGACATCGTCGTATTCGAGCAACTGCTTGCGAATGTCGAAGTTGCGCTGCTCGACCTTGCGCTGCGCCGATTCCAGCGAGCGGCTCACCAGCGGATGCTCGATGGCCTCGCCTTCGGGCATCTTGAGGCGAACCATGATGGTGTTGAGGCGATCACCGGCGAATATCTTGAGCAGCGGATCATCCAGCGCCAGGTAGAAGCGCGACGATCCCGGGTCGCCCTGGCGACCGGAACGGCCGCGCAACTGGTTGTCGATGCGGCGCGACTCGTGACGCTCGGAGCCGATGATGTGCAAGCCGCCGGCGGCGAGCACCTGGTCGTGCACCTTCTGCCATTCGGCCTTGAGTGCCGCGGTGCGGGCAGCCTTTTCTTCCACCGAAAGCGACTCGTCGTCGCGGATCGCACTAGTCGGCTTTTCGATATTGCCGCCGAGCACGATGTCGGTACCGCGACCGGCCATGTTGGTGGCGATGGTGATCATGCCGGGACGACCGGCCTCGGCGACGATCTCGGCCTCGCGCGCATGCTGCTTGGCGTTCAGCACCTGATGCGGCATCTTCTCCTTGCCTAGCAAGGCGGAGAGCAATTCGGAATTCTCGATCGAGGTGGTGCCCACCAGCACCGGCTGCCCGCGTTTGTGGCAGGCCCGGATGTCCTCGATGATCGCCGTGTATTTCTCCGGGGCGGTGCGATATATCTGATCGTTCTCGTCCTTGCGGATCATCGGCCGGTTGGTCGGGATCACCACGGTTTCCAGCGCGTAGATCTGGTGGAACTCGTAGGCCTCGGTATCGGCCGTGCCGGTCATGCCGGCCAGCTTGCCGTACATGCGGAAATAGTTCTGGAAAGTGATCGAGGCCAGGGTCTGGTTCTCGGACTGGATCGCGACGCCTTCCTTGGCCTCCACCGCCTGATGCAGGCCATCCGACCAACGGCGACCGGCCATCAGACGGCCGGTGAACTCGTCGACGATCACCACTTCGTTGTCCTGCACCACGTATTGCTGGTCGCGGTGGTAGAGCGTGTGCGCGCGCAGGGCGGCGTAGAGGTGGTGGATCAGCAGGATGTTGGACGGTTCGTAGAGGCTGCTGCCCTCGGCCAGCATTCCAAGGCGGGCGAGGATCTGTTCGGACTTTTCGTGTCCAGCTTCGGTCAACAGGACCTGGTGCGACTTGAGGTCGACGGTGTAGTCGCCGGTATCGGCGTCGCCCTGTTCCTTGGCGGCATCGCCACGCGTCAGCAGCGGCGGCACGGCATTCATGCGCACGTATAGCTCGGTATGGTCCTCGGCCTGGCCGGAAATGATCAAGGGCGTGCGCGCCTCGTCGATCAGGATCGAGTCGACCTCGTCGACGATGGCATAAGCAAGGGCGCGCTGTACGCGCTCCCCGGCCGAATACACCATGTTGTCGCGCAGGTAGTCGAAGCCGAACTCGTTATTGGTGCCGTAAGTGATGTCAGAGGCATAGGCAGCCTGCTTTTCGTCGTGCGGCATCTGCGACAGGTTGATGCCGACGCTGAGGCCGAGGAAGCGGTAAATGCGGCCCATCCATTCGGCATCGCGACTGGCCAGGTAATCGTTGACCGTGATCAGGTGCACGCCCTTGCCGGGAATCGCATTCAGGTAGACCGCGAGCGTCGCCGTCAGCGTCTTGCCTTCGCCGGTGCGCATTTCGGCAATCTTGCCGTAGTGCAGGACCATGCCGCCGATCAATTGCATGTCGAAATGGCGCATGCCGAGAACGCGGCGACTGGCCTCGCGCACCACGGCAAACGCTTCCGGCAACATGTCGTCCAGAGTCTCGCCCTTGGCATGTCGGGCACGGAATTCCTCGGTCCTTGCACGCAAGGCCTCGTCGGAAAGCGTCTGGGTGGCCGCCTCCAGCGCATTGATGCGCGCCACGGTCTGCATGTACTGCTTGATCAGGCGGTCATTGCGGCTGCCGAAAATCTTCTTGAGAAAGCCGGTTATCATTTTCATATCGTTTGGACCGGCTTCAGAGAAAGCTAATGCCCACGAATGTGGGGGTTATGCTGACACTAAAGCCGGTTATCATTTTCATGTCATTTGGACCGGCATCAGAAAAAGCCAAGGCGCGCGAATGCGGGCTTTATGCTTGAAACGATTGCCGGTTATCATTTTTCAGGTCACTCAGAAACCGGCGTCATGGAAAGCCGATGCCGGCGAGTGCGGGCGTCGGGCTGTAACCAAAACCGGTGATCATGGAGTCCGCGGCCGCAAAACGGGCGGAAAAAACAAGCCGTGATTTTAGCATGCGGGGGAGGACGCCCTCCCCGTGCTTCAGCGTCGCGCCGTGGCGGGACGCTGACTCGCCTGCGCCATGCGCAGGAAACGGTCCGGATTCTGCGCCAGACCGCGAATTCGTACTTCGAAATGCAGGTGGGGCCCGGTCGAACGACCGGTGGAGCCGACTTCGGCGATCTTCTGCCCGCGCTTCACCAGTTGTCCCGGCTTGACCAGTATCTTCGACGCATGGGCGTAACGCGTAGTCAGGTCCTTGCCGTGGTCTATTTCGACCAGATTACCGTATTGCGGGTGGCGCTCCGCGCTAATCACGACACCTGCTGCGGCGGCATTGATGGATGTACCGGGCAGCGCGACAAAATCGGCTCCCTCGTGCATCGCCCGCTCGCCGGTAAATGGATCGACGCGCCAACCGTAGGTCGAGGCGTTCCATTGGGCATCCACAGGCAGGCTGGTCGGCAGCAGGCTCTTGCGGATGCGGTCTTCCAGCATCTGCGACTCGATCATCGAAATTGCATCCGACTTTGCTTCGAGCTGGGTCGCCAGTGCATCCACCGCCCGTTGCAAATCGGTCGAGGTCATTGCCGTAGGCTGCACCAGCGGGCCGCCGCGACCATCGGCCTTTGTTTCGAAGGCCTTTAGCTCCTGCGGCCTGACTCCGGCAATGCCTGCTAGACGCTCGCCTATCGTATCCAGCCGCAACAGCTGGGCCTGCATCTCGCCGAGCTTGACTGCCATCGCATTCAGGTTCTCTCGCACGAAGTCTTTGGAACGCTGGGATTCTTCGGCATTGACCGAGCGCAACAGGTCTTGCAGGAAAGGCAAGCGGATTTCGGCCGCGTGGCGAACCGTGACGTAGGAAAACAGCGACGACAAGACCAGAACCGAGGCAAACATGGCGCCCATGAACATCAGGACGTGACGCCAAGTCAAGGTAATGCTTCTTGCAGTTGCCAGCCGGTCAGAGACGAGAATAATATGCACTCTTCTCTCCCTCCAGGTACGTATCAGTCATGGCCACCCGTTTCGAGCCCGAAAATACCGGCGCCGGCCAAGACTGAAACTTCAATTTAGATGACGGCGCGCAGTCTCCAGGAACATCTCGACTCCGGTGACAGCATGGCGCGGCTTGCTGCCCACGCCCAACGCCTGCTCCAATTCCAGCGACTTCTGGAAGTTGCACTGCCGGAGGCTCTGAGGCCTCATGCCCGGGTAGCCAACTTCCGTCTGGGGAAATTACTTATCCACGCCGCCAACGGCGCGGTCGCTGCGAAAGTCCGTCAACTCGGCCCGAGTCTCGCCAGCGTTTTATCGAACAAGGAGGCGAAGGTTACCCAAATCGAGGTTCGAGTGCAAGCCCGCAACCCAGCCCCACCTCGCCAGGCGCACAAGCGCCCAGACCTGCCTGGGAATAAGCAGAAGCAAGGACTCACTAATTTGATACAGGAACTGCCCGGTGAGTCTCCCCTGAAGCGGGCGTTGGAGCGTCTTCTGCTCACCGTCAAAGAATGATCAGGCGCTCCGCCATCATCAAGACCAGCACCGCCAGCGTAAAAATCAGCGCCCATTTGGCGACGCGACCCGACAAGACAAGGTAGCGCCGATCGCGGGTGACCAGCCAGGCGACGATGCCGCTGCCTATCGTGATCAAGGTGAGAATGCCGATGATCCTGAGCAGGAACACGGGCGTCGCGGCCGTCAGGCCAGAAGGGGATAAAGGCGGGCGACGCCGGCCGGTGCTTCGGCGGCGTTCTGGAAACTGACCTCTTCCCAGGCCGACGCGTCGGCGAGCAGGGCGCGCAGCAACTGGTTGTTCAGCGCATGTCCGGATTTGTGCGCGGAAAACGCACCGAGCAGGGGATGACCCGCCAGATAGAGGTCGCCGATCGCGTCGAGGATCTTGTGCTTGACGAACTCGTCGGCGAAGCGCAATCCATCGCTGTTGAGGACACGGTACTCGTCCATCACGATGGCGTTTTCCAGGCTGCCGCCTAGCGCAAGCCCCTGGTCGCGCAGGGATTCGACATCCTGCATGAAGCCGAAAGTGCGCGCCCGCGCCACTTCGCGCAGGTAGGACTGGTCGGCGAAATCGATATGCGCGCGCGAGGCGGCGCGATCCATCGCGGGATGGTTGAAGACGATGGAAAAGTCGATGCTGAATCCGTCGTAGGGCGAAAGCTTGGCCCACTTGTCGCCTTCCCTGACTTCCACGGTCTTTTTCACCCGCAGGAATTTCTTCGCCGCTTTCTGTTCCTCGATGCCTGCCGACTGCAGCAGGAACACGAAGGGTGCAGCCGAACCGTCCATGATCGGCAGCTCCGCGGCGTCGACATCCACATAGATATTGTCGATGCCGAGGCCGGCCAGCGCCGACATCAGGTGCTCGACAGTCGCGACCTTCACGCCGTCCCGCTCCAGGCAGGACGCCAGCCGCGTGTCGCCGACGCCAAGCGCATCAGCCTTCAGGTCGACCGGCGGCATCAGGTCGACGCGGCGGAACACCACCCCGGTATCGGGCTGGGCCGGACGCAGCACGAGCGAAACCTTGACGCCGGAGTGGAGACCCACGCCGGTGGCCTTGACGACAGATTTCAGGGTGCGCTGACGAAGCATCGGATTTCGATCCGCAAGTAAATGCTGCAGGGCCGCAATTTTATCACGAGCGCCCGGCCCGGCGGGAGGAGGCGCCCGCCGGGCCGGGGATCGGAACGCATTGCTAGTCCGACTGACGCCGCAGGAAGGCGGGAATGTCGTACTTGTCGACACCCGACGCCGCCATGGCATCTGCCTGCGCGTTGCGCGGGCCGCCACGGGCACTGCTGGTGACGCTGGAAAGGTCGACCGCCCCCTGCGTCATTGCGACGTCGTAGACCTGCAGGTTGTCGGTTCCGGTGCGCAGCCCAACGGTTTCGACCACGGTCATCTTCGGCTTGGCGGCCTCGCGCGTCGCAACAACGCCGAGTCCGGTGGCGACCACCGTGACACGCAACCTGTCTTCCATGCCTTCATCGAACACGGCACCGCAAATCACGGTGGCTTCCGGCGCGGTGTACTGGCGGATGGTCTTCATTACTTCCTTGTACTCCTTGAGGCCCAAGGTGGTACTGGCGGTGATGTTGACCAGCACGCCGCGCGCGCCGGACAGTTCGATGCCTTCCAGCAGCGGACTGGCGACGGCTTCCTCGGCGGCCACGCGGGCGCGATCGACGCCGGCGGAAACGGCGGAACCCATCATCGCCTTGCCCATCTCGCCCATTACGGTGCGGACGTCTTCGAAGTCGACGTTGACCAGTCCCGGCACGTTGATGATTTCCGCGATGCCGCCCACGGCGTTGCGCAACACGTTGTCGGCGGCCTGGAAGGCTTCCAGCATGCTGACTTCGTCGCCGAGCACTTCCTCGAGTTTCTCATTGAGGATGATGATCAGCGAATCGACGTGGCGCGCCAGTTCGGCGACGCCTTCTTCGGCCAGGCGCTTGCGCTTGCCCTCGTACTCGAAAGGCTTGGTGACCACCGCCACGGTCAGGATTCCCAGTTCGCGTGCCACCTCGGCGACGACCGGGCCGGCACCGGTGCCGGTGCCGCCGCCCATGCCGGCGGTGATGAACACCATGTGCGCGCCGGTGAGCGCCTCGGCAATGCGGGCGCGGTCCTGTATGGCGAGTTCCCTGGCCTTCTCCGGCTTGCCCCCGGCGCCGAGGCCTGGCCCCAGCTGCAGTTTGACGTCGGCGCTGCTTTTCTTCAGAGCCTGCGCGTCGGTGTTGCAGCAGATGAATTCGACGCCGCCGACACCTTCGCGAATCATGTGCTCGACCGCGTTGCCGCCTGCGCCGCCCACGCCGACGACCTTGATGACCGTCGAGCTTGCATCTGCCTCCGGTGCCCCTACTTCCTCGAGTTCAAACATTTTTCGCCTCCTGAAAAGACCAACCGCTTCAAAAATTTCGGGTGAACCACGCTTTCATCCGCGACAGAACCTGCCCGAAGCTTCTCGGGCTCTGCGCCTTCATGCCACGGTGGCGTTGCGCCACCCCTTCCAGCAACAAACCCATCGCCGTGGAGTAGCGCGGATTGCGCACGTAATCGCGCAAATTGCCGTCGTAATGCGGCATCGCCAGCTTCACGGTGTTGTGAAAAATCTCCTCGCCCAGTTCGGCCATGCCCGGCATCTGCGCCGCACCGCCGGTGAGCACGATGCCGGCGCGCAACAGGCGCTCCTTGCCGCTGCGCTGCAACTCCTCCTGCACCTTCTGGAATATTTCTTCGACCCGCGGCTGGATGAAGCCGGCCAGGGTCTGGCGCGACAGTTCGGTCGAGGGCCGGTCGCCGACTCCGGGAACTTCGATCATCTCTTCCGGGTCGGCCAATTGCTGCAAGGCCACGCCGTAGCGGATCTTGATGTCCTCGGCATCCTGGGTCGAGGTGCGCAGCGCGATCGCGATGTCGTTGGTCAACTGGTCGCCGGCGATCGGGATCACCGCCGTATGGCGGATCGCGCCATGCACGAAGACGGCGACATCGGTCGTGCCGCCGCCGATGTCCACCAGGCAGACGCCGACGTCCTTTTCATCCTCCGTCAGCACCGCGTAGCCAGATGCCAGCGGCTGCAGCACCAGGTCGACCACCTCGAGCCCGCAACGATGCACGCACTTGACGATGTTCTGCACGGCCGTCACCGCGCCCGTGACCAGGTGCACCTTGACGTCGAGCCGCCGCGCATCCATGCCGATCGGTTCCTTGACGCCGTCCTGGCCGTCGACGGTGAATTCCTGCACCAGCGTGTGCAGGATCTGGTCGTCGGCAGAGATCGACGTGGCATTGGCGGCCTCGATCGCGCGCTCGACGTCGAACTGGGTCACTTCCTTGTCGCGCACCACCGCCATGCCGGTGGAATCCTTGCTCTTGATGTGGCTGCCGGCGATGCCGGTGTAGACCTCGCGCACCTTGCAGCCGGCCATCATCTCGACTTCGGCGATGGCGCGCGAGATCGAATTGACGGTGGCCTCGATGTTGATCACCATGCCGCGCTTGAGGCCGGTGGATTCCTGGGTGCCGAGTCCCAGCACGCCGAGGCGTCCTTCGGCGTCCAGTTCGCCGACGATGGCGACGATCTTGGAAGTGCCGATGTCGAGGCCGACGATGAGGTCGCGTTTGGTTTCTTTGCTCATGATTGTCCGGCCGCCCGCGGCCGCAGTGCGAATCCATTGGGGTAACGCATATCCACCACGCCGATGCCGGACAGGCGGTCCCTGGTCGCGTTGTTCGCCGCCGCGTAGTGGCGGGTAAACCGGTCAAGACGCTCGGCCAGCGGGTGCTTGGCCTGCTCGCGACCCAACTCCAGAACAACGCCATCATCCAGCCTGACCTGCCAGGCCTCGCGCGCCGAGAGGTGGATCGCGACCGGTTTGCGACCGGCCTCGGCAAGGGCGTCGCCAAAGGCGCGGAAGCGCTCGAGAACTTGGGCGGCGGACCCTTCCGGGCCGGCGAACTGCGGCAACGGCTCGTCGGTGTTGGCGGCGAACACTTCGCCGCGCGTACTGACCAGGCGCGCCTCGCCATCCTGAGGGATCCAGCGCGCGGCGGCGCGATGCTCCTCGATCCGCAATTCGACACCATCCGGCCAGATTCGGCGCAGGCTGGCCGAGCGCACCCAGGGCATGCGCTCGAACGTGGTGCGCGCAGTTTCCAGATTCACGGTGAAAAAATTTCCGGTCAGCGCGCTGCGTGCCGCATGCTCGATCTGCGCACGCGACACGTTGTCCACCGGTGTCGCCACCACCAGCTCGCGCAAGGGCAGGATCGGCAGGCGCTGCCCCGCCATGATGGCAGCCCATGCCAGGAGCACTCCACCAGCAAGCAACAGGATGTCGGCCAGCAGGTTGATCAGCATCGGCCGATCCCAAAAGCCGTCGCCGCTGCCGCGCTCGTTGCGGCTCCTGCCGGTGCCATTTCCGCGCTGGCTAGCCATGGCGGGCCTCCGCGAGCAGCTTCAGGACCAATTGCGGAAAGGGTATGCCGGCTGCGCGCGCCGCCATCGGCACCAGAGAGTGGTCGGTCATGCCGGGCGACGTGTTGGCCTCGAGGCAATACACGCGCCCCGCGGCATCGAGCATCAGGTCCATGCGGCCCCAGCCACGACCGCCGAGCACGGCGAAGGCACGCAGCGCGATGTCGCGCATCTCGGCTTCGCGGGCATCGCCCAGTCCACTAGGTATCCGGTACTCGGTGTCGTCGCGCAGATATTTGGCTTCGTAGTCGTAGAACTCGGTGGCCGGCACGATCCGGATCACCGGCAAGGCCGCGCCCGCCAGGATGCCGACGGTGTATTCGCCGCCGGCGAGGTAGCGCTCGGCCAGCACGCAGCTGTCGTAGCGTGCCGCGATGTCGTAAGCCGCCTTAAGGGCACCGGCCTGCTTGACCTTGCTGATGCCGATGCTGGAACCTTCGTTGGCGGGTTTGACGAACAGCGGCAGGCCAAGGCGCTGCTCGACCGCGGCGAAATCGCTGGCGCCGTCGAGCACGGCAAACTCCGGCACCGGCAGCCCGGCCGACTGCCAGACCAGCTTCGAGCGCCACTTGTCCATCGCCAGCGCCGAGGCAAGAACACCGCTGCCGGTATAGGGGATCGCCAGCAGGTCGAGCGCGCCCTGCAGGCTGCCGTCCTCGCCGCCGCGTCCGTGCAACGCGATGAACACGCGCTGGAAACCTTCGGCATGCAGTGCTTCGAGCGCTTTCTCGCGCGGATCGAACGCGTGGGCATCGACGCCTGACGAACGCAGTGCCGCCAGCACCGCCGCACCGCTTTTCAGCGACACCTCGCGCTCGGCCGACTTGCCGCCCATCATCACCGCCACCTTGCCGAATTCCATCAAGACCTTTCCCCGCCCTGCCCCACCGCGCCGACGATGCGCACTTCGCGCACCAGCGAAATCCCGAACTTTTCCCGTACTTCCGCCTGAATCCGGCCGATTAGCATTTCTATCGCACTCGCGGCGGCCGCGCCGTCGGGATTAACGATGAAATTCGAATGCTTTTCGGACACCTGCGCGCCATCGATCTGTGTGCCCTTGAGGCCCGCCGCCTCGATCAGTCGCGCCGCGTGGTCGCCGGGCGGATTGCGAAACACCGACCCGGCATTGGGCAAGGCCAGCGGCTGGGTCGCGACGCGCCGTTCCAGCAGTTCTTTCATGCGCGCCTGCGCGAGCCCGGCATCGCCCGGCGGAAAGCGGAACCATGCCGCGGCGAACACCTCATCCGTGGCGCTTTTCAGGCCGACGTGGCGATAGCCGATGGCGAAGTCATCCGGCCCGCGCAGCAGCTTTTCGCCCTGGCGATTCAGCATCAGGACCTTTTCCACGTAACGCCAGGTTTCGCCGCCATGGCAGCCGGCATTCATCGCCAGCGCGCCGCCGACGGTGCCGGGGATGCCGGCGAGGAACTCGGCCTCGGCGCAGCCCTGGCGGCCGACGAAGCGGGCCAGCTTGGGGGAGGCGACGCCGGCTTCGGCGTAGAAGCTGCCGTCGGGTTCGCGGCGCAGCGTGTTGAGCGCGCCATGGGTGAAGATCGCGGTGCCGTCGAAACCACCGTCACGCACCAGCAGGTTGCTGCCCAGGCCGACCAGCAGCAGTGGTTCGTCGTGGCGCAGGCCGGCCAGGAAGGCAGCAAGATCGTCGAGGTCGACCGGAAAGAAGGCGCGCGCCGCCGATCCGCCAGCGCGCCACGAAACGTGCGCCGCCATGGGTTCGTTTGCCTTGATCTGGCCGCGCAGTTCAGCCATCGACCAGCTTTCCGGGCACGCCGCCGATGGAACCGGCGCCCATGGTGATTACCACGTCGCCGTCGCGCGCGGCGGCCAGGATCGCGGCCGGCATGGCGGCGATGTCCTCGACGAAAACCGGCTCGACCTTGCCCGCCACGCGTAGCGCGCGGATCAGCGCGCGGCTGTCGGCAGCGATGATCGGCGCCTCTCCGGCGGCATAGATTTCCGCCAGCAGCAGGCCGTCGACACCACCGAGGACCTTGACGAAATCCTCGAAGCAGTCTCGCGTGCGGGTGTAGCGGTGCGGCTGGAAGGACAGCAGCAGGCGACGGCCGGGAAAGGCGCCGCGCGCCGCCGCCAGCGTCGCCGCCATTTCCACCGGATGGTGGCCGTAGTCGTCGACCAGGGTGAAGCTGCCGCCGCCCGGGCAGGCGACTTCACCATAGCGCTGGAAGCGGCGGCCGACGCCGCGAAAATCGGCCAGCGCCTTGATGATCGCCGTGTCGCCAACGCCGACTTCCGTGGCCACCGCGATCGCCGCCAGCGCATTGAGCACGTTGTGGCGGCCGGGCAGGTTGAGCGTGATCGGCAGGCGGCTGACGCTGCCGTTGGTGCGCACGCAGGTGAAGCGCATGGTGCCGCCGTCGGCCACCACGTCCTCGGCACGGAAGCTTGCTTCGCGGTCGATGCCGTAGGTGACGATCTGCTTGGCCACGCGCGGGATGATGTCGCGCACGTTGGGATCGTCGCCGCAGACCACGGCGACGCCGTAGAAAGGCAGGCGATGCAGGAAATCGACGAAGGCCTGCTTCAGGCGGCCGAAATCGTGGCCGTAGGTCTCCATGTGGTCGGCGTCGATGTTGGTGACCACCGATACCACGGGCGAGAGGAAGAGGAAGGAGGCATCCGACTCGTCCGCCTCGGCGACGAGGAACTCGCCGCTGCCGAGCTTGGCGTTGGCGCCGGCCGAGTTGAGCCGGCCGCCGATGACGAAGGTCGGATCAAAGCCGCCTTCGGCGAGGCAGGAGGCAACCAGGCTGGTGGTGGTGGTCTTGCCGTGCGTGCCGGCGATCGCGATGCCCTGCTTGAGGCGCATCAGTTCGGCCAACATCTGCGCGCGCGGCACTACCGGCACCCGGCGTTGGCGCGCCATTTGCACCTCGGGGTTGTCTTCCTTCACGGCCGTGGATACCACCACCGCGTCGGCCTGCGCGGCATTCTGCGCGTCGTGCCCGATGGCGATGCGGATGCCCTGCGCCGCGAGGCGCTGCGTCGTCGCGCTCTCGCCGAGATCCGAGCCGCTGACCTCGAAACCCTGGTTCGCCAGCACCTCGGCAATGCCCGACATGCCGGACCCGCCTATGCCTACGAAATGGATGCGTTTGACCTTGTGCTTCATGCTGCCTCCGCAGGGCCGCCCCAAGGAGGCAGCAAGCAAATTGGATGGAGCGGGCCAGGGCCGCGAACCGTTATCGCCCCCTTCCTTGGGAAGGGGGATGGGGGAAAGGTGATCATGGTTTTCCTTTCCGTGCCAGTTCGGCACAGGCCTGCGCGACGTTTGCCGTGGCCTCGGGCCGCGCCAGTTCCCGCGCCTTTTCCGCCATCTGCGCCAGTTGGCCGCGCGAAAGTGTTCGGATCTCGGCCAGCCGCTGCGGAGTCAATTGGTCCTGGGGCAGCAGGATCGCGGCGCCGGCCGAGCTCAGGAAGCGCGCGTTGCCCGTCTGGTGGTCATCCACCGCGTGCGGATACGGCACCAGCAGGCTGGCGACGCCGGCGGCGGCCAGTTCGGCCACCGTCAGCGCGCCGGCACGGCAGATCACCAGGTCGGCCCAGTCGTAGGCACCCGCCATGTCCTCGATGAAGGCCACGCAATTTGCCTTGACCCCGGCCGAGAGGTAATGGCTTTCCAGCAACGACAGGTGCTTTTCCCCGGCCTGGTGCACCACCTGCGGACGCTCGTGCTCGGCGATCAGCGCCAGCGCCTTGGGCACGACTTCGTTCAGCGCCTGTGCGCCGAGGCTGCCGCCCACCACCAGAATCCGCAGCGGACCCTGATGCTGCGCGTAACGAAGAGTCGGCGCCGGCAAGACGGCGATTTCAGGGCGCACCGGGTTGCCCACCCAGTCGGCCTTCGTCAGCGCGCCGGGAAAGCCGGCGAGGATGCGGTCAGCCACTCCGGCGAGGACACGGTTAGCCAGCCCGGCCACCGAATTCTGTTCGTGCAGCACCAGCGGGATGCCGCGCAAGGAGGCCATCATGCCGCCCGGAAAGCTCACGTAGCCGCCCATGCCCAGCACCACGTCGGGCCGGATGCGCTTTAGCTGCGACCAGGCCTGGCTGAATCCGCGCAACAGGTTGAGCGGCAGCAGCAGCTTGCGCAGCAGGCCCTTGCCGCGCAGCGCCGTGAACTTCACCCAGGCCATCTCGTAGCCGCGCCCGGCGGTCAGCTTCGCTTCCATGCCATCCGGATTGCCCATCCAGGCGATCTTCCAGCCCTGCGCGCGCAGATGCTCGGCTACCGCCAGCCCCGGCATGATGTGGCCGCCGGTGCCGCCGGCCATGACGAGCAGGGTCTGGCTCATACCTGCTGCCCTCTCATCATGGCGCGATTCTCGTAATCGACCCGCAAGAGGATGCCAAGCGCCAGGCAATTGGCGACGATGCCGGAACCGCCGAAGCTCATCAGCGGCAGGGTCAGGCCCTTGGTCGGCAGCAGGCCCATGTTAACGCCCATGTTGATGAAACCCTGGACACCGAGCCAGATGCCGACGCCCTGCGCGACAAGTCCGGAGTAGACCCGCCCCAGCACCATGGCCTGGCGTCCGATGGCGAAGCAGCGCTGCACCAGCAAGGCGAAGAGTCCGACCACGAGGCAGACGCCGACGAAGCCGAGTTCCTCGGCGATCACCGCCAGCAGGAAGTCGGTGTGCGCCTCGGGCAGGTAGAACAGTTTCTCGACGCTGGCGCCCAGCCCTACGCCGAACCACTCGCCGCGGCCGAAAGCGATCAGCGCGTGGGACAGCTGGTAGCCCTTGCCGTAGGCATCCTGCCACGGGTCCATGAAGCCGAAGATGCGCTGCCGCCGGTAATCGGACACCCAGATCATCACCACGAAGCTGAGCGCCAGCACTCCCACCAGGATGGCAAACACGCGGGCGTTGATGCCGCCCAGGAAAAGTATGCCCGTGGCAATCGCAAGGATCACCACCAGCGCGCCGAAATCCGGCTCCCGCAACAGCAGTACGCCGACCAGCACCATCACCAGCGCCATCGGAAAGAAGCCCCGCACGAAGCTGCCCATATCGTCGAGCTTGCGCGTGGTGTAGTCGGCGGCATACAACACCGCGAACAGCTTCATCAGCTCGGAGGGTTGCAGGTTGATCGGGCCGAGCCCGATCCAGCGCTGCGCGCCATTCACCGAACGGCCGACGTGCGGCACCAGCACCAGCAACAGCAACGCGACGCCCGCCACGAACAGCCAGGGCGAGGCCTGCTGCCACAGGCGCAGCGGAATCTGGAAGGCCATCACGCCGGCCACCAGGCCGATACAAAGGAAGACCGCGTGGCGAAACAGGAAATAGGCCGACTGGTTGCCGGTAAAGCGGCTGCCCTCGGCCATCGCGATCGACGACGAATACACCATTACCAGCCCCAGCAGCAGCAGGCCGAGCGCCGGCCACAGCAACAGGCCGTCGAGTTCGGCCGGAACGCGATGGGCAGGGGCGGCGTAGGCACGGCTCATGGTTGCCCTGCCGCAATTTCACTGGTCGCGGCCAGCGCCTGCACCGCGGCGACGAACACCTTTGCCCGATGCTCGTAATTGCGATACATGTCGAAGCTGGCGCAAGCCGGCGACAGCAGCACGGCATCGCCCGCCCGCGCCAGCGCGGCGGCACGATGCACGGCATCGTCCATGTCGGCGGCGGCCTCGACGGCGACGCCGGCGCCCGCGATCGCCTTGCCGATCAACGGTCCGTCGCGACCGATCAGGATCACGGCACGGGCGTGGCTGGCCACAGCGAGGCGCAGGGGCGAGAAGTCCTGGCCCTTGCCGTCGCCGCCGAGGATCACCACGATCTTGCGATCGTGGTGATCCTCGGCGTGCGCCAATTGAAGGCCATCCCTCCCGGCCTCCCGTCCCACTGCCGGCTTTGCACAGCCGGCCGGCTCCGGCGGCGCGGAGCAGTGCTCCGCGAAACCCCGCCTCTGCCCCGGGGAAGGGAGGTGACTATTCTGGGCGGCCAGTTGGCCGCCAAGTCCTTGCAAAGCGGCGACCGTGGCGCCGACGTTGGTGCCTTTGGAGTCGTCGTACCAGGTGACGCCGCCACGTTCGGTGACTTTTTCCACGCGATGCGGCAGGCCGCGGAAGCTGCGCAGCGCCGGCAGCAGGTCCGTCGCTGCAACGCCAAGACTCGCGCACAGGGCCAGCGCGGCCATCGCGTTGGCCGCGTTGTGCAGGCCCGCCAGCGGCAGTTCCGAAACCGGCAGCAGGAAGTTCGCGCCCTGCACCAGCCAGGTTTCGCCGCCTTGCACGCGCAGGCCGAAATCCTCGGCGGCGGCCGGCGCATCGAGGCCGAAGCTGACGATCTGGCGATCGGGCAGCACCATGCGGCACACCCGCGGATCATTGCGGTTGAGCACCTGGATGCAGAGCGCGCCGGCCCCGCTCTGGAACACCCTGGCCTTGACCGACGCATATTCGTCGAGGTCGATGTAGCGATCGAGGTGGTCGTCCGAAATGTTGAGCACGGTTGCCGCGACCGGATTCAGGGTCTCGGTGGTTTCGAGCTGGAAGCTCGACAGTTCCAGCACCCAGACCTCGGGCAGGGCTTGCGCATCCTGCGCGTCCATCAGGGCGGTGAGCGCCGCCGGCGAGATGTTGCCGGCGACGCCGACCGTGCGCCCGGTGGCGCGCAGCAGGTGGCCGGTCAGCGCCGTGGTCGTGGTCTTGCCGTTGGTGCCGGTGATTGCCAGCACCGGTGGCACCGGCTGCGAATTCGGCCGGTCCGCATTCGTGTCGCGCAAGGCATGGGCGAAGAGCTCGATCTCGCCGAGCACCGGAATCCCGGCGGCGCGGGCGTGGATCACCACAATCAGGCCGCCGGAAAGCCCCGGCGACAGCACCAGCAGGTCGACGCCGTCCAGCAGGTCCTTGTCGAACTCGCCGGGCCGAAAGTCGGCGCCGGTGACACGGCGTTTCAACTCGTCCAGGTAGGGCGGCGCCGTCCGCGTGTCCGCCACGCGCACCCGCGCGCCCTGCCGCGCGCACCAGCGCGCACAGGCCAGGCCGGATTCGCCGAGGCCGAGAACGAGGACGTGTCTGCCTGCCAGTTTCATCAGCGGATCTTCAGGGTCGACAGCCCGAACAGCACCAGCAGGATGGTGATGATCCAGAAACGCACGACAACCTGCGTCTCCTTCCAGCCGGTCTGTTCGAAATGGTGATGCAGGGGCGCCATGCGCAGGATGCGACGTCCCTCGCCGTATTTTCTCTTGGTGTATTTGAACCAGCCGACCTGCAGCATCACCGACAGGGTTTCGGCGACGAAGACGCCACCCATGATGAACAGCACGATCTCCTGGCGGGCGACCACCGCCACCGCGCCGAGCGCGGCGCCCAGCGCCAGGGCGCCGACGTCGCCCATGAATACCTCGGCCGGATAGGCGTTGAACCAGAGGAAACCGAGGCCGGCCCCGGCCAGCGCGCCGCAAAACACCGTCAGTTCCCCCGCGCCGGGAATGTAGGGCAGCAGCAGGTACTTGGAGAACACCGAGTTGCCGGCGACGTAGGCGAAGATGCCCAGCGCCGCGCCAACCAGCACCGTCGGCATGATCGCCAGGCCGTCGAGGCCGTCCGTCAGGTTCACCGCGTTGCTGGTGCCGACGATCACCAGATAGGTCAGCAGGATGAAGCCGAACATGCCCAGTGGATAGGACACGGTCTTGAAGAAGGGCACGATCAGCGCGGTCTGCTGCGGCAGTTCCAGCGTGAAGCCGGACGACACCCACTGGAAGAACAGCTGGACCACCTTCTCGTTGTTCGGGGCCGAAATCGAGAACGCCAGGTAGATCGCGGCGACCAGGCCGATCACCGACTGCCAGAAGAACTTTGACCGCGCCGAGAGTCCGTCCGGATTGCGATACACCACCTTGCGCCAGTCATCGACCCAGCCCACCGCGCCGTAGCCCAGCGTGACGATCAGGATGATCCAGACGAAGCGGTTGGACAGGTCGGCCCAGAGCAGGGTCGACACGCCGAGCGAGATCAGGATCAGCGCGCCGCCCATGGTCGGAGTGCCGGCCTTGACCAGATGGGTCTGCGGGCCGTCGCTGCGCACCGACTGGCCGATCTTCTTCGCCGCCAGCCAGCGAATCACGGCGGGGCCGAAAATGAAGGAAATCGCCAGCGCCGTCATGGTCGCCAGCACCGCGCGCAGCGTGATGTAGCCGAACACATTGAAGACCCGGAAGTCTTTCGCCAGCCACTGTGCAAGTTCAAGAAGCATCCGGATTTCCTTCATCTGCAAGCGCGGCAACGACGCGTTCCATCTTCATGAAGCGCGAACCCTTGACCAGCACCGTGGTCTGCGCGTCGAGTTCGCCGGCCAATGCCTTGAGCAGGTCCTCGATGCGCGTGAAATGCTGTCCCCCTTCGCCAAAATTGGCTGCGGCGGCAACCGACAGCTCGCCGAGGCAGAACAGGCGGTCGATGCCGTGGCTCTTGGCGTAGCCGCCGATCTCGTCGTGGAACTGCGCGGCGGCCGAGCCTGCCTCGCCCATGTCGCCCATGACGAAAATGCGCTTGCCGGGCACCGAGGCCAGCACATCGATCGCCGCGCGCATCGAATCCGGATTGGCGTTGTAGCTGTCGTCCACCACCAGCGCGCCATGGCGACCGACGCGGCGCTGCAGGCGGCCCTTGACGCCGGTGAATATCTCGAGGCCCTGCTTCACGGCATCTGGCGTGGCGCCCGCGGCCAGTGCCGCCGCCGCCGCCGCGCAGGCGTTGCGCGCGTTGTGGCGCCCCGGCACCGCGAGCGCGACGGTGAAGTGTCCGTCCGGCGTGTCCAGGCGAAGTTCGCCGCCGAGGCCGTGCGGGATGAAGGTGCCGCGCACGTCCGCCTCGTGGTCGAGGCCGAAACTCACCTGGCGCCGGTCGCGCGAAAGCTCGCGCCAGATCCCGGCCTGGGGGTCGTCGGCATTGAACACGGCGACTCCGTCGGGCGCGAGGCCGACGAAGATCTCGCCCTTGGCCAGCGCCACGTCCTGCACCGTGCCCAAGCCCTCGAGGTGCGCGCGCTGGGCGTTGTTCACCAGCGCCACGGTGGGCGCCGCGAGGCGCGTCAGGTAGTCGATCTCGCCGGCGTGGTTCATGCCCATTTCGATCACTGCGGCGCGATGCGTCGGGCGCAGCTTGAGCAGGGTCAGCGGCAGGCCGATGTCGTTGTTGAAGTTGCCCTCGGTCGCCAGCACGCTTTCCCTGGCGCCACCGAACTGCGCGCGCAGGATCGCCGCGCACATCTCCTTGACCGTGGTCTTGCCGTTGCTGCCGGTGATGCCCAGCAGCGGAATCGCGAAACGTCCGCGCCAGGCGGCGGCGAGCTGGCCCAGCGCCAGTCGCGTGTCATTCACCGGGATCAACGGCAGCCCCGGATTGGCCTCGGCCCAGGCGCGCTCGACCATGGCGCCGGCGGCTCCCCTGGCCAGCACCTCGCGCACGTAATCGTGGCCGTCGAAGCGTTCGCCCTTGAGCGCAACGAACAGCATGCCCGGAATCACGGCGCGCGAATCGGTGCCGACGGCAAGGAATTCCACGTCGGGTCCTTGGTGCATCACGCCGAACGAAGCGCCGGCTTCTGAAAGTCGCATCATGAGCCCACCCCCCGTGCCACCAGCGCCGACTTTGCGGCATCGAGGTCGGAATAGGGATGGCGCACGCCGGCGATCTCCTGGTAGGGCTCGTGCCCCTTGCCGGCGAGCAGGATGACGTCGCGCGCATCCGCCGTCGCGATGGCGGCGGCCACCGCCTTTTCGCGCTCGGCCTCCACCGGCGGCGACGATTTCATGCCGCCGAGGATCGCGTCGATGATGGCCCGCGGATCTTCGCCGCGCGGGTTGTCGCTGGTGACCAGAACGCGGTCGGCGAGGCGTTCGGCGATCGCCCCCATTTGCGGCCGCTTCCCCGGATCGCGTTCGCCGCCACAGCCGAACACGCAGACCAGTTGGCCGCCACGCGCCGCGGCGGTTTCGCGCAGCACGCCGAGGGCTTTCTCCAGGGCATCCGGCGTATGCGCGTAATCGACCACGACAAGCGGCTGACCGTGCCCGCCGAGCGCCTGCATGCGCCCCGGCGGCGGATGGATGCCGCGCAGCGCTATGGCGATCGCGTCGAGCGATTCGCCACGACTAAGGAGTGCAGCGGCGACCGCCAGCAGGTTGGAAGCATTGAAGCGGCCCACCACCGGCGCGGCGATGGTCGTGCCGCGCAGTTCGAATTCGATGCCCGTCGCGCCCATGCGCAGATTTTCGGCACGCAGGACTTCGTCGCATGTCGTGGCGACGTCCCCCAGCGTGTAGCCCAGGGTCGGCAGCCGACCGCGGAGCCGGTGCGCCAGCTCGATGCCGAAGGCATCGTCGAGGTTGAGCACCGCGGCGCCGAGGCCCGGCATGGCGAACAGTCGCGCCTTGGCTGCCGCGTAGGCCTCCATGCTGCCGTGATAATCTAGGTGATCTCGCGTCATGTTGGTAAACACCGCGACGTCGAAGGCGACACCATTCACCCGCCCCTGGTCGAGTCCGATCGATGACACCTCCATGGCGCAGGCCTTCGCTCCGCGCTCGACGAACCCCGCCAGCGCGGCATGCAGGGTGATGGCATCCGGCGTGGTGTTGGGGGACTCGGTCAGCGCATCGACGAAACCGTTGCCCAGCGTACCGACCACCGCACACCTGTGGGACCTTTCCCCCGGCCCCTGCCCCATGGAAAGGGGTGACGGTGGTTCGTCGCTGCGCGACTCCGTCCCCAAGGAAGTCTCTGCCTTGGGGCGGCCCGGCGGCAGAGACGCCAGCGCATCCATCGCCTGGGCGATCCATTGCGAAATCGAAGTCTTGCCATTGGTGCCGGTGATGCCGGCCACCCAGAGCTTTTCCGAGGGGCGGCCATAGACAAGGTGGGCGACCTCGCCCGACAAGCGACCGAGGTCGGTGACCTCAATGAATGCCGTTGCGCCAGCGCCGACTCTTGGAGCGGCACCGCCACCCGATTCGGCGAGTACCGCCGCCGCGCCACGGGCTACCGCCTGCGCGATGAAATCGCGTCCATCGACGTGCGCGCCGGGGAAGGCTACGAAAACGTCGCCGGGCTGCACGCGGCGAGAGTCGGCGGTCAGGCGGGTCGGCGTCACCCCCTTTGCCCTGAGCTGTTCAAGGATCGTCAAGGCGCCTCCGCCGGGCCGCCCCAAGGTGGCACAGTCATCAAGCTGCGAGCAAAGCGAGCCGTTGTCACCCCCTTCCTCGGGAAGGGGGATGGGGGGAGGGTTGGTCATGGCACTCACATCTCTTCCCGCGCCGGCTCAGCGGCAGTCATCAGCAGCGGCTTGAGCGGTGCGTCCGGCTGGATGCCCAGCGTGCGCAGGCTGCCGGCCATGACCTGGGCGAACACCGGTGCGGCGACTTCGCCGCCGTAGTACTTGCCGTTGGACGGCTCGTCGATCATCACCGCGACGATCAGGCGCGGATCGGACACCGGCGCGAAGCCGACGAAGGAGGCGACATAACGGTTGGCGTAAGCGCCGCTTTCCAGCTTGTGTGCAGTGCCGGTCTTGCCCGCGACGCGATAACCCGGGATCTGCGCCTTGGGCGCGGTGCCCCCCGGACGCACGGCCATTTCCAGCATGGCGCGCACTTCGCGCGCGGTCTGCGCCGAGAACACCTGCTTGCCGGTGGTCGGCGGCACATCGACGCGCGACAGCGACAGCGGCAGCAGGTCGCCGTCGCGGGCGAAGGCCTGGTAGGCGCGCGCCAGCTGGATCAGGGTCACCGAGATGCCGTGGCCATAGGCCATGGTCGCCTGCTCGATCGGTTTCCAGGTCTTCGCCGGGCGCAGCCGGCCGCCCGCCTCGCCGGGGAACCCCAGCTTCAGCGGCGCGCCGAAGCCGAGGCTGTCGAACATCGCCCACATTTCTTCCGGCTTCATCGACAGCGCAAGCTTCGCCGAGCCGATGTTGGAGGACTTCTGGATCACCTGCGCCACTGTCAGCATGCCATGCGCATGAGCATCGGAAATGGTCGCCGAGCCGATGGTCATCTTGCCCGGCGCGGTCTGGATCTGCGTGTCGAAGCGCACCTTGCCCTGTTCCAGCGCCAATGCCGCGGTGAAGGGCTTGAGCGTCGAGCCGGGCTCGAAGGTGTCGGTCAGCGCCCGGTTGCGCAATTGCGCCCCGGCCAGCTTGGTGCGGTTGTTCGGGTTGTAGGTTGGGAGGTTGACCAGGGCCAGGATCTCCCCGCTGTCGGCATCGATAACCACCACCCCCCCGGCCTTGGCACGATGCTCGGCCAGCGACTGCTTGAGGTGGGTGTAGGCGAGGTACTGCACCTTCGAGTCGATGGCCAGCGCGATGTCCTTGCCGTCCAACGGTGGCCGTATGCTTTCTACGTCCTCCACCACGTTCCCGCGCCGGTCCTTGATCACGCGGCGGCTGCCCGGCTTGCCCGACAGCTGGTCGTTGAAGGCGAGCTCGATGCCTTCCTGGCCGACATCCTCGGCGCCGGTGAAGCCCAGCACATGCGCCATCACTTCGCCCGCCGGGTAGTAGCGCCGGTACTCGTTCTTCTGGTGGATGCCGGGCAGCGCAAGCGCCTTGACCTTTTCCGCCGTCTCCGGCGGCAACTGCCGCTTGACATAGACGAAGTCGCGCTCGGCGGCGAGCTTGCGGTTGATCTCGTGCACGTCCATGCCGAGCACCGCCGCCAGGTTGCGCGCCTGCGCCGGCGCCATTTGCGCGTCCTCGGGAATGGCCCAGATCGAGCGCACCGGCGTAGACACCGCCAGCACGTCGCCGTGACGGTCGGTAATGCGTCCGCGCGTCGCGGAAATGTCGATCAGGCGCTCGAAACGCGCACGGCCCTTGTCGCCGAGGAATTCGTTATTGAAGCCCTGCAGGTAGAGCGACCGCCCGATCAGCAGCGCGAAGGCGCCCAGCAGCAGCACCAGCACCAGGCGTTGCCGCCACGGCGGCAGTCGTTCGGAAAGCAGCGGACTCCTGGCGAACTTGATCGGCTTCATCGCTCGCTCACCGCGCCGATCCGACGTCGACGGAGATGATCTGCCCCGGCGCCGGCTGCTTCATGCCCAGCTTGTCGCGCGCCAGCTTTTCCACCCGCACGTGCGCCGCCACGGTGCTCTGTTCCAGTTGCAGTTGGCCGAATTCGACGTCGAGGTCGCGCATGCGTTTCTGCCCGGCCTCCAGCTCGGTAAACAGCTTGCGCGCACGGTGGTTGGAACTCACCAGCGACAAGGCGCAGCCGAGCAGGACCAGAATCAGGAGGATGTTGAATCGCGCCAATTAGTGACTCCCACCCCCCGACCCCCGCCCGTGGGCGGGGGTGACGGTGGTTCGCCGCTGCGCGGCTCCTTGTTTTTGGCTGGCCTCGCCGACGCTCCCAAAAGTGGGGCTGGAAGGCTTGTCGAGCTTCTGCGCGATGCGCAACACGGCGCTGCGGCAGCGCGGATTGGCCGCGACCTCGGCGTCAGACGGAAAAATTGCCTTGCCCAGCAGCCTGGCGACCGGCTGCGGCAGTTCGACGGCACGCAGCGGCACGCCTTTCGGCGGCTGCGGCGGCTGCGCTGCGTCGCGCAGGAAGCGCTTGACGATACGGTCTTCGAGGGAATGAAAGCTGATCACGGCCATGCGTCCACCCGGTGCCAGTCGTTCCAGGGCGCGTGGCAGGACTAGCGACAGCTCCTCAAGCTCCCGATTGACGTGAATCCGTAAAGCCTGAAAGGTCCGCGTCGCCGGATGCTGGCCCGGTTCCCGCGTGCGGACTGTTTGCGCCACGAGCGCGGCAAGCTGTCCTGTCCCTGAAATACCGTGCTCGCCCCGAGCAGCAACAAGCGCCTTTGCAATCGCATGAGCAAACCGTTCTTCGCCATAGTCTCTGATCACCTTTTCTATTTCTGGTTGCGATGCCCGCGCCAGGAACTCAGCGGCGGTCTCCCCCTGCGTCGTATCCATGCGCATGTCCAGCGGCGCATCGAAACGAAAACTCATGCCCCGTTCGGGCGTATTCAGTTGCGGCGACGAAACGCCGATGTCCAGCAGCACGCCATCCACCTGCCCCACGCCCAATTTGTCCAGCACCGGGTCGAAGTCGCTGAACGCGGCATGGACCAGGGTGAAGCGCGGATCCGCAATCGACGCACCGGACGCGATCGCCGCCGGATCGCGATCCAGCGCGATCAGACGACCCTGCGGTCCTAGCGCGGCAAGGATTGTCCGGCTGTGTCCGCCGCGACCAAATGTGGCATCGACGTAAACTCCATGGGGCTGTATCGCCAGCGCTGCCACCGCCTCGGCGAGCAGCACGCTGACGTGTGCGTCGGCACTCACAACGCAAGGTTTTCCAGGCCCGGAGGCAGAAGCTTGTCGCCGACGGCGAAGATCGCATCCTGCTGCGCCTTCCAGCCGGCATCCGACCAGATCTCGAAGTGGCGGCCCTGGCCGATCAGCCAGATTTCCTTTTCCAGCCCGGCGTAGCGGCGCAGCGAGGGCGAAAGCAGCAGGCGTCCGGCGCCGTCAAGCTCCACGTCCTCGGCGAAACCCACCAGCAGGCGACGGACCATGGCGGCTTCGGGCTGCAGGCTGGATGCGGCCAGGATCTGGTCGCGGATCGGCTCCCAAGCCGGCCCCGGATAGAGCAGCAGACAACGGTGCGGATGGGCGGTCACCACCAGGCGACCCTGACCGATCACCGCCAGCGCGTCGCGATGCCGACTGGGCACCGCCATGCGGCCCTTGGCATCCAGATTCAGCGACGTCGCACCTTGGAACATTCCGTCTCCCCCGGCAGGATTCAGACCGTCAATCGACCTAATTTCCCACCAATCCCCACCAGAACCCACTTTAAGACACTTTTTGACTTGGGTCAAGGTTGAAAAGGGCTATTTTTCCAAGCGCAACAATGGCTTAGGGGCGGAACCGGAGAATTTTCCTAAGATTTTTTCCCAATAAAATCAGTATGGATACAGAGCATACTGAATGTGGTTTATGAGAAGAGGCGGCGCTTGGCGGGAAGTTCGCCGGACGCTGCGCGCGGCCGGACCGGCGCGCTTGTTTCAGGATGCCGGGAAGTACCCCGGCGGAGCCGCACCGCAGCGCGGCCGACCTTGCTCAAGCCAGGCGTTGGCCCATCTTCTCGCCCAGCCTGATCGCCCGCTGCGGCGCCCAGTCGGGATTGAAGCCCAGGGTGGCGCGGGGGAAGAGCATCACCACGGTCGAACCGAGCAGGAAGCGGCCCATTTCGTCGCCCTGCGCGTAGCGCAGGTCCTGACCTTCATAGTTCCAGTCGCGCAGGTGGCCGGGACGCGGCGGATTCACCACGCCGTGCCAGACCGTGGCCACGCTGCCGACGATCGTGGCGCCGACCAGCACCATGACGAACGGCCCGCGCTCGCCGTCAAAAACACAAACCACGCGCTCGTTGCGCGCGAAGAGCCCGGGCACGCCGCGTGCTGTCACCGGATTCACCGAAAACAGCGCCCCCGGCACGTGGATCATGCGCAGTAGCCTACCGGCGCAGGGCATGTGGATGCGGTGATAGTCCTTCGGGCTCAGGTACAGCGTGGCGAAGTGGCCATCCTCGAAGCGGGCCGCCAGCGCGGCATCACCGCCGACCAGGGCCGTCGTCGAGTAGCTGTGTCCCTTGGCCTGAAAGATCCGGTCGCGCTCGATGGCGCCGAACTGGCTGATCGCGCCGTCCACCGGGCATATGAAGTCGGCAGCGGCCAACGGCCGCGCGCCGGCTTTCAGCGGCCGCGTGAAGAACTCGTTGAAGCTGGCGTAACTGGCGATCTCGGGATTCGCCGCCTCCGCCATATTCACGCCATAGCGGCCGACGAACCAGCGGATCACCGAGGTGGTGGCGGCTCCGGCCCGCGCCGCGGCGAACTTCCCTGCGAGCAAGGTGAGCGCCTGCTTCGGCAGAAGGTATTGGGGCAGGACGGCGAGGCGATCGGACACGTTGGCGGCGGCGCGGGAAGAAGGCGCGGATTATAGCGGCGCGGGCGCAACCGCCCCTACTGACGGCGCTTGAGCAGGACCGTCAATACCGGCGGCGTGACTAGCGTGGTGAGGATCACCATCATGACGATGACCGAGAACATCGCCTCGTTCATGACACCGAGTTGCTTGCCGACCATGGCGAAGATGAGACCGACCTCGCCGCGCGGGACCATGCCCCAACCGACCACCCAGCGCCCCGACGAACCTGCCGCCAGGCCCGCCGCGAGTTTGCCGACGATCGCCGCCACCGTGACGCCGGCGCCGACTCCCAGGATTGCCGGGTCCGCCAGCGTCTTCAAATCGACCTGCATGCCGGTAAGGACGAAGAACACCGGCACGAAGAAATAGCCGATAGGTTCGATCATGTGCTCATGCTGGTGGCCGCCGTGCTTGATCAGGATCGGCCGCAGGCGTTCCACCAGGCCCGGCTCGCCCTTCGGCAGCAGCGGCTCGATTTCGCGCACGATCGCCGGCCGGTCGAAGTCGCGCAGGAAGATCGGCTCGAACAGCAGGCCGGCGGCGAAGGCGCCGATGATCGGTGCCAGGCCGATGGCATGCGCCAGCCAGGCGAGGAACAGGCCGGTGGCAAGCACCTGGGCGAACAGCATCGACGGCCCGGCATCGAGTTGCGCCAGCCAGCGGCTGGAATGCGGCGCGATCATGCGCCCGATCCAGATCGAGCCAGCAAGGAAGATCACCGCCTGGGCGATGATGCCGCCGACCTGGCCGACGCTGACCGAGCCGGCCTGCACCAGGCTGGAAACCACGGCCAGGATAACCAGGCCCAGCACGTCGTCGATCACCGCGGCACCGAGCACGATGCGCGCCGCCGGCGTATCGAGCTTGCCCAGGTCGCGAAACACTCGCCCCGTGATGCCGACCGACGTGGCCGACAGCGTGGCGCCGAGGAAGAGATAGGCGTTGTGCGAGAGCCCCGGCAGCAGCCACGGACCGACCACCCAGGTACCCAGCGCGAAAGGCACGACGATGCCGACCGTACCGACGGCAAAGGCTCGCGGCCCCACCTTGATCAGGTCGGCCAGACGTGTTTCCAGTCCGATTTGCAGCAGCAGGACGATCACCCCGAGTTCGGCGATGAAGGCGATGATCGGATCCTTGGGAATGGCCTCGAAGCCCGTGAAGCCCAGAAGCGCGAGATTGCCCAGCGCCACGCCGAGCAGCAGTTCGCCCAGCACCGCAGGAAAACCGATGTGCTGCGCCAGCGGCGCGAACAAGCGCGCACTCATCAGGATCAGCGCCAGCCACAGCAGGTTGATGCCGACCACGTCGGAGCCCGCCGCCCAGGCCGGCGCGGCGGCGAAACAAAGCAAAAAGGCCTCCGCTCTTCGCGGAGGCCTCATCCGGCTCATGAGCCGGGCAGGAATCACCGGCCTTGGGCGGAGAGCGCGGCGATCCGCTCTTCCATGCTCGGGTGGCTGGCGAACAGCGCCATCAGGCCACGGCCACCGGCAATTCCGGAACTCGCCAGGCTCTTCGGCAGGGGCTCGACCGACAAGCCGCCAAGGCGCTGCAGCGCCGAAATCATCGGCCGCGGCGAACCCATCAGGCCCGCGGCGCCCGCATCGGCGCGGAACTCTCGCTGGCGGGAGAACCAGGCGACGATGATGCTGGCCAGTATCCCGAACAGGATGTCGCAGACGATCACCGTGATCGTGTAGCCGATGCCGGGACCGGACGACTGGCTGTCGCCGCGACGCAGGAAACTGTCGACCAGGTAGCCGACGATGCGCGAGACGAAGATGACGAAGGTATTGACCACGCCCTGGATCAGCGTCAGCGTCACCATGTCGCCGTTGGCGACGTGGCTGACCTCGTGCGCCAGCACGGCCTCGACTTCTTCCTTGCTCATGCCCTCCAGCAGGCCGGTGGACACCGCCACCAGCGAGTTGTTCTTGCTCGGACCGGTGGCGAAGGCATTCGGCGCGCCCTCGTAGATGGCGACCTCCGGCATGGCGATGCCGGCCTTGGCGGCCTGCTTGCGCACGGTCTCGACCAGCCAGAACTCGGTCGAGGTCGACGGGCTGTCGATGATGCGCGCGCCGGTGGACCACTTGGCCATCATCTTCGACATCATCAGCGAAATGAAGGATCCGCCGAAACCCATGATGCCGGCGAACACCAGCAGCATGCCCAGGTTGAGGCCGTTGGCGGTCAGGTAACGGTTCACCCCCAGCACGCTGGCGGCGATCGACAACACCAGCATCACGGCGATGTTGGTGACCAGGAACAGCACGATGCGTTTCATTTCTATCTCCCGAAAAAACTTGGCCGGAGCCGCGCGCCGGCCGGGATCGGCCGACGGCACCTGTCGCCTTCATTGTGAAGGCTTAGATGCAGCGATTCTACGGAAATTCAAGCTTCCTACAAATCGAACAATAAATGAGCTTAACTTCGTAAAATACGAAAATGAAATCGGCCGCGCTGAACTTCCACCACCTGCGCTATTTCTGGATCGTCGCCCGCGAGGGCAGCGTCACGCGCGCCGCGCGCCGCCTCGGGGTCGCGGTACAGACCATCAGCGTGCAGATTGCCCGGCTCGAACAGTCGCTGGGCAAGGCGTTGCTGGTGCCGCAGGGCCGCCGCCTGGTGCCGACCGAGGCCGGGCGGCTGGCGCTGGCCTACGCCGACCAGATCTTCCAACTCGGCGAACGCATGGATGCCGCGCTGCGTGACACGGACGCGGCGAACACGTTGCGCCTCGCGGTCGGCATCTCCGACGCCCTGCCCAAGCTGATCGCCTACCGCCTGATGGAAGCCGTGTTCCACCTGCCGCAGCAGGTCCGGCTGGTCTGCCGCGAGGGCGAGTTCGACACCCTGCTCGCCGAACTCGCGCTGCATCGGCTCGATGTGGTGCTGACCGACCGCCCGGCACCGCACGGCGGCAACCTCAAGGTGTTCAGCCACGCCCTGGGCGACTTCGAAATCACGCTGTTCGGCGCGCCGGCGCTGGCCGTACGCTACCGCAAGGAGTTTCCGCACAGCCTCGATGGCGCGCCGATGCTGCTGCCCACGCGCGGCAATGCGCTGCGCGGACAAATCGAACGCTGGCTGGAAACCCACGACGTGGCGCCGCTGGTGGTCGGCGAATTCGAGGACAGCGCGCTGCTGACCACGTTCGGCCGCGCCGGCATCGGCCTCTTCCCGGCGCCGTCGGTGCTGGGTGCAGACATCGCGGCGCAACTGGGCGCCGAACCGGTCGGCGTGCTGGACGAGGTGCGCGAGCAGTACTACGCGATTTCCAACGAGCGGCGCATCCGCCACCCGGCGGTCGAGGCCATCCGCAAGGCACCGGTGAGCTGGAGCCCGCCGGCCACCTGACGGCTTACTGGTAACCCGGCGCGCCGATGGGCGCCGCAGGCTCGCTTTGCGGACGAGCGACGGCGGCAGGTGCCGCGGCCGCCGGCACCGGTGCCGCACCGCCCTTGTTCAGCGGCTGCGGATGCCAGCCGACCAGCAGCAGCAGGCAGAAGAAACCGACCACGTAGGCCAGCGCCACGTGCCAGCCGTGATACAGCCACCGACCCACCGACTTGGCCTCGGGATACATGTTGGACAGCGCGACACCGGCCGAGGAGCCGAACCAGATCATCGATCCGCCGAAACCCACGGCAAAGGCGAGGAAGCCCCAATCGTAGCCATCCTGCTTCAGCGCCAGCGCGGTGAGCGGGATGTTGTCGAACACGGCGGAAACGAAGCCAAGGCCGAAGGCGGTCTGCCAGGATGCTGCAGGCAGGGATTCGACCGGCATCATCGAGGCCGTGGTGACGAGGAAGACCAGGAACAGGCTGCCCTTCATCGATTCGCCGACCACCTCCCAGTCATGACGGCGCACCGGAATGGTGACCAGGATCGCGACCCAGACGGCGACGCCGAGGAAGGGAAAGAGGCTGGCTTGCGCCGGGAACTTGGAGTTCACCGCGATGTTGGTGACCATGGCGAAGATCAGGATCAGGGCGACGATGAAAATCCGCGCCCAATCGATGTGGGTGTGGGCGTGCGCATGCTTGAGCATGGGCGCGTAGGCATGCTGCTGCTTGGCCGCGAAATAGCCGGATATCAGCAGCGCGACGGCTGAGGCGATGATGGCCTCGAACACCTGGCTCGGGGCGACGCCGGCGATCCACATCAGCGTCGTCGTGGTGTCGCCCACCACCGAGAAGGCGCCACCGGCATTGGATGCGGCAACGATGCCGGCCAGGTAGCCGATATGCACCTTGGCTTTGAACAACTGGTGCGCCATGGCGCCGCCGATCATGGCCGCCGCGATGTTGTCGAGGAAGCTGGAAATCACCCAGACCATGGCCAGCAGCACGAAGGGACCCTTCCAGTCCGCCGGCAGGTATTTGGGCAGGATCACCGGCACGTGGCTCTTTTCGAAATGCCGCGCAAGAATGGCGAAGCCGAGCAGCAGGGCAAACAGGTTGACCAGGGTGACCCATTCGTGGCCGAGGTGCCCGGCGAAGCCAGCCAGGCCCGGGCCGGTCTTGAACCCGGTGACGGTGATCTTGTACAGCGCCACGGCACTGACGCCGGCCAGCGAGACATAGAAGGTCTGGTTGTGGAACAACGCGACACCCAGCAGGGTCAGCGCGAACAGGATGAACTCGATGGGTATGCCGAGTACGGTCGGCCCCGAACCCGCGGCTTGAGCCAGGGGCGCGGCCAGCATCAGAAGTGCAAAGACATAAGGCGCGCCCGGTCCGGTTCGCAATGAAGTCGCCATCTGTTCCTCCTCCCGTTATTGTCGGCGGATTGTAGCAGCGGACAATCCATGGCGCCGAACCGCTTCGACCGCCCCGCGGGCCGCTGGCAGCGGCCACCGATGCGGCCTTGCTCCAACGCAAATGAAACGGAACAGGGGCAGGCTATCATTCGCTGATGCATTCGAATCTCCTTTCGATCCTGCTGCTGCTCACCGCCGCCGTCGGCGCGGTCTCCATCGCGCGCCGCTTCAAGCTGCCGTCGATGCTGGCCTACCTGACCATCGGCATCGCGCTAGGCCCGCACGGACTGGCACTGCTGGCTGAAAGCGAAGAAGTGCAGGGCTTCGCCGAGTTCGGCGTGGTGTTCCTGATGTTTTCCATCGGCCTCGAGTTCAGCCTGCAACGCCTGCAGGCGATGCGCAATCTGGTGTTCGGTTTCGGTTCTGCGCAAATGGCGCTGACCGCGCTGGGCACCGGACTGGTCACGGCGCTGGCCTACGGCCAGGGCTGGCGCAGCGGCATCGCCGTCGGCCTGGCGGTTGCCATGTCCTCCACCGCCATCGTCGCCAAGATGCTGTCCGACCGCTTCGAACTGCACTCGCGGTCGGGGCGCCAGACCATGGGCGTATTGCTGTTCCAGGACCTCGCCGTGGCGCCCTGCCTGATCCTGCTGCCGGCATTGGCCGCCTCCGGCGATGACCTGTGGCGCTCGCTGGCCGTGGCCGCGGCGCAGATGGTCGCCGTGCTGGCGCTGCTTATCTGGCTCGGACAAAAACTGATGGGGCGTGTGCTCGATGCCGCGGCCCGGGTGCGTTCCAACGAACTGCTGGTGCTGACCACGCTGTGGATCGTCGTCGGCCTTTCCTTCCTGACCGCACAAAGCGGGCTCTCGCTCGCGCTGGGCGCCTTTGTCGGCGGCATGCTAATTTCGGAAACCGTCTATCGCCACCAGGTCGAAGGCGACATCCGGCCGTTTCGCGACATCCTGCTGGGCCTGTTCTTCGTCACGGTGGGCATGCTGCTCGACATCCATTATGTGCTGGCCAATGCCCACAAGCTGCTGCTGGCTGTAGTGCTGCTGATCGCCGGCAAAGCCCTCGTCATGCTCATCGTGACGCGCATCGCGCGTACGCCGCTGGTGGCCAGCCTGCGCACGGCGGCACAACTGGCGCAGGCCGGCGAGTTCGGCCTGGTGCTGATCGAGCTGGCGCGCCAGCTCAAGCTGATCAACGACAGCGCCTTCCAGATAACGCTCTCGGCGATGCTGATCTCGATGTTCATCGCACCCTTCCTGATCGCCCGCGCCGCCCGCCTTTCCGGCGACATGGGGCGCGGCGACTGGGCGCACCGGGCCACCGTGGTGCACGACATCGCGGTGCATAGCATCGACCTCGGCGAGCACGTGGTGATCTGCGGTTACGGCCGCACCGGCGGGCGCATCGCCGAATTCCTCGCCATCGAGAACATCCCCTTCATCGCGCTCGACGTCGATCCGCAGCGCATCGCCGACGCGCGCGCCGAGGGCGACAACGTGGTTTTCGGCAACGCCGACCGGCGCGAAGTATTGCAGGCGGCCGGCATCGCCCGCGCCCGCGCCGTGGTGGTCACCTACCCCGACGCGCACTCGGCGGAACGCGTGGTGCGCATCGTGCGCGCGACCCGGCCCGACATTCCCATCGTGGTGCGCACCACCGACGACAAGGACGTCGATCGCCTCAAGGCCGCCGGCGCCACCGAGGTGATTCCGGAAGTGCTCGAGAGTAGCCTGCTGATCGCCGCCGAAACCCTGGTCCAGGCCGGCATTCCGATGAAGCACGCGATCCAGCACGTGCGTGAAGTCCGCGCGGCACGCTATGCCTCGCTGCGCGAGTTCTACCAGCCGGCGAAGAAATAGCCGACCTGCCTGCCGCAATGCCTGCTTAAGCGCGCTTTAAGCGGCACCCTCCATGATGCGCAGCACTGATCACTCATGGAGGTTCACATGCGCAAGCTGTTCATCATCGCCGCCCTGCTCGCCGCCACCGGCGCCCAGGCCGAAACCCCGCGCGATTTCCTGACGCGCTTCGAAAAGGAGGCCGGCAGCGCCGCCTCCGCCGAGCGCGGCGCGCGCTTCTTCAACAGCAAGCAGGGCGGCGAGTGGAGCTGCGCCTCCTGCCACACCGACAAGCCGACCCAGGCCGGACGCCACGCCAAGACCGACAAGCCGATCACGGCGCTGGCGCCGGCCGCCAATGCGGAACGCTTCACCGACGCCGCCAAGGTGGACAAGTGGTTCCGCCGCAACTGCAACGACACCGTGAATCGCCTCTGCAGCGCGCAGGAAAAGGCCGATGTCATGGCCTGGCTGCTGACCCTCAAGTAACCCGGAGATTCCCATGAAACGACTGATTCCCGCCGCCCTGCTGATCCTCGCCTTGAGCGCCCATGCCGACAACTACAGCCTGCCGAAGCATGCCGTGTTCGAGGAAGAATGCGCGTCCTGCCACCTGGCCTTTCCGCCGCAGATGCTGCACGCCGATTCCTGGCGCGCGATGATGGGCGACCTGTCGCGCCACTTCGGCTCGGATGCCAGCCTCGACGAAAAGCGCCGTGTCGCCATCACCGACTTCCTGGTGACCCACGCCGGCGGCCGCAAGACCGGCGCCACGCGCGACGCCGCGGGCAAGCCCCTGCTGCGCATCACCGAGACCGCGCACTTTGTGAAGGAGCATCGCGAGATCGCCGCCGCAACCTGGCAGCGCGCCTCGATCAAGAGCCCGGCCAACTGCGCGGCCTGCCATACCCGTGCCGCCGCCGGCGACTACAGCGAACGCTCGATCAACATTCCCAAGTGAGGACAGCCATGAATGCACAGCAAAGCGCTGCTTTGGGGCCGGCCGATGCCGGCACCGATGGCACACCGGTTCGCGTCTGGGACCTGCCGACGCGCCTCTTCCACTGGTCGCTGGCGACCAGCTTCGTCGTCGCCTTCGTCACCTCGGACTCGGAGAAGCTGCGTGACATCCACGTCCTGGCCGGCTACGGCATGGCCGGACTGATCGCCTTCCGCATCCTGTGGGGCTTCGTCGGCGGCGGCCATTCGCGCTTCGCCGACTTCCTGCCGACGCCGACCAAAGTCATCGACTACTTCAAGTCCCTGCTGGATGGAAAGCCGCAGCACTACGTCGGCCACAATCCTGCCGGCGCGGTGGCGATCTTCCTGTTGCTCGGCTTCGGCATCACCGCAGTCGCCAGCGGCTACGCCACCTACAACGAGTTCGGCGGAGATTTCATGGCGGAAGTCCACGAATCCGCGTCGAACGGCATGATGGCGATGGTCGTGATCCACCTCGGCGGCGTGGTCGTCAGCAGCTGGCTGCATGGTGAAAACCTGGTCACGGCGATGATCACCGGATGGAAGAAGCGCAGCACATGACCAGGTTTCAGTGCAGGCTGACGTCGATCCTTCCGACGTCAAGCGCAGCGGCCGGAACCAGCAGTCAGTAAAGCAGAATCCGTTGGATTGATCCGTCATTCCGGCGAAAGCCGGAATCCAGTCGGCGGCCGTTTCTGGATCCCGGGTCAAGCCCGGGATGACGTTTGGGATGACGTCCATCGGTTTCAACTTGACTCCGTACTAAAACCTGGTCACGGCCATGATCACCGGATGGAAGAAGCTACACCGCCAGGATGCGGCGTCCTGAAGAGTCGGCGCTGGCGATACGGCAAAAGCAGGTATCGCCCGGCCTCAGAGCCTGTGAATTAGTCGGCACGGCTCCCCAATCGTCCCCGGATCGGGTCCGGGGCAGGCTATTCCGGCGAAAGCCGGAATCCAGTTCGTACCACTGACATCGATGAAAGCAATCAGATAGACGACCTGGACCCCGGCCTTCGCCGGGGTGACGAGTACGGAAATCGGGCGGCGATGAATTCTTCAGTGCCTCTCAGCCCGCCGGCCGATCCAGGTCCTTGTCGATCATGGACAGGGGATCCTCGATTGGCTCCAGATGCGTCGTGACATGGGCATGCGGGAGGGCGGCGCGAATGTCCGCTTCGATGCGTTCGGCCCAGTCGTGGCCCTGCTTCACCGTCCATTCCCCCGGCACCAGCACATGCAGCGTGACGAAGGTGCGGCTGCCGGCCTGGCGGGTGCGCAGGGCGTGAAAGTCCAGCCCCTGCGCGCGATAGCCGGCGAGCAGGGCCTCGATCTGCTGCCGCTTTTCCGCCGGCAGCGAGATGTCCATCAGGCCCGCGGCCGATCTTTGCATGAGCTGCCAGCCGGTCCACACGATGTTCGCCGCGACCAGCATCGCGATCACCGGGTCGAGCCACAGCGCCCCGGTAATCCAGACCAGCCCGACGCCGAGGATGACGCCGGCCGAGGTCCATACATCCGTCATCAGGTGGTGCGCATCGGCTTCGAGCGTGATCGAGTTGTGCTTGCGGCCCACGTCGAGCAGCACCCGGGAGGTCGCGAAATTGATCGCGGAGGCCGCCACCGAAACCAGCAGGCCTATCCCCACCGCTTCTAGCGGCTGCGGATTGAGCAGTCGTTCGAATGCCGTATAGCCGATGCTGACGGCGGCCAGCAGGATCAGGAAGCCCTCGAAGGCGCTCGAAAAATACTCCGCCTTGCCATGCCCGTGCGCGTGGTCGTCATCCGGCGGCAGAGCCGCCAGCGTCAGCATCCAGAGCGCCATCAGCGCTCCGGCCAGATTGACAAAGGACTCGATGGCATCCGACAGCAGGCCGACCGAGCCGGTCAGCTTCCATGCCACGCCCTTGAGCAGGATGGTGGCGAGAGCCGCCGCGATCGACAGCCAGGCATAGCGCGTCAGTGAGGGGCGAAGTGCGCCCGCGGTATCCAAGGATCAGGCTCCACGCACCGGCGACATGGTCTGGCCGGCGTCGAGGCGGGCGACGCGCCGCGGGTTCGTATTCATCATGCGATCAAGTTTAATGGTTTGACGGGAAGCCGGGCCGCCGTCAATCGTCATGCTTCTTGCGCTCCTTGCCGCGCGAATTGCCGCCCGCCGCATTGCCGCCGCCGGGGCTGCGGATGTCGTGCTCGTCGGCGTTGCGGTGGCATTCGACACAGTTGTCGAAGTCGCGGATGCCTTCCTCGATGTGCTTGCGCCGGGTTCCCGCCAGCGAGTGCTCGTGGCATCCGTAGCACGTGTAGCGACTGTAGTCGTTGCCGGCATGGCAGGTGATGCAGCGGGCATTGTGGTCGCGGTCGAGCTCGAAATGCTGGTTGTGGTCGAAGGTCGCCGGCAGCCACTTGTCCTGGCTGTGGCACTGCGCGCAGTTGCCGCTGATCTGCCGGTGCAGCGAATCGGTGGGGGACTTGTGGCAGTCCTGGCACTTGTCGCGCGCGTCCTTCTGCAGCAGCGCATGTTCGAAGCGTCCCTGCTGGTAGTAGCGTTTGACCCCCGCATGATCGCTGTGGCAGGCGACGCAATCCTGGCTGATCAGCTTCTGGTGGAACGGAGTCGTGGTGAGCGGCTTGGCCACCGGCTGGCCGGTGGTGGTCAGGCGGCCGATCTCGGCGGGCTTGTGGCAGGTGGCGCAGCGCGCGGAATCGGCACCGGTGAATGCGGCATGGCAGGCAAAACAGTCGGCTTCCAGCTTGGCGTGGCCGGGAATCAGCTTGCCCGGCCCGACCATCAGGTGGGGATAGACGAAGGCCAGGATCGCCAGCACGCCAAGGTTGGCGAAGAGCACGAACTTGAGAATGCGGTTCATGACCAGCCCCAGAACAGGAAGATGCTGACAATGTGCCCCAGCGCCAGCACCGCGAACACGATGAAGATCGGGATATGCACCTTGCGCCACTTGGCCATGGTGTCGAAAGTGACGGCATCCCAGAACACGGCCTGCTCGACTTCCGGCTTCGACAGCCCGCGCAGCTGGAAGCCATCGCGTTTGCCCTGCACATAGAGGCGCGAACGATTCAGCAGCAGCTTGCCGACCATGCCGCTGATCACGTTTACGCCCATGGCTGCCGTTGCCAGCCACGGCAGGATGGCATTGAAGTGGATGCCGGCATGGATCAGCACCATCAGCGATCCCAGCCAGGCGCTGAACTCATGCAGGTTCAGCAGCGTCTTCGGGTTCCCGGCAGTGATCACCTTGCGCTTGCGTAGCGAATACACCATCGACCCGATGATCAACAGCGTGCCGGGAATGCCCAGATAGCGACCCACCCAGACCAGGTTCAGGCGATGCAGCAGGTAGTCGCCGGCGAGGGTGGCCGCGGCCAGCAACCCGGCCAGCAGGGCGAAGGGCAGGACATGTCGGTGCCAGAGCGAGAGGGCCATTTACGCCTCCAGGGTCACGTTGGATTTCGGCGTGCAGACGCAGAGCAGGCAGCTGCCGGGCTCGGGATCGAAATCGGGGGCCTGGCTGTAGGCGACCTCGCCCGACCGGATGGTGGTCTGGCAGCTGCCGCAGCCGCCTGCGCGGCAGCCGGAATCGACGGCTACGCCGTTTGCCTCGGCGAATTCGAGCAGGCTGCCCGCGCTTGGTTGCCAGTTAAGTGTCTTGCCTGTCCTGGCAAAGCTCACCGTGAGCCCGGACGATTCGCCAGCCAGGGGCGCCGCGACCGCGCTGCGGCGCTTCACCGAGGCCGGGCCGAAGGCCTCGAAATGGATGCGGGCATCGGGCACGCCCCAGTCTTCCAGAGCTGGAACCAGCGACTCCATCATCGGGTTCGGACCGCAAATGTAGAACTGATAGGGTTTGAGCGGCAACTGCATGCGCAGCACATTCACGTCGACGCGCGAGCGGTGCTGGTAGTCGCGTACCGCGACATCGCCGGGCAGCGGATCGCTGAAGCAGACCCGCAGGCGGAAGCTCGGATGCGCCGCCGCAAGGCCTTCGAGTCGCGCCTTCATGATCATTTCGCTGCTGTTGCGCACGCCATAGAACAGCCAGACTTCGCGCCCGGGCTGTTCGGCAAGGCACCAGTTGGCCATGCTCAGCATGGGCGTGATGCCGATGCCGCCGCCGATCAGCACCACCGGCGCGTCGCCGCGGTCGATATGAAAATGCCCGCCGGGCGGGCGAACCTGCAGGCGACTGCCGACCTCCACCTGGTCGTGCAGGAAGCTCGATGCGCGTCCGGGCGCAAACCCGCTTTCGGCCGGCGATGGCACCCGCTTGACCGAAATGCGGTAGGCCTCGGGGCGGGGCGCGTCAGACAGCGAGTAGCAGCGGATCAACTGCTCGGTGGCGCCATCCGCTGTTGGAACATCGAAGCGAAACGTGAGGAACTGGCCCGGCAGGAAGGCCGGCAACGGCTGCCCGTCATCCGGCACGAGGTAGAAGGAGCACACCGACTGCTGTGCATCTTCGAACACCTTGCGCTCGACCCGGAAGGGCCGGAAACCCTGCCAGGCCGGTAGCGCCGGCTCATCCACCTCGCTTGCCGGTTGCGGTGGCGGCAGCTTCAGCTCGTCGTCGCGCCCCCGCAGCGCCAGATACTCCTGCCAGTGGCGCCAGAAGCCGATGCCGAGGTACAAGGCCACCTGCAGCGCGATGCCGAAGGCGATCCAGGTCAGCAGGGAAAGTGAGCTCATGGTCGAGTACTGCCGTCAAACTTGCGGAACCGGAACTCGCGCTTTAATTGGAGACGCGACGCCGGTGGTGTGGAAGCTTTCCTGATGGACATCGGGGAGAAGACTGCGCCCCGATGCTTAAGCAAACCTTAACCTTGTTCAAGGTATGCTTATTGCAACGTGCATGGTGCCGCGCGTTTTCTTGCAGTTCCGTGCCTTGCCGAACAGATCCATTTGCAACCCAACCTAGAATCCCGCCCATGAGAGTCCTGCTGGTTGAAGACGATGCCCTGCTCGGCGATGCCTTGCAGGTCGGCCTGCGCCAGGCCGACTACGCCGTCGACTGGGTCAAGGACGGCATCAGCGCCGAAACCGCGCTGATCGCCGAGGACTATGCTGCCGTGGTGCTCGACCTCGGCCTGCCGCGCATGGATGGACTCGATGTGCTGCGCCACCTGCGCGCGCGCAAGAAGACCCTGCCGGTCCTGATACTGACCGCGCGCGACACCGTGGATGACCGCATCAAGGGCCTCGACGCGGGTGCCGACGACTACCTGGTCAAGCCCTTCGACCTCGGCGAACTGGCGGCCCGGCTGCGCGCCCTCCTGCGTCGTGCCGGCGGGCAGTCGTCGCCGGTGCTTGCCGCCGCCGGCGTCACGCTGGATCCGGCAACCCGGCGCGTCGAATGCGGGGGGAGCGAGGTCGAACTGTCGGCCAAGGAATACGCGCTGCTGCACGCCCTGATGCAGCAACCGGGACGCGCCCTGTCGCGCGCCCAGCTCGAACAGCATCTCTATGCCTGGGGCGACGAGATCGGCAGCAACACGGTCGAGGTCTACATCCACCACCTGCGCCGCAAGCTCGGTGCCGACGCGATCCGCACCCTGCGCGGCATCGGCTACGTGATGGCGAAGGACGCCGCATGAAGCCGGGCGGCTCCCTGCTGCTGCGCCTGGTGTTGCTGACCACCGCCGCGGTGGCGGTGGTCTGGCTGGTTACCGCCGCGTTCACCTGGCGTTCAGCGCTGCACGAGGTCGAGGAACTGCTCAACCATCCGCCCGCCACCGCCAGCCACATGCAGGAGGAGCGCGCCGACCTCGCCCGCGAAATTGCGGAGCACCTGCTGACGCCGATGCTCTACGCCCTGCCGGGACTGGCCCTGGTGCTGCTGGTCGCGGTCGGCATTTCGCTGCGGCCCTTGCGCCGCATCGCCGACGACGTCGCGGCACGCGCGCCGAACCGGCTGACGCCGATCGCCGACAGCGACACGCCGCGCGAGATCCTGCCGCTGGTGCAGCGCCTGAACGAACTCTTCGCCGGCATCGACCGGGCCCTCGAGAACGAGCGCCGCTTCACCGCCGATGCCTCGCACGAACTGCGCACGCCGCTGGCCGCGCTCAAGGCGCAGGCCCAGGTCGCGCTGGCCGCCACCGACGAAGCCCAGCGCCGCCACGCGCTGGACCAGATCCTGGTCGGCTGCGACCGCGCGACGCATCTCCTGACGCAACTGCTGACCCTGGCGAGGCTCGACGCCGACAGCGGACAGGCCTTGCAGCCATTGGCCCTGCGCCCGATCGCCGCCGACGTGCTGGCGGATGCCGCCGGCGAGGCCATCGCGCGCCACTGCGAACTGGTGCTCGCCGATGGCGACGCGCGGGTGCGCGGCGACGTCGCCCTGCTGCAGGCCATGCTGCGCAACCTGGTGCACAACGCCCTGCGCCACGCCACGCCGTCGCGCATCGAGGTCGCCATCGAACAACAGGGCCACCGTGCCGTGCTGAGCGTCCGTGACGATGGCAAGGGCATTCCGGCGGCGGAAATCGAGGCCGTGCAACAACGCTTTCGCCGTGGCGCCAGCGCCGACTCTTCGGCCGCCCTCGCCGGTAATGCCCTACAGGCAACCGACGTTCCGGGCAGCGGCCTGGGACTGTCGATCGTTCGTCGCATCGCCGAACTTCACGGCGGCAGCCTGCTGCTCGAGCACGGGCCGAACGGCCGCGGGCTCGTCGTCAGCCTGCATTTGCCCGCGATCAACTAGTCGGCGCACGGGGCGTCGGAGAATCGCCGCATGAACCTTCCCCACAGAGCACAACGCGAGTCTGACGCGCCGATGTGGCACGCCCTGTCCGCGACCGATGCGCTGGCCGATCACGGCGTACAGCCGGACCACGGCCTGACCGAGGATGACGCGGCGGCGCGCCTGGCACGCCACGGCCCCAACCGCCCCAGCCAGAAACCCGGACGCAGCGCGCTCTCGCGCTTCCTCGCCCAGTTCACGGAGCCGCTGGTGCTGGTGCTGATCGGCGCCGGCGCGGTGACGGCCGCGCTGGGCGAATGGGTGGACAGTTCGGTGATCTTCGGCGTGGTGGTCATCAATGCGCTGATCGGCTACCTGCAGGAAGGCAAGGCCGCGGCGGCACTGGCGGCGCTGGCGCGCGCGGTGGCGACCGAGGTCACGGTGCTGCGCGACGGCCGCCGGCGGCGCATGGATGCCGTGCACCTCGTCCCCGGCGACGTGGTCTGGCTGGCCGCGGGCGACAAGGTGCCGGCCGACCTGCGCATTATTTCCGGCCGTCAGTTGCGCACCGTCGAGGCGGCCCTGACCGGCGAAGCCGCGCCGATCGACAAGCATCACGAGGGATTGCCGCAGGACACCCAACTCGCCGACCGGCGCAACATGGCCTACGCCGGCACCACCGTGGTTGCCGGCCAGGGCCATGCGCTGGTCGTCGCCACCGCCGACGCCACCGAAACCGGGCGCATCTCCGGCCTGATCGCCAGCGCGCCCGAGATCGCCACGCCGCTGACGAAAAAGATGGGCGAGTTCGCCGGCCTGCTGCTATGGGTGATCCTCGGCCTCGCCGCGCTCACTTTCGTCATCGGCGTGATGCGCGGCGAGGCGATGACGGCAATGCTGATGGCGGCGGTGGCGCTGGCGGTCGGCGCGATCCCGGAAGGGCTGCCGGCGGCCATGAGCATCACGCTGGCCATCGGCGTCGGCCGCATGGCCAAGCGTCGCGCCATCATCCGCCACCTGCCGGCGGTGGAAGCGCTGGGCAGCACCACGGTGATCTGCTCGGACAAGACCGGCACCCTGACCGAAAACGCGATGACGGTCACCGAGCTTTGGGCGGCCGGGGAAAGCTTCAGTGTCAGCGGCCTGGGCTACAAACCCGAGGGCGCGATTCAACGGACTGGCGAAAACGCCGTATCACCAGCGCCGACTTTTGCCCCGCTGCGCGAGGCGCTGGTCGCCGGCGCCTTGTGCAACGATTCCGCGCTTTACCACGAAGACCGGCAATGGCAGATCACCGGCGACCCAACCGAGGCGGCGCTGCTGGTGGTGGCGCGCAAGGGCGGATTGGACGAAACCACGCTGCGAAAGGCGTTCCCTCGCGAGGACGAACTGCCCTTCGATTCGGCACGCCAAACCATGGCCACGCGACACGCGAGCGAAGGCCGGTCTGTCGTGTACGTCAAGGGTGCCATCGAAAAACTGCTGCCGGCCTGCCGCACGGCGCTGGCCGCCGACGGCGGTGAAGCCGCGCTCGATACGGCCGCCGTGGAAGCCGCCGCGGCGCAGATGGCCGGTCGCGGCCTGCGCGTGCTGGCGCTGGCAAGGCGCCACGCCACCACTGGCGCGGCGCTGGACGAGGCGGCAATCGGCGCCGAACTGGTCTTCCTCGGCCTGATCGGCATGATCGACCCGCCGCGGCCGCGCGCCATCAGTTCGGTGCGCGCCTGCCATGCCGCAGGCATCCGGGTGAAGATGATCACCGGCGACCACGCCGAAACCGCGCGGGCGATCGCCGGGCAGATCGGCATCGTCAAGGATGCCGCGGCGGCCGAAGTGCTCACCGGCCGCGACCTGTCCCTGCTCGACGACGCGATGCTCGGCGCTGCCGCCGGCCGCGTCGACGTGTTCGCCCGCGTCGAGCCGGAACAGAAGCTGCGCCTGGTACGCGCGCTGCAGGCGCAGGGCGAAGTGGTGGCGATGACCGGCGACGGCGTGAACGACGCGCCGGCGCTCAAGCAGGCCGACATCGGCATCGCCATGGGCCTGGGCGGCACCGACGTGGCGAAGGAGGCGGCGGCGATGGTGCTGACCGACGACAACTTCGCCACCATCGAAGCGGCGGTCGAGGAAGGCCGCGGCATCTACGACAACCTGGTGAAGTTCATCACCTGGACCCTGCCGACCAACTTCGGCGAAGGCCTGGTGATCCTCGCCGCCATCGTCGCCGGCGTCACGCTGCCGATCACGCCGCTGCAGATCCTCTGGATCAACATGACCACCGCCGTGCTGCTCGGCTTGCCGCTGGCCTTCGAGCCGCCCGAGCACGGCATCATGCGCCGCCCGCCGCGTCCGCCCGGCGCGCCGGTGCTCGACGGCGTGCTGATCGGGCGCATCGTGCTGGTCGGCGTGCTGATGCTGGCGGGTTCGTTCGGCATGTTCCTGCTGGCCGTGGAGCGCGGGCAGGACATGGCCGAGGCGCGCACCATCGCGATGAACGTCTTCGTCGCGATCGAGATCGTCTATCTGTTCAGCTGTCGTTCGCTGCGCCTGCCGGTGACGGCGGTCCCCGCCTTCTCCAATCCCTGGGTCTGGGCCGGTGCCGGCCTGCAGATCCTGCTGCAGCTGGCGATCACCTACTGGGCGCCCCTGAATGCGGCCTTTGCCACTGCGCCCATCGATGCGCGCGCCTGGGGTGAAATCGCCGCCATCGCGCTGGCGGCGATGGTCGTCATCGAGATAGAAAAACGCCTGAGGCGATAGGAAACGATGGGTCAGCAACCCTGCCGTCATTCCGGCGCAGGCCGGAATCCAGTGAGTGTGACCGTGCTTGAAATTCCTGGATTCCGGCGTCCGCCGGAATGACGAGTTGGCGCTTGCGCGGCGGTTTGCCTACTTCCAGAGCTCCAGCTTCTCGCCGCGCTCCTTCATGTGCTCGGCCTTGTGCTGCAGGAAGCGCTGAAACTCGGGCTCCTTGCGATAAGCGCCGCTGGCGACGTACTCGAAGGACGAGGCGAAGTGGAAGGGCCGCAGGTAGGCTTCGAGGCGGAACACCTCCTTGCCGCCGTCGTCGAAGAACACCACGCTGGGCGTGTAGCTGATCTTGAGTTCGCGGCCCCAGGCTTCCGCCGTCATGCGGCGACCGTCGGGCGTGGTCAGGTTCTCGCGGCCCGCCAGCGAAAAGCGCGCGACGTCGAAGTTCGCAAGCGCGGCCCGCGTCGCGTCGCGCTTGAAGCCTTCCTTGTGCAGTTCGTCGCAGGGCGCGCAATGGCGGGTTTCGAACAGCACCGCCAGCGGCTTGCCGCCGGACTTGCGCGCCAGGTCGAAGGGCGCCTTGACGAAGAAGGGCTGCTCGTTGAGCGTGGCGCTGGCGCCGGTCTGCGGCACCGCCTTCATGTGTTCGGCAAAATCGAGCTTGCGCTCCAATCGCTGCGCCGAGTAGTCGAGCGCCGCCGAGAAACGGTGCGGCGGGTAATAGCCGTTGATGCGGGCGATGATGTTGCCCCTCTCGTCGAGCAGCAGCAGCGTCGGCGTGAATTGCACCTTGAGGAATTTGGCGAACTCCTTCTCGCTGCGCACCTTGCCGTCGAACCAGGTCACTTCGCGGTCGCCGAACAGATTGAAGGCGATGGCGACGAAATGCTTGTTCACCTTGTCCACGATGCCCTTCTGCGTGAAGCTGGTCTGCATCAGTTCCTTGCAATAAGGACAGCCCTGCTGGCCGAAATAGAGCAGCAGGCGCTTGCCCGATTTCGCCGCCTGGGCGGCATCGTCGGGAAGTTCGAGCAGGGTTTCGACAAACGCCGGCGGCAGGACTTCGTCGCCAATTTGCGCAAGAGTCGGCGCTGGCGATACGGCGAAAAGCAGTGCCAGCAGGGCCAGCAGGCGCGCCATCTCAGCCCTCGACAATCACCAGATGCACCCGATACGGCCCATGTGCGCCAAGCACGATGGTCTGCTCGATGTCGCCGGTGCGCGACGGTCCGGAGATGAAGTTGACCGCGCGCGGCAGCGTGCCAAGTTCGGCGCGCGCCAGGTTCCAGGCATCTTCCATGTAAGGCAGGATGCGCGCGGCGCGCACGATGGCGACATGGGTTTCGGGCAGCAGGCTGACCGCCGCCGGGGTGTCGGGCGAGGAGCACATCATCAACGTGCCGGTTTCGGCGACGGCGCAAAAACAGCCGGTGATGCCGACCAGGTCCGCATCGCGCGCACCGCGCGCCTCGACCTTCAGACCGGCGGCGGCCCAGTCCAGCGCGGCCAGCGCCGGCTGGACGACCGCCGTCGTCGGCAGCTTCATCGCCGCGAGGTAACGGGCGACCGCCGCCGGCGCGTCGGACTCCTGCGCCACCACCTCAACGGTGCTGGACTGCAGTTCCGATTTGAGGCGGAAGCGTTCGAGCAGCGCCGCGGGCGTGGCGTCCATGGCCGGCTTGGGGCCCTCGCTGCGACTCGCCATCGCGGCCTGCATGATCTCGCGCCCGGCGGCGGCATTGCCCGCGTTGCGCTGGAGGCCGGCGCGGACGCGGCCGAGGATGTCGTCACGTGAACTCATGCTGCCTCCACCGGGCCGCCCCAAGGAGGCAGCGAGTCATTGAACCGGAGCGGGCCGCGCCCGCGAACACACGTCACCCCCTTCCTCGGGAAGGGGGATGGGGGGATGGCTGTCATCATGCTGCGGCCCCTTTCCTTGCGGCATACATTTCGCGGAAAGTCTTGCCCTGCGGCGCGGGGAACTCGCGGCCGCGGGTCCATTCCGGGGCCATCGGCAACAGGCTGATGCGATCGGATTTGCCCGCCAGCCACTTGAGGTAGCGCACCCCGAAGCGCGCACCCAGCGCATAGAGCGTCGGCTTTTGCGCCACCCAGGCCCACAGGCGCAGGCCGATGCGTTCGGTGAGCGGTCGCAGGCCGGCGTCGGTCTGCTTCTCGCGCAACTTGCGCAGCAACTCGGGCAGCGGAATGCCCACCGGACAGACGACACCGCACTGGTTGCACAGCGTCGCCGCGTGCGGCAGGTCGATCGAGTTCTCGATCCCGGCGTAGAGCGGCGTCAACACCGAACCCATCGGCCCCGGATAGACCCAGCCGTAGGCGTGGCCGCCGATGGTCTGGTACACCGGGCAGTGGTTCATGCAGGCGCCGCAGCGGATGCAGCGCAACATCTCGTGGAAGTCGCCGCCGACCACGTCGGCGCGGCCGCTGTCGACCAGCACGAAGTACAGGTGCTCGGGACCATCGTGCTCTTCGGGCTTCTTGACGCCGGTGAGGATCGAAAAATAGTTCGAAATCGATTGCCCGGTGGCGGAGCGCGGCAGCAGGCGCATCAGCGTCGACAGGTCCTCCAGGGTCGGGATCACCTTCTCGATGCCGGTGATCACCACGTGCACCTTGGGTATCGTCGTCACCATGCGGCCGTTGCCCTCGTTGGTGACCAGCGCCACCGAGCCGGTTTCGGCGACGAGGAAGTTGCCGCCGGAAAGGCCCATATCCGCCGTCATGAAATGTTCGCGCAGCACCTCGCGCGCCTCGCGCGTCAACGCCGGGATTTCGGTCTTGCGCGGCGTGCCGTGCACCTTGTGGAACAGGTCGGCGACTTCGTCCAAACTCTTGTGCACCGCCGGCGCAATGATGTGGCTGGGCGGCTCGTTGTTGTCCACCTGCAGGATGTATTCGCCCAGATCCGTTTCCACCGGCTGGATGCCCGCCGCTTCCAGCGCCTGGTTGAGTCCGGCCTCTTCGGACAGCATCGACTTCGATTTGGTGACCTTCTTCACGCCGTGCTTCTGGGCGATCTCGGTGACCAGGCGGCAAACCTCCGCCCCGTCCTTGGCCCACATCACGTGGGCGCCGGTGTCCAGCGCCTTGCGCTCGAAACGTTCCAGCCACAGGTCCAGGTTGTCGATCACCTTGTTGCGGATCGCCTTCGCCGCATCGCGCGTGCCCTCGAAGTCGTCGAGGTCGCGCAGCGCCTCGGCGCGCTTGGTGACGAACTTGCCCTTGGCATTCTTCAGGTTGCCCTGCAGCACCACGTTGGCCAGCGACGCCGAAGCGTTGGCCTTGAAGCGCATCGATTTGATTTCCACGGTTCAGACCTCCCCGGCGAGGATTTCGGCCACGTGCAGCACGCGCGTCGTCTCGTCGCCCATGCGCCGCAGCTTGCCCTCGATGTTGAGCAGGCAGCCGAGGTCGCCACCGGCCACGGCACGGGCGCCGCTGGAGTGGATGAAGTCGCACTTGCGCTCGGCGATGGCCGCCGAGACGTCGCCGAACTTGACCGAGAAGGTGCCACCGAAGCCGCAGCACTCCTCGCAGCCGTTCATCTCCTTGAGTTCCACGCCCTTGACCTTGGCCAGCAGGGCCCGCGGCTGAGCCTTGATGCCGAGGCTGCGCAGGCCGGTGCAGGAATCGTGGTAGGTCACGCTGCCCGTGTAGGTGCCGGGAACGGCCTCGACCTTGAGCACGCTGACGAGGAAATCGGTGAGTTCGTAAGTGCGCGCCGCCATCGCCGTGGCACGGTCGCGCCACTCGGGTTCGGTGGCGAACATGCCGAGGTATTCGGTGCGAATGTGGTCGCCGCAGGATCCGGAGGGCACCACGACATAATCGAAGCCTTCGAATTCGGTAATCGTCTTCTTCGCCAGCGCCTCGGCCCCGGGCTTGTCGCCCGAATTCCATGCAGGCTGGCCACAGCAGGTCTGGGTGTCCGGAACGACAACTTCGCAACCGGCGCTTTCCAGCAGTTTCAATGCAGCGAAACCGATGCTCGGGCGCATCAGGTCCACCAGGCAGGTCACGAAAAGTCCCACGCGCATGTTTGCCAAGGCCTCACTCCGTATGTTGTCGTTGTTGCCCGCCCCCGCAGGGGAAGCCCGGGTATGCAAAGCAATTTATCGCCGATGGCCGACGATGGCTTTTGCTATAGTATCTGAACTCCCGTCGTCACGAAGAGATTGCCGTGCCTCCACCTCGCACGGATGTCGCACCGGAACCCCGTGGCGGCATCCAGGTCATCGAGCGCATGATGAAACTGCTCGATGTGCTGTCCTACCATCCCGATCCGGTGAGCCTCAAGCAACTGGCGCTGGAGACCGGCCTGCATCCATCGACCGCCCATCGCATCCTCGCCGCGATGTCGGCCTCGGGATTTGTCGAGCGCGCCGATCCCGGCACCTACCGCCTCGGCATCCGCCTGCTGGAACTGGGCAATGTCGTCAAGTCGCGCATCAGCATTGGCAAGGCGGCCTTGCCGCTGATGGAGCGCCTTCACCGCGAAATCGGCGAAAGCGTCAACCTCGGCGTGCGCCAGGGCGACGAGATCGTCTACGTCGAACGCACATCGAGTGGCCGCTCGTCGATCCGGGTAGTGCATCTGGTTGGCGCGCGAGCCCCGTTGCACGTCACCGCCGTGGGCAAGCTCTACCTGGCCGAGGATGGCACCCAAATGCTCCGCGACTACGCCAAACGTACCGGGCTCCCTGGCTACACGCCGACCTCGCTCACCACCGTTGCGGCGCTGGAGCGCGACGTCGACCGTGCCCGACGCCACGGCGTGGCCTTCGACAACGAGGAAATCGAGCAGGGCCTGCGCTGCATCGCCGCGCCGGTGCGCGACGACACCGGCGACCTGGTCGCCGGCCTGTCCGTTTCCGCTCCCGCCGAGCGTCACAGCCCGGACTGGATCGAGCGCGTCAAGCAAACCGCCGACGCCATATCGCTGGCGATCGGCTACCAGGCCCCGAAACCGACTCCGAAAACCCATTGACCGCGCGCGGGGCGATCTGTATACTGCGCGGTTCTTTGCGTCATCCCATTGGAGTCTCCATCATGTATGCGGTCATAAAAACCGGCGGCAAGCAATATCGCGTCGCTGCCGGCGAAAAACTCAAAATAGAACAGATACCGGCTGATGTAGGCACTGAAATCACTCTCGACCAGGTTCTCATGGTCGGCGAGGGCGAATCGGTCAAGATCGGTTCCCCCATGCTCGCCGGCGCCACGGTCACGGCGAAAGTGATAGCTCAGGGCCGCCATCCCAAGGTCACCATTTTCAAGATGCGCCGTCGCAAGCACTACCAGAAGCACCAGGGCCATCGCCAAAACTTCACCGAAATCGAGATCAGCGGCATCGCCGCCTGAGCCCGACGAGAATCAGGAGCTAAAACATGGCACACAAAAAAGCAGGCGGCAGTTCGCGTAACGGCCGCGACTCGGAATCGAAACGCCTGGGCGTCAAGAGCTACGGCGGCGAGCTGATTTCCGCCGGCAGCATCATCGTGCGTCAGCGCGGCACCGAGTTCCATCCCGGCGACAACGTCGGCATGGGCAAGGACCACACGCTGTTCGCCAAGGTCGATGGCACCGTGCAGTTCGCCGTCAAGGGCCCGGCCAAGCGTCGTACCGTCAGCATCGTTCCGGCGGCAGCCTAAGCCTCACCCTTTCGCGCCGAAAGCCCTATCGGCTCGATAGGGCTGGCGCGAGCGCCACCCCTTGGGGAAATAGAGGGCCATCCCCCCCGCCCCCTTCCCGTGGAAGGGGGTGACAATATCAGAGCCCATGAAATTCTTCGACGAAGCGCGCATTGAAGTCCTTGCCGGCGACGGCGGCAACGGCTCGGTTTCGTTTCGCCGCGAGAAATACATTCCCCTCGGCGGCCCGGACGGCGGCGACGGCGGCAAGGGTGCCAGCATCTGGGCCGTGGCCGACCGCAACCTCAATACCCTGATCGATTTCCGCTACACCCGCGTGTTTCGCGGCCAGAAGGGCGAGCAGGGGCACGGCTCCGACCGCTTCGGCAAGGGTGGCGAGGACCTGATACTGCGCATGCCGGTGGGAACGGTGATCACCGACAGCAACACCGGCGAGCTGGTCGCCGACCTCGATACCGACGGCAAGCGCTTCCTCGTCGCCAAGGGTGGCAATGGCGGCCTGGGCAATGCGCGCTTCAAGTCCAGCACCAACCGTGCGCCGCGCCAGAGCACTCCGGGACAGGAGGGCGAAAAGCGCGAACTGCAGCTCGAACTCAAGGTACTGGCCGACATCGGCCTGCTGGGCCTGCCCAATGCCGGCAAATCCACCTTCATTCGCGCCGTCTCGGCGGCGAAGCCCAAGGTCGCCGACTACCCCTTCACCACCTTGCACCCCAACCTCGGCGTGGTACGCGTCGATGACAATCGCAGCTTCGTCATCGCCGACATCCCAGGCCTGATCGAGGGAGCGGCGGAAGGTGCCGGCCTCGGCCACCGCTTCCTCAAGCATCTGCAGCGCACTGGCCTGCTGCTGCACCTCGTCGACATTTCGCCCTTCGATCCCGATGCCGATCCCGCGAAAGATGCCAAGGCGATCCTCAAGGAATTGAAGAAGTACGACGAGGCGCTCTACAAGAAGCCGCGCTGGCTGTTGATCAACAAGATCGATCTGGTGCCTGAGGACGAGCGCGATGCGCGCATTGCAGCGCTGGTGAAGAGCTACAAGCCGAAAATGCATTTCGTGATCTCCGCCATTTCAGGCCACGGCTGTCGCGAGGTCACGTTTGCCGTAATGGACTATCTGGAACAACACCGCAATCATGAGAAGGCAGATAGCTGAGGCCAGGCGCCTCGTCGTCAAGGTCGGCAGCGCGCTGGTCACCAACAACGGCCAGGGCCTCGACCACGGCTTCATCGCCGATTGCGCGCGCCAGATCGCGCTGCTGCATGCAGACGGGCGCCAGGTGCTGCTGGTGTCGTCCGGTGCAATTGCCGCGGGCATGCAGCGCCTCGGATGGGCAACGCGGCCGCACGCCATGCACGACCTGCAGGCCGCCGCCGCCGTCGGCCAGATGGGCCTCGCCCAGGCGTATGAGACGACTTTTCTCAATCATGGCCTGAAGGCCGCGCAAATCCTCCTGACCCACGAAGACCTGGCCGATCGCACCCGCTACCTCAACGCCCGATCGACCCTGCAGACCCTGCTCGACCTTGGCGTAGTGCCGATCATCAACGAGAACGACACCGTCGTCACCGATGAGATCAAGTTCGGCGACAACGATACGCTGGGGGCTCTGGTGGCGAACCTGGTCGAAGCCGAGGCGCTGGTCATCCTCACTGACCAGAAGGGCCTTTACAGCGCCGATCCGCGGCAGGACCCCGCCGCGACCCTGATCGAGGAAGGACGCGCCGACGACAGGCGCTTCGAGGCCATGGCCGGCGGCGCCGGTTCCGGGATATCCAAGGGCGGCATGATCACCAAGATACGCGCCGCCCAGCGCGCCGCGAAGAGTGGCGCCCATACCCTGATCGTCAGCGGCCGCGAACCCGATTCGCTGCTGGCTGCGGCACGCGGGACGAACATCGGCACGCTGCTCTACGCCGCCGAATCACCGCTCGCGGCACGCAAGCAATGGCTGGCCGACCACCTGCAACTGGCAGGTGCGCTGACACTCGATGCGGGTGCCGTGCAGGCGCTCGTTGGCGGTCGCAGCCTGCTGGCGGTGGGCGTCGTACGTGTCGATGGTGACTTCCAGCGTGGCGCGGCGGTTGCCTGCCGCAGCCCCGAGGGCCGCGAAATCGCACGCGGCCTGATCAATTATTCAAGTTCCGAAGCCCGCCGCATCGCCGGTCACGGCACGCAGGACATCGAAGCGCTGCTGGGCTACATCGACAGCGCGGAACTGATCCACCGGGATAATCTGGTGCTACTCTGAGAACGTATCGCTGCTTCATTGCTTGATATTGGAGAACCCGAATGGGAATTACTTACGCGGATATTGCACTTGAGTCCATTTTCCCCAAGCGAAGAATGGAAGTTAAAGCGCTAGTTGATTCCGAGTCGGTGTTCCTGACCGTCCCACAGCACATAGCGGTCCAATTGGGTTTCGACACAGAGGAAGCCGGAACTCGAGAAATTATTTTGGCCGATGGATCACGTAAAGCTGTTCCGATGATCGGGCCGCTTCGCGTCCATTTCGCCGATCGATATTGCGATTTATCCGCTCTGGTACTCGGTGACGAGCCGTTGCTGGGAGCCGTCCCGATGGAAATGATGGACCTGGTGCTACACCCATCGAGCCAAACGCTAACCGTAAATCCGGCAAGCCCTTACGTGCCCGTCGCACTCGCAAAGTAAGAGGGAAACCGGGCAAACCGGGGACAGACTGTCCCCTATTATTCCCCTGAGGGATTCGACGCAGCTGCGGCTGGCGCGTAGTTCATCAGAGTGCGACTACTGGCCCGCTCTGAGTGTCCTGAGGTGTCCGTCCTTGCTGTAATCAAACAGCAGTTGATCCGCTGTGATCAACGTTGAACCAAGATGGCGAGCCGTGGCCGCGATCAAGCGGTCCGCGGGATCGGCATGAATTGTGCCGGGCAAACGCGTACTTGCAACAGCCACCTCTGGAGAAATGGGCTCCAATCGAATGCCCGGCAAGGACAATGCCGTTTGCACCCATTCGCTGACGTCGCGATCCAGAACAAGCCGTCCCTTGGCTACCAGCATCGCCACTTCCCAAGGGGAAATTGCAGATACCAGCACCGCCTCTTCTGCCACCGACTGCTGAATCGCTTTTCGCGCCTTGCTGCCCAGGCGCTCACTGCCATTAAGCAGCCACACCCACGCATGCGTATCCAGCAAAACCAGACTCACCTGGCCGATTCCCATTCGGTATCGACCGGAGCGACGATGTCGGTTTCGTCAACAACACTTCCGGCAAGTGCGCCGAATAGCTCGGTCTCCGGGGGCATGGGCACCAACTTGGCAATTGGCTTTCCGCGCTTGGTTATGACCAGCGATTCACGATGCTCCGCGACATCGTCGAGTAGTTGGAGGCACTTTGCCTTGAAATCACCTGCACCGATACTGGTTTCCATCGCAGCATCTCCATGGTCATTTACTATGGTCATAGTATAGCACTCCGATAAAATCCGGGTTTTGTTTTTTGCGCATACACACGGGAGTCCAGAGAACCTGCCCCGCTTCGTCGTATAAAGAAAAACGGCCACCCGAAGGTGGCCGTTTTTTGCTGCGACTGCTTTCGTTTCAGATCGACGGTGGTCGATTAGAACGAGTGGTTCATGTTGACAGCCATCTGGGACACATCGGAGCCGGCGATGGTAGCAGTGCTGACGCCACCGTTGGCAGCGATTCCGAACAGGTCGTACGTACCAGCGGACTTGTTGTTCAGCTTGGAGTAAGACACGCCGACATTGGTGCGCTTCGACATCATGTAGCTATAGGCCAAAGTGTAGCCGGTGGCGCCAGTATTGGCGTTGCTGGCCAGGAAGCCGCCGCTCGAGTCACCTGCCTTGGCGTACGTAAATGCAACTTGATTGGCGCCGAAGGTGTAGGAAACCGGCAGAACCCAAGCGGTACGCGAAGCATCACCAGCGGTGGTTTCCAGCTTCGACTTGTTCCAGCCGATGCCGATCGCCAGGCCCATCGGGAAGGTGTAGCCGAACTGCAGCGTGTCGCCGCGCTGGTCGCCGGTAGCCAAAGTGGCGCCCTTGCCGCCTTCAGTCGTGGCACGCCAGTAGGAGTAGCCAGCCTTGATCGGGCCGTTGGCGTAGTTCAGAGCCAGATTCTGGGCACTGCCCTTGCTGGGATCGGCGGCAGGAGCAACACCACGGACACCTGTACCTTCCGTTGCGCGGAAGGCGGTGGACATTGCGACGCGGGCGGTAAAGCCGGACATGTTCGGGCTGTCGTACATCACGACGTTCGGCGTACGGCTGGCAGTGGTGATCGTGTTGCCGTTAACTTGAGCGAACAGGCCATTGGAGAGGATGTTCTGCAGGGTGTAGGCCTTGTAGGACTCGATCGCGGTGCCATAGTGCAGGTCTTGACGACCCATGGCAACACGGCCCCAGTTACCGCCAAGGTGAATGTTGGTGTTGCCGGACGCAGCGAAGCCGCCCATATCACCACCCCAACGGTTGTCGATATTGACGCCAGCATACATGCCGCCGCCCAGATCTTCCTTGACCGAGAACACCAGCATCGAGGACTGATCGGATACGGCATTGTAGTTGTACGACTGGTTGGCGGCGGCCGTACCAGAGGTCGCCTTGTACTGCTCGACCGACATACGTGCCAGACCGGAAATGGTCACGTTCGACTGGGCGAAAGCGGCACCCGACATCAGACCGGCAACGGCGAGAGCGATAATTTTCTTTTGCATAGATTTCTCCAAAAAGAGAGTTGGTTTGTACAGTTTGCAATGACACCACGTGGTCGGTCACTGCTCGCTGTCACTACCCGAATCGGGAAGCTGGGTGTATTTTGCCCCAGCGGTCCCGCGCGAACAATTGCCGGGAGTATTTTCACGGCTGCGAAGCAAGCATTTGTGGTTTCCGCACAACAGGTATCGCCGTGTCGCCGGCGCCGACTTTCTACTGCACACTTTCTTGCACCTAACTCAGCAAACTATCGGCCGCCCGAAGCTGTCTGCGCTGAAGAGCCGTGGTGCATTATCGCCCGACAGTAGCCTCAATAGTCGGCGCTGGTGTGACGGCGTTTGACTCCTCAAGGCGCCAGAATCTTGAGCTTCGGAAAATAGGTCCGATAACGTGTGGCATCGCGGGTCAGCAGTGTCATCCCGGACACCAGCGCATGGGCGCCGATGTAAAAATCCGGTAGCGGAGAGCGCCGGGCTCCGCCATCGCGCCGATACCTTATAAACGCCTTTCCGGCGATGAAGGCGGCATCCCAAGGCAAATCGGCATACTCGAAGTCAAGCGCATCAATGGCCGCTGTAACATCCTCGCGCCGACTGAAACCGGTAGAGACTTCCGCGAAGATGATCGGGTTGATGAACAGCAGGCCGGACTGCGCCGATTCCGCCAACGCGCTTGCTGACCAGTCCAAAAATCCGTTGTCTCCAGTGATAACGTCGATGATGACGTTGCTGTCGACGAGGTAGGGCGTCAATCCTCGCCCCGGGTCAATGCCATCACCTCGTCGGTGCTCATCGTGAACTTGCCCTTGAAACCGCGAAGGTGCTCGACGATCCGCTCACCCCGCGATTTCCCGCCCGCCACGGGACGCAGGACTACCTGGTTCTTGTCGTCAAGCACGAACTCCACCTCGGTTCGTGGCGACAAACCGGCCATTCGCCGGATTTCGACGGGAATGGTTACCTGACCCTTGCTACTGATCCACATGACGCACACCTTGGTAAGAAGTAAAGAATGCAGGAACTTTACCTAAGCAATCCTCGAAGAACAAGGGCCAATAAAAAAACCCTCCTCCGGCGATCCGGAGGAGGGTTTTGAGGGGGAGTCTGGCGTTGACCTACTTTCTCACACGTTTAAGTGCAATATCATCGGCGCGGTCTCGTTTCACGGTCCTGTTCGGGATGGGAAGGGGTGGTACCAAGACGCTAT
>JBIKLV010000068.1:0-20222 GCA_044359585.1 Sulfuritalea sp. | reverse complement strand
CCGGAGTTCATCGTCAACGCCAAGGAAACCGGCAAGATCCTGGTGGTCAATTACAAGGACCTCGACAACCTGAAGATCACCAGCATCAACGCCGCGCGTTTCCTGCACGACGGCGGCTTCGATTCGACGGGTCGCTACTTCATGGTCGCCGCCAATGCTTCGAACAAGATCGCCGTGGTCGATACCAAGGAAGATAAGCTGACTGCCCTGATCGACGTCGGCAAGATTCCGCACCCCGGTCGCGGCGCCAATTTTGTGCATCCGAAGTTCGGTCCGGTCTGGGCCACCAGCCACCTCGGCGACGAGACGGTGAGCCTGATCGGCACCGACCCGAAGAAACACAAGGATCACGCCTGGAAGGTGGTGCAGACGCTCAAGGCGCAGGGCGGCGGCTCGCTGTTCATCAAGACCCACCCGAAGTCGAAGAACCTCTGGGTCGATACGCCGCTGAATCCGGAAGCCGCTGTCAGCCAGTCGATTGCGGTGTTCGACATCAACAACCTGGAAAAGGGCTTTGAGGTCCTGCCGATCGGGGACTGGGCCGGCATCAAGGATGACGGCGCCAGGCGTATCGTCCAGCCCGAATACAACAAGGCCGGCGATGAAGTCTGGTTCTCGGTGTGGAGCGCCAAGGACAAAACCTCGGCACTGGTGGTGGTCGACGACAAGACACGCAAGCTGAAGGCGGTGATCAAGGACCCGAAATTGATTACCCCGACCGGCAAATTCAACGTGCACAATACGCAGCACGACGTGTATTGATGGTCCCAAGCACCGGCGGTGCCGGTATCCGGCCAAGGGAAACCGGCACCGCCTCATCCGATGATTGCGAGGAAACATGAAAGACGACCTGTCATCCCGGATCACGCGCGGCTTCAGGAAGACCCTGGGCGAGCTTCCGCTTTTCGCCGATCTCGCGCCAGCAACCTTGGACGAGCTTGCGAAAGGAACCTGCAACGTCATCTACCAGAAAGGCCAGGCGATCTTCCGTACCGGCGATGCCGTCAGCCAGTTGCATGTCCTGGTCTCCGGGCAGGTAAAACTATCCTTGTCGTGCCGAAGCGGCAACGAACGGGTACTGGAACTGCTAGGGCCCGGGCAAGCCTTCGGCCAGGCCGAACTCTTTGTTCCCGGTCCCTACCTGATATCTGCATTCGCCATAAAGCCCGCGCATGTGCTGGCGATCCGCCGCGACACGCTGTTCCGCGTCATGGCCAGCGATTCGCGCATCGCGCGCCGCGTCATCGAGGTGCTGGCCCGCCGCCAGTTGGAAACCGAAGCGGACCTCATCGCGCAAAACTCATGGTCACCGGGACAACGACTGCTGGGCTATCTGCTCGAGCTTGCCGGGCCGCATCGGGATAGCGCGGGCGAAACGACGGTGACGCTGGAAACCAGCAAGAAAGTGCTCGCCTCCCGATTCGACATGCAGCCGGAAACGCTCTCACGCAACCTGCGCGACCTCAACGAAGCCGGTCTCATCGTCGTCAGCAGGAACCGTGTATTGCTGCGCAACGCGGAAATAGACCGTCACCTGCTGACCAATCCGGATCCGCGCCTGATCGACATCGACAACGTCCACCGCGTCTGCTCCGTAACGGAGAGCCGGCATGGGACATGGGACCAGGGTCGCCGCCGGGAATCCTGGTCACAGTGCGGCTGGATCAATGGCGCGGGCCGTCAGAGAGCGCTGTCCCAGCGCATGGCAAAGTCCTGGCTGATGCTGGAACAGGGGCTGCTCGCCCGCTCGTCGCGGCAAATCCTGAGGCAATCGGTGAAACTTTTCGACAGCCGCCTCAAGGAACTTGAGGCGCAGACGGCCGGCACGGAAAACCAGGCCACCTGCGCCGAACTCGCCCGCCTGTGGCCGCGCTACCGGACCCTGCTCGACGTAGCGCCCAATCCCGGTGATGCGCTCAAGCTCTTCGCCATCAACGAGGAAGTGCTGGACGCGGCCGACCAACTCGCGCGGGGCTTCGCCCGAACCGAGGGAACGCACAAGGGACAACTGGTGAACCTGGCCGGCCGCGGCAGGATGCTTTCGCAGCGCGCGGCAAAGCATTTCATGTTCCGCCAGATGGGCATTAAGGTCGCCGACTGCCGTTCGCGACTCGACGAGGCCAACGCCGAGTTCTCGGCGGCGCTGGTCGAACTCAAGGCGTCGGCCCGGGATGAGCCTGTCTTCGTCGCCAGGCTGGAGTCGTCCTTCAGGCTATGGACGCTGTTCCGCTCGGCGATGGAGGTTCGCGATCCTGCAGACTTTCCGCAGGTGGCGCGCAAGGTTTTCCGCATCAGCGAGGACCTGCTGAATCGCACCGACGCGATGGTGGAACACTGCGTCGGGCTTCCCGACGACACGGGCCATTCGCCGGCACAACAGGCCGCGACCGCCTAGCCGGGCGCGGACAGGCTCAAACCTCCGGCTGCGCACCCATGGCATAGTCTGCCATCGCAGCCAGCACCGATTCCGCTTCGCCCACGGGAGCGGCAAGTCCGATGACCAGTCCCTCGTGACGATCCATGGCGTCTGCCGCCAGCCGTGGCAGGTCCTTTTTCACGTGGCTGCCGGCGGCCATGAAGATCGGAACCACGATGATCGATGTCGCCCCCTGCTCGACCAGGCAGGCCACGCCCTCGTCGAAGGTAGGGCGCATCAGTTCGAGGAAGCCGGGTTCGACCAGAGCCTCGGGGTCGCGCGCCTTGATCGCGTCGCGGATGCGGTGGAAGGGCTGCGCCCATTCCGGGTTGCGGGCGCCATGACCGTAGAGCAGGATTGCCTTCATTTCTTGATCTCGTTATAGATGTTTCGGCAGCCGGTTTCCTTGACGAACAAGGTGGCGACCCAACCCGCGGCAGCGGCCAGGACGATCAGCAGCATGCCATTCCGCCAGTCACCTGCAGAATAAATACGTACGCCGGACTCGATTCTGCCATCCCAGGTGCGCTCCATGAGCCAGCCGACCACCGGCTGCAGGATGGCCGGGCCGAGGAAGATGCCAACATTGACCACGCTGGTCGCCATGCCCGAGAGCTGCGGCGGATTGACTTCCTTGGCGCTCGCCCAAGACAGTGTGAATCCTGCCGTGACCAGCCCCATCAGGCCGCACAGCGCATAGGTCGCCGCCAGGGGCAGGGAGCCGCCATCCCGCCAGGTCGCCCATAGCCACACGCACCAGCCCAGAACATGGACGCCGGAAACCGCCAACGCCACCGGCTTGCGCTTGCCCAGGCTGTCCGAAACCCGTCCCCATAAGGCAGAGCCGAGCGCAAAGCCGATGAAATACACGCTGACATGGCTGGAGGCAACATTGCGCGTCATTCCCTGCATCTGTGTCAGGTAAGGCACGGCCCACAGGCCGGCAAAGGTAAAGAAGGCGCCGGACAAACCGGTGTTGGCAAAGAATCCCGGCCAGGTGGCGCGATTCTTCAGTACCGACATCAGACCGGAAAGCCAGGCACCGCGATCGACTTTCCCTGCCGGGGTTTCCAGCACCCAGGCGCGGCTGGCGAATGCCAGCGCGAATGACAGAATGCCGACCACGACAAACACCTGCCGCCAACCTGCGGCCTGCGTTGCCCAGGCCAGCGGCGCACCGGCGAGAATCGAGCCCAGATTGCCGATCAGCATGCACAGCCCGGTCAGCGTGGCGAAACGCCTCTCGTCAAAACCAAGGGCCAACAGCTTGAGCATGGCGATGAAGGTTACCGAGACGCCGAGCCCGACCAGCGTGCGACCGACAAAGGCCAGTTCGAAGCTGGGCGCAAGGCCAAACAGCAGCGAACCGGCGCCGGCAATCAGGCCTCCCCACCAGAGGATGCGGCGCGGACCGAGGGTATCGGCCAGCACACCGGTGGGAATCTGCATCACCGTGTAAACGTAGAAGTAGGTCGCTGCCAGCGTTCCCAGCTGGGCGCCTCCGATCGCAAAGGTGGCCTGCAGGTCGCCCGAGATCGCCGCAGGTGCAACGCGATGGAAGAAGGACAGCAGGTAGGCCGCAATCGCGACGCCGAGCCCGAGCAGCACTCCAGGCCGGGCGGAGCCGCTCATCGCCAGGCTTCGGGATTGAGCAGGTTCGGCGGCCTCTGGCCGGAAAGCGCTGCAATAAGGTTGTCGGCTGCCGTGATGGCCATGGCCATGCGCGTCGCGCGTGAGCCCGACCCGATGTGCGGCGTCAGCGCGACGTTATCGAGTTCGAGGAACCCCGGATTGAACTTCGGCTCGCCCTCGAACACGTCGATCCCGGCGCCCGCAAGTCGGCGCTCGCGCAACGCGGAAATCAGCGCTTCGTCATCGACGATGCCGCCGCGGGCGACATTGATCAGATGCGCCGTGGGCTTCATCTGCGCCAGGTCCGCGGCACCGATGATGTGGTGGCTCTCCGGCGTATAGGGCAGCAACAGGACGAGGAAATCCGCCTCGCGCAGCAGGGTCGGCTTGTCCACCCAGCGCGCACGGCAGGCGACTTCCTTGTCCTCCGGCAAGCGGCTGCGGTTGTGGTAGATGACATTCATGTCGAAGCCAAGCGCACGGCGTGCCACCGCCTGGCCGATGCGTCCCATGCCGAGGATGCCGAGCGTGGCGTGATGCACGTCGCTGCCCAGCCAGTCCATCATGCGAAAGCCCGGCCAGTGGCCGGCTCGCAGCCAGCGCTCGGCGGCCGGCAGGCGCCGTGCCGTCGCCATCAGCAGCGCCCAGGCCAGGTCGGCGGTGGTATCGTCCAGCACGCCCGGCGTGTTGGTCGCCATCACGCCGGCGCGGGTGCAGGCGGCGAGATCGATGTTGTTGTAGCCGACGGCAAAGTTGCAAATCGCCTTCAAAGCGGGTGCCGCCGCGATGACATCGGCGGAAATCGGATCGTTGCCGGCGGTCAAGGCGCCAAGCTTGTCCGCCAGGCGCGCCTTGAGGCCTTCGACGCCGAGCACGACATCGGCCTGATTGTCATCAACATCAAAATGCTGGCGCAGGCGCTCCAGCACTTCAGGAAAGACTTCACGAGCGACCAGGATTTTTGGCTTCATGTCCTGCACCACCTAGTTGCCATACAACACGCGTGGCAGCCACATGCCGATGTCGGGGAACATGTAAAGCAGGAACAGGGCAAAAACTTGTATGCCCATGAATGGCATCATGCCGGCGAAGATCTGGTTCAGCGTCACGTGCGGCGGCGAAACCCCCTTCAGGTAGAACGCCGCCATCGCCACCGGCGGCGAAAGGAAGGCAGTCTGCAGGTTAAGCGCCACAAGCAGGCCAAAGAACAGCGGGTCGACCCCGAAATGCGGCAGCAGCGGGATGAAGATCGGCATGAAGATGACGATGATCTCGGTCCATTCCAGCGGCCAGCCGAGGATGAAGATGATGAACTGGCTGAGCAGCATGAACTGCAGTGGTGTCATGTTCAGCGACAACACCCATTTCTCGACCAGATCCTGTCCACCCAAAAGCGCGAAGGCCGCCGAGAAGATCGAGGAACCGACGAACAGCCAGCAGACCATGGCCGAGGTCTTGGCGGTGAGGAAGACCGACTCCTTGACCACGGCGAAGTTGAGCTGCTTGTAGGCAGCGGCAAGGATGAAACCGCCGGCCGAACCGATGGCAGCCGCTTCCGTCGGCGTCGCGAAGCCGAAGACGATGCTGCCAAGCACCGCGAGGATCATCAGCGCCAGCGGGAAGAATGATCCCAGGAGCATCTTGAAGACTTCGAGACGGACGAAGGTGAATATCGTGTAGAAACCGATGGCGCTGGCGACGCTGACGCCGAACAGGATCCAGTACCAGGTCGGAACCGGCCGCCGCTCTGCGGCTTCAGCGGCCGGCACCGGCGGCGCAGCGGCCGAAGCCGGTTTGGCCGGCGCCTCAGCAGCTTTTGCGGCGGGAGGCTCTTTGACGGTGCCGCCCAATTCCTTGGCGACGGGGGGTTCCTGAACGCCCTCAGCCGGTGGCTCCTTGAGACCACCCGCCTCTTCTTTTGGCTCGGCCAAACCCCCTTCTTCCTTGGGCTCCTCAAGTCCCCCGGATGCGGCTTCGACCGACTCCTCGGCGATGCCACCGCCCATTACCGTCAGTCCTTCCGCATCGTTTTTGGCTACAGGCTTGGTCGCCATGTGCAAGGTGAAGCCGAGGAACAATACCAGCGTAATAGCCGGCAGCAGCGCGATGAAACCCTGCTTCGCAATCACTCCGGTACTGATGCCCAGGTTGCGCGAACCCTTGAAGGCGCCGATCAGGCCCGGCAGCACCCGATGGCTGATGGCTTCGCGCATCTTCTCGTTGGCCGGCGGCAAGTCGATGTGCCGCTCTTCCATCGGCAGCGGTGGCGCCAGATGCGGATTCAGCTTGGCAATGATGATTACGTAAAGGATGTAGAGGCCGGCCAGCATGATGCCGGGGAAGAAGGCCCCCGCATACAGCTGAACGACCGAGACGCCGGCGGTGGCGCCATAGACGATCAGCATCACCGAGGGCGGAATGAGGATGCCCAGGCAGCCGCCGGCAGTGATTACGCCGGCCGACAGGCGGACGTCGTAGCCCGACTTGAGCATGGCCGGCAAGGCCAGCAGTCCCATCAGGGTCACCACGGCGCCGACGATGCCGGTGGCGGTGGCGAAGATGGCGCAGGTCACCAGCGTCGCCACGGCCAGCGCACCCGGCAGGCGCGCCAGCGCCAGTTCCAGGGACCGGAACAGTTTGGCGATCAGGTTGGCGCGTTCGACCAGGTAGCCCATGAAGACGAACAGGGGTATCGAGATCAGCACGTCGTTGGACATCACCGAATAGGCGCGCTGCACCATCAGGTCCAGCGTCTGCCTGACCGCAATTTCAGGATTGCCGCTGCGATAGGCCAACCAGGCGAAGAACACTCCCATGCCCATCAAGGTGAAGGCAGTGGGGAAGCCAAGCATGATGGCAACGACAACCAGTGACAGCATCAACAGGCCGATATGGCCGTTCTGCATGGTGGTCCAGGGCATGAAGATCACAGTGACGGTCAAAATCAGCGCCATCAGCGAGAAGCCGAACCAGAGTTCCTTTCTGATTTTCATTTGGCTGCTCCCGCGTGCGCCTGATGCTCATGCTCCTGGGCCACCACGTATTTGTCCAGGGCTGCAATGTCCTCGTCCTTGACGTGCACCATTTCCTTGAGTTTCTCGACGTCGACTTCCTCGACGTCATGCTCGCGCGAAGGCCATTCACCGGTCTGCAGGCAGATAACGCAACGGATGATTTCGACAAAACCCTGCAGCAGGAGAAAGGCTCCGGCCAGGGGCAGTACTGTCTTGAATGGGTAAACCGGCGGACCATCGGCGGTGACGTTCGAATGCTCGTTGATGGCCCAGGAATCGCCCGCGAAGTTGTAGCCGGCCCAGGCCAGAGCAAAGACCCCGGGGATGAAAAACAGGAAGTACAGCAGCAGGTCCAGACCAGCCTGGACCCGCGGCGAAAAGAATCCGTAGAGCACATCGCCGCGCACATGCCCGTTCTTGGACAGGGTGTAAGCGCCGGCCATCATGAACAGGGAGCCGTACATCATGATCATGACGTCGAAGGCCCAGGGATGAGGATTGTCGAACGCGTAGCGGGAGATTACCTCCCAGGTGATCATGAAGGTCAGCGAGACGATCAGCCATGAAAACGCGTGGCCGACAAAGGTGCTGATCTTGTCGATCGCCAGCAGAACTTTCTGGATTTGCATATTTTTACCTGCTCAAAAAAATCAACCACCCGGACCGGGCCCGGATGGTTGATGATTATTGACGGTTTGAAACCCTTAAGCCTTCTTCGGCGCAGCCTTCTTGGCCCCGAAGAAATGGCTGACGGCCATGCGGCGGCTGACATAGACGTCCTGGTCCCATTTCACCGCACGCTCGGCGAAGGCCCTCTGCGAAGCGACGATTTCCTTGAACAGGGGATTTTCCGCCGACTTCTTTTCCACGATCGCATCCCACAGTGTGAGCTGCTTCTGCAGCAGGGCATCCGGGGTCTTGTAGAACTTGACCTTGTCCTTGGTCTGGAGCTCGATGTAGTCCTTGGAATAGCGATCGATCGCCTTCCACGACATGTCGGCCGAGGCAGCTTCCACGGCGTTGTTGATGATCGACTTCATCTTGGCCGGCAGCGCGTCGTACTTCGGCTTGTTGAACATGATCTCGAAGGTCTCGGCGCTCTGGTGGTAGCTCTGCAGCATGCACACCTTGGAAACGTCGGGAAAGCCGAGCAGGCGGTCGGACGTGGCGTTGTTGAACTCGGCGCCGTCGAGCAGGCCTCGGTCCATCGCCGGCACGATCTCGCCGCCGGGCAGCGCATTCACTGCGGCGCCCATGGCCGTAAACAAGTCGATCGCGAGGCCGTTGGTGCGGAACTTGAGGCCCTTGAAATCCTCCGGCTTGGTGATCGGCTTCTTGAACCAGCCCAGCGGCTGCGTGGCCATCGGACCGTAGAGGAAGGACTGCACCGTGGTGATGCCGATCGAGGCGTAGAGCTTGGCCAACAACTCCGCGCCGCCACCGTATTTGTGCCACGACAGCAGCATGTTGGCATCCATGCCGAAGGCCGGACCGGAATTCCACAGAGCCAGGGCGTTCTGCTTGCCGTAGTGGTAGCCCAGCACGCCGTGGCCGCCATCGAGCGTGCCCTTGGACACCGCCTCGAGCAAACCGAAAGCCGGCACGACGGAACCTGCCGGCAACACCTCGATCTTAAGGTCGCCGCCGGTCATGTCGTTGACCTTCTTTGCGAAGTCCTGCGCGTACTCGTGGAAGATGTCTTTCGCCGGCCAGGTCGACTGCCAACGCATGCTGATCGGGCCGGCCTGCGCCTTGGCGATCATCGGGAAACCCGCGGCAACGGCACCCGCTGTGCCGGTGGCGGCGGCAGCGAGGAACTTGCGACGGGATGGTTTCTGTTCGGGTTGCTTGGTATCGGACATAGTCTCCTCCTGAGAGATCGTTTGTGATTGTGCGGTCGTTTGCGGCTGTGCCATCTCGACCAGCGGTCCTGGATCTGAATCCTGATTACTGCGACTGACGAGGACACTTTACCAGAAAGAGAATTTGTCTGACAATAGGACAACTGTCAAGAAAGCGCCCATGTCAGTACGCCCCCCACCCGCTACCGCACGCATCGCGGAACCCGGCACCGAGCTGAACCGGATCGCACGACCGCTGCGCCTGTCCGAGGAGGTCTCGGGTGACCTGCAGCGCCGCATTTCGCGTGGCGACCTGCGTCCGGGTGACCGTCTGCCGACGGAAAAGGCCCTCGGCGAAGCCTTTGGCGTCAGCCGCGCGGTGGTGCGCGAAGCCATCGCCCGACTCAAGGCCGATGGCCTGATCGAAACCCGGCAGGGCTCGGGCGCCTTCGTCGTCGAAGCGCCGAAAGTGATCAACCTCCGCTTCTGGAAAGGGGTCGGACCGGAACTGTCCGAACTGCGCGACATCTTCGAACTGCGTGTGATGGTCGAAAGCGCGGTCGCCGCACTGGCAGCGCAGCGTCGCAAGAGCGCCGACCTCAAGGCCATGACCGGGCATCTCGATGCGATGGAAGCGGCGATACGGTCCAATGCCGATGGCGCCGAAGCCGACGACAATTTCCACATCGCCATGGCACGCGCGACACACAACTCCTACATCGGCCGCCTGGTCGAGTTCCTGGGACGCCACTTTTCAGACTCGCGCAAACTGGCCTGGCACGGCACGCGGCGCCAGTTGGCCCACCCGGAGGAAGCACAGCGCGAGCATCGCGCCCTGTTCGACGCCATCGCCGCCGGCGACCCCGGCGGCGCCCAGCGCTGCGCCCAGGAGCACCTGCGCGGCACCGCCGCCCGCCTCGGCATCAAGCTGGCACTCGATCTCGACCCCGCCCCGGGCACCTCCCGAACCCCGCGCAAGCGTTAAACTGCGCGCCCCACCGCCGACAAGACCGCCATGCTCGACATCTCCACCGCCGCCTTCTGGATCGCCGTCGCCCAGATCATCCTGATCGACATCCTGCTCGGCGGAGACAACGCCGTCGTCATTGCACTGGCCTGCCGCAAGCTGCCCGACGAACAGCGCAACAAGGGCATCTTCTGGGGCGTGGTCGGCGCCATCGTCCTGCGCATCGTGCTGATCTTCTTCGCCCTGCAGCTGCTTGCGGTGCCTTGGCTGAAGATCGTCGGGGCCTTGCTGCTGTTCTGGATCGGAGTCAAGCTGCTGCTGCCGGAGGATGACGGGCACGACGACGTCGCCGCGTCCACCACGCTGGCCGGAGCGATCAAGACCATCATCGTCGCCGATGCGGTGATGAGCCTGGACAACGTCATTGCCGTGGCCGGCGCCGCAAACGGCAGCATGCTGCTGGTCGTGTTCGGCATCCTGGTGTCCATCCCGATCGTGGTATGGGGCAGCCAGCTGGTGCTGAAACTGATGGACCGCTATCCGATCGTGATCACCGCCGGAGGCGCCCTGCTCGGCTGGATCGGCGGCGGCATGATCGTCGGAGATCCGGCGCTGCCGCCGGACCTGCTGGCCGGCATTCCCTACGCCAAGACGCTTGCCGCCATTGCCGGCGCCGTGCTGGTCATCGCCATCGGCAAATGGCTGGCGATGCGTGCCGCGCCGCGCGCCTCCATCGAAATCACGGATTCATCGAAAGGCTGAACATGACGCAGAACTGGCTGGTGCCCATCGACGGCTCCGAAGTCGCACTGAAATCGGTGGCATGGATTACCGAGCATCTCGCCGAATGGCGCGATGCGCCGCAGATCAAACTGATCAACGTGCAGCCGATGCTGCCCAACGACATCGGCCGCTTCATCAATGCCGACACGATTCGCGAGTTCCACCTCGAAGCCGGCATGAAGGCGCTTGGTGCCGCGCGTGACGCCCTCGTCGCGTCCGGAGTCACGCCGGAGCTGCACGTGATGGTGGGGGACGCCGCGTCGACCATCACCGATTTTGCGGATACCCACGGTTGCAGCCAGATCGTGCTCGGCACCCACGGCCACAGCGGCCTGACCGGCACGCTGCTCGGATCGGTGGCGATGAAGGTGGTGCATCTGTCAAAAACGCCGGTGCTGCTGGTACGCTGAAGCTCGCGACGGCGGCCTAGGATGTCTTGATCGCCACCGCCCCCAGGAACACCAGGATGATCGACACCGCCCGTATGCGCGTGATCGGTTCCTTGAGGAACACGGCGGCGATCAGCGCGGCAAATACCACAGAAGTTTCACGCAGTGCCGCGACCAGCGCGATCGGCGCCACGGTCATCGCCCAGAGCGCGAGGCCGTATGAGGCGAGGGTGCAGGTTCCGCCGAGCAATCCTCGGCGCCAGCCGCGGCGAAGCCGCGGCAACAATCCGCCCCGCTGGCCGGCGGCGACGGTGACCAGCAACAACGGGGCCGTGAGCAGGAACATCCAGGCCGTATAGCTGAACGCATTCCCGGAGAGACGCGCGCCCTGCCCATCGACCAGGGTATAGACGACGATCACCGCCGCGGTTGCCAGTGCGAAGGCCATCGGCGCGGCGCGAAACCGCCCACTGCGCCAGAAATCGCCGGCGAGGACCAGCACGCCAAACGAAATCAGGAAGACTCCCGCCCAGCCACCCAGGGCAGGCGACTCATCGATCAGCAGCGCACCGGCGACCGCGGTGATCGCCGGTGGCGAACCGCGCATCAACGGATAGACCAGGCTCAGTTCGCCGACCCGGTAGGCGAACGCAACGAGCAGAAAATAGGCGACATGGATCACCACCGATGCCGCCAGGTAGGGCCAGCTCGCCGGCGCCGGAACGGGAAGGAACGGCAGCAGCAAGGCGGCGACGGCGCCCGCGCCGAAAACGATCAGGACCGTATCGTGAAACTTGTCGGCGGAGGCGCGCACCAGCGCGTTCCACGTCGCATGAAGCGCCGCGGCGAACAGCACGATGGCCATTACCTCGAGTGACATGCGCTCCCCTTCCGTCCCGTGGCGCCCGACCGGACCGGCAAGCGCCGATTTTCCGCTCTTTTTGAACCGCCGCAGGCGGCCAATTCAGTCGCCCCCTTCCACGGGGCGAAGGCGGGGTTTCGCGGAGCACTGCTCCGCGCCGCCACAGCCGGCCGGCTGTGCAAAGCCGACCGTGGGACGGGGGTCGGGGGATGGCGCATTGGAACCCCACCACCGCTGCGCGGTGGTGGGAAGTCCGCCGATAAGCCGGGTTCTGTCGTGGGCAACCATTCCTCTGGGACCATTGTTGCCAATGGCCTCTAGCAGCCTACCCGGGAGCAACGCGGGCCACGCCAATGCTCCCCTATTTGGCCTTGCCCCGAATGAGGTTTGCCATGCCGCTTCCATTGCTGGAAACGCGGTGAGCTCTTACCTCACCATTTCACCCTTACCGGCTCTTTCCTTCCTTCATCGCAGCAAGCTGCTCTTCAGAAAATGACTTTGCCGCCCTCGCGGGCGCCAAAGTCGAGCTTAGGCGGTATCTTTCTGTTGCACTGTCTGTCGCCTTGGGTCCCGCAGCTTGCGCCGCCGAACTTATAGCGCCCGGCCGTTAGCCGGCATTCCGCCCTGTGGGGCCCGGACTTTCCTCCAACCACTTTCGTGATCAGCGGTTGCCTGGCGAACTTCCCGGGCGCATTGTACGCGGCGGACGGAACTGGCGCGTGTCGGCGTAGTAATCCGGCTGTTCGTTGTCGCTGGTGGCGCCGGGGATTCCGAGCAAGGGCAGCGGCTGCCAGTCACGCGGCGAGAATTCGCCGGTGTCGAACAGCGCCGCCAGGCGCGCATCAAGTTGATCGAGAGACTGCGCCGGCGGCAAGTCCAGCCACGTCGAACTGACTTCGACGAACAGCGCCTTGCCGCAAAGGCCGACGAAGGGCGCGGCAAGGGCGTCGTGGCTGGCGTGGCCGAAGACAATGAAGCGCGTCGTGCGCAGCAGTTCCGCGCGTCGCTCGACAAAGGCCAAATGCCAGCGGTGGGCGCGCAGTGCCTGCCACAACTCCGGCGCTGTGCCGGCGAGGATCACCCCGCATTCGTCAAACTGGGTCAACGCGTCGCGCAGCGCCCCGCGCCGGGCACAGCCTGCGGCGCGTGCCTCGACCAGGGCCCGATGGTGGCGCCGGTTCAGCGCCGCCTTGGCAAAGGGGAATGCCAGCCAGATCAGGGCATTGAACAGGTCGTGGCGGTTGCCGGGACGCGTCGCGACCTCGCCGCGCCGGTAGGCACGTTCTTCGTAGCCTTCGGCATCGTCGGGGGGTGCAACGAAGCACAGCGGACTGCCGCCGCCGGCACGGATGCCCCGTGCAGCGGCGAAGGCATTGAGTGCTTCGATGTCCGGCACGCCCTCGGCCAGCCAGGGGGCCAAAAAGCCCGACAGCGGATGCAGGGTCGAAACGTTATGCAAAGCGGTATCCCCTTGCGGGACGGCGCTCACGCCACGGCGACTAGGCCAGCCGCCAGGCCACCGTCTCGCCGGCCCGCAGCGGCACCAGCCGGTCGCCGTCGATGTAGTCGAGGCTCGCCGGAATGGCCATCGCTTCGCGCCGCAGCGTGATGATCGCCGTATTGCGCGGCAAGCCGTAGTAGTCGGGACCGAAATGGCTGGCAAAAGCTTCGAGCTTGTCCAGCGAGCTTTCTGCGTCAAAGACCTCGGCATAGAGTTCGATGCCGGCATTCGCCGTGTAGCACCCTGCGCAGCCGCAGGCTGCCTCCTTGGTGCGCAGCGCGTGGGGCGCGGAATCGGTGCCGAGGAAGAACTTCGGATTGCCCGAAATCGCCGCCGCCACCAGTGCCCGGCGATGGCTCTCGCGTTTCAGGACCGGCAGGCAATAGTGATGCGGACGGATGCCGCCGGCGAATATTGCGTTGCGATTGAGCAGCAGGTGATGGGCCGTCAGCGTGCCGGCGACGTTGGCGCCGCTGCCCGCGACGAAATCGATGCCGTCACGCGTGGTGATGTGTTCGAGGACGACTTTCAGTCCCGGAAAATCCTGCAGCAGTGGCCGCAACACGGTTTCGATGAACACCGCCTCGCGATCGAAGATGTCCACCGCCGGATCGGTCACCTCGCCATGCACCAGCAACGGAACGCCCAGCGCTTCCATGCGCGCCAGCGTCGCCGCGCACTTCCTGAGGTCGCTGACGCCCGCATCGGAATTGGTGGTGGCACCGGCCGGATAGAGCTTGACGGCATGGACGAAGCCGCTGGCCCTGGCCGCGTCGATCTCCGCCGGCGGCATGTTGTCGGTCAGGTATAGCGTCATCAAGGGTGTGAAATTCATCCCCGCCGGCAGCGCGGCGAGTATGCGATCGCGATAGGCCGCCGCCAGCGCCACGCTGGTCACCGGCGGCTTCAGGTTGGGCATGACGATGGCACGGGCGAAGCGGCGCGCGGTGTCGGGCAGCACGGCAGCCAGTGCTGCGCCATCGCGCAGGTGCAGGTGCCAGTCGTCGGGACGTGTCAGGGTGATTGTCTGCATGGGCGAATTATACGGGGCCGTCTTTCAGCTCCAGCGCCCTCGCGTAAAGCGCGTTCTTCGGCTGACCGGTGATTTCGGCCCCGAGTTTGGCCGCCTGTTTGATCGGCAATTCGGCGAGCAGAATGGCCAATACGCGCTCGGTTTCCGCATCCATGCCCAGCCGTGCCGGCGGCGCCGAGACCACCAGCACGAACTCGCCACGCTGGCGGTTGGCGTCGGCTGCGAGCCAGGTCGTGGCGGCGCCCAAGGGCATGCGCTCGATCTGCTCGAAGAGCTTGGTCAGTTCGCGCGCGATGACGATCTCGCGCTGCGGTTCGAGCAGTTCCGCCAGTTCGGCGACGGTCTCTGCCACGCGATGCGGTGCTTCGTAGAACACCAGCGCCGCATCGACTGGCGCAAGTTCCGCAATCGCCGTCCGGCGAGCGCCGACTTTTGCGGGCAGGAAGCCGACGAACAGGAAGCGCGGATCGACGAGCCCCGCCGCCGACAGCGCGGCGATCGCCGCGTTCGCCCCCGGCAGCGGAATCACGCGAAAGCCGGCGGCGCGCACCGCCGCCACGGCGCGTGCACCCGGATCGGAGACGCCGGGGGTGCCGGCGTCCGACACCAGCGCGATGGACTTGCCCTCGCCCAGCAGGCGCACCAACTTGTCGGCGGCCTCGTTTTCATTGTGCTGGTGCAGCGCCAGCGTGGGCACCTTGATGCCATGGTGGTCGAGCAGGTGGCGCGCGTGGCGCGTGTCCTCGCAGGCCACCAGGTCGACGCCGCGCAGGGTTTCCAGCGCGCGCAGGCTGATGTCGCCCAGGTTTCCGATCGGTGTGGCGACGACATACAATGCATTTTCCATGTTGCGGATTGTAGTCCGATGACCAGTAGGGTCTGTTCTCATTCAGCCGGCGGATCGCGTTGCGTCCCAATCCAGATGGATGCAAGGCGGAGGGCTTGGCAATGGTTGTTCCATTGCCAAGCCCGACAACGCCGCAGACGCCGGATTGGGGCGCAACCCGAAGGGAAGGGTACGAATCGGGCGCACTGCGGCGTTGCTTCCTCCTCGTTGGGGATCGGCCCAACCGCGTCGGTCGCGCCTTGCACTGCGCCCGATTCGCCCCCTTCGCGACCGTCGCCTGAATGAGAACAGACCCTAGGCAAGCCAAGGGCGCGGCCGCCGAGCAACGGGCTGCCGATTATCTGCAGAAGCAGGGCCTGACGCTGGTAGAACGCAACTTCCGCGTGCGCGGCGGCGAAATCGACCTGGTCTGCCGCGACGGCCGCACCACGGTGTTCGTCGAGGTGCGCCTGCGCAGCCGCGGGGATTTCGGTGGCGCGGCGGCAAGCATCACCGGCGCCAAGCAGGCACGCCTGATCCTCGCCGCGCGGCACTGGCTGCTGCGCCACGGCGAGACCCCCTGCCGCTTCGACTGCGTGCTGTTCGACGGCACCGACCAACACGACATCCAATGGCTGCGCAATGCGTTTTCCGCCGACTAGCCGGATCTGCGCCCTTTGCTGCGGCCTCGCCTTTGCCTTCGCCGCGCTGGCCGGCGAGGTCCGCATCCTGGTGCAGAGTTCGCCGCTGGCGGGCTTCCAGTACCATGCGGGCGAAGCACTGTGGCAGGACATGCGCGAAGGCGACCGCCTGACGCTGGTGCGCGAACCGGAAAACACCCACGACGGCAACGCCGTACGAGTCGAATGGCGCGGCCAGAAACTCGGCTATCTGCCGCGCGCAGAAAATCGCAGCGTCGCCGCCGCCATGGACCGGGGCGAACCGGTGGACGCCCGCATCGCAAAAATGCGCCAGCACCGGAACCCCTGGCAGCGGGTGCTGATCGAAGTATTTGTTGTACTCTAGGCCCCCTGTTCCGGCCTCGACGCCGTGCCGGGCGCCGCTATCCTCGCCCGATCCCTATCCATTCATTCAAACGATCCGCTCCATGTCCCTCATCGATCGCATCCACCTACAATTCACCGACAGCGCCGACACCAAGCGCGCGGCCATGGCCGCGATGGCCGCCCCCATCGAAGCCGCCGCGCGCCGCATGGTCCACAGCCTGGCGGCCGGCGGCAAGGTGATGGCCTGCGGCAACGGCGGTTCCGCCGCCGACTCGCAGCATTTCGCCGCCGAACTGCTCAACCGTTTCGAAAAGGAACGCCCGCCACTGGCCGCCATCGCGCTCACCACCGACACTTCGACGCTGACCTCGATCGCCAACGACTACCGCTACGAGGATGTCTTTTCCAAGCAGATCCAGGCCCTCGGCAAGCCCGGCGACGTGCTGCTGGCGATCTCCACCTCGGGCAATTCGCCCAACGTGATCGAGGCGATCCGCACCGCGCATGCCAAGGGTATCTGCGTGGTCGCCCTCACCGGCAAGCAGGGCGGCAAGATCGCGGCCCTGCTTGCCGCCAACGACATCCACCTCTGTGTGCCGGCCGATCGCACCGCGCGCATCCAGGAAGTCCATCTGCTCACCATCCACTGCCTGTGCGACGGCATCGACGCCTTGATACTGGGAGAAATCCAATGAAGACACGAAACGATACCCTGACCCGACTGCGCAACGCCGCCCTGCTCGCCCTTTGCCTGCCGGTGCTCGCCGGCTGCTTCGGCGCCGCCGCGGTGGGGGTGGGCACCAGCGCCCTGCTGATCACCGATCGCCGCAACTCGGAGACCTACCTGTCCGACCAGGGCATGGAGCTGCGCGCCGGCAACCGCATCAGCGAAAAGCACGGCGACAAGGTGCACGTCAATGTGACCAGCTACAACCGCATGCTGCTGCTCACCGGCGAGGCGCCCAACGCGCAGGTCAAGGCCGACATCGAAAAGCTCGCCACGGGCGTGCCCAACGTCAAGGCGATCACCAACGAACTCGCCATCGCCGGCCCGTCGAGCTTCGGCGCGCGCAGCAACGACACCTACATCACTTCCAAGGTCAAGGCGCGCTTCGTCGATTCCAACAAGTTCGCGACCAACCACGTCAAGGTGGTGACCGAAGCCGGCGTCGTCTTCCTGCTCGGCCTGGTCACCCAGGCCGAAGCCAACGATGCCGTGGAGATCGCCCGCACCACGGGCGGCGTGCAGAAGGTGGTGCGCGTGTTCGAGATCATCAGCCCGGAACAGGCGAAGGCGCTGGACAACAAGCCCGAACCGCGCGACGCCAAGCCGGAAGCGAAGAAGTAAGGAGGCGACGTTGGACTATCCGGCGCCGGCCTTCGAAGCCAGGATTGTCGCGCCCGCCGACCTGGCGCGCCGCATTGCGGAACTGCCGCGGCCGCTGGTATTCACCAACGGCTGCTTCGACATCCTGCATCGCGGCCATGTCACCTACCTGGCGCAGGCGCGCAGCCTCGGCGCCTCGCTGATCGTCGCCGCCAACTCCGATGATTCGGTCAGGCGGCTGGGCAAGGGCGACGACCGCCCGGTCAATCCGCTGGCCGACCGCATGGCGCTGCTCGCCGCGCTCGACGCCGTGACGCTGGTGACCTGGTTCGACGAAGATACGCCGCTGCAGCGCATCCTCGATTGCCGTCCGGACGTGCTGGTCAAGGGCGGCGACTGGCCCGTGGAAAAGATCGTCGGCTACCGCGAAGTCATTGGCTGGGGCGGCAGCGTGCATTCCATCCCCTTCATCCACGAGCGCTCGACCACGGCGCTGATGGACAAGATCCGCCGCCTTTAGAGCCGGCTCCAAAAGTCGGCGCTGGCGCTACGGCGATCTATCCCGGCGTACGGCGCTGGATCATGTCCCGCACCAGATCAATATGCACCCGCAGGGTGTAGAGCATGTCGGAAAAGGTCAGCGGGGTGCGTATGTGGCTGGCATCGGCCTCGATGCGGTCGAGCTTTTCCAGCCACTCGGCACGACTGTGCGCGGCCGGATTTTCGCTGATTTCGTTTTCGAGAAACTTGAGTTCGCCATAGCGCCGGTAGATGCGCGAACGCACGCGCCAGCCGTAAATCTGTGGCGCGAACTTGAACAGCGGGATCAGCACCGCCAGCAGCGGCACCACCATCACCACCATGCGGTCGATCAGCGTAGCCGCCCAGAACGGCAGGTAGCGCTGCAGGAAGGGCTTGCCCGATTTGTAGTAGCGCGCGGCCTCCTTCGACAAGGGAAACACACTGTGCCCGGCGTGCGGAAATTCGCCGGGTTTCTGGAACACGCCGTGCTCGCCATGAACCTCGCTGGCCGCCTGCATCAGCAGGTCGATCAGTGCCGGATGCGTGCCATCACGCAACAGCAAGGTCGCCGTCGGCGATACCAGTTGCACATCCTGCGGCGGGATGTCCTCGACCAGGTCGATCGCCCCGCGCGGCAGCACCAGGCGCACCAGATGGGGAAAGCGGCGCGCATAGGCTTCGGCATGGGTCAGGCTCATCAGGCGCACACCTGGCGTGTAAAGCAGCGTCCAGATCAGCGCCGACTGCGTCGGGCCGACCACGAACACGGCATCGACCTCGCCCTTCTGCAGGCTGTCGACCAGGCCCAGCCCTCCTGACTCGACCAGTTTCGTGTTGCCGGCATCGATGCCGTTCGCCGCCAGCAGCTCCAGCGCAAGGTGTTGCGTACCGCTGCCGGCGCCACCCACCGCGATGCGCTTGCCCTTGAGGTCGAGCAACTTGTCGCCGCCGCGCAGGGCCGCCTCACGATGGAAGACCCACAAGGGCTCATGGTAGAAATCGCCCAGCGAAACCAGCTCGTCGTCCTCGCCCGGCCGCGCCGTGCCGCCCTGGATGAAGGCGGCATCGACCTCGAAATTCGGGTCGCGCAAGCGTTGCAGGTTTTCCGTCGCCCCGGCGGATGGCAATGCCACCAGTTCGACGCCGTAGCGAGCCAGCACATCCTTGTAGCGGGCAGCGAAGCGCAGGTAGGCGCCGGCCTCGCCGCCGGTGCTGACGAGCAGCCGGTCCGGCGGCGCCGGCTTGATGAATTGCGCCGCCAGCCAGAACGCTGCCACCGCGAGCAACAGTGACGGCAGCGCAATGAAGAGGATGTCGCGCCAGGAAACCAGTTTGAGTTTTTCGGGCATGTGCAATTCAGGTCGACGGGTTGCCGGACATTATAGACAGCCAGATAGATCGGGCACTGAGCAGCACAGTGGCCACGCCGTCCTCCATTTCCGATTCAGGCGTGGTCCGGCATGTTTACGTTGCAGTACAGAAACGAGGTAGTCCGCCATGAATACTCTGCGGAAGTTCCCGCCGCCCATTGCCGGCAGGAATTCCGCTTCATTCGCCAGACCGCGATGACGTTGCTTCGTTCGTTCAAATGGATCGCCGGAGTGCTGCTCGCGCCCATCGTGCTGGCGGCGACCTTCATCGCCATCTTCGGCTGGAACTGGTTGCGCGGCCCGATCGAACGCATGGCGACGGAGCGGACCGGGCGCGCGCTGGCGATCAACTGGCGGCTGGACCTGGAGCAAAAAAGACGAGGATGCACGCGTCCACATCGACCGCCTGACCCTGGACCAGGGCCGACTCGGATACGACGACGTGGCGCAGAACACCAGCATCCGCGCCGAACTCTCGACCTCCGGCGCGGAACCGGCCGGCGCCGGAGTCAGCGCGCACGGGCAGTACAAGGGCATGCCCCGGACGGCTAGCCCGAATATTTCACCAGCCCCCGTGAATTGGCTGCGCAGATATGCTGGATGGGTTGATGGTGATGCGAGCGGGGGCGATTGATCAAATTTTGATCAAATAGGCGAATTTTGGACGGACTTCCCCCAACCCCCGAAGATCAACATGTCGGGGACGCACTCGGTAAAGGCTATGGGGACGCC